>JAKQOG010000126.1 GCA_029565395.1 Candidatus Hydrogenedentota bacterium | reverse complement strand
ATACGATCAACTCCCGCTCCTGCTCGCGTTCCAGGGCGTCGATTAACGGTATAATAATCTCTTCATACCATACCGCGTTCCTCTGACGCGTCAGTTCGGGAATCTCATTCAGATGTTCGTTCTCATACAGCGACAGGATCTGTTTTTCCGCCTCAAACAACACTTCGGACCGAAACTGCGCACACCCCTGCTGTTTCTTTACCATTTCATCCCGCCGGAAATAGGTGCTGGTCGCCCGGGTGGGGATCATTCGGAACAATTCAATAAGATCATAGTCAAAATCGTCTTCCGGCCGCGATTCCAGCATTTCAAGCAACTGGCTCATCCGGCTCCGGCCGTCAATGCGGACATCCTGAATCCACCCAAAATGATACAGTCCCAGATAATCGATATACACATTGTCGGGCGCATGTTGGAGCAGGGCCGCGACCTTCTTGCAGTAGACGGTGGGAAGCTCACAGACTCCAATGGTTTTCAGACGGCTGTATTTGATCAATCCCTCCACGATGATGCCCATGGGGTTGGTCATATTTATAAAGGTGGCCTGCGGATTGCATTCCTCTATCTGTTGCGCATACTCAAACACCACCGGCAGTGTGCGCAAGGCATTCGCAAAACCGCCCGGCCCCATGGAATCATCCCCCAGCATGTCAAACGATCGCGGGATCATTTCATCACGCATGCGCGCCTGCCATCCCCCCACGCGAATATGGTTAAGGATAATCCTTGCACCCTCTACTGCCTGCGCAAGGTCAGTGCACGGAATCACCTTTGCCGGAAAACCGCTTTTGTCAATCAACCGCTGACAGAAATGGGCCACCACCTCCAGTTTCTTGCTTGCTGGGGCAAACAGCATAAATTCCTTGATATTCAGATTGCGGGATATGGCAGCAAAGACAAATTCAGGAATGTACACGCTGCTGCCGCCTAAGATGGCGACACGTTCCATTGCACCATTTGATCCTCCGCTGCCCATGTCTCGTCCGTTGCGCGCCATTTTATACCTTCCTGCCTCACATTTCATACCACACACGCGCTCTTACAACCACCTTGAGGCTACCTATTATCGGAGGTCAAAGTCAAGATAATCCTGGCATCAAAACACAGGAAGGTGACTCAATCAGGTTCCGGGCCAATACACAAGGCGGCTAGTTTCCATCCTTCACCTTCCTGGACAAGCGATGCAATAAAGGGATAATTGCCAATGCCAAAGGCTAGAGACGAGAGTTTCCAGGTGCCGCGAACCGCAGCAATCCCCGGCCGAACTGCGTATTCTTCCATCGTGATGGATGATCTGGCCGCAGGTCCCCACAGTACGGCGGTATTCAACATGGCAACCAGATACTCGAAGCGATCAAAAGTGAAATATTCTCCATTTCTGGTCGCGGCAGCGACAGCACAAGGAGCGGGACGAAACGTGGCATAGAGCTTGTCCGTTTCCGCCTCAACAAAGCATTGTTCCCAGACGCGCAGTACGGAATCCACTCCCAGCATTTCCACGGGATCAGATTCATCGCCTTGGGGAATCAGCGCAAGACATGTGTATCGCCAGGAATCGCCCGGACCATCCTGCACGGCGCTGAAAACCGCCCGCCATGCTTCCCGATCTCCGGAAAGATCAAAGGCGCCCATGGTAAAACACCCGGCGGGCTGGATGACTTTATGCGAAATTTGAAAATTGGCCGGCCAGGAAACAGACGTTAAGCCCCGGGATTCCGGCTTCAACTCCTGCCGGGGAATAACCGCAATTCCTTCCTTCTTCGGGAGAATCAATACAGCAGTTTGAGAACTGAACAAAGTCCATAGCGGTGGTGAGTTTTTGGCCAATGCTGATCCTGTTTCCGCAATCAGCCCGTCTATCGAGGATTCTTCGGGAAGGCATTCCTCCAGCGGCTTCAGGGCATCTGTCAGAGTAATGGCATGGGCCTTATCCGCCATCAAATACACTGGCCCCCTGGTGGCTTGTGTCACCCGGAATATTGGATTGCCGAAGCGATCAAAACAACGAATCGATGCGGGAATGGGGCGCGGGAGATCTTCCGGATCTTCCCCATTTGCGAAAAGCACGGCCACCATGCCTGGCTCGTGTGGGAATAGATGGTCCTTCTTATGTTGAAATATCAGAGCGGTAACATCATGGGCGGGAGCAAGGCGCTGGGTATAGGTTGCACCATCCGTAAAATAGGCAAGGGCCGAAAGGGCTGCATGCATGGGCCGCATCAAAAAATTGGGTTCTACCATCATATGCGTTGAAGTGCCATGCCGGGGATGCGTGTGCATGGAATAACTGATGAACCGCTTGTTACCCGAGGCAATTATGCCTAAATACATGCGGGCATACGCATCGGCGCCCCGCGACCAGTCTCCTGCAATAACAGGATCCGCGAAGGAGAAAAAGGATCCATGAAATAGGGTGACGTCAATGCCGCCTTCCGAGCAAAAAAGCGGACGGGGCGATCCATATTTTGCCTGCTCGGCATTAATACGGTCCGTAACGCAGGCAATAGCGTCTCTTGGGCGGCCCTGGAGGTTGGGGTCATAGCGATGCCAAGTTGCGGTATCATAATAGGGATAAGCGCCAAAGGAGAGTACGGATGCCTCCCAGAAAGGCGGATAGGTGTCCAGGCCCGCCACAGTACACGCGGGATTGGTCAATTTGGCCTCTTCGTAGGCCGTTTTCAGCAACTTGCTATATAGAGGGGGGGAACCCGCCTGGAAAAACCGATAGAGATCCCAGGGTTCATTCCATACCTCCCATTCATTAATCACCCCCTGATAATGCCGCACCACTGTGCGCACATAATTTCTCCACTTCTCAATATCCTTTGGCGCATGGTAAATACTCCAGTATCCTTTATCCATATCACCGCTTTCCCAAGCGGGCGCTCCGTCCAGCATGCCCAATACCGACAATCCGTGCTTCTGTGCCAGGGCAATCTTGTCATCAAACCACAGCCACTTCCCCGGAGCGGGTTCAGCAACCCCCCACTTCGTACTGGCGTCCGCATCATGAAGACGGCACCATTTATAGCCCAGCTTGGACACTACCGTCAGATCAGGTTCGCGCAACGACACATGCACGCCAAAAGGAGATTCCGGGAGCGGACCAGGAATGGGCGGTAGAACATGCGCCAACAACGTCTCGCTCTTTGGAGAAAGAATCGTTCCATCTGCATCCACTACCTCTCCCTCAACACGCAACATGCCAAACGGACGGCTGACATCCCCTTTTATATCGAAACTACCCTGCCAAATCCCTCCGGAAGAGAGATCGACCAGAGGCAATTCTGCATCCTGACCATTGGTGTGCACTGCGTGAAGACGAAGTTGGCATCCCGGTTGTGTTACCCCTACCACCTTGGCATTCACACGCATGGTTTGCTCCCCAACCACCACACCCCAACGAGCCTGCGGTTCCAATACCACGGCAGCAGGATACATCTTCGGCTGCCATTCCTTGTCGGGAGGTTGAGCTACCTCCCCCAGCCATAACCCATCTACCCAAAGCTGGCAGTCTTCCCCTTCCATACGGAAATCCAACCAATAACGGCCCTTGAGCGACTTGGGCAATACACAGTGGCAGGTCATGCGCTGCCAGGTTTCCGTTACCGTAACGGTTTCTTTCAAAAAGCTGACTTCTTCCCGGTCATTATCCCGTAGAGACACCTCAACCTTTGCGACGGCCGGTTCGGAACGCATATACAACGCCAGAGCATAGAGCACGTCCGGCTTCATAAATTGTCCGGGCGACTTAATCTCAACATAGCCGGAATCATGAAACTGGATGCGGGCCGCGCCGACACCTAACGGTCCCGGTGACGGTTCAGCGCTCCAATCACTTGCACTGGCTTCCACACGCCACCCCGCAGGCACACCCGCCCCCATGCGCTGCAATGACAATACGCTTTCCTGGGCATACACAAAAGTATGAGCAACACTTAGCGCCACTGCGATGAGAAGGCATATCCGCTCCCTTCCTGACACAAAAAACTCCTTCTTTGCTCCTGGTGGTGTGGTTTATTGTTCTTATTAGACTTCAAAAAAACAAAACGGTGCCACTTCCATCATAAAAGAAGTGTATCGGATCAGGAGACAATGAATCGAAAGAAACCCCAGGTATGCTCCGGTGACACCTGCTTCTAAGGGAAAAATCCTTTTATCTGCACCCTAACTTCGGTACAATGAACAAATCTTGAAGTCTAACCAGAGGAGAATGTGCCTATGAATACGCAACAATCCTTAAGCGGGAAATGCAGTTGTTGTTCAATGTCGCGGCGTTGTTTCCTGGCCAGTTCAGCGGTTGGGCTGAGCATGCCGTGGGCCGCCATGGCGCAAACCACCGGCGTTGATGATAAAAATCCGGGAGAACCTCTCGATTTAGCTTCTTTCCGTCCCAAACCAGCCGTACGGGTGATGGGCGCCCTGATCCGTGAAAAACTGGGAACCATTCCCACCACGCAGAAGCAAGGCTATTGGTTGGGCTGGCCAGGCACCTCCTATGACCTTGACAACCACAGACTGGAGTATGAGCAGTCTTTTATAGAGAGTGCAAACCGGTTAGGCGTGGAACTATCGTTTGAATCAACCCCGCTGGACGATGATGCAACGCTAGCAGCTTTTTTAAACAAAGTTAAAACGGAAAAGCCGGATGCCGTTTTAGTGCATATGCAACATTTAGGTTCCTGGGGCAAAGCGGAAACCGTAGTGAAATTAGGATTTCCCACCATCGTTTTCGCGCCTGTGGGCACGGCATTCACGGGACAGGTGAACATGTTCTCGCGCCGTCCGGGTGTGCATGTGATTTCATCCCTGGAAACCAAAGCCGTGGAACAAGCCCTGCGCATGGTGCGCGCCAAGAAACAATTCGAAGAAACCCGCCTGCTGGTAGTGCACGGAGACAAGCGGGAGGAGACGGTGATGGAGCACTTGGGCACAAAAGTGCGCCGAATCCCGCGCGATACCTTCCACGAGTTATTCCAAAAGATGCCGGAAACCGAGGAAGCGCACGATCTTGCGAAACTAATGAGAAAAGGCGCCCAGGACATTATTGAACCCTCAAAACAAGACACCATAAACGCCGCACGTTCGTTTGTAACCGCCAAGCGGCTGTTAAAAATGGAAGAATCCAACGCCATTACCACAGACTGCCTGGGAATGGTCTCCTCGCGAGCCGTTCCGACACCGCCTTGCATGGCCGCTACGCTTTTTCAGGACGGCGGCATTACCTATGGCTGCGAGGCGGATATTTTTGGGGCAATGTCATTAATGCTGACCAGTTATCTTCTGGACAAGCCCTCGTTTATGAACGACCCCGTGCCGGAAACCTATAAAAATGCGCTTATTGTGGCGCATTGCAGTTGCGGCGCCAAAATGAACGGGTTTGATCAGGATAATGAACCGTACGTCCTGCGTTCTCATTCAGAATCAAACATCGGCGTATCCATGCAGGTTATTTGGAAACTCGGGCAGCCCGTTACTTTGGTTCGGTTTAACAATCCAAAGGAACTGATTTTGGACACCGGCACCGTGATAGGCAATGTTAATACTCCCCCCGCAGGCGGATGCCGCACCAGCGTTGAAATTCAGATGGACCGTATTGAAGACTGCCGAGACGTACTCGGATTCCATCAGGCCGTCTTCTATGGAAATCACCGCCGCGACATCGAGGCGTTCTGCCAGATGTACGGCATCAAGGTCATTAATTCACCCCGCGAGGCCCAGAAAGGACCCATCGCATGATCCGAACAGCACTGTGCCTGGCTTTGTTCATCGCATTGCCGCTGTATGCGGAGCATGAATTACGGTCACCTGGATTTCCCCCCTCCCATGTGGATGCGTCCGGTAGTATTCACGAACCATGGGGGACCTTTGGCCTCGTTCTTGTGGAACCCCAAGGCGCAGGCGCCCCTGAACAACAGTACGAAGCGTCCCCCATACCGAAGGTCCGCTCTACTGTCAACGCAGGCACGATTACACTCTCCCAAATTGCATTTCGCGCCCCGGTTTTTCCCAGTGGCGTAGATGTGTTGCTGACCACTGCCGTCAATACAGGAACACAACCCGCGGATGCAAAACTTGTGGTGAACGTGCCAGATTCCATGAATATCGGTAAACGTATGGGCGTTATAAACAATCAGATAGTCCTGGGACTGCCCTTGGACATAGAACCCGTCCGGAAAGAAAAACCATGGGGATGCGCCGGAGGCGTGGTGGCCATGCCAGGATGGGCTGCTCCCCAGGGAGACTGTGATGCCTCCTTTAAAAACATCCGGGCGGGCATGGGCGGCGTGCCCATCGTCTACCATTTTACCGTGCCCAAGGGCGAACAACGAACGCTGGTGCTGGGATTTTGTGAGAGCTTTCACGCCACGCCCGGAAAACGGCCCCTTATGATTGACGTGGAAGGCACTGCAAAACAGGAATTGGATCCGTTGACAAAATGGGGAAGGCATATTCCCGGCTGTCTCCATTTTGATGCTACAGACACAAATCAGGACGGTCACATCGACATAACGGTTGGCCCGCATCCCCGCGCCGAAGATCAAAACCCGATTTTAAACGTCATTTGGGTGTTTCCAGCAGGTTTGCCCTTAGACGATAAAGACTTAATTGCCGGAAAACTCAATCGGAAAGCCGAATACTTCGTAGATGTAGGCGGTCAACAGGATCAAGCTCTGTATGAACAGGGACCTTTCGAATACGTTTTGCGATTGGAACCTGGCGCCTCACAGGAATGGTTGTTTCTGTTAAGCAGCCCGGGAGGCGGTCCTGTTCCAAATCCCGAGACCATGTCCTGGACGGCGGAAAACCTGTTGAAAGCCGCGGAGGAGGTGGCAAAAAGCTGGAAAGAGTAAATCCGGCCGCCTCCACCGGGATGGTTTACAGCAGAAAGATAACTCCCGCATGACGCGGCAGGTGGCGTATAATGACCTTTTGGAGCTAATACTCGAAGGATAACGTGAGACTATGGCCAAGGTAAAATGCCCCAGATGTTTTCATGTGAATCCCGACGGGCAGGAAACCTGTATCAAATGCAATACTTCCCTGCCCAAAATCAAGATTGAGGCGGGGGAGCCGCCCGCCCCTCTCGCTCCCTTGCCTAACGCTTTGCAACTGCGCCGGGGCCAAGTAGTGGCCAAACGCTACACCGTGCTGAATCTGATCGGACGCGGCGGCATGGGCTGCATCTACAAAGTCCATGACAATATTCTCAGCGAAGATGTCGCCTTGAAAACACTCTTGCCGCAGTTTGTTCAGGATAAATTGGTGGTAGAGCGGTTTTTTAATGAAGCCCGCATTGCGCGGCGGCTCGCCCACGCGAATATCGTGCGGGTGCACGATATTGGAACCGCGGAAAACGTCGTATATATCTCCATGGAGTTCCTGCAGGGTAAATCCTTGCGTTCCATCCTGGAAGGCCTTCCGCCAGGACAGCGGTTGCCCATTAAACAAACCCTCCGAATTATTGACGAACTCTGCAACGCATTGGAGTATGCCCACCAATTCACCATTCACCGGGATATCAAGCCTGAAAACATCATGGTGGGAATGGACGGCTCCATCAAGTTGATGGACTTCGGCATTTCCAAGCTAATGGATAATAACCGCCTGACGGGCGCTTCCATTGTAATGGGCACCCCATTCTATATGTCGCCGGAACAAGTCCGCAATAGCCGCGATGTGGATGCCCGTTCTGATATCTACAGCATAGGTGTGGTGTTGTACGAAATTCTCACGGGCAATGTGCCCACCGGCGTGCCAAGGCCCGCATCACAAATCATGCGTGACATCCCTCAGGCGCTGGATGCAATTGTTGCCAAATGCGTTGAACCCGATCCGCAAAACCGGTACGCAAACGTCTCGGAACTGCGCGCCGCTTTGCGTCCCATCATCGAGTATGTGGAAACCGGCGTGTCCGCTCAGGCTACACCAAAACAGCTTCAAGCAGCCCCCTCCCGGACAGCACGTCCTTTAGTTGGAGCTGTCTTGGCACTACTGGTAATCCTCGCCATGACGGGGGGCATGTTTGGTCTGGAATCACGACGCAAAGCCCTGCTCTCGGAAAATACGCCCGCCATCGTTTCTTCCCTTCCAACAGCCGCCAAAATGCAGTTTCCTGAAATGAAGTCTCTTCTGGATCGGATTCGTGCCCGCGCCAGCATGAATGCAAAACTCTCCGATACCGCCCAACTGCTCTTTGACGAGGGCGACAAGCAATGGGCCGTAGCACAAACAGAAATCCCAAATTCTCCGGAAAACGCCCTTGCCGAAGGTTTTCGGGCGGCAGAGTATTACCTCGCGGCGCTTCTGATACGGGAGGGAATGGTATTTGTCCCTTCCGGAACCATTGACATCAACGGTGTCTCTGCGGAGGTCCCCGCTTTTCTTATCGATATGACCGAAGTGACTATCGGGCAATTCCGCACTTTTTGCCAAAATGTGAATGGCGGATGGCGGTTTCCTCCCGAATTGCACGAAATCACGGATGACACTCTTCCCATAACATTTGTATCGTACTACGACGCCCAAGCCTGTGCGGCTTGGCAACACAAACAGCTTCCAACCGAAGCCGAATGGGCGCGTGCGGCCTATGGCGCCCCCAACGCATCCAAAATTTATCCTTGGGGAGAAACCTGGCAGGAAGGCGCCAGTAACATGAATGGCGCGGAAAATTCCGCTGCCCCCGCAAAAGTCATGTCATTTGAAAAAGACCGCACTTGGGCCATGTGCTATGACATGGCAGGCAATGTAGCGGAATGGACCCGAAGTCCCATGGATGCAAACGCCCCGGCAGTACCGTCTTTTGGTTCACTCATAGCCGTGCGGGGCGGTCATTTTCTTTCCCAGGGCGTCCCGCTCAACAACCAGGACGCCCGCCTGTTTGAAACCCGTGAAGCCGCCTTAGGATTCCGATGTGTGATTGAACTTCCCAAAGAACCAGTCGCTATTGTGGAACTCATTAACCGGACCTAGCCACAGCAGGCTTGTTCCATCAAAATTCAAGGGCTCCGCCAATGACTTTGCGCATCAAAACGCTTCTCTTCATTAGTGGCATTATCGTGCTGCTCAGCGTAATGATGTATTTTTCCTCCCGCTATTTCCTGATGCAAAGCGCACTGGAAATCGAACGCCAGGAAGTGTATAAGGATACCCAGCGCGCCATTAATACATTAATAAACGAAGCCGATGCCCTGGCCACCTTTGTCAATGATTACTCCGCCTGGGACGATACCTATGAATATATGGAAACACGCGACGAGAACTATGTCACCTCGAATCTTGTGGCGGAAACCTATATCACAAGCCATTTAAATTTATTCCTGCTGCTGGACACGGAAGGCAAGGCATGCCATGCCGAGAATTTTGATCTGATAAAAAAAGAATTCAAGCCCTTGCCCAGGGATCTTTTGGAACATTGCGTACCCGCGGATATCCTGTTACGCCATAATTCCCCTGTCAGCGTCCATCGGGGAATTATCCTCCTGGAAGAAGGCCCCATGATCATCGCTTCACGGCCGGTGGTCACCACCGCCCAACAAGGCCCCATCCGCGGCACCCTGATCATGGGTCGCTTGTTGGATGACACCGTAACCAACCGCCTATCCAGCATCACACAATCCACATTGGCTTTTTACCGGGTGGACCGCCCCGGCATGCCGGGGGATGCACGCACTGCTCTTGAACGCCTTTCTCCCCAAAACCCTTTTACCTTGATTCCAGAAAATAATAAACACATGCTGGCTTACAGTCTGCTGGACGATATTTACGGAAAACCTGCGCTTCTCCTTCGGATCGAATTACACCGCTCGTTCTATCTGCAATTTGTTTCAGGGTTGCGTTATCTGATGTTCAGCATCTTTGGCACCGCAGCCATTATATGCCTGTCCATCCTTTTCCTGTTGGATCAGATGGTGTTAAACCGGCTCCTGCGTCTGAATCGTTTCGTACAGGGTATTCGCGCGGGAAAGGATCTGGAAGCGCGCGTCGCCATCCCCGGAAACGACGAACTCAATCATTTGGCCGGTTCAGTGAACAACATGCTGGAACAGCTTGAAACAGACATCAAAGCGCGGGAAGCCGCGGAAGAGGCTCTGCGCAAGGCCAAGGATGAGCTGGAACTGTCAAACAAACAACTGGAGCAATCCATCGATCACGCCAACCAAATGGCGATGCAGGCGGAAGTGGCCAACAAGGCCAAAAGCGAATTTCTCGCTGGGATGAGCCATGAAATCCGCACCCCCATGAATGCCATCATCGGATTTTCCGAGGTGCTTCAAGATCAATTCTTCGGCCCATTAAATCAAAAACAGTTGGAATACCTGAACGACATCCTGGAAAGCGCCCGCCATTTGCTAAATCTCATTAACGACATCCTGGATCTCTCAAAAGTTGAAGCGGGCAAAACAACTTTCGAACCCTCCAATGTGCGGATAGCCGACGTGCTGCGTGGAAGCATTATTGTAATCAAGGAAAAGGCATTCAAGCATGGCATCCATCTCGAGGTAAACATTCCTCCCGAACTTGAAACCCTGGAATGCGTCGCGGACGAAAGAAAAGTGAAGCAGATCCTCTTTAACCTGCTCTCAAATGCCGCCAAGTTCACCCCCGACGGAGGTTCTATTCGCATTGTGTTGGAACTGGAAAACGGCAATCTCTTGATACGTGTTTCCGATACCGGCGTGGGAATCGCACCGGCACACCAAAAACTCATCTTCGACGCATTTTATCAAGTCCAAGGCGGTTTGCGGGGAAAAACGCCCGGCACCGGTTTGGGTTTGTCCCTCACAAGGCGTTTTATCGAAATGCACGGTGGGCGGATCTGGGTGGAAAGCACTCCGGGAAAGGGAAGCACTTTCAGTTTCACCCTGCCAAAATCAGGACCGGCCAGAACGGAAAAGTGATATGGAAAACCTCATTTTAATTGCGGCGGATGAACCTAAAAACCAAAAACTGGTGTGCGATCTGCTCACGTTTGCCGGTTACGCCACATTGGAGGCTCCCAACGCCGTTCAACTCATTGACATGGCGGAAATACATCAACCTCAGCTCATTCTCATGGATGTCCAGATGCCGTTTGCACAGGATCTCGATACAGCACGGACGCTTAAAGGCCGTTCCACAACACATGCCATTCCATTGGTGGCGCTTACCGCAATGGCCATGCCTGGCGATAAGGATGAAATTTTGAAAGCAGGCTTTAATTATTGTTTTACCAAACCCCTGGACACACGCGCCTTCATGAAATTTGTGAAAAAACTCATGCCCGGTCCGAACAAAAAGTCCACGGGAAAATGATTCCATGAGGGACCCATTCGGAATGCCGCCGTTCCAGTTTTTAAAAATGGCAAAAACAATTCCTTTCTCTCTGTGTTTCATGCGGCGATTTTTTGCCTCAGACACGGCTACAGAGTAAAATAAACACTCTGTTACCACGGATGAGGGATATCATGGAGTTATGTTAAAAACACTAATCGTAGATGATGTTCCGCAAAATGGCCGGGTGCTTAAAGCGCTTATGGCGAAATATGGCGATTGCGACATTGCTTTAAATGGACGCGAGGCGGTAAATGCGTTTCAGAACGCCTGGAAACAAGGTGCTCCCTATCAATTGGTCTGCATGGACATCATGTTGCCCGATATCGATGGTTTAAAAGTGGTGGAAGTGTTAAGGAAAATGGAGGAGGCGATGAAGGTGGAGGAATCCCAACGCGTGAAAATCATTATTGTTTCTTCATTGGATGATTCGCCTCACAGGCTCAAGGCATATAATCTTGAATGCGCGGGCTACATTACAAAGCCCATATCCAGCAAAGATCTTGTTGAGTGCCTTAAACAGGCCAAACTCATCTAATAACCTGTAGCCCCATCAAGGGACCACGGCAAACCGGTATCGCGGACCAAACGTGGTGCGTTCCGAAGCCAGCAGGGTGAGTTCCATCTCTATTGGGGCACTGCCCATGGCGTCCACAAGGGTTACATCATTCATCTCAATCGTTTCAAAACGTCCCGCTGAGACAGGAATCGGGATGCGTTGTTCTGAAACGCTGCCGCCGGTCATAGAACAAACCACATAGACGCCGCCCGGCCCCTGGTGTTGATTCGGCGTCAGCCACCGGGCTTCATTCAGATTGGTGATTGTTACGCGCGCCTTGACAGGCGCATCCTGCTTCACCGTGATCCGCGCATTCCGCTCGACAGGCCGCCATGTTCCATCCGCGCCCATCACTTCAATGCGATCAAAATAGCCGTCCAAATATTTAGGCGGATTCAAACCGGTACAGGGAACATTTCCAATTGCCACCAGAGGACAATCCGCAGAGGTGCTGCCGGTGGCCGCCGTTTTCAAACCAGGCGTCTTGCCTTCCTCAACCGCTTTCCAATACCCCTCTTTAACCTCTTCGTATATGCCCCCAATTCCGTCTGGATGGGCATCGCGGTCAACTTCAATCCACTGATCCACCGGTTTCGCATCCGGGCCATGGAGAAACTCATGGGCATATTCGCGAATCACCAAAGTGACGGCGCGATCCGTTCCATCCGGCTCAATTATCCCAAAATCGCTGCATTCGCCCACGCGGTATCCGCCCGGATACCACCAGGAAAAAACCCCGTCGGCGCCGCTTTCGTTCAGCATTCTATAGAAATGCGTAAAATATTCGCCTTGAAACGCAACCCGGTCCGCGGGCGCGGTCATACGGCTCTCCACCCACACGCTGGCGCCCATCTCCGCCCACATCACAGGAAGATTCGGATTGGCCCATCGCGCATATTCATACTCAAAACGCCCCGGCTTCACCTTTTCCCAATCGCCAATCCGCCCATAGGCCTCTGGTTCCAAAATATCCACCGCGCCCGCGAGATAGGCAAAATCGAAAGGAAGCGCTTTGTCCCACCGGAATGTTGGATTACCCGCCTCCGCCATCCGAAAGCTCACCATGTGGTTGGGGTCCACTTCCTTGCACCAGCGCCGGACTTCACCATATTTTTCATATAACAACACATCGAGAAAACGCCGGTAAGCCGCCACCATCCCCCGCCATTCTCCATCCTCATAGGTTTGTTTGCTTAATGGATTGGTCACTTCACCCTTTTCATCGCGAGGCACGGAAAATCCCCAGTCTTTCTCCGCGTTCTCCACACTGCCATAACGGTCCTCAATCCAATCGCGCCAGGCAGCGTCATAGCGTTTCCTCGACTCATGCTCCCGAAACATCGGCTCCCAATCCATGTCATAGGCAAAAATGCAATCGCGTTCCGGCAAACGGTAGTACTCGATCATCTCGCGAAGTATGTTCCAATCGAAATCGCCTATCGGGCTCCCCGGACGCAGCGACAAATTCGCTTTCACTCCCAGTTCATCCAACTGCCGCATCAGATCCAGCAGATTTTGCGCTTCCATTGACTCGCGGTACAAAAATACACTTACCGCATTCAGCCCCATGTCTTTCACATGCAACAAATCCCGGCGGATAATCTCCGGATCGTAGGATCGGGCGCCCATCCACCGCTCAAAATAGAGGCCATCCTCCGTCCCAATCCCCGACGATGGCATGTAATTCACGCCATGCGCGCGCCACCGCTTTCCGTCCAGCATGAAATCCCCTCTCTCAACCGTAATGAAAGATTTTTTATCCTTGGGCGCCCATACATACACGGGATGTTTTGCATTATCGATTTCAGCATCGCCCACGCGCAGCCTGGCCACTGCCTCCATGGGAGCTTCGGAAACCTCGCCAGGCGTGTATTCTTCGGTCAACCGCACTGCCTGCCCCGGCGCAATATCCAGATCCCATTGTTTCTGACAAAGATCGCCTGCTCCACCGCCTTCCTCTAAATTCACAGACGCACGAACGCCGCGTATTGCCTGCTTCCCAACATTTGCAATGTTTATGCCAAGCGTAATCGACTGCCCTGGGAAATAGGTGTAGAAATTCGCTCCCCCATCCACAATAAACACCCCACGGTGCATGCGTTGCATCACTTGACCCAGCAACTTCATGGTTTCAGGTTGTCGATACCATGTTTCGTCCTTGACAGAAAACGATGCCCATACGCCCCCCTTATACGGCCCATCGGAATGAACAAGCAACGTTCCCGGAGCGCCACGCCACATGCCATCCTTCGACTCCGCCTCCACCAGTGTCCGCCAACTCCAAACGCGGCCCTTATCAAAACCTCCCGCGCCCGCGCGTGGATGTGAAGAACGAATATCGGATGGAAGAGACAAATTTACACCGGAAGCCACAAGGCCCGCCACATCCTGGCAGGGAAAAAACTTATATCCCGGTGAGAGCGTGTCCAAGCGGGGCGATTTAAAGGTTATAAAGAGCTTTTCATGTTCAGGGGTACGCTCCGCCGTGCCAAATGGTCCCAGCCAATATTCATGCTTATCTCCGGTAAGGTGAAGATGCGAATGGGCAATGCCTATACTCACCTTCGCGGCATTCTGCGGCTGGAATTCCGTATTGGCCCGTGCCGGATCGCTCTCCCAAAAATGAAAATCCTTAGGTTCCATCACAAACTGCTGCCATTCGGGAGTTAACGGCACCGTTCCAATCCAGCGTGAACCATCCTTTTCATCCCATTCAATCGCGAGTTCGGTGGTATACGGGCCACCCTTCGCCCAGAATACCGTAAGCGTATGCTCGGCCAGGAAGGGTTGTTCCAGGGGCGGCGACATAAACGTCTCCCAGTTGTCCACCAAGCCGATGGAGACATGGAGCGCCTGATTGATTCGTCCCGCTAACCCGGTCTCAATCGTGTGCGTGACAGGATGCGCAAGGTCATTCGTGTTGCGCGTCCAAGCGGCAATAGAACCAGGCGCAAAGTCAAAAAGCACATGCTGCATTAGATTCGCCGCATGTTTCTCCTGATATCCTGCCCGTTCCACCCATTCTGTCCCATCCTGAATCAACTGCTTTTGCCAAAGCGGGGTGTTCAACGCCAACAGATCCCCCCCGCCTTTCAGGTAATCCTCCAAGGGCCCCACGGCGGGTATTGGCAGGATGGACGCCTCGGGCAGGATTAACAAATCCACTATGCCCGCATTCAATTTCACGGGATCACACAATTCCGCATACCCCCACTGATCCACGGCATACCCGGCGCTTTTCGCCTGCAACGCCAATGCTTCCGCCAACTCCTCCCCCGCCTCGCCTCGCATCACCACCGCCACAGGCTCTTGTGC
>JAKQOG010000079.1 GCA_029565395.1 Candidatus Hydrogenedentota bacterium | reverse complement strand
TTTTCTCCTTGCTTGCTGATAGCTGATAGCTGATAGCTGATAGCTTCCAGATAGCTTCCTATTGCAATTAGCCATAGAAAAGCGTATGTTCAATCCATACGGTGTTCGGCATGGGGGGTATGCCTGAAAGCAAGGCGCTCGTGCCAAAACACCGAAGGGTTGCGATACGGGAGACAAAGGTATGATGTGCTTCTCGGTTCCTAAAGGGGTCAACCTGATGTTTCCAGTCATCCTAATAACATCAACACTCGCATGGAACGAACCTGTGCCAACCACCCCCGCCGATCCCCAAGCCAAGGCCCGCGTCGAAAAATTCATGGCCGGCCCATCCGTCTTCGTCGAAAACCTTGGACAATGGCCCGACTCCGAAATCAAATTCGCCCTCGACGGAATGGGCGCCAACGTCGGCATCACCGATCATGGCCCGAAATTTCAGCTTTTCCGCCAAACGCCTGAAGCCCAACCCTTAAACGCTGATCACCTCGCTGCTCCTCACAAACTACCTGATTCGTCCAATCCGACTGATCGGTCCGATCCGTCCGATCCGTCCGATCCCAAAACCCTAAACCCTAAATCCCAAACCCCAGTCTCCTCTTCCCCGGATCCCGGATCCCGGACCCCGGATCCCGATTTCCGCAACCCCAAACCTTCCGAAATGCACGAGTTTGCTCTGATATTTGATGGAGCCACTCAGACTATTCCCACCGGCCGCGGCAAATCCGAACGCACCTTTAACTACATGCTCGGCGACGTTGCCAATCACCGCGAGAACGTTCCCGCCTACAATACCGTCTGGTACGAAAACCTCTATCCCGGAATTGCCCTCGAACTCACCGGACGCCGCACCGGCCTCAAATATAACTTCCACGTCGCCCCTGGCGCCGATCCCCGCGCCATACGGCTACACTATGACGCAATCGAAAAACTCACCCTCACCTCCAACGGCGCACTCCAAATTCACCTCGCCCCCGAATGGCCACCCCTCACCGACGGCGCACCCCAGATCTACCAGGAAACCAACGGCCAAAAGAAAACCATCCCCGGACGCTTCACCCTCCTCAACGACCACACCTACGGTTTTGAAGTCACCGGCCCCTACGACGCCACCCTCCCCCTCACCATCGACCCCGAAGTCGAATGGGGAACGTATATGGGGGGTGTACATAATGATCGAGGGGAAGATGTAGCGGTGGATACTAGTGGAAATGTCTATGTCACAGGATACACAAATTTTTCAGGTTGGGTAAGTGCTGGCTTGAATACAGCACTTAATAGCGACAGCGGTAGTACCAGTTATTCGGATGGCTTCGTAGTAAAATTCAATACCACCGGCGAACATTTGTGGTCCACGTACTTGGGGGGAACGGATACCGACCAAGCCTATAGCATCGAGGTGGATTCAAGCGAGAACTGTTACATTACCGGGCTCACAAATTCTGCAGATTGGGTAAGCGGGGGGGAACAGATAACGTTAGCAGGCCACTACGATGGCTTCGTCGTAAAACTCAATACATCGGGTGAACATCTGTGGTCCACCTACCTAGGCGGGACAGCGTATGATATGGGGTATGGCATTACGGTAGATTCGACCGGAAATTGTTACGCCACGGGAGAGACCACATCTACAGGGTGGGTGAGTGGCGGCTGGGATCCTCTCTTTGGCGGCTGGATAGATGCTTACGTGGTGAAGCTGAATTCTTCTGGTGAGCACCTATGGTCCACCTATCTGGGAGGTAGTTACAGAGACTATGGGTATGGCATTACGGCAGATTCAAGTGGGAACTGTTATGTGACAGGTGAAACACATTCTTCGGATTGGGTAAGCGGCGGATGGGACATCACACACGATCCCGGGTACAAGGACTACGCGGATGGCTATGTAGTGAAACTGAATTCCGCTGGAGAACATCAATGGTCCACCTACCTGGGCGATACATATGATGACTATGGTAAGGGTATTGCGGTAGATTCAAGTGGGAATTGTTACGTTACGGGGTACGGCATGTCGACGGCGTGGGTGAGCGGCGGCTATCAAACAATTTTAGCAGGCTATTATGATGCCTACATAGTGAAGCTGAATTCCGCTGGAGAACATCTGTGGTCCACCTACATGGGCGGCAAAGGGAAAGAACAAGGATATGGCATTGCCGTGGATTCGAATGGAAATGTCTATGCTACAGGAGACACGGAGTCTTCAGACTGGTTCAATGGTGGCTTTGACCTCTCCCAGAATGGCGGGTTGGATGGCTATGTAGTGAAGTTGAATCCTTTCGGCGAACATCTGTGGTCGGCCTGCCTGGGTGGAAACAATGACGACACTGTCCTGGGCATCGCGGTGGACATATTCGGGAATGCCTTCGTTACGGGACATACAAATTCCTCGGGGTGGATAAGTGGTGGATGGAGTACATCCTTCAACGGCGAAACAGACGCTTTTGTTCTGAAAATTGCCGGAGTCAACACTATCGGCAATCTACAGGTGACGCTGACACCGCAAGAAGCGGTCATGGCAGGCGCTCAGTGGAGGCGTGTTTTCACAAACACATGGTGGAATAGTGGAGATACCGAAAGCGATATTCCGGCAGGACTGTGGACTATTGAGTTTAAAGACGTGCCCGGCTATGCGCCTTCGGAGGCGCACATTGTATCGGTTCCCTCGGATGATACCGTACAGGACACTGGCATCTACACCCCGGTTTCCATAGATATGGAATGGTCCACCTACCTGGGCGGCACAAGTAATGACTGTGGTTATGGTATCGCGGTAGACCCAAATGGGAACGCCTATATTACTGGGTTCACCACTTCTTCGGGCTGGGTCAACGGTGGATTTCAAACAATTCAGGCAGGGGATGTTGATGCGTTTGTGGTGAAACTGAATATGTCGGGCGCACATCTGTGGTCCACCTATTTAGGGGGAGTAGATGATGATTGGGGAAATGCCATCGCCGTGGATACAAACGGGAACTGTTATGTCACAGGGATTACGTCTTCTCCGGATTGGACTAGCGGCGGGTATCAGACAGCGTTTGCTGGGGTTTCGGATGGCTTTGTTGTGAAACTTAATACATCGGGAGCGCACCTTTGGTCAACGTATCTGGGAGGGACTTCTGATGACTCAGGCGAGGATATCGCAGTGGACGCGGATGGGAACAGTTACGTTACAGGAACTACGGATTCTCCAGGCTGGATTAGCGGCGGCTGGAATACCATTTTCGGTGGTAACAGCTTTACTGATGGTTTTGTGGTGAAACTAACTACCGGCGGTCTACACCTATGGTCCACCTACCTCGGCGGGACAAGTATTGAATACGGTCAGGGTATTGCCGTGGATGGGAGCGGCTGTTGTTACGTCACCGGAGAAACCACCTCTTCGGGCTGGATCAGCGGCGGTTGGCAAACAATCTATGACTATAGTATCAATGGATATGTGGTAAAACTAGATGCCCTCGGCGAACACCTGTGGTCCACCTACCTGGGGGGGACAAGCAGCGAATTTGGTGAAGATATCGCTGTAGATAATAGTGGGAATTGCTTCATTGTAGGAGAAACTGGGTCTTCGGGTTGGGTGAGTGGCGGATGGGATACTACGTATTTTAATGGATATTATGGACCTGATGGCTTTCTAGTGAAATTGAGCACATCCGGTGCGCATCTATGGTCCACGTATCTGGGAGGCACAAACGGCGATTATGGTCTTGGCGTCGCAGTCGACCCTGCCGGATGCTGCTATGCCACAGGATATACGAAATCCGACGGGTGGCTAAACGGAGGCGGCGATATCACCTTCAATGGCGGGTCCGACGCCTATGTGGTAAAGTTCAATGCTGCCGGCGAACACCTTTGGTCTTCCTATCTCGGTGGGACGGGTTATGAGATAGGTTACGGTATCGCGCTGGACCCGAACGGGAACTGTTATCTGACAGGGGACACGTCTTCTTCATGGTGGGTGAGCGGAGGCTGGATAACCACCTATATTGGGAATGGGGATGCCTTTGTTGCAAAAATTAGGGACATCAATGAGACAGGCAACTTACAGGTAACCTTGTCGCCTCCAGAAGCTGTAGCAGCAGGAGCACAATGGCGCAGAGCCTCCATGAATACTTGGAAAAACAGTGGAGATATCGAGACAGGCCTTGTCGCAGGATTGTGGAGGATTGAGTTTAAAGACGTGTGTGGCTGGACACAACCAGACCTTCACCTAGTGGCAATACCATCGGAGGGAACCGCTTTGGACTCAGGTGTGTACGATATAGTTTTTACTGAAGGTGCAGGCGAAGGCGAAGGCCAAATCGAATTCCATACCGCCGACCAAAACCACGACAATCGTATTAACCTCTCCGAACTCTTGCGCGTCATCCAATTTCACAATGCCAAAGGATTCCACTGCCAATCCAGCACCGAAGACGGCTACGTGCCTGGAACAGGTGGGGATCAAACTTGTTCCGCCCATGCCAGCGATTACAACCCCAAAGACTGGACCATCAACCTTTCCGAGGTCCTGCGCCTGATCCAATTCTACAATTCCCCCGGATACCACGCTTGCACCGGCTCCGAAGACAGTTTCTGTCCTGATTTATAAAAATATTGTTTATAGCGTTATTCATAGTATTTGTCAATTAAGTTAACCTCGTTTCCCAAGTCTGGCTGATACCTGACTGGTCCGGTGTTCCGCAATCGCCAATCCGCAATCCGCAATTCCCCACCCCCCTCGTTTCGCAGGGTCTCCCCCTCGTTTCCCAAACTTCCCCCTCCCCGTTCATCCACGTCCTTTAAGTCCTTTAAGTTCTTATAAGTCCTTTTCGTCTTTTCCCTTTACCTCAAGTCTCAGGCCTCACGCCTACCCCCCCTCGTTTCCCGAACCGATATCGATCCCGATCCCGATACCGAAAAACTGTCTCTTCGATACCCGATACCCGACACCCGCCACCCGGTACCCGTTTCCCAGCTCACACCGCTAATATGCGCGCGACACGGAGCAAACTCGGATCGAATTGGGACCGGCATTCCCAGGCGTCGCTCAGCGGACGCAGGGTGAGCTGTAGATCCTGAATGCCGACCATCTTTCCGGTTTCGCCTTCCAGCAAGGCTTCCACCGCGCGCACGCCCATGCGGCTCGCCAGCACCCGATCAAAGGCCGTCGGGCTGCCGCCCCGCTGCAAGTGACCGATTACAGTGACCCGCGCATCTTTGAATTCTGATTTTTCTGCAACTTGTTTGGCGATTTGGAGGGCGTCGCCCGCATCATCGCCTTCCGCCACCACCACGATGGATGAAGTCTTGCCACGCTGGTGTCCTTGACGAAGGGAGTCAATAAGAGAGTCGATATCGGTGGGGTCTTCCGGTGTCAGGATTTCTTCCGCCCCGCTGGCAATGCCGCAGATCATTGCAATGTATCCGCTGTGACGGCCCATGACCTCCACGAAGAAGATGCGATCATGCGAGGCCGCGGTGTCCCGGACGCGATCAATAGCCTCCATCGCGATATTAATCGCCGTATCGAAACCAATCGTATATTCCGTGCCCCCGATATCATTGTCGATGGTGCCCGGCAGGCCAATGCAGCGGATGCCATGTTCTTCATGCAGTTTCGCCGCCCCATGATAGGAGCCATCGCCCCCCACCACTACAATCCCCTCAATGCCGAAACGTTTAAGCTGTGCCGCGGCTTTCATACGTCCCTCAGGTTGCATGAATTCCATGCACCGCGCCGTATGCAGAATCGTGCCGCCCCGGTTGATAATCCCGCTCACCGAACGGGCATCCATGGGCCGAATCGCGCCGTCGATCATGCCCTGATATCCCCGCTCGATGCCAAACACCTCACAGCCATAGTGGATTGCCGCGCGCACGACGGCGCGTACCGCGGCGTTCATTCCCGGAGCATCTCCTCCGCTTGTTAACACGCCAATCCGTTTCATACAATCCCTCCCAAACCCGGATGGTTATCTCTTCTTGCGTGAAGAGGATTTTTTCCGTGTCGTTTCTTTTGGTTTTTCCTCTTTTGAATCATCCGATCCTTTTACCGGCACGCGAACAATCATCTTTTGGCCGATGTGCATCGTGGAACTTTTTTTCAGATCGTTCCACTCCAGGAAATCCGCGGTGGAAACACCATATTTCTTGGCAATGACACTCGGATTTTCACCCTTTACAACCGTGTGCACTATCTCCTCATATCCCGAAGATGCTTTGTCAGAAGACTCCGCTTTAGAGGACTCCGAAGCGGGCGCGGCAGTCTTTTGTTCCGCTGGGGCGGATGGGGGAGTGGACGCCGGCGTCGAAGGGGCCGTTTCGCCGGCCACCGGCGTTAACATGGTGAACTCCAATGAACGCGCGCGCCATTCGGCAAGCGTGGCCACCGCCACCGCTTCGATTTTCGCGCCGGAAGCCGCCAATACTTCCGCTTCGTCCATCAACCTGCGCACTTCACTCAACAGCCAATCGCCCCGTTCGTGAGGCTTGTCTGTGGCTACCGAACCGGTTAGATACAGCGACTGATATTCCTTGCAGCGGGCCAGAGCGTCCTGCAGGGGTTCGAGGAAAGGCTGGCCACGGTCCTCCTCCACGGTGCACAAGGCGCGCAGCAAGCCGGTCAAATCCGCCAAGGCAGTCACGGCCACGGCCTGCGGCAGTTTTCCCGTATGCCATTGCTCTTCCAGCACAGGAAAACAACGCACCAGGTTCAACCATTGTTCCCGGATGGTTTCTCCACCGGGTTTTGAGGCCACGGAAGACAAATTCGCCATCATTTCCTGAGGCAGATTCTTTTGAAACAATTCATCTCCGGAAAATCTACTGGCCAGTTCTTGGGCGCGTTGACGAGCCGCCATGCCGGGAGGCGATCCTGCGACTCCGCTCAAGTATTTGGGTGTGGCGTCCACCGTGAGGGCAATGGAGCCTTTATTTACTTCGCCTAATGGCGCCGGATTGTTCATGGCGTCCGTCAGCCGGAGTTCCCGCGCGGCTCCCAGTGAAATTGTGGCCTCATACGGATCGCCCTCCGTCCACACCACCAACATCCAGGCGCTGCTGCTCTGAAATACCGGCGCCATGACCGGTTCAGGCAGAGCCAGCACTCCGCTATAGTGTGTGTTGGGAAGGCGGTGAACGAGCCCGGCCAGAAGTGCAAACGATTCATGCAATTCGGTGTCGTATACTTGGTTAGCGTTGAAACCGGTCTGAAGAACGCCCGACATCATATTTTGAAAAATCAGCCGCATCAGCGGATTTAGTTTTTTGGGAGATGCCGTTCCGGGATCGGGGGAGAAAACATGGATGCCCCACCCCTCAAACCCGGCGCTTTCCGCGATCCGGCGGATGGCCGATATCTCCTCTCGCACGGGTGCATTGCTCACCAGCACGCTTTCGCGGGCGTACCGCCCCGCCTGCTTCTCCATCAGGGCTTGAAAATCTGCCGCATTGGATACCGTGATGGCGAGCGGGACCACGCTTCCGGCTTTTCCAAGGGCTTCGGCCACCATGCCAAGGGTTTCAATGCTGCCTTTTGGGTCTATTTCCCACCGGACAATCCCGGATGCATATCCGCCAGCGATTTTATCCGCCAGCGGGACAGGTTCTTTGACCCGGCCGCAGTCCAGGAATATCACCGCTTTGAAATTAGCTGCCAGCGCCTCCTTCAATTGTGTTTCGGCGCTGGGGGAGGCCGCATCGATGCGCAACGTGGTAATGCCTGCGGCGGATAGCGCCAAAAAGGCTTTGGCATCCTCTGTGTCCACTTGCGCGTACAGGGGCAACATTTGAGTGGGGGCCACCCGGTCCATCCGGCAGAAATGGACGGTTTTTTCGGTGGCCACGCCCCCGGCGGCGGCAGTAATGTTTGCGGTGTAATAGCCCCGCTCGGAGGGCAAATCTTTCAGCGCCTGCCAATGCCGCCCATTGGGATGCAAACGCACCGGACCATAGGAACTCTCGATAACTTCGCGTTTGTGCGCAGACTGAATTTTAACCTGTACCGTCACGTCGGCGGCGGTATCACTGCGTAACTCAATTACCAGCGGGTCATCCGTGTATACAAACGGCAGGGGCTGGTCCGGGGCGATGTCAATCTCCAGCGCCGCGGTAAACAGGCAACAGGCTATGATCGAAGTTATCATGCACCCGCCAGGAAAGGATTGGTTGCGCGTTCCATGCCGATGGTGGTTTCCGGGCCGTGACCGCTGTACACGACCGTTTCATCCGGCAAAACCATCAGCTTCGTGCGAATCGAATCCAGCAATTGCCGGTAACTGCCCCCGGGGAGATCGGTGCGCCCGATGGATCCCGCAAACAACACATCGCCGGCTATCGCAAACCCGTCCCCCAACAGGGCGATGTGGCCGGGCGAATGACCAGGCACATGCACCACTTTAAGCTGCACCGTGCCCACGGTAAGGATGTCGCCTTCTTCCAGGAAGCGATCTGGGTCCGGCGAGGGCGGAAATGGCACGCCGAACATCATGCCCTGCTGTTCCAGACTCTGCAGCACTGGCAAGTCCGCGCGGTGAATCGCCAGCGGCGCCCCCGTGGCCTTCACCATGTCCGCATTGCCTCCCGCATGATCACAGTGACAATGCGTATTGACAATCATGACGGTCTTAACATCCGCGATGCTTTTCAACAGCCTTGGCGACGCTTCGCCCGGATCGATTACGAGCGCTTCTCCGCCATCCTTGATCACATAGCCATTGGTAAAAAACGGCGTCAATTGAAATACTGATAATTCCACAGTAGGACTCCTTGTTTGGAATGTCATGCTACCCATCGGCGGTTGCTCAGTCAAGCCCCAACTGGTAAGGTAAATGGACGACCGAGCTAAGATACTGCAAGTATTGTTGTGGTGGGGGGATTTCAGGGACGTTGGTTGATATAATGATGGAGCGAAGAGAAGGGTATAGTGTGTTTTCGAGACGCTTTGATTCATTGGATTTGGCGGGGGGGCAAAATGAACTGGCCCGGACGCTTCATCAGGTGCGGACGCCGGGAAATAGGATTTTTGACCTGACCCAGTCGAATCCGACGCAGGCAGGATTGGTTTTTCCGGAAAAACTGCTTCGGGAAGCGCTTTCCGGGCCCGGATCGCATCAGTATTGCCCGGATCCCAAAGGGATGTTGATCGCAAGGGAAGTTATTGTCGATTATTATGCCGCCAGGGGTTGGGAAATCTCCGCGGATCAGATTCTGCTCACTTCAGGCACCTCAGAGGCATATTCGTATCTCCTAAAACTATTCTGCAATCCCGGCGATGCCGTGTTGGCGCCCACGCCGGGGTATCCCCTGCTTGATTTCGCCGCGCTCATGGAAACGGTCGAACTAGGCCAATATCCCCTTACCGAAAAAAATTCCGCCTGGCGAATCGACTTTTCCGCGCTTCGGAAATGTATTCGTCCCAACACCAAGGCGCTGGTGTGGATTCAGCCGAACAATCCCACGGGCACGGTGGCTGCGGCAGAGGAAGCAGAGGCGCTGGTGAGGCTTGCGGAGGAATACGATCTGTGTATCATTGTGGATGAAGTGTTTTCAGATTACTGCCGGCAGGGAACCACATATACGCCCATTCATTCCACCTCGGCGCCTGTTTTCACTCTGAACGGCATTTCAAAAATTTTGGGTTTGCCCCAATTGAAATTGTCCTGGATTTTGATGGAGGGCGCACCGGAGCGGATTCATGAAGCACGGGAGCGGTTGGAAATCATTGCGGACACCTACCTCTCGGTAAACACCCCCGTGCAAGTGGCCCTGCCTGTGTTGATGAATCAGCGGGAAGCGATTCAACGGGAGATCAACGGGCGTTTAGAGAAAAATGAAGACATTGCCCGTGAACTCTTGGAAAAGCAAACCGCGTTTCGTTGCGCCTTTCCGGCAGGCGGCTGGTATCTCGTGCTGGAATTGCCGGAAGGAGAGGACGATGAAGTTTTTGCCGTGAACCTGCTGAAGACACAACATGTTTATGTGCATCCGGGATGTATGTTCGGATTTAGACCCGGATTTTGCCTGGTAATAAGTTTGTTGACGCCGCCCGAGGAATTTAAAGACGGCATGCAGCGGATACTTTTCCAGTTTCAGGGATAACCAATCTAGCGAGAAAGGAACGCGACCATGATGATGTTAGTACTGAGCACCGTTTGGCTGGCGGCCGCCGCAGGACCGGGACAGGCCGAATTGACCATTGATCTCACTCAACCCGCCACACCAGTCAGCCCTTCGCTATACGGGATTTTTTTCGAGGACATCAATCATGCGGCGGATGGCGGCTTGTACGCACAATTGGTGCGTAATTGGTCTTTTGAGGACATGGTGACGCCGGCCCGATGCACAATAAAGAATAAAACCCTCCAAAATCCCGGAGGATGGAAAACGAAGTTTGATGACTCGGATCCCATGCCGGGCTGGAAGAAGATACACGACGGAAAGGCCTCGGTGAAACTCTCGCTGGAGGAAAAAGGATTGTTTAACGAGGCAAACGCCAGGGCTCTTCGAATGAACCTTAAAGGTGACGGTTCAACGCGTGCGGGTGTTGCTAATGAAGGTTTTTGGGGGATGGCGGTGAAGGAAGGGGCAAATTACCTCTTTTCCATGTATGTCAAGGCGGATGCCGATTTTAAAGGTCCATTGACCGTAAGCTTGGAGGGGAATACTGGCGCAGTGTATGCCCAACAAGAAATTTCAACGGTTGGCGCGGACTGGAAAAAAGAGATGTTTGCGCTTACAAGTTCGGGAACCGATGCCCAGGCGCGTCTCGTCATTTCAGCCAAAACCAGCGGTACGGTTTGGCTCGATATGGTTTCACTTTTCCCGGAAGACACCTATAACAAGCATCCGAACGGCACCCGCGCGGATTTGACGGAAATGCTGGCGGGATTGAAACCGGCGTTCATCCGTTTTCCCGGCGGGTGTTTTGTGGAAGGGTTTACGTTTGAGACGGCAATGCGCTGGAAGAAAACCATCGGCCCGATGGAAGAGCGTCCGGGGCACTGGAACCTCTGGGGCTACCGCACCTCCAATGGGCTGGGGTATCACGAATTGCTCCAGTTGTGCGAAGACCTCGGTGCGGCCCCGATGCTGGTGATCAATTGCGGCATGACCTGCCAGGGGCGCGCGCCGGAATTTGTACCGTTGGATCAATTGGATGAATGGGTGCAGGACGCACTGGATGCGATTGAATATGCAAATGGCCCGGAAACCAGCCGGTGGGGAGCGGAACGCGCGAAAAATGGCCACCCCAAGCCCTTCAGCCTGAAATACCTGGAGATTGGCAATGAAAATTCCGGGCCGGAGTACGATGTGCGGTATAAGCGGTTCTATGAGGCCATCAAGCAAAAGTATCCCGGGATCCAATGCATCGCCAATGTGCCCGTCAAGAATGCGCCGATGGATATTGTCGATGAGCATTATTACAACACCCCGGAATTCTTTTTGAGCGAGGCGCATCATTACGACGGCTATGACCGTAAGGGGCCGGAAATTTACGTCGGCGAATACGCCGTGGTGCAACAATGCGGGCAGGGTAATCTGCGCGCGGCGGTGGCGGAAGCGGCATTTCTTACGGGCCTGGAACGCAATGCGGACATCGTCACGATGTCTTCCTATGCGCCGCTCTTTGTGAATGTGAACGACCGCACCTGGAACCCCGATGCGATAGTCTTTGATTCCGCGCGGTGTTACGGCACGGCATCGTATCAGGTGCAGAAGCTGTTTGCGGAGCATCGTCCGGATGAGTCGCTGGCTTCTCAATTGCGCTGTGAATCGATAGAGCCGGTTACCGGCGGCGGGATTGGCTTGGGAACGTGGCAGACCCAGGCGGAATTTAAGGATTTGAAAGTAATGCGTGGCAACGAGGTATTGTTCGCGCCGGATTTCGCGAAAGGCGCGGAGGGGTGGAAGGCCGTTCGTGGCGACTGGTCAACCAAAGACGGTGCATATCAGCAGAGATCGGAGGATCGGGATGTGCGCAGCGTGGCAGGCGATCCCAACTGGACCGATTACACGGTCACCCTGAAAGCACGGAAGTTGGGTGGGCAAGAAGGGTTCCTTATTTTATTCAACGTCAAAGATGACAATAACTGGGTCTGGTGGAATCTGGGCGGATGGGGCAATCGCTGGCACGGTCTGGAGATGTGCCGCAATGGAGTGAAGTCCGTGGTGGGCGATCGTCCGGAAGGAACCATTGAAACCGGGCGGTGGTATGACCTGCGCATTGAAACTCAGGGCGACCACATTCGGTGTTTCCTGGATAATAAACAGATTCATGATGTGACCTTGCCAGGTGTGGTGACCATGGCGGCGGTGGCGGGAAGGAAGTCCGCGGACAAAAGTGTGATTGTGAAATTGGTAAATGCCTCGGACAAGGCGCAAGAGACCATGATTCGCTTTAAGGGGCCTATCGCATTGGCGCCGGACGGTGAGGAAATTATACTTACTTCCGCGTCGCCCGATGATGAAAATGCGCTGGACGCACCGTTGCGCGTGGCGCCTGTACGCCGCGCGTTGCAGGGAATTCAACCAGAGTTCAAGCATGGGTGCCCGCCGAATTCCGTGACGGTGTTGTTGTTACATGAAAAGTGATATGCCGCACTATGAGTGGATGGGTTCCGCTTTCGCCGCGCCCACCACAACTGAAACAAGATGAGGACATATGAATCTTGCACTGCTGGGAGCGATGGTGGCGCTGCTGTCGGTGAATGATGGCACGGCGTCTCTGGCAAAAAACGAACCGTTGGCATTGAAGTCGGTAACACCGAATCAAACGCAGGTTCCGCGCCGTGGATTGCTGGAACTCACACTCGATGTAGGCGCCACCTATGCCAATCCTTTCGACCCTGAAGAGATCGATGTATTTGCCCTGTTCACCGCGCCGGATGGAAACACAATTCGCGTGAACGGATTTCTGAATCAGATCCATGCGCGCCGGTTGGAGAATGATCAGGAGATGATCGAATCCGCCGGGGCGCCTGTGTGGATGATCCGGTTTTCACCAGGCATGGAAGGGAAATGGACCTATGGGGTGCATGCAAAGGATCGCTCCGGCGAAGTGACCGCTCCGGAAGCCTCTTTTGATGTGGTTGCTTCGCCGAATCCTGGATTCATCCAGGTATGCACGCAGAATCCCAACGTGTTCGCCTATGAAAACGGCCAGCCCTGTTTTCTGGTGGGCGAAAATATGTGTTGGAGTTGGAAGCGCGGAACATATGATTTCGATGACTGGCTGACCGCGCTAAGTGCCGCCGGGGGCAATTGGATCCGGATATGGATGTGCAGTTGGAACTGCGGCCTGGAATGGACCGGGAGCAATTTCGCCGGACTCGGTGTATACAACCTGTCCAATGCCTGGAAGCTGGATGCGATTCTGGATCTCGCACAAGAAAAGAATATCGCAGTGATGTTGTGCCTGGGCACCTATGGCGAATTCACCACGGGCGGCTATTTTAACGAGGGTCAATGGCGCCTCAATCCTTATAACGCGGTGAATGGCGGGCCGTGCGAAAAACCCGGCGACTTCTGGAAGAATGAAACGGCGCGGAAGCTGTATCAGCGCCGGTTGCGGTATCTCGCCGCACGCTATGGCTGTCGCGGCAATTTGCATTCCTGGGAATTCTGGAATGAAGCCCATGCCACACCGGCATGGGTGGAAGAAATGGCGAATTATCTAAAGGGCATGGGGCCGTTTGCAGGCCAGCCGGCAGACCCGCACGGACATCTCGTTTCCACCACCTATGGCACGGACAGAGTATGGAAACTTGCTCCCATCGATTTTACGCAGACGCATCATTACGGCACGGGCAACATTCCGGACTCCGCCCCGGTGATTCATGAGGACGCCCTGAAACATGTGGAGTATGGCAAACCGCATTTGATGGCCGAATTCGGCATCGACTATCGCATGGACGACGGAAAATACGATCCCGCGAAAAAGGGCGTGAACCTCCATAATGGGTTATGGGCTTCCGTGATGTCAGGCAATGCGGGCAGCGCCATGCTTTGGTATTGGGACGGCTATGTGCATCCCAACAATTTGTATTACCATTTTGCGGCTTTGCGAAAATTCTGCGATACCGTTCCTTGGACGGCGGGCGCATGGGAGACGCTGAATCTGGATGCACCCGAAAGGGCCGGTGGAATCGTGACCTGGAGCGATCTGCTGATATCGCCCACGTGCGGTTGGGAAAAATGCACGCAGACGGAATTCACTATTTCGCCAGACCAGGGAGTGGGGGATGCGGCGCTGCCGGAATTTATATTTAGTCCTGGCAAGGCGGACCTGCGCACCACGCCGGTGTTCAAAGTGGATTACGCGCATCCCGGCCGGTTCGTGGTAAGCGTGAATACCGTGTCCATGAATGCGCGGCTGCGGTTTCTCTTGGATGACACGCTCGCAGGCGAAGTGTTTTTGTCCGCTGCTCCTCCCGCGGATCCCAATGCGAAACCGGAATATGAAACGACGGAATTCAAGCAGGAATATGGAATTCATCAGGCGGTTTTCAATAAGCCGTATGGAATCGATGTGCCGGCGGGCGCGCATCGGATTATGATCGAGGTGACCGAAGGCGACTGGCTCAGTATATCCAACTATGTATTGACCGGCTACGCTACGGATCGTTTTCCGCGCATGAATATGTATGGACTGCGGCACGGCGGAGAGGCGATCCTGTGGGCGCAGAACGCAGAGCACCATTGGAAAAACGTGATGGATAACGTGTCTATTGCGCCGATTCAGGGCGCGGTGAGCGCGGCGCATGGATTGCCCGATGGAACCTATGCCATTCAATGGTGGGACACGTGGAAGGGCGGGATGTTCAAGAGCGAAGAAGCGGAATGCAAAGATGGCGCGCTCTCCTTGATACTACCGGAGGTGGCTTCCGATATCGCCGCGCGGATTTGTTCTAAGTAGAGCGTTGAATAACGGTAATAAACCTGGATTTCCATCAGGATAGTCATGCACGTTTAAAAAAGATCTGAAGCGCTTAATGTTTATAAATGTTGACAATCATAGGTAAACATAACATAGTGCGGGGAATTGATTGCTTTACAACCTAGAAGACAGGCCCCAGTTTCTCAGCGTTTCTTTGGAGAATTGTGGGTAAAGGCGGTTGGACGTGCGTAATGTCGTCCCCCGCCTAAGAAAACCGGGGGCTCATTCGTTATTATAGTGTCAGTGCGCTGATACAAGGGATTGGCAACCTATCCCGGAGGATGTGCCGTGGAACAAAGGAACCGAGTGAGTACGGAGTGGGTAAAGGAGGTGCTGGACCGGTATGAGGGGCCGCTGGTGCGGTATGCCACCCATCTTACGGGAAACCGTGACCATGCCCGCGATGTGGTGCAGGAAACCTTTTTAAGGCTATGCCGAACCGGTCAAGGCAAGATCGGCGAGCATACGGCAGGTTGGCTCTATATGGTCTGTCGAAACCTCGCCCTCGACCATGTGAGAAAGGAACAGCGTATGGCGCCCTGGGATGAAGCTGCCGCTATGAACCTGCCGGGCAGGGAATCGCCGCCCTCCGAAGAAGCCGAGCGTGCCGAGGTGCGGTCGTCTCTCGACCAACTCCTCGCAACCCTCCCGAAAAACCAGCAGGAAGTGATCCGGCTGAAGTTTCAGGACTCCATGTCCTACAAGGACATCAGCCGGATTACGGGATTGAGCGTGTCCAATGTGGGGTACCTGCTCCATGTGGGACTCAAGAGTATTCGCGAACGTCTGGCGAGCGAAGGAGAAGAACATTCACTTCAAACGCAAGGAGCGCAATCATGAAACTTACTAAAAACAATCCGATTCTAACCGCCTACGCACTAGGCGAACTGTCCCGCCGAAAAATGGCCAAAGTAGAACGAATTTTAAAAGAGCACCCAGAACTTCAAGAAGAGGTCAGACAGGTTCAGGAAATGGCGACGCGTCTTTCGCAGGAACTCGATGCCGCTGCTGATGGCCTCACCGAAGAACAACGGGAAAACGTGATTGAGGAGTCGATAAAAAACAACCCAAACAAAGCAACCTCGAAATTTTCTATTGGAAGAACCTCGATGAAATGGAGAGTAGCATTTCTCACTCTCATGGTTGTAATTATTGGGAGCGCCTCACTCCATATCCTTGAGTTAATCATGCTTAGCAATGCACGAAAAGAGGTAATTGTCGCCCAGCAAGATAATGCTCAAATGATGAAGCGATTTCAGGAGTTTTTCAATGGGGGAACAACCACAACATCGACAACATCCAATGAGATATCTCAATATAACCAGACTAAGGGATACGATTTTCAAGGAAAACATTATGACCATGCAAGATATATACCTCCTTCTGAAAAAAATGGTGATACAAATTCAACAACAGACAAGTTTGGAAGTATAGAGCTTTTCAATATTCACACTGATTTTTTAAAGTTTAATCCTGCTGCGGATACTGCACCACTACCACCTTCTACGGCGTATGGACACAAGCTTCCCACAAATTTTTCTGACGACTCTATGGAGAATTATGGTAATCTGACAACAACTACAAACATTACTAATGAATCCTATGGAAGTTTTACCGAAAATCCATTCTTGAGAGTATTAGAAACACCTTTATCCACATTTGGAATTGATGTGGATACGGCGTCGTATTCCAATGTTAGGCGTTTTCTGACGGAGGGTAATTTCCCGCCACCGGATGCGGTGCGCATTGAAGAACTTATTAATTATTTTAAATACAACTATCCAAACCCGCAAGGAGATGGATTATTCTCCATCGCTGTCGATGTACATTCATGCCCCTGGGAACCCAAGCATTGGCTTGCACGAATTGGGTTGCACGGGAAAGAAATTGGCACTGAGAACCGCCCTCCGGTCAACCTGGTTTTTTTGCTAGATACTTCCGGTTCGATGGATGAACCAAACAAGCTCCCCTTATTGATTCAGGCAATGAAGTTGATGACCGAATCACTTACCGCACGGGATCGTTTGACCATTGTTACCTATTCTGATCAGGCGGCAATGAAATTGCCGCCTACCACTGGGGATCAAAAGGCGACCATTATGAATGTACTGAATTCTTTGCATGCAGATGGAAGCACCAACGGGGAAGGGGGGATTCGCCTAGCGTACAATTCGGCCCTTGATACTTTCATTCAAGGAGGGATTAATCGTGTTCTATTGGCCACCGACGGAGACTTCAACAGAGGTATTGTAGACACTAATTCCTTGGTTGCGTTGATTAAGGAAGGCCGCGATGCAAATATCTTTTTAAATGTTTTAGGGTTTGGTGAAGGTAACCTGCAGGATGATCGTCTGGAGGCCTTGGCGGATAAGGGGAATGGACAATACGCCTACATTGATTCCTTTGCCGAAGCGCGGCGTGTTTTACTGGATCAGGTGAATGGGGCTTTAGTCACCATTGCCAAGGATGTGAAGATTCAGGTGGAATTCAATCCGAAGCGGGTGGATGCCTATCGGCTCATTGGATATGAGAACCGTCAATTGGCGGCACAAGATTTTAATGATGATCGGAAAGATGCGGGGGAAATCGGGGCAGGCCACACAGTAACTGCCTTATACGAACTGGCTCCAGTGGGGGCTGAGTATGCACCGCCTGCGGTGGATGGATTGAAGTATCAACAAAACCCATCAGCAGCGCCTCCTTCCTCTGAGGAAGCGCCCACGGCCTTCTCGAATGAGTTGATGACGGTAAAGCTCCGGTATAAGCATCCGCAGGGGGATGTCAGCGATAAGGTTGAATTGGCTGTGACGGATGAAGCGATCTCCAGTGCGCCGGACAGTGATTATACGTTTGCCGCGGCTGTCGCTGCGTTTGGGATGAAATTGCGGCAGTCCCGGTATGGTGGATATGTTGCAATGGATACCCTGCTGCAATGGGCGCAGGAAGGCAAAGGGGCTGACCCCGATGGCCGCCGGGCGGAATTTATTGATCTGGTGCGTACGGCTTCGGTCTTGATGGGGGGGCAGAAGAACTAACTCGGATTTCTTGCGACCCTTCGTTCAAGCCAGTCATTGCGAGTCCCCCACCTCCTTCGGCGTCGATTCACAGAAGAAAGTAAAATGCGAAGTTGGGAGGGCGAGGTTTATCACGCGTCTCGCGTGACTACCGCCGAGCCGTCAGAACAAGATCAACAAGGCATATTTTTTTACGGCTCGGCAGGAGAAACTGTCTGAGAATTCGTAAGCATCCGCTTCAAGGAATGGGGAAATGATTCACCATGCATAGTGGCAAAAAACGATTCATCCCCGCAGGGGATGGACAACTCAGCCCAGGATCAGCGAA
>JAKQOG010000041.1 GCA_029565395.1 Candidatus Hydrogenedentota bacterium | reverse complement strand
CCAGGCGCTTCGCGTCCGCCGCCGTTTTCCATTTCCGTGCGCTCGATGCACTGCACGCCATGGGCTTCTCGGTGATCATATGCCTTCCCGATTCGATAATGTCGGGAACGACCGCATAATGATGCCCGTAATACATGATCGCTGCCACGGCATCGACATCTGCTTTTTCGAGCAGTTCGCGATGGTCCGTATACGTTTCGCGTATTCCGTACCGGGCCGCAACCTTTTCCGCCAGCAGAGGGCGTACGTCTGCAACAGCAACCAGATCACAGTCGTCACGCAGACGGGCATAGTTGGCAATGTGGGCCAGTTGACCCATGAAACCGCACCCGATGAACCCCATCCGAATTTTGTCAGCCATTCGTGCGCCTCCCGCGGCGACATGTTGTTACTGGACCCGGGGAATGCAAAGACATGTCAATCCATTGTGTAAACAAAACGTGCGCGCGCTGGACGATGGGCTGGTGCGGTACACGAACGCCTCGACGTCGGGTGGATTGCCTATCCAGTGTTGTTTGCGCCGTCGCGGGCGACAAGGTTGTTGGCGCGAAGGAGCCACGGGATTGATTCGCCGCAATCAGCCCACCATCCGTCGAGGAACTCAAACGTCAACGTACCGCGCCGGAGGTATTCGTTGTTCACGTCTGTGATCTCGAGTTCCCCCCGGCCGGACGGCTTCAACGTCCTTATGATTTTGAACACGTCCGCATTGTAGAAATAGGTGCCGATCACCGCAAAGTTGCTCGGGGGATCCGACGGCTTTTCGATGATCTCTACCACGGCGTTACCCTCGATACGTGCGATTCCGTAACTGCGCGGGTTTTCAACCTCCGCCAAAAGGATTTTCGCCCCTTCCGGTTGTCGCTCAAACGCCTGTGCCGCCGCGCGAATGCTCTTCTGGATGATGTTGTCCCCGAGGGCAACCACGAACATTTCGTCCCCCACAAAATGCTCCGCCAGGGCGAGCGCTTGGGCAATTCCGCCCGGTTTTTCCTGATACGCGTAGTTCAAATGCTGCAAGCCGAACTGGCTGCCGCTGCCAAGAAGGCGCAGGAAATCACCGGCATTTTCCCCTCCCGTCACAATCATTATGTCCCTGACATCCGCATTCACCAACGCCTGGATCGGGTGGTAAATCATGGGGCGGTCATACACGGGCAGCAGGTGCTTATTGGTCACTTTGGTGAGCGGGAATAACCGAGATCCCGTTCCCCCTGCCAGAATAACGCCTTTCATGGCCACTTTCCCTTCCGAGATCTACGTCTTGCCCCGGCTTCCGTGCGTCCGGTGTCGGTTCCCCACGCCGTCAAAGCGGACGTGCACAGGCTGTGGGTTCCGGCAGTTTCCTTGCGTACGTTAACGCAGGAAAACAGAGTCCGCAAGAGCCCCCGTCGGGCTCTTTCCATACGAACAAAGGGCTATCCCATGGATGTAGACCGGTTTTTGAAACGCATTGGAGCGGAATCCGGATGGCGTCGACAAGTTGTGCATGTGCAACGCATTCC
>JAKQOG010000035.1 GCA_029565395.1 Candidatus Hydrogenedentota bacterium | reverse complement strand
TGGATCATAATCACTTTTTACAAATCCCGCAGCAAGGTAGACCGGCTCCGACATTGAGGCGCCCACCGCTCCAGAACCCGCGGTCATGGCAACTTTGGCGCTCAAACCAGCGGCCTCCTTTGTTATCATAGAGGTGGCGATATCGTAAGAGCTTTCATCGCCGCGAAAAACCTTATAGAAAACCAGGCAGTGTTTTTCACCGCTTGATTCATCAACAATTATTTCACCCGAAGGGAAACAGGCGATGGTTTGGGTTTCCCCGTTATATGAACCAGATGCGATGGCCAGATTGCGATAATTGATTATATTGGGATATATTGTGCCCTGAAATATGGGATCTTGAAGTTCATATTGGTAGCCGCCCACAGCATCCTTCGGATGGCGCAGGGTGACGGCGAAGGCGATTGTTTCTTGAGGAGTTAGCGGCTTGTTTCCGTTTGCATTATAACACGCCGCGCCGTAGTGATAGCCGATGTCGAGGTCGTCGGCCGTGCCGGCGGTATTGTCGCAATCTTCCCATGGCTCGGGATTGCCGCTTGTATCCGCATTGTCGAAACCGCCGCGTTTATCGGGAGAGGGATTGTCCCGCGTATAAAGGTCCGTGTTGGTGTATCCCCCGTTCAACCAGTCTTTGGAGCCGGCATTAACGGCGGGAGAAACACCGAGGGAGGCAAAGGCGGCGCGGGCCAGGTTGTCCGAAGCCCAGCGAATGGCATACCAGGCATCGCGGTCAAAGACGGCGCTGAGCGATGTCCCGTATGTTTTTGCGGTATTGGCCCAATAGGTAGAGCCGTCCTCGGCAACCCACAGCGCAAGGGCGGCTGAACTCGCCGCCGGGATGCTTTTGTCCGTCGGCAGACAGATCGTAAATGCATGACCGGAGTCCATTGTAAAGGTGACGCGGGGATCGTCTTCGAGTTCCACACCTTCATTTTTCGTGGCTTGAATGAAGATATTGAGCGGACCTTCCGTGTTCTGTGTACCCGTAAAGAGGTTGTCACCATATTCGTGGATATAGGCCATGCGATAACTGAGGTCGTTGGTTAGATCGGGGTATGCGCCCGGGATGGTTGGCGCGGCGGAAAGGAAGATTTTGAAACTGTATCCTCCGGATATATCACTGATGGAGAAATTCGGTGTAGTAATTGTTTCGTCCTGCCGGAGAACAAGCGGGGCACGGGAAGCGTCGCCGGAGCGCTGAGCCAGGAAGAAGCCGTCGTTCAGGACCTCATGGCCTTCCAGCCAGCCGTCAAGGACGTTGCCCGTAGCGGAACGGGTGCGGTGAACCAGAAGGGAGTTGGATTGACGAGACATTCTCATGCGATCGGGATTCCTCTTGAAGCGGCTGTTGCATCGTAAGACGCGGGAGCGATGGCGATGGTTGACATGCCGATGCGAAACTGAGGAGGAATATGGCGAACGGGGAATGCTGATGTCAAGGCGGGGGTTTATGGACAATAAAAAAGAATATCTCTTGCGAAGACGCAAAGAACGCGAAGTTTTCAGACTACCCCGATTCTTTTAATTTTATCTC
>JAKQOG010000031.1 GCA_029565395.1 Candidatus Hydrogenedentota bacterium | reverse complement strand
GCTGGCAATCCGCCAGCCGGTCGAAACGCTCAGTAGCAGGGCGATAACGAGGCCCCAGTGCATTAGCATCGTGGGCAAATCAGTACGGGTAGTATTGTTTGAACGCATGGCAGTCGTGTGGTTAAGGTTGTCTGTTTGTCGCAACATTTATAGGCATCAGCCTCAGAGGGCTCGGCCCCGTGAAGTGAATATCTTAGGATGGTAATGGGTTGAAATCATCTTTCAGGTAACTCTGTAGCACAGTGTTACTTTTCGCCACAAACGCGGGGTTCATCGCTTTACAGATCTTTTGTGATTTATGCAGGTTTGCTACTAAACTAGAAGCATGTGATTCAGACCCGTAAACCATCTCAAGGGTTTTGAAAAATCAGGTTCGCTATTTTAGGGTTACCAGGAGAATACTTTTGGACAAGTTTCGTAAAATTTTCGCTATACGCCGCCACGCGATTGCGTGGTTGTTTCTGGGGCTGTTTGTGGGCGGAGCGCATGCTGCGGAAACGGGCGTGACTGATTCCGAGATCGTGCTGGGCATGGACCTGGCGCTGCAAGCTGGCAAGAACAATTACGGCGTTGCCGCAGCGCAGGGCATGAAGTTGTATTTTGATAGTGTCAACGCTTCCGGTGGCATCAACGGTCGCAAGATCGTGCAACGCATACTGGACGATGACAACAAGGCGGCCAATGCCGAGGCCAACGCACGCAAACTTGTCGCGGAAGGCGCATTTATCCTGTTCAGCTCGATTGATGGGGGGCCGTCGACCGCAGTCATGAAAGTAGCCAACGAACTCAAGGTTCCATTTTTTGGCCCACTGGCGGGTCCGCCCATCCTGCGACGCCCTCACCAACCACTGGTGTTTACCGTGCGTGCCGAGCACAAGGACGAGTTTCGCGCCTTGATGGAATGGGGGAAAAATACCGGTATCAAGACGGTTGGCTTTCTGCATGCAGACACGGATGTGGGGCGTACGCACCTGGAAAATGTCCGTCTGGGCGCCAAGGACCTGGGCCTGGAGGTGGCGATGGCCATCCCGTTCAAGGGCGATGAGACCGACGTGCAAGTCGATGCCATGGCGAAAGCCATTTTGGACAAACAACCCGGCATGTTCATCAACCATGGTTCAGCCAGTTTCTACACGAAATTAATTACCAAGGCCAAGAAGGTTGGTGCCCGCACCACCTTCATGGCGGTGAACTCCGGCTCTTCCCAGATCGCCAAGGGGCTGGGGTCTTTGGCTCATGGCATGGTGTTCTCGCAGGTTGTACCCAGTCCGTGGGAGCGCAAACGCGAGATTGCCCGCGAATATCAGGATGCGGCCCGCAAGGCCTCACCCAACCCTGAATTCAATTACGGTGCTCTGGAAGGCTATATGACAGCCAAGGTGCTGGTTATGGCGCTGCGCACCATTCCTGCCAAAGAATTATCTCGTGCATCGCTCGTCAAGGCGCTTTACAGCACCCCGTTTGATGTGGGCGGCTTGATGGTTCGTTTTGAGCCGGGTAACCACGAAGGCTCCCGATTCGTCGATCTTTCTATCTTTTCCCGCGAAGGGCGGTTTATCCATTGATCGGTG
>JAKQOG010000029.1 GCA_029565395.1 Candidatus Hydrogenedentota bacterium | reverse complement strand
TTTGCGTGCCATGATAGTAGGGTGATGCATGGCGAAATAAGCAAACATGAGGGTAAATAGACTATCCGGGTCGGTGGGTTGACGGTCTATTCCCAGAATGTCACCTTGGGTATTCATGGTGAACCATTGGCTGCCTACAGCTGCGATATCTGCATGCTGATCCAGGTAATCTGCCTGGATAGCCAGCCGCTCAGGCATCATGGTGTCATCACTGTCAAGGATCGCAACATAGGGTGCGCGGGCAAGTCTCAAAGCCTGGTTGGTAGCACCGCCGATCCCCTGATTCTCCTGCCGGTAAACAACCACGCGAGCGTCTTGGTCGGCGTAATGTTTCATGATCTCTGGTGACTGGTCGGTACTGCCGTCATCCACTAGGATGAGCTCCAGGTCAGGCATGGTTTGCGCCAACACGCTTTCGATGGCTTCACCAACATAAGCCGCACAGTTATAGGCGGCCATCAACACGCTTACACGGGGGTTAGAATCGCCTGCCCGTTGCGGCGAATCAGGTGTTTCAGCTTGCGGCTTCATCCGGCTTCGCTATGAGCTTCTTTCTGACAGAGGAGGGGCAATCGCCAAAACGGCGGCAAAGGTAATCCATAACGCCATAAAGCTGTGCCTGATAATAAGGCTGATGCCGCCGCCGGTTTATCTCACGGACATAGCGCGTAGTTTCCCAATAGAGACGTTGAACGAATCCATATTTACCAGGCTCGCCTAGCGAAAAACCGGGAAGAAGTTGCCGCAAAATTTTTTGCGCAACCCGCATGCGCCCGCGCAAAGAAAGATGCCTGCTCGCCCAAAACAACTCATTTCGGATCATGAAATACTTCCACAACGGCGATTCTGCACCACCAAACGATGCTGAAACTTTATGCCACAATTTGGCGCCTGGTACGGCGTATGAAGAATAACCGGCCGCCCTTGCCCGATAGCACCAGTCCATCTCCTCAAAGTTCAGAAAAAATGCCTCTTCCATCATTCCTATTTTTTGAACCATCTCAACACGACAGAACAAAGCACACCCAATGACATAATCTACCTCAAAGGGCTGAGCACACAACGCCCCAGTATCGCGTTCTCCCTGACCAATAAACATGATCTCCGAGGCGCTTCTGTCCCATTTACCGCCCAACGTCCAAATAATGTCCGGCTGGGAATAGTAATAACTTTTAGCGCCGAAAATACCTGCCGCCGGATAAGCGGAAGCCGCATCAATAAATGCGTTTAAAATGTCCGGATCCACAATCGTGTCATTATTGAGCAACAAAATGAACGCGGGTTGTTCGCTCAATGCATGCGCTATCCCGGCATTATTTCCACCAGCGTAGCCGAGATTTTTTCCGGTTTCCAACAGTTCCACATCAGGAAACGCCTGCCGGATCTGCGCCACGGATCCATCGCTGGAACCATTGTCGACAACCAGTATGCGAAAGTTGGGATAATTGACTTTCTGAACCGATTCCAAGCATTCGAGTGTGTCCTGCCATCCGTTCCAATTGAGGATAATGATGGATACGAGAGGCATATTAAGGATGGGGAAAACGCTCGCCATGTGTTTTGCCTTAAAACGCGGAATGCAACTTAACGCTCAACACTATCACTTAACTCTCCACAGGAAATGCTCGCCTAAAATGCGGCGTACTTTTTTAAAGAAAGAGGGCTGTTCACATGGTTGCTCATCAACGAACGGGAGCAAAGCCGGATAAGATTGAAGAAACGTGGCCCATTCAGGCAATAAGCTTGGGTCCCCCAAGCGATTGGCTGCGTCAATTGCCAACCAACGGGTGCCGCGTGTCCTTTTCCCAAGTTCTTGTGTCAGATCAAATGGTGGGTTGCGGTTCATGGCTATTAGCCGTAATGGCGCATAGATCGGAAGGAAAACAAAATCGTGCAGCATGGATACGACGTCCAACTCAATCCCATAGCCGTGCTTGGCATTCTTGGCGGTAGTACTGCCGCCGTGCAAACGGAACGTTGCCAACGGTCGTGGAACGAAGGCAATCCCG
>JAKQOG010000271.1 GCA_029565395.1 Candidatus Hydrogenedentota bacterium | reverse complement strand
GCATATCACGGAGCATCTTTTGTCGCCATTCCTTCGCGGCAGGAGGCCATGTCCATTGTTGTGCTCGAGGCCGGGATTTGCGGGAGACCGGTACTGATGACTGATCAGTGCGGTTTCCCGGAAGTGGGCCGGGTGGACGGTGGTAAAATTGTTTCGGCGACGGAAAAAGGCATTGAGGAAGGCCTGCGGGATATGATACGGAATGAGCGCGGAAGGGACTCCATGGGAGAGCGCATGCGGCGGCATGTGGAAAAACATTATTTGTGGGATGTCATCGCTCAAAACTACAATTCCCTTTTTCTGAAAGTGCTTCAGAATTCCAATACCCGGGCCACGCATACAGGGGGATAAACGATGTTCGTTGATAAAACCATCTTAATTACTGGCGGAACAGGCACTTTTGGCAATGCCGTGCTGAATCGCTTTCTGGAAACCGGTGTTCGGGAAATACGGATTTTTTCCCGCGACGAAAAGAAACAGGACGAAATGCGCAACGCCCTCAGGAACCCGAAAGTCTCCTTCTATCTCGGGAACGTGCGGGACTACGACAGCATCGTGGCCGCCATGATCAACGTCGATCTTGTTTTCCACGCGGCGGCGCTCAAGCAGGTTCCCTCCTGCGAATTCTTTCCGCTCGAAGCCGTGCGCACAAATAGCCTTGGCGCGGAGAATACGATGAACGCCGCCCTGGCCTGCGGTGTGAAGAATATGATTGTCCTCAGCACGGACAAGGCGGTTTATCCCATCAACGCTATGGGCATGTCCAAGGCCATCATGGAAAAAATGATGGTGGCCAAGGCGCGTGCGTACGGAGACAGAGGCACGATCTTCTGCGGTACCCGCTACGGCAACGTCATGGGATCGCGCGGCTCGGTCATTCCCTTCTTTATTCACCAGATCCTTACGGGCGTTCCCATCACGGTGACCGATCCCAACATGACTCGCTTTATGATGTCCATTGACGACGCGGTGGATCTGGTGGTTTACGCTTTCCATAACGGAAAGCCCGGGGATATCTTTGTTCAGAAGGCGCCGGCGGCCACCATTGAAACCCTGGCCAATGCGCTCAAACGGCTTTTCAGTGCCAAGAACGACATTCGGATTATCGGTACCCGCCACGGGGAGAAACTCTATGAGACCCTGCTCACCCGCGAGGAGATGGCCAATGCCGTGGACATGGGCGATTACTACCGCATCCCTTCGGATGTCCGCGATCTGAACTATTCCTGTTATTTCACGGAAGGCGAGACCAGAATATCCCGCGAGGACGATTATAATTCCCACAATACCCGACGCCTGGATGAAGACGGCCTGATTAAATTGCTACTGAAACTCGATTTCGTCCGGGAGGCTCTGAACACGGGCAAAGTAAGTGTATAAGAACCAGGAAAACCCGCTAGATCAACTGGTCCAGGCTCTTTTTTGAATGTATGCGCATCCTGCTAATTACACAATATTTCTGGCCGGAAGAATTTCGTATCAATGAACTCGCATCAAGATTAGCCGAGAGGGGCCATCAGATCACTGTGTTAACCGGCCTGCCGAATTATCCGTCAGGTAAATTCTTTGCGGGATATGGTTTTGGCCGGCGGACATCAGAAAAGTATAAAGGCGTTGATGTCGTCCGCGTTC
>JAKQOG010000263.1 GCA_029565395.1 Candidatus Hydrogenedentota bacterium | reverse complement strand
CACCTGGGCGGTGTCACCGTCAATAGTCTGTTTACCGCACAGCACGATAGCCACCTCGTCTTGCTCGTTCAGGCGTTTGATGGCTTCGGAAAGCACCTGGCTGGTGGCGAGGGTGAGGGAGAAGGTGAGAAGGTGAAGGTGAAGGTGAAGGCGAGGGTGAAGGCGAAGGTGAAGGCGAAGGTGAAGGCGAAGGTGAAGGCGAAGGTGAAGGCGAGGGAGGAAGCGGCGAAGCTACCCACACTGCCGACCAAAATGGCGATCACCAGATTAACCTTTCTGAACTCCTCCGTGTGATCCAGTTTTTCAATTCGGGTGGGTATCACTGCGACATAGCGGGCGAAGACGGCTTTGCGCCTGGAGCAGGTGATCAATCGTGTGCGCCGCATGACAGCGATTATAACAGCCAAGATTGGCTCATTAATCTCTCTGAACTCCTCCGTATCATCCAGTTCTTTAATTCGGGCGGATACTATGCTTGCCTAGGCAGCGAAGATGGTTTCTGTCCGGGGCCATACGCCGGTGCAATGTAATTCTGCACGTATATTTGTCCCTTTTGGCACGTCACTTTCACAGGAACTGATATAACCCGTGGTATCATGTTGCCATGCCTAAGAAAAATGACACTGCGCCCGTGGTACGGTACGAGACGCATCGTTATGTCATCACGGAAGAAAATGGCTGCCTTCTGGGCCAGGAAAAAGAGTGTGAAGTGCTCACGGGCGAGCCTTTGGTGCTGGTGCAGCCCTTAAAACAGGAGTTGGAACAGTCCGTCCAAGAGGCCTTTGACCGAATTGACGCCCAATCCGTCATCCATAAAGGCGATTCCGTCGCCATTAAAATAAATCTCGGCGGCGGAATCCATCACGTGCCAACCACCTATTCCGATCCGGTGATTTGTGAAGCGATCATCAACGTTTTAAAGCGGATGGGGGCCCGGCCCTTTGTATGTGAGGCCGACATGCGGGCGCACACAATGCATGAGCAATTACTGAAAGCCCGCGGATACTCCAGCATGTTGCAGCGCAACGGCGTTGAGTTCGTAAATCTTTCCCAAGGACCAATGGTCCGCATGACCTGCCGGAACCTGGACATCCCCCTGCTTCTGCCTGAAATCCTCCTGAAACCCGGCATCAGAATTGTCAGTTTTGCACCGCCGAAACACCATTGGGAATGCGGGATCACCGGCAATCAGAAAAATATGTATGGAGCCATTGGCGAACCAAGAAAATCCATCTATCACCGGAAGTTCGACCGCATCGACAAGGCGGTGGCCGCCGCAAGCCGCATCATGGCCCCCGGCCTCAATATTCTCGCCGGATTCCATCTGGGCGGCGGGCTGGGCCCTCATTTCTGCTTTCCAGTCCCGTTTAACAGGATGATCATTTCCAAAGACATGATCCGTGGAGACAAGGCCGCCGCTGAAATCCTGGGTTATCCCTTCGATCAAGTCGAGTATGCCAACATCAATGCGGAGGGGAAGAACGTCGAATACATCCTGCATCCCGATTCGGACTGGCCGGACCAGATAACCTTGGCGGCGATTAAAAAGAATTCTTTAACCCCCCGCAGTGTCCGTTTTTGGAAACACATCTTGTACCCCCAGTACTTTGTCCCGCATGGATTCCAACGTTCCGTGTATCCCTCCCTCGAATTCGTGGCCACCTGGATCAACCAACGCTTTTTTCATTCCCCGCAGAGTTAAAAAAGAATGTTCTAAAAAGATGGAACAAGAAGCGATTTTATTGGGTAATGAAAGAAATTGTCCGCCGCTTATGGGCGAATCACTTGCTTTTCCAGTAGCGTTTTACGGTTCTCTTGGTTCTCCTCGATGGGGAGGTTTATACTGCGTCTGGCGTAATTATGCTGGACAACCCGGGGCTTGCGCCACGGTTTGCTGCAGGTTCTCTCAACATGTAACCACCTCGAAGGAGACCGGAGACGGATGCAGGGATTCACGTGGATTGACATCACCGTGCTCGCGGCCTATCTCCTCGGAATCGCGGTGTTGGGCAGCATACTCGGGCGCGGCCAGAAAGATGTGGGCGATTACTTTCTAGGCGGACGCACCTTTCACTGGCTGCCGATAGCCCTTTCGGTAATCGCGACGGATCTCAGTGCGATTACTTATATGGGGTGTCCCGCGCTGGCTTTCCAGAAAGACCTGCGCTACATGCTGGTTATTTTCACAGTACCCATCGCAGTCCTGATCACAGTGCCGATTGTTGTGTCGGTTTTTTACCGGCTGCGGATTTTTACCATTTACGAATATCTGGAACGGAGGTATAGCATCATCCTGCGCGTCCTGGCCAGTGTTTTGTTCCTGGCTATGCGGGGTGGGTGGCTCGCCACCGCTATTTTCGTTCCCTCGCTGGCGCTGTCGGTGGTGGCGAATGCCAATATGACCGTATGCATCTTTGCAATGGGATTGTTTGCGACTTTCTATGCCGCCGTGGGCGGCTTCAAGGGGGTGATTTGGTGTGACGTAGTCCAGTTTTTCATTTTGGTTGGCGGCGTGCTGGTGGCCATCATTACTATTCTCCTGGATTTCCATGGCGACGTAGCGGGCATTTGGGCGGTGGCAGGAGAACAGGGCCGTACGCGCATTCTTGATCTTGATTACCACCTTGCCGCCGAATACACGTTATGGAGCGTGGTGACCGGCGGCATCGTGGCGAACATGTCCGCCGCCGGCGCGGATCAGGTTACGGTGCAGCGATATCTCAGTGCGCGTTCACTCAAAGTGGCGTTGAAAAGCGCCCTGGCCCAATCATTGATCGTCGTTCCCGTGGTAATTCCTATGTTTCTCGTGGGCGCCTTTCTTGCCGCCTACTATGCGCGGCATCCCGAAATGATGCAATCGCTACTGGCGCTTGACCCGGCGGAGCCGGTCAAGGCCATGGATCGCGTATTGCCGCACTTTGTCATACACGCGCTGCCGTCCGGCATCGGAGGGCTGGTGATTGCCGGCATCATGGCGGCGACTATGTCCAGCCTCGATGCCGGGATGAATTCACTGGCGACGGTGGCCGTGATGGACTACTATAAGCGGTTCTTCCATCGCGATTGGAAAGATGAACGGCATTACTTGCGGGTGAGCCGCGGCGCGACGGTCTTCTTCGGCATATCCGCCACGATTACAGCCCTTTATATTGACAAATTGGGCACCATCATCGAGATTATCGGAAAGATCAGCAGCCTGCTGGTCGGCCCACTGGTAGCCATGTTCTTTCTTGGAGTACTGACTAAACGGGCCAATACGGTGGGCGTGTTTCTTGGAACCCTCATCGGTCTGGGATTCACCGCGTGGGTGGCGCATTCCACCCACGTATTCTGGTCCTGGTATGGCCCCATTGGTCTGCTGGTCAGCGGCGTTTCCGGATATGTGATCAGCCTCGCCTGGAATGCCATTTCAGGAAAAGGATTGTTTAAGCCGGAAAGCTTGTTTGAAAATTAATCCATAATCAGTGCCTGTGAGGTGCTGAATGCGAAATTGCGGGAGAGTGTTGATGGTAAAAGATCCAGCAGCCATACGCGCGGCGCTTACGGGGCCTGTCGCGTCTATTTCGACGCCATTCACACGGGATGGCGACATCGATTTCTCTGCGCTGCGGACCATCATCGATTTTGTCATTGCCGGCGGAAGCCGGACATTGCTGCTCACCTATGGCGACAGTCTTTACAGTCTCTTAACGGACGATGAAGTGGCCCAGATCACACGCGCTGTCGCCAAACATGCCACCGGAAGGGCGCTGGTCGTGGCGGCGGATCGGATCTGGGCAACACCGAAGGCGGTGGCCTTTGCACAATATGCCCGTGGTGTTGGTGCGGACGTTCTGATGGTGTTACCTCCGGACTGGGCGCAATCCTGCACGCTTGAAAGTCTCATCGAGCATTACGCGGTTGTAGCGCGTGAAATTCCCGTGATGGCTGTCACGAACTATCTTGGACAACGCACAGTGGACTTCAGCATCGAACTGATGCAACGGTTGAGCGCAATGCCCGGTATGGTTGCCGTTAAAGATGACTTGTGCGGCGACTTTGCGCGGCGATTGGGCCAAACACTGTATGGGAAGCTTGCGCTGGTATCCGGCGGACAAAAAAAGAATCACATGGACATGCACCCGCATGGATGCGACGGATATCTTTCCACGTTCATGCGATTTTATCCGGAAATCGCACATAAGTATTGGAAAGCCATCGAAACGAACGACCTTTCTGCGGCGCAGGCAATCATCCGGGAATATGATGTCCCGCTGTTCGATTTCATCTTGTCGGCGCAAGGTAGCTTCGACGCTGCAATTCATGGGATACTCGAACTCTTCGGTATCGCCGGACGTTGGCGGCGCAAACCCTATCACAGTTGCACCGACGCTGAAATGGATCAACTTGCAACACTCCTGGGAGGACTCGGGATTCATCCTTAAGAGATATGGAGCACGACACATGGAAATACGTAAGACGGGCCTGATCTTCCGAAATCCGATACCACATGTGCACAGCGTCCACGCCTATTTTCCCTCGGTGGTCAGCATGGACAACGGCGAGATGCTGGCGACCGTTGTGTTGGGAGAGGCCTTCGAAGCGCCCAATCTCCGCACGCATGTGTTCCGCTCCGCCGATTCAGGCGAGACCTGGAATCATGAAGGCCCACTCTACCCGGGCGTAGAGGATCGGCTCATGTCCGATGCCTCGCGTGTAACCGCGTTGCACGGCGGAAACCTAGTGGCGTTTACCGTGCGGCATGACCGGACACAGCATCCTCACGAAGGACTCACCAATCCTGAAACCCTCGGCTTTGTCCCAACAGAACTGCTTCTGTTCCGTTCCGCCGACTATGGCCGTACATGGGCAAAACCCATTGTGATCGATCCTCCGCTGGAAGGGCCTGCATTCGAACTATGCTGCCCCATTACCGTGCTTCGCGACGGACGCTGGATGCTGCCCACTTCGACGTGGCAGGCATGGGACGGACGCTGCCCTAATGGCATCCGAACCATCGCGCTGATTTCAAATGATGCCGGAAAAACATGGCCCGAGTACCGCAATGTAATGACCAAGCCAAGTGGCAAGACCTACTTCTGGGAATCGAAGATCGTTGAGCTTCCCGACGGAAGGCTCCTCGCGCTGGCCTGGGCGTATGATGTCCTTGCGGAAAAGGATAGGCCCAACCAGTATTCCCTGAGTGATGATCACGGCAACACATGGTCACCACCGGCTTCCACCGGCCTCACAGGACAAACCCTGACCCCCTTAGCGCTCAACGATGGGCGCATTCTTTGTGTGTACCGGCGCATGGATACACCAGGACTTTGGGCGTGTCTCGCACATCTGGAAGGCGCTCAATGGGTGACCGATGAACAAATACCACTGTGGGGCGCCGAAGTTCGCGGTTTGACAGGAACTTCAAGCAATATGTCCCAAAACTTCACTGTATTGCGATTTGGCGCACCGTGCCTCACCCACTCCCCCGACGGCGCTATTTTCGTGGCCTTCTGGTGCTATGAGGACTGCGTCAGCGTGATCCGCTGGTTCAAACTCACTTTAGATCAGTAAACAAGATTTTCATTCCACTACGAGCAGAAAGCGTCCGACACCACCGTCATACTTGACTTCAGAGAGGGGTGAGTCGTGCCCCACATTGGTGCCGTTGTAATAAAACCACCACGTATTCGGCGCGTCACCGGGTATGGCGCGTGGCGCAACATATATACCCATGGTGCCAAAATTTTTACCGAGATCAACGATAGGTTCCCGCCCGTAGCGGGTGAAATGTACGCCGTCACGGCTCCATGCGAGATGGCATCGCACCGTCTGGTTTTTAGTATAGAACGCGGCGGGCAGCATCACGTACAGAGTATCTTTTAGCTTGGAAGCGGCGTTCGAGTAGAACTGCATTCCCTCCGGGTCCTGCGCATCATGGCTGAAAATCTCCACCGGGTCGGGGAAATCGCCGAAATGATCGGATTCGGTGTATCCCACCGACCGCGCACCCTTGAAATCGCCCCCCTGCCATAGGCGCGTGTACAGGCGGTATTTTTTGCCATCCGGGATGCAGGGCGTTGTCGTATCGGAGTTTTTGGCGAGGATCGGCGCCGGATTCAGTTTCCAATGAAGACCATCCAATGACGTCCCGCCATAAACCCACCACGCATCTTGTGGCTTAAAGCGGTGCCAGGTCATCCTGTATTTCACGCCGGGTTCCTTGCCTTCATCCGGGAAGACAGAGGAGAGACAATATCCACCGGCCTGCGGCCCGCTGATAAGAATATTGTTATTCTTACTCCCCTGATATTCCACGAGCCCGAGATCCGGCTTTGTCCAGTGAACACCATCGGGCGATTCTGCGTAACAGCAGGAGGCATCGTCATCGCGCTTATAGTTTTGGTCAAATGCGTTGTACCACATCCGCCAGCGATCCCCTTCGCGAAGCACCGTGCCCACGCCGATGCTGAGATTCTCCCACGGTTTCTCCGCCTTTAACAACGGCTCTTCAGTACGGTCTTGTATATGAAAGACCGGCGTGCGCTCTTGTGAAGCATTGCCGGCTGACGGAGCAGACAGAGCTGCCAGCGCATACCCACACACAAGCAGTATCAGCATGCAAAAACGGCAGAGGAACATTTTCATTCTCCGGAGGTTAGGGCATGTATTGGAACATCAACATTTTTGCATTGGCATTGTCATACCCAACCGCCCAGCCGCTGGTGGTGCTGGGAAATGAAATTCCAACCAGTGTCCAGTTCCCACCATTCGGCCCGGGTAATTTCTCCACGGCCCATGCACCGTCCTTGTAATGAAGAACAACGCCCG
>JAKQOG010000253.1 GCA_029565395.1 Candidatus Hydrogenedentota bacterium | reverse complement strand
ATCCAGTTCTTCAATTCCGGCGGCTATCATCCCTGCCCCGACGGAGAAGACGGCTTCTGCCCCGGACAAGCATAATATAATAGATTACTAATTGCCGCCCCGCAGGATGATATAGTTCTGCGGGGCGTTTTGCATATTTTTCATCCCATTTTCTCGCTCCAGGCACAATTTTAAAAAGCACACATTTGTGCCAACGGCAATGAATTGATAAAATTAATAAATCTGTCATATAGGTAAATTAGTGTGGAAATCCGCCGCTATTTACCGTGAATCGAAAAAAGTTCTTGACATCTCTTGGAATATGTGGTATAAGCCCCGCGATTGTATGTGCACACACGTACGAATATCCCCCAGAAAGAGAGGTGACATAAACCATGCGGTGCACGTTGTGTAATGAGCACATCGAAGCGGTAGACATCCAATTCGGTGATGCAGTCGAAGTCGATGGTGAATACTGGCATGCGGAGTGCTTTGCGGAGTACTTTGACGAGGCGCTCGAAACGGTCTAAAAGCGTAAACGGCTTCGAGAATTAAAATGCACCTCGGAACGGCAAAATTGCTTCCGAGGTTTTTTCTTTTCTGCGCGCAGAACGTGTACACTAATCTCACTGTTTTGGCCGTTATGCGATGGATACGCTTCCAAATGGAAGAAATCTTCTGAAAAAGAGGCCACCCACTAATCTGAACCCAAGAGCAAGGAGCTGCCATGCCGGAAGGAGCCTCCACACCAGATACACGGTTGTTGTGGCATACGATTCCCGCCGAAGACGCGCTACGCGCATTAAAGATTGATGCCCAGCAGGGCTTAGACACCCCGGAGGCGTCTCATCGCCTGGCCCAGCATGGACCAAATGAACTGACCGAAAAAGGAATAAAGAGTCCATGGCGCATTCTGTGGGAACAGCTTACCGCTTTTCTGGTGCTGATTTTAATCGGCGCGGCAGTGCTCTCCCTTGCGGTGGGAGAGACGACGGACGCCATTGCCATTCTGGTAATCGTAGTGTTGAACGCCCTCCTGGGATTATCACAAGAATACCGGGCAGAAAAAGCCATGGCGGCGCTGAAACGCATGGCCACGCCGAATGTGCGCGTACGCCGCAACGGCCACGTGGTGGAAATTTCCGCCAAGGAACTTGTCCCCGGCGATATAGTGTTCTTGGAAGCGGGCGCCGCGGTGCCTGCGGACGGACGCTTGATCGAGGCGGCAAATCTCCGTATCCAGGAAGCAGCGCTCACCGGTGAATCCGAACCCGTGGAAAAAGACATTTTGCCGACAGCCGCTGATGCCGCCCTTGGGGACCGTAAGAACATGGCGTATTTAGGCACGGCAGTTACCTATGGGCGCGGTCTCATGCTCATTACGTCCACCGGGATGAACACGGAACTGGGGCGCATAGCCTCCATGCTTCAATCGGTCGAACGCGAGCCGACTCCGCTGCAAGTGCGGTTGGATGAACTCGGCCGCATTTTGACATATGTGGCGGTGGCGATAATCATTTTGGTGGGTTCTGTACAGTATTTCCGGGGTGAAACGTTAAAAAACATTTTTCTGAGCGCGGTTAGCATGGCGGTGGCTGCGGTGCCGGAAGGGTTGCCCGCTGTTGTCACCATTGCCCTGGCGCTCGGCGCCCAGCGCATGCTTCGCCGCCGGGTGTTGATTCGAAAACTCACGGCGGTGGAAACCCTGGGGTCCGTAACCACCATATGTTCCGATAAAACGGGCACCCTCACCGAAAACCGCATGACCGTGGTTTCGCTGGAATTGTCAGAGGGCTCCATTTCATTTGCCGGAGGACGTTTTGAAACGATTCAAGAGGAGAGGAATGCCCAAATCCTGTTAGGCGGTCTGGCACTCGTGAATGATGCCGTCTTGAAAGAGGAATTTCCGGGCCGCTTCAGCGCGCTGGGGGACCCAACAGAAGGCGCTTTGGTTACTGCCGCTGCGGCAATCGGGCTTTCCAAGCCTGCCCTTGACCAGGCTTTTCCCCGTCTCTGCGAGGCTCCTTTTGATTCTTCCCGTAAACGCATGACCACCATTCATGCCCTTCCTCAGCATCGACCGGATAATGCCGCTCTTGCCTCTTTTTCGGATTGGGCCATTGAACAGGGACCGTATATTGCTTTTACAAAAGGCTCCGTGGATGGTTTGCTGCAACTCTCGGCCCGGCGGCTGACCTGCACGGGAGCAGAGCCTTTGAATGACGCGTTGCGCGCGGAAATGTTATCCGCGCATGATCGCATTGCAGGCGAAGGAATCCGCGTACTGGGGCTGGCTTTCCGCCCCATCCAGGAAGAAGAAAAAGGGGCCAACCCTGAACTGATGGAAAATGGCCTGACCTTTATTGGCATGGTGGGCATGGTGGATCCCGTCCGAAAGGAGGTGCCGGACGCCGTCCGCACCTGCCAGAGCGCCGGCATTGTGCCGATAATGATTACCGGAGATCATCCGCTTACCGCGCGTTATATCGCCCGGCAACTTCATCTTGCCCAGGATGAAACACTGCTCACCGGCCAGGATCTGGACAAACTGACCGAGAACGATTGGCCAAAGGTGGTGCGTGAAACCCGGGTCTATGCACGGGTAGCGCCGGAACATAAACTGCACATCGTGGAAACCCTTCAGGAAGAAGGCCAGATAACCGCCATGACCGGCGATGGCGTCAATGACGCTCCTGCCTTGAAAAAGGCCAATATTGGCGTGGCCATGGGCATCACAGGCACGGATGTTTCCAAAGAAGCCTCTGACATGGTCCTGCAGGACGACAACTTTGCCACCATTGTGGCCGCCGTCGAAGAAGGCCGGGTGATTTACGACAATATCCGCCGTTTCATCCGGTATATCATGTCCACGAATTCCGGAGAGTTGTGGGTCATGCTGGCAGGTTCGCTCATCGGGATGCCCCCTCCCCTGCTCCCCATCCAGATTCTTTGGATGAACCTGGTAACTGACGGGTTGCCGGGCTTGGCCATGGCCATGGAGCCTCCCGAACGCGATGTGATGAGGCGTCCGCCGCGGCGTCCCGATGAAAGCATTATTGGCCGCGCTATGGGCGTTCATATTGTGTGGGTGGGTTTGCTGATGGCGTTAGTCACCCTGGGGGCGGGCTATTCCTGTTGGATTCCCGGCAATGAAGCTTCCTGGCATCAAGCGCAAACCATGATCTTCACTATCGTGGTGTTCCTGCAGCTAGGTCATGCCATGGCTATCCGATCAATTCGAGATTCCCTCTTCCAGCAAGGGATCTTCTCCAACCTTTTCCTTTTGGGCGCCGTATCCCTCATGGTTATTCTGCAGGCCATGGTGGTCTATGTGCCCTTCTGCCATGCCATCTTCGGGACGACATCCCTGGACTTCTCTCATTTCCTCCTGTGCATTCTGCTGGGTTCCTCGGTCTTCTGGGCGGTGGAATTTGAAAAATGGCTGTTCCGGCGCTTCGATCCGCGATATACGGTAATGTGATGGAGGCATTTGCGAAATAGCCTTTTTCTCCTCCGGGCGAATTTAAATTGGCCAGGAAATGCTGGAAATTTGTCCTCGGTGCGGTGTGGTTTTGGGAAAACGGACTATTTCGGAATCGCCTGTGATGGATTTCCCCCGGATTCATGATAGAATAGCCGCTAACATTATATGGAGCCTTGACTGTGCCTGAACCGCTATTGCCGTTTGAAAACAGCATTTATGAATTTTTGGAGCTTGCCGCGAAGGCTGATTCTGAAGATAGACGCGCGGAGTATCTTAAGCGCGCGGAGGAAGAACGCACCCGGGTGTATGCCAACCTGACCCCCTGGGAACGCGTGCAACTGGCCCGGCACCCCAAACGCCCCCGCATGCTGGACTATACTTCCCGCATCCTGGAGGAGTTCATCGAATTGCATGGCGATCGCGCCATCGGGGATGACCCCGCCATGGTATGCGGCATTGGCTCCTTCAACGGACAAACCGTTTTCGTGGCCGGGCAGCAAAAAGGAACCACCACGGAAGAAAAAGTGGCGCGCAATTTTGGCATGGCCCACCCCCGGGGATACCGAAAAGCCCTGCGCATGTTTAAAATGGCGGAACGCTTCGGGTATCCCATCATCACCTTCGTTGACACCCCCGCCGCCCATCCCGGCATCGAAGCGGAACAACGCGGCCAGGGACTGGCCATTGCACAGAACCTCCTGGAATGCTCCCGGCTGAATACCCCCATAATGTCCATAGTGCTCAGCGAAGGCGGCAGCGGCGGCGCCTTGGGCATTGCCATGGCCGACTGGATCGTTATGTTCGAGTATGCCGTCTATATGATTTGCCCGCCCGAACGCTGCGCCGAAATTCTCTGGCGCGACGTGGATAAAAAGGAAATGGCCGCTTCTGCCTTGAAGGTATCCGCGGCCGAAGTAAAAGAACTCGGAGTGATTGACAAGGTGTTGCCGGAACCCAATGGGGGCGCGCACAACGATCCGAACGCCGCCGCCAAGGTGCTTGCAAACGAAATCAGCATGTTTCTCGAAGGATGCCGGACCGGCACATGGACCCGTGAAAAACGTCAGGAAAAGTTCCAGCGCATGGGCCGCTGGATGGAGGTAGCGTAATGACCCCTATTGAACAACGAAACGGATATGTGTTGTTAACCACGCGGGTTCAACCCAAGGCATCACGAAACGAGATTATTGTCAATTATGACAATAGCCTCCGCGTAGCGCTAACCGCACCTCCCGTTGAAGGGGAAGCCAACAAAGCCCTGTGCGTGTTTCTGGCCGAACACCTGGGTATCCCCAAAAGAGCGGTAACATTGGTGAGCGGCGCAAAGTCGCGGGTTAAAAAAGTGAGTGTGGCGGGTCTGGATGCCGCCGAAGTCTGGGTAAAGATGATAGAAAAGAAAAGGAAGTAGCGCATGCAGTTGCATGAATGTATTCAAGAGGCGGTTGCCTCCATCCGCAGTGTGAGTAATTTGGAACCCAAAATTGGCGTAATTCTCGGAACAGGTCTGGGAAGCCTGGCAGACCGGATCGAGGTCCAAGCCCGCGTGGAATACAAAGACATCCCCCATTTTCCCGTTTCTACCGTCGATACCCATGCCGGCGAGCTGGTGCTTGGGCAGTTGGCGGGAAAACCGGTGGTGGCACTGTCGGGACGTTTTCATTTTTACGAAGGGTATACCTTGCAGCAAGTAACCTTCCCTATCCGGGTGGCTAAGGCTTTGGGTATCCACAGTCTGGTCGTGTCGAATGCTGCTGGAGGATTAAATCCCCAGTTTTCGGCTGGTGATTTAATGGTTATTACAGATCATATTAACTTTATGGGCGACAACCCTTTAATAGGTCCAAATGACGACACCCTAGGCCCTCGTTTCCCAGATATGAGTGAACCGTATAGCAGGGCGTATATTGCCATGGCGGAACAAGCCGCACTGGAAGAAGGCATTCCCCTGCGCCGAGGCGTGTATCTGGCCTGCCCCGGACCTTGTTTGGAAACCCGTGCTGAGTATCGTTTTATGCGCACTATCGGAGCCGATGCCGTGGGGATGAGCACTGTTCCGGAAGTAATTGTTGCCGTACATGCCGGGCTGAAAGTGCTGGGCTTTTCTGCCATTACAGACGAATGCCTTCCGGATGCCCTTCAAGCCGTGGATATTGCAAAGATAATCGCCACGGCCAATGCCGTGGAGCCCAAATTAAGCAGAATTGTTATTAAATGCATTCAACGGTTTCCTGAATAATTCAGGCCTTTGCGAAACAGACTATCTTCTCTAAAGCCCCGTGGACCGAGCGTGAATTACCGGCATAGCCCTGCCTTATACGGCGCCCAAATAAGAAAAGGTCTATTTTGCAAATGCCTCAATTCCAGGAAACTTTATTTACGAAACTGGGATAACGTATACTAAGTCTATAAGCATATACTGATAATAAGATAATTTTTTCTTTTTCCAACATTATACTGGTGCGGGAAAGGAGGTAGCCTGCGAGGGTAATCCAGGGCCAAGCGTAACAATTTTAATGGTTCATAACATCCAATAATATCCCTTTGTTATCAGGGGTCTTAGGGAGTAATACCTATGACGATAAGTGTCCGTGTATTGCGTTTCTTATTTGTTGTTTCATGTGTTCTCATGGGCTTCATTTGGGCCCGCTATCTTGTGGATGAGTATTCCGTTG
>JAKQOG010000250.1 GCA_029565395.1 Candidatus Hydrogenedentota bacterium | reverse complement strand
CTCCGCCCGCACCATATCCTCCACGGCCCGGCGGGTCGTCGCGGCGGCGTCCTCCTCGGCCTTGATGATATCGCGGCTCGCCTTGGTGGCCGCCTCGGCGGCGTCTTCGCGCGCCTGTTGTTCTTCCACGGGAAGCCGGCTCGGGCTTCCGAAATAGATCAGCGCCCCGATACCCAGGGCAATAGACGCGGCAATGATCCAGCCATAGTTGATTTTACGCATTGTCCAGCTTCTTTCCTTTGTTAATCCTTTTTCTCCAGAATGATCAGGAAATCATTGTAACTTTTGCCATGGTTGGCCGTAATGGATACCACGGTATAGCCCTGGCTCAGCAAGGCCTCCAGTTTTTCTTTTCCGGACCCGTTGGATTCAATGATTAATGATGTTTGCATACAGTGTTCCTTCCATAGTATTAACGGCCTAGTCTTCAGACAATACAACCGGTGTATTTTATCAGCAGGGAAAGCGGTAAGACAATACCGGCTAGACGTCTCCGATATGGGTGTTATTGGGGATGACGGCATCCTTGAACACCACGACGATACCGTCCCGGATAGCGTAGCCCTCGCCGTCTTTGTTTGGGAGCTTATTCGAGCCCTGGATGACGACATTCTTCCCGATGCGTGCGTTGTGGTCAATGATGGCCTGGGTAACTCGGGTGTTCTTTCCGATGCCAATGGGATAGTTGCGGATGGCATCTGGTTCTTCGAAGTAGTCGGCGCCCAGCACAATAGACCGCTTGATTACGGCCCCCGCCTGCACAATTCCGCGAATGCCGATGATGGCATTGGAGATCTCCGCCCGATGGATGCGGCTCCCGCTGCAAATAATGGCATCCTTTATCTTGGCGTCCGAAATGCGCACGCCCGGCAGCATGCGGGTATGGGTATAGATGGTATTTTTGGGATCATGAAATTCAAACGGCGGATTCGGCGAGGTCATGTCCATACTAACATTGAAGTAGGAGCGGACCGTACCGATGTCTTCCCAGAAACCGCTGAACATATGCGCGTATACCCGGAATGTCTTCAACGCATTGGGTAGAATTTCCTTGCCGAAGTCCACCCATTCATAATTCATGGTCAACAGCTGTTCGAGGACTTCCGCCTTGAAGGCGTAGATGCCCATGGATGCCAGATATTCCTTTCCATCAGCGGCCAGGCCGAAATCATCGAACACTTTTCCGGGTGTAATCAGTGAATCCAGCACTACCGGGTCGGTGGGCTTTTCCACAAAACGGCGAATGGCTCCCTGCTGGTTTACTTTCATAATCCCGAATCCGCGTGCCGCCTCACGGGTGACAGGCAGAGCGGCCACGGTTACATCGGCGCCTTTTTCAAGGTGGGTTTTGATTAGATGGCGGTAGTCCATGTGATAGAGCTGGTCCCCCGAAAGAATCAGGAAATGGCTGGCTGGTTGGCGGTTGAGGTGGTACAGGTGTTTGCGCACGGCATCGGCCGTGCCCTGGTACCAGTCGCCGGTTTCATTGGTTTGCTCGGCGGCCAGGACCTCCACAAAACCGCCGCTGAACTCGTCAAATTGATAGGCATTATTGATATGGCGGTTCAAGGAGTGGCTGTTGAACTGGGTGAGCACGCTGATGCGGTTCACGCCGGAATTGATGCAATTACTCAGGGGAATGTCCACCAACCGGTACCGGCCGCACAAAGGGACGGCCGGTTTTGCGCGCACCTTGGTTAATGGGTAAAGCCGGGTGCCGCGTCCCCCGCCGAGAACAATCGCGCTGATTTTTCTCATGATATCGCGGTTGGGCAATACAACGCTTTTTTGCATCTGTGGCGCTCCCCGGCGTGTTCTTCCGCCTTCCCTCCAGGTTGCCGGTTTTCCGAAGGGAACGATACTTAGTAAGTGAGCAATTATTTGATGTAACCCAAACCCTTTTCCAGCCGGACA
>JAKQOG010000022.1 GCA_029565395.1 Candidatus Hydrogenedentota bacterium | reverse complement strand
TGATTCCTCCACCAACGTTGCCATTGTGACGGCAGGCCGCACCTCCACGCTGAACCTGACCAGTCTCGGGTTCAACGCCGAAGGCAGCTATTACTGTTTGCTGAATGACACCGGAGACAGCATACAGTCTGAATACGGTGTACTGTACGTGAGGAATAACCTCGCTATCACGCAGCATCCGCAAAACACCACCAAAAACGAGTATGAAACCGCCCAGTTCAATGTCGTAACCAATGAACGCGGCGGCCTTCAACCGTTACACTACGAATGGAAATGGTATCATGGCGGCTCATGGGTAACCATCACCAATGGAGACCACGTGTCCGGTTCCGGCTCCCAGGTATCGGGCGCGGACACGGATACCTTGTCCATTGAACTCAGCGGCGATGGCGTCATGGACGCAGGAAACTATCGGGTTACGGTAAGCGATAGCGGAACACCAACCCCGCAGTCCGTCACCTCAAATTCCGCATCCTTGACCGTAACGATTCATATGAACGGTTCATTGCCTGCTGAGATTCGCGCGTATACAGGCGAAGCGCTCGCCATTACCGCAACGGTGGACAATGGAGTGCCCCCCTATAGCTTCACCTGGAGCAAGGGCGGCACGCCTATTCCGGGCGCTCCCAGTAACATCACATTGAATCTGGGAACCGCCGATGCCGGCGATATCGGCTCGTACACGGTGGTCGTGGATGATACCAGCCCGGCCAATCCGCCAATCACACTCGGACCCAGTGTGGTGAGTGTGGCAAATGCACCGGTCATCGTGACCAATCTGTCGGATGTGTACGTCTACGAAGGCACCAACGTCCAACTCAGCGTTGGCATTTCGGGAGGCTTCCTGCCGCTCGTCCATACTTGGCGTGAAGGCGGTGTTCCCATGGGGGCGCCGGACAACTCCACGCTGGATCTGGGCATCGTGACCATTGCGGATGATAATGGGCATGCCTTTGACGTGGTAGCGGTGGACCAGGGCAGCACGATTTCCGGCCCGACCACCTTAACCTCTCAAACCGCCCTCCTGTATGTCGGCACTCCCATCACGTACACTCGGAATCCCGGCGATTTCAGAGTGTATTCGGACGAGCCGCCGTTTGTCATGGATGCCATGTTTGAAGGTGGTTTGTTCCCGGCCAGCTACGAATGGCTGCGCAATCCATCGGGCACCCCGGATGAAACTTCTCTGGGCGTTTTCACGGAATTCATCGAAGGTAACTCCGTGGTCCTGACAGTGAATCCAGCGGGCGAACAGGGCCTTTATGACTATCGGGTCTGCATTACAGATGCAGTCGATACCGCATGTTCAACAAACGGTTCGGTAGAGTTCGCCGATCACATTGAGTTCGAGAAACCGCTGCAAGATACCACCATTCCGTTAAATGAAGACTATCGATGGTCTGTGACCGTGAAAGGCGGCCTTGAACCCGTCTCGTATGGCTGGTTCAAAGACGACGGAGCAAAGGCATGGCAGGATTTGGGCGTATACACCTCTTACGTGGATTTCATCGCCCCGGATACCTCCGATGACGGCCTGTACATGGTAGAAGTCTCAGAAGCCGATAGTACCTATGGCGCAGGGAAAACCATTACCTCTGAAGCCACCCTGAAAGTCGGTTACAGTATTCCTGTGGCGAGCATAACGGGTCTGGCCGCGTTGGCCGCATTGGCCGGCGGGCTGGGCGTCCTCCGAATCCGCAGGAAAAAATAAGCACCTAGACTAAAGCGCAAGGCCGCTGGATTCCTTCGAGTCCAGCGGCCTTTTTCATGTTCTGTGTGCCTTTTGTTACATAAAACAAGTGCCGTAAGTCCTGTACAATGTCTAATCCACTATCTATGACAGAGCATCAGAATTAGCATCGCTATCGCTATCGCTATCGCTATCGGGCCCCGAATCCCGATCTCCTTCACGCGGGCCGTGTAAGCGGATGGGTTCGATCTTTCATAGGGAACGCCACCCGCCCGCCATGCAGATACGCTTCATACACCGCGTGAATCATCTCCGTCGAATCCCGCCCATCCTGCAGGCTTACCTTGGGCAGGCGATTCTCCTTAATCGCCGCGATCAGATCCGACACAATCGGTGCGTTGCGTTCTATTTCAGGACGTTTCTCTTCGAACACCGGCATATCAGGCAGTGGTTCCCACACCTTATCACGCCCGCCCGGAGCCCATGCGGGATCGCGCAGCAGCCAGATATTGATGCCGCCGTTGATCCGGATGGTCACCATGCCCCGTGATCCCATAATATCCAATCCCCAGCGCCCGCCATAGCCATGCGTGTTCTTCGTCGTGGAGAAATAGCCTGCAATGCTGTTCGGAAAGCCAAACATGGCCCTGATGCGGTCGCCCATAATGGGCCCCACCGGCTCCGTAGCCTCATGCACATCCGCTTTCGTCGCAGCCCGTCCCTCCACCGTGATATCCGATTCGCACCACAAGGGATTGCCCAGGAAATAACGCATGGCGTCAAACGAATGCGTTCCCAGCACAATCAGATCCTCTCCTCCGGCGCGCTCGTCCTCCTTCCCGCGGCCGCGAATTTCCAGCACATCCCCGATGATGCCCTCCTCCATAATCATGCGGCGCGCATGCGCGAGCTGGGCGGAAGCCCGGAAATTATAGGCAACAGCCCACTTCAGGTTCTTTTCCTCAATCGCACGGACCATATCATCGGCTTCAGCCAAATCATGACTGACCGGCTTTTCCATAAACCCATGCGCGCCAACCGCCGCCGCCGCAAGCAGGTATTCCTTGTGATGAATCGTCCAACGCGGCCCAACTACCACCAGATCCGGTTTTTCCTTCTCCAGCATCTCCCGGTAGTCCGCATACGTGCGCTGCGCCTTGGACGATGCCGCCGCCTTCGCACGCGTTTCCTCAACCGGGTCCGCAAGCCCCGCCACTTCCACGTCATCCCGCGTAGCAAATGCGAGATGCATGCTGTGCCCATACACGCCCTGTTTCCCGTCGCCAATCACGCACGCACGCAATTTCGGCGCGGCCGCCGGATCGGTCTGCGCCTTGGCCAACGTTTGCGCGGCAAGCACGGCCGCCGCCGTCTGTCCCATAAATCCTCTTCGTGTTACACGCATGAAATGTCTCCTTCTGATTAACACAACGTGCCAGTATGTACTTTTTCGCATATGTGAGTAAAGAAAGCAGCACAGACCCATGTGAAAATGTGCCTTATAAACGCTTTGAAAATCATTCAAGATTGCAACATAACAATAGGTGTGCTAGAATGTTTTTCGAGGAGGTGTTTTATGAAAAGTTTTATCTGGTTTTCCTTTGATTTAGGCGTTCAAGGAGATTATGAGGCGCTATATTCCTGGTTGGACAACCATGAGGCCAAAGAATGCGGGGATAGCTTGGCGTGTTTGAGATTTGAACACTCCGGAGATCTTATTGACGCTCTCAAGAAAGATTTGGCATCTCATGTTCATCTCAACGGACGTTCCCGGTTATATGTGATTCATCTCGCGAATGGAAAAATGAAAGGAACTTTCATTACAGGTTCCCGAAAAACTGCCCCATGGACCGGGTACGCCGTATCTGCAGAAGATATAGAAGACACGGATGAGTAGATTTACGAAAAGTATTGTTGTGGACACCGGATTTTGGTTCGCTTTATTTGATCCAAGAGACCAGTACCATGCACAGGCGGGGGAAAAAGAAAATGTATTGGCACAGATGAATGTCCTGGTGCCTTGGCCATCGCTTTACGAAACCATTAATACACGTTTTTGCAAAAAACCACATCAGGTCGTACGGTTTGAATCCTTGCTGCGTCAGCCTCATTTCTTGCGCATAGATGATACACCATACCGGGACAAAGCTCTTGAGATTACTCTTCGATGGTCCAAATCAAAAAAAAGAGTTATCGCGCTTGCGGACATGGTAATACGTCTTGTTCTAGACGACATCACCATAAAAAAGGATGCTTTGCTTACATTTAATGCGGAAGATTTCATAGATGTTTGCCGAACTCAAAAAATTGAGTTGTTATAGGCGTTCTTTGTTACTCATTAGGACTCACATGCCCTCACATGCCCCGCATGGCCACAAATGATCGCAGCGATGAAAATGAACTCAAAGAACACTCTCAGCCACCAACGTTACCACCGGCTACGCGTGAATCCTGAAAATTTCCTCCTGGTGAAATGGAGGATACTGATTTAGAACATCCTCTGGCCGATCCGATGTGATATAGCGTAAAAAACAGCCATCGATTCACACCAAGCATGCCTCCTATTAAAAAACGTATCGGCGCAGTCAACCGTGAGAGTGCGCTGTTTTTTCTCGGGAGCAGCATGCGCCAGCCCCACCAACACCACCGCTACCGCGACTCCGGCGAAAAAAACACTAGATACACGCATAGAATAAACATGCTGAAAAATTCCTCTGAACCTCAATGCATCCCGACTGAATACACCCTTAAGACTCCCCTGACAACAAAAAGGTTTCATACTGAAAATGCAATATACAGCGGCTGCCTCACTCCCTCCTCAAATTCAGTCCACCCCCTGATACACGCTCCCTTTTATAGGTCTTATAGGTCTTATTGGTCCTATTCTCCCAGCCTTCCCAGCCTTCCCAGTCCTCCCAGTCCTCCCACTCACCCCCAGCGTTGCCGTACTGTCCGAAAGCCAGGGGTTGAGCGAAGCGATACCCCCGGCCCCCCCCATAAACAAACCATCCTGGAGGGGTGGCAGAAAACAATCATCTTCACCTATTTCCCTCGATAATACGTTGATCGCCTCCCCAGCAGTGGGTACAATCACTATTGAACAAGGAACCGGCTATGAACTTTCGATCCTCAAAAGACATGCCCCGGCGCGAATTCATGGGCCGCGTGGCGGGTGTGGCCGCCTTGACCGCCCTCGGCGCCTCCGCCCACGCGCAATCCCCCCGAAAACCCAACGTGATCTATGCCTTCAGCGACGAGCACCGCTGGCAGTCCATGGCCTGCTCGGAAATGCCGCAACTCCATACCCCTGTCATGGACCGCATGGCCAAAGAAGGCGCAACCTTCACCCATTGCATCAGCAATTACCCCGTCTGCACACCCTATCGCGCCATACTGATGACCGGCCGCTGGCCCTATCAAACCGGCATGATCGACAACAATATCCAACTGAGCGATGCTCTCCCCACCCTCGGCAAAACCTTTAAATCCGCCGGATATAAAACGGGCTACGTCGGCAAATGGCATCTCGGCGGCGTGCGCGCGGAATCCTTCGGCTTTGACACCTCCCTCATCTGGACCGATGAAAACATCCATTGGGATCACGGGAGATATCATCCGCGTGACGGCAAACCGGTTCAGCCCAAAGGCTACAACGCTACCCTGATGACCGATCAGGCGCTGCAGTTCATCCGCAACAATAAAGACAATCCCTTTTTCCTGATGCTCTCCCTGCATCCCCCTCACTCCAATTTCCTCGATCCACCCCCGGAAAAGAAGGCGCTGTATCCGGAAGGCTCCCTCCCCTGGCGCGGAAATGTTCCGGAGGAAATCCAAAAAGGAAAGGCGGACGACGCAAAAATATGGGGAAAGAACACTTGGCCCTATTACCAAGGCTACCACGCGCACATCAGCGCCATCGACGATGAACTGGGCCGTCTTCTGGCCACGCTTTCCGAACTCGGCCTCAACGAAAACACCATCGTGGTGTACACCTCCGATCACGGCAGCATGATGGGAAGCCATGGACTGGGAAGCAAACGCCAACCCTACGAAGAATCCATCCGTGTGCCGTTTTTTATTCGAGGCCCCGGCATCATCCCGCCCGGCACGCGGTGCGATGCATTATTCGGCGCCATTGACATCCTGCCCACCCTATGCAGCCTCGCGGGCCTCAGTGCGCCACCGGGATGCGGCGGACAGGATTTCTCCCCGTGGATGCTTGGGAAAACTGGTCCCGCGCCCGACGCACAGCTTATCATGCACATCTCCAAGAAAAACGCCTCCGGCGGCGAGAATCATCCCGCGCCCCTCTTTCGCGGACTGCGCACGCCCCGCTACACCTACGCCGTCTACCCTGACAAACCCTGGTGCCTGTTCGACAACCAGGAAGATCCCCTGCAACTGAAAAACCTCATTGATGATCCCGAATTCGCCAAGATCCGAAAAGATCTAAACGCTCAATTAATCGAAGCCTTGAAAAACGCTGAAGATCCATTTACTGTGCCTACAGTGTAATAGCCTCGCGCAAAAAGGAAAATGCCATGCATAAACCTTCTTCCCCCACACAGGGAATGCTCCAGCGCCGTGAGTTTTTAGGCATTCTCACCGCCGCCGCGGCCACCTCCCTCACCGCCACAGCGAAAGAAGGTGCACCACCCCCCGCCCCACCGTCCAGCCATCCCCCCAACATCCTGTTCATCATGACGGATCAGCAGCGTGCGGACACCATCGCCGCGCTGGGCAATCCGCACATCTACACGCCAAATTACGACCGGCTCGTGGCGCGCGGCATCGCGTTCACCAATGCCTATTCGCCCTGCCCCGTATGCGTTCCCGCCCGATTGACCATCCGTACCGGCTGTGACGCGCCCACTACGGGCGTCTATTCAAATGCTGGACCAAAACTCGTCGAGGGCCAACCCGAAAAAAATGAAGACCGTTGCGGACCCTATCTCGCACGCACGATGACTCAACGCGGCTACCGCACCTTCGGCATCGGAAAATTCCATACCCATCCCTGGGATGAAGACGTCGGCTATGAAGTGCATCGGCACAGCGAAGAACTCTACGGCTCTCCGGATCAACGTAATCGTGATTCATACGCAACGTTTATTCGGGAGAAACACCCCGAATACGATTTCGTTGAAGGGCTCATGGGCGAGCGCACGGAAATGTATTACATGCCCCAGATGAGTCCCCTCCCCGCTGCATTCGGCGTGGAAGCATGGGCCGCCGACTGTGCCGTCGAGCAGATCGCACAATCAGACCCACGCCCCTATTTCGGCCTTGTATCCTTCATCGGCCCCCATCCCCCACTCGCGCCCCCTATTCCCTTCAACCGTATGTACGATCCCGACCGCATGCCGGATCCCATTCGGGGCGACAAGGCCGTCGACCTGATGGATGAACAACTCCGCTGGATGAATCACGCCATCTGGGCGGAGGACATCAATGATTCCCATGCGCGCGTGCTCAAAGCGCGGTATTACGGCGAAATTTCTTATATCGATCAGTGTCTTGGCCGGATTCTCGATGCCGTAGAGGCGCGCGGCGATGCCGCGAATACTCTGATTTGCTTCTTTTCCGATCATGGCGATCATCTCGGCGATCATTACTCCTGGCAGAAAGAAAGTTTCTTCGAGGCCGCATGCCACGTCCCCTTCCTGGTCAGTTGGCCGGAACAGTTGCCTGCCAACGTGAAAAACGATGCCCTCGTGTCCCTGACGGATCTCTTCGGAATCGCCACGTCCGCTTCGGGAAATCCGGAACTGCGCGAAGGCATAAATGTGCTCGATCTAGCGAAAGGAAACGCGAAAGGCCGCGAACACCTCATCGGCTATTACGGCATGCCCGGCAAGAATCTCTTCAAGGTCATGGTGCGCGAAGGCAATTGGAAATACATCTTCATGGCCAACGGCGGTTTGGAACAGCTCTTTAATCTGAAAGATGACCCGAACGAGTTGAAGCAACGGATTACCACTGACTCCGAAGTGGCCAAACGCCTGCGCAAAGTGGCCGCAAAAGCGCTGTCCCGTACCAATGTCAAACGTGCACTCAACAAAGACGGCAATCTGCTCGTCTTGCCCCCGCAAGATCGTCCCATGCAACGGATATATCAGTTCGATCACTCACGAGGAGTCAAAGGCTTTCCCGATAAACCAGGAGACGTCCTCAAATAACCGCTTTTCTTTGCTACTTTCTTTTCTCGTGAAAAGAAAGTAGTAGTGATTAACAATATAAATCTTTAAGGTTTTTAGATACCATGAAACGCCGTGAATTTTTAAATACCCTTGCCGCCGGGGCTGCCGGCTTGGCCATATCTCCAGGTACTTTTGCTATTGAATCCGCAAAAACTTCCGGAACGAAACCGCCGAATCTCGTATTTGTGTTTGCGGATCAATGGCGCGCGCAAGCCACCGGGTACGCAGGCGATCCCAACGCGCTAACACCCCACCTGGACCAACTGGCGGCGCAAAGCCTGAATTTCACCCATGCCGTTTCCGGATGTCCCGTGTGCTCCCCCTATCGCGCCAGTTTGTTGACCGGACAATACTGGCAAACCCACGGAGTGTTCTTAAACGACGTCCACCTGCGCGACGACGCCGTGAGTATCGCGGAAGCCCTCGTAGGATCCGGGTACGACACCGCCTATATCGGCAAATGGCATCTGGAAGGCCATGGCCGCTCCAGTTTCATTCCCCCCGAACACCGCCAGGGATTTCAGTATTGGCGGGTCCAGGAATGCACCCACGACTACAACCATTCAAAATACTATGCCGACGAACCAGTGCCTAAAGAATGGGAAGGCTATGATGCAATTGCGCAAACCCGCGAGGCCCAACAGTACGTCCGCAACCATGCCACTGATCGGCCCTTTGCACTATTTCTCTCCTGGGGGCCGCCCCACAACCCCTACGAAACCGCCCCGGAATCCTGCCAAAAACGCATTACTTCGGAGAAACTGGTATTGCGCCCGAATGTCCCCGAAGCCTCGGAAAAAGAAGCTCGGCGAGATCTCGCGGGATATTATGCACATATCTGTGCCTTGGACGACTGCATCGGCGATCTCCTCGCCACTCTGGACGAATGCCGCCTCTCGGAAAATACCGTGTTCGTCTTCACGTCCGATCATGGCGACATGCTGTTTTCCCAAGGCATGATTCGAAAACAAAAACCCTACGACGAATCCCTCCGCGTTCCGTTTCTCCTGCGTTATCCCGCGCGCCTCGGCACAAAAGGACGCAACGTTCCCACATTGCTTAATGCCCCGGACATCATGCCCACCCTTCTGGGTCTGTGTGCTGTTCCCATTCCGTCCACCGTGGAAGGCAAGGATCTCTCCACACCGCTTTTACAGGGTGAAGATCCTCAAGTAGACGCCGCCCTATTACTGTGCATGGCCCCCTTCGGCGAATGGACCCGAAAGCAAGGCGGCCGTGAATGCCGCGGGATTCGCACCCTCCGATACACGTACGTACGCGACCTGAACGGCCCTTGGCTCCTCTTCGACAATGAAGCCGATCCCTATCAACAAAAAAATCTGTGTAATTCCCCGGAAAATTCAGCCATTCAACACCAACTGGACGACTTGCTCCAACAAAAACTTAACGAACGCAACGACCGCTTCCTCCCCGCCGAGAAATACATCCAGCAATTCGGCTACACAGTAGACAAAACCGGAACCGTGCCGTATTCTCCATGAATCAATGTACTCATAACCACGCAAATCTTGCTCACGCTGGTACCTTCAATTCCTTCCGTAATCTTGCCAACTCCCCCTTCAACTCCTTCACCACGTCGGCATACGCGGGATCGTCATACACACTGTGCATTTCATGCGGATCCTTTTCGAGATCAAAAAGCTCCCACGCATCAATCTCCTCCTTGTACACATAATGAATCAGCTTATGCTTTTTCGTGCACACCCCATAATGCGGATACACACTGTGCACTGCCGGATACTCAAAATACTCATAATAAAACGTCTTTCGCCAATCATTAGGATGCTTTCCCTTCAAAATCGGCATCATGGAGTGCCCCTGCATGTCCCCCGGCGTTTCTATCCCCGCGCACGCTAAAAACGTCGGCGCAAAATCCATATTCGACACCATATCCTCGTTCACGGTGCCAGGTTCAATGACCCCGGGCCAACGCGCCAGCAACGGCATCTTCAACGATTCCTCAAACATGAACCGCTTGTCGAACCATCCATGATCCCCCAGGAAAAATCCCTGGTCCGATGTATAGATCACCAGCGTATTGTCGCGCAACCCTTCCGCATCCAGAAAATCCAACAACCGCCCCACATTATCGTCCACCGATGCCACTACCCGCAGATAATCTTCCATGTACCGCTGATACTTCCATCGTGCCAGCGCTTCGCCTTCAAGACCCTCCGGCGGGTTCTCTTTCAGATCCTTCGGCGTCATGTCACGCGCAACACGCATCTCCGCACGTGCCGCCGCTGGGCTTCGCCCCTGGTAATCATCATCAAACGTTTCCGGAACCGGAATGGGGTCGCTATACATATCCGCATGCTTGGCATCGGGAATCCAATTCCGGTGCGGCGCCTTGTTATGGCACATCACGCAAAACGGCTTATTCTTATCCCGCTTGCGGATGAACTCCATCGTAAAATCGGCGATAAGATCCGTCACATACCCTTGATGCTTTTTCTTCTCCCCCATTTCAATCAACACTGGATCCACGTAATCCCCCTGGCCCGGAAGAATGTTCCAATAATCAAATCCCGTCGGTGGACTCACCAGATGCCACTTCCCGATGATCGCGGTCGCATACCCCGCCTTTTGTAACAACTTGGGAAAGGTCTGCTGCGAACCGTCAAACTTGTCGCTATTCGTGCGAAATCCATTAATATGACTGTACTTCCCAGTCAAAATCACCGCTCGGCTCGGGCCGCAAATCGCGTTAGAGCACAAACAATGCTCAAAACGCATCCCTTCTTTCGCAATGCGATCAATATTCGGCGTTTGATTCACCTTGCTCCCATAACACCCTATCGCATGCGCCGCATGATCATCCGACATGATAAACAGAATATTGGGCAATGGTTTAGTCTTGGCGGAGGCGCCCCCCTGCCCTCCAAGTAAACCCAATGCACCCAGAATGGCCATCCGGTTCAGAGCTTCCCGACGCGTATACGATACAGTCATCATAGTCACCTCCCAAGTAATTTCGAGCTTCTATCCTATCCTCACTTTACAAACTCCAGCCATAACAGGTCAACAATGCTAAAAATTAAAGATTCCCCTTGCCTAAACCATTTCATCCCATTTATCCATCCCAGTCCTCCCAGTCCTCCCAGTCCTCCCAGTCCTCCCAGTCCTCCCAGTCCTCCCAGTCTTCCCAGTCCTCCCAGTCTTCCCATGCTATCGTCCTGGAATATTCTCAACCAACCGTTTCCATCCCAGCCCAAAAGAATACATTGACGAGTATGAATATTTTCCTTAGTATGGTTGTAATACCGGTGAAAACCAGAACACCAACGTGCCGGAAATGGGAGAGAAAGCCGATGTTTACCCTATATGCAGTGTGTGCGGTGGCCGGCGGAATTATTCTGACCATCCAGTTCATCCTCGCCCTAATCGGGTTGGACCACCATGGCATGGCGGATGGTTCGGAACACTTCGACATGCATGACGGCGCCCACGCCACCGAGCATCATGGTGGCGATACACACGATTCCTCCTGGTTTTTCAAACTGGTCAGCTTCCGATCGATGGTGGCCTCCATCACCTTTTTCGGACTGGGCGGCGGATTGGGAATGTCCGCCGGCCTGCCCTCGTTCTTTGCCTTTTCCCTCGCACTGTCTGCCGGCGTCGCCGCCATGATTCTGGTAGCCTGGGTAATGCATCTCTTCATGACCCTGCACGCCGAAGGCACGGTTCGCATTGAAAACGCCTTGGGCATGACCGCTACAGTGTATCTAACCATCCCGGCAAAACGGACCGGCGCAGGCAAGGTGACCGTCGCCGTCCAGAACCGTTCCATGGAATATGAAGCCTTCACCGACGAAGAAGTATCCATTCCAACCGGCAGCGATGTGATTGTGACCGGCATTGTGAATGAAAACACCGTCGAAGTAAAGCACATGAAAAAAGTCGTATAAGGGTAAACGTGGAAAAGGTATCCCGCCTTTCCCCCGGTTTTAGATAGAGTTCAACACAAGGAGATATGTATGTTTGCCTGGATAATCGCCATCGCGGCCCTCGCCGCCATCCTATTCACCAGTTTCCTGATCATGCTGTCCTCCCGCTACAAACGCTGCCCCAGCAATCAAATCATGGTTATCTACGGCAAAGTCGGCGGCAGCGGATCCGCACGATGCATCCACGGCGGCGCCGCCTTTGTCATCCCCCTCATCCAGGACTACGCCTATTTGAGCCTGGAACCCATCCAGATTGACGTCCCGCTCAAAGACGCCCTCTCGCTGGAAAACATCCGCGTAAACGTCCCCAGCGTATTCACCGTGGCCATCGGGACCGATCCCGTAATCATGAACAATGCGGCCATCCGCCTCTTGGGGCTGACCCAGCCGCAAATCAAGAAACAGGCCGAAGACATCATCTTCGGTCAATTGCGCCAGGTCATCGCATCCATGCGCATCGAGGAAATTAACCGGGACCGCGAACACTTCCTCACCAGCATCCAAAACTCGCTTGAACCCGAATTGCGCAAGATCGGTCTGGTGCTGATCAACGTCAACATCACCGACATCAGCGACAACTCCGGCTATATCGACGCCATCGGACGGAAAGCGGCCTCCGAAGCCGTGCAACAGGCCCGCGCGGACGTGGCGGAACAGGAAAAACTCGGCGAAATCCGCGTGGCCCAAAACGTCCGTGAAAAAGAAGTGCAAGTCGCCGAAGCACAGAAATCACAGATCATCGGCATCCGCTCCGCTCAACGCGATCAATCCGTACAAGTCGCCGAACTGGAAAAATCAGAAAAAGTCGGCCAATCCAATGCAGCATTTCAACGGGATGCACAAATCAAAGAAGCCGAACGTGACATGCGCGTCTCCGTTTCTGCCGCGAACGCTAAAGCCGTGGAAGGCGAAAATACCGCCAAAGCCACCATTGCCGTCTCGAACGCGGAACTAAAGGTGCGCGAAGCCGAAGCCTTCCAGCGCGCGGAAACCCAAACCGAAGTCTCCAAAGCCGCTGTATTGGAAGCGCGCAACTTGGCGTTGGCCAAAGCAGCCTTGGCGGAAGCAACCAAGGTGGAAGCGGAACGCCGCGCGGAATTGGAAGCCCCCGCAAAAGCACAGAAAGCCCAGATCATCGTGGAGGCCGAAGCGGAAGCCGAAAAGCGGCGCATCGAAGCCGAAGGCGAGGCCAAGGCTATCTTCGCAAAACTGGAGGCTCAGGCCCGCGGTCAATTCGAGATACTGCGTCAAAAGGCCGATGGTTTACGCCAGATCGTGGACGCCTGCGGCGGTTCCGACAACGCCTTCCAGATGCTCATGCTGGAACACTTGGATAAACTGGCCGAAGAATCCGCCAAAGCCATTGCCGGTGTGAAATTCGACAAAGTCGTCGTCTGGGACGGCGGCGCGGGCGCCAATGGCAAAAACGCCACCGCCAATTTCCTCAGCAATCTCGCCGGCGTCGTTCCCCCGCTCCTGCACACCATGAAAGACATCGCCGGCGTGCAATTCCCCGACTCAATCGCAAAAATCGTAGATGAAGAAGCTGGGAAAAGTGCCGAGGCAAACAAGGACGCACAACCCAAGTAATTCCTAGCGAACTTCCAGTACTTCAATTTGCATGGCCCCGATATGCGGAAGCAGACGGGGCCATTGATCTATCCCGCCATTTAACAGCTTGATATGCGTGGCGTCCGCCACCAATTGTCCAAACGTGGGATCCATCGGAATCCAGTCTCCCACAAAAACCTCCGCCCATGCATGATAGCCAAACGCACCAAACTCTTCACTCCACACAACACCCACCGCAATCCGCGCAGGAATCTGTACCGCCCGCGCCATCGCCACAAAGAGCACTGCATGTTCATTACAGTCGCCTTCAAGACTCTGAAGAACATCCAGGGCCGTGGGAATGCTGAGTACGGGCTTTTTTTTCACCCGCAAAAACACCCAGTCATGCAACCGAACCGCTTGTTTCCAGGGATCCGTTTCCTCACGCACCGCATTCGCGGCGGCCTCCCGGATCTTCGGATGGTCCGACGTAACAAACACATCGCTCTGCAAATAGCGCGCGCGATCTTCCTCACTGAGCGCGGCGCCTGGATCTTTCACCGGCGCCTCCGGAACCGTAATTATATATCCTGCCGGAGTACGGGTCTGCACCGCATCACTGGGAGGCAGATGTTTCTCCTCCACTCCCGAAAATTTCACGCGCATCATCACCGCGTCCCGTTTCGGAGTGACCCCTTTGGGCCGAATCGCAAAGCTGCGCACCAAATCCGCATTTTCACCGGGTGACACCGGACTCATCGCTTCCTGCGGGCTGATCTTCTTTAACGTGAATCCAAACGGCGTCTCCACCTGCAATACTTCGCCATCGGCAGCAAGCCACGCACGGCTGGTTATGCCGCCAATACTGGTCGTGACAAGAAACGCCTCTGTTTTCCCATCGTGCAGAGATATCTCCTCCTTGCCAACACATGTAATTTTCGCCTTGCCCAAAGACATCGTCGTGGGATCAAAGGCATCCACATATATCTCTGTGCCAGGATCAAGAAGAGGCACGTCAAACGCGGACATGCCCATCCCCCCGGAAAGCAATAACTCATCGCTCACCGGTAATTCAAAAGGAAGACTCTCCCCGCCCGTCTCCAAACTCGCCTTCAGGCGATTATCCTTCACTTCACCTTGAACCCGCATTTCATGCCCGCCGGATCCAAACGTAAAATCAAACTCCGAAAGACCCCGTGCATTCGACATCCATGCAGAACCGTGGAGGGTAAACATCGTGTTTTCACTGAACACGGGCAATTCCATGCGCGCAGACAACCCCATGCTGACGCCAACCGTCCCACTGCGAACCTCCGGAGTACTGCGCGCATTTAAAAAACCAATCCGTTCCGATGCATTTCCCCCTCCATAGATGCCCAGCCAGAGATCCATCGGCGTATTCGGGCGGGGCGGGAGATGGCTCGTATTCAGCCAGGGAACGACAACCTCGCGATACGCCAAAATACCCATCATGACGAGCCAAAACAAGGTTATGCCCAGACGCAGGATTATTCGACGTTTCTGCCGCAACACTTTTTATATTTCTTGCCGCTCCCGCAGGGACACGGTTCGTTTGGCCGCACCCGCTCCGCCACCCGCACTGGAACGCGTTTGGGTCGTTTCTCGCCGCCCGGCCCTTCTTCCGTGCGCGCACGGGGAGCCTGACCGGCCAGGGCGAACCGCGAAGTATCAAAAGAGGCGAAACTGCTGTCCGCCTCCTTGTCCGCCGCCACATAGCTGTAATGCCGCAACGCTTCAAAGGGATCGTCTTTGGCCGTGAGCGTGCCCGTCCGGATCCCTGCGGCTCGGCGCTTGCGCACCTCCGGATCCGTAAGCCGGAAAAGCGTCTGAACCACGTTCTCCTCGACCGTTCTAACCATATTTTGGAATAGCTCAAAACCCTCTTGTTTATACTCCAAAAGCGGATCTTTTTGTCCAAAGGCGCGCAACCGAACCGATTCCCGCAGATAATCCATCTCGTAAAGATGATCTATCCATTTGTCATCCACGGCGCGGAGCAAACACATCAACTCAAGATCGTGAATGCGTTTGCGCGCAAGTTTCGTAAAATCAATCCCGGCCCCTTCATCTCCGACTTGCTCCCGGTAACTGGCGTGAAGTTCATCGGCCATATACGCATGCCGCCGCTGATATTCTGCAAGCACCTGATCATACAGGCTTTGTTCAAGCGGTTTCGGCGTTTCATCCTTCTCCCCCAGCACATCCAGATCAAACCCGAAGAAACTGCGCAACGCCTTTTGCAGCCCATCCAAATCCCACTCTTCCGGCGGAACCTTTTCCGGCGCATACTCCTCAATGCAATCCGCAATAATATTCGAAAACATCTCGTTCAGACGTTCCGTAATATCCCTGTCTTCCAACACATCCTTCCGCATCGCATAGATATACTTGCGCTGTTTGTCCATCACAAGGTCATAATCAAGCAGGTGCTTGCGAATTTCAAAATTATATTCTTCCACCTGCCGTTGCGCACGCTCGATGGAGCGCGAAACCATCCGCTGGCTCAACGGCTGCGTATCCATTTCCTCGCTGCCCTGACGCCCAAAGAGATTCAGCATCCGCTTCACCTTGTCGCCGCCAAACAACCGCGCCACTTCGTCTTCCAAACTTACGTAAAAACGCGTGCTGCCCGGATCGCCCTGACGGCCGCAACGGCCGCGAAGCTGATTGTCTATACGCCGGGATTCATGGCGCTCCGTGCCTATAATAAACAAACCCCCAAGTTCCCGAATCCCTTCCGCAAGTTTGATATCCGTGCCGCGGCCCGCCATATTGGTGGCAATGGTGATAGCGCCACGCTTGCCCGCATTCGCCACAATCGACGCCTCGCGCTCGTGATGCTTCGCATTCAGAACCTGGTAATCCCTGATGTCGTTTTCTTCCAGCAGTTTCGCAACCAATTCTGATTTCTCAATGGACACCGTGCCCACCAGAATCGGGCGGCCCGATTCGCGGATACGCTCTATTTCATTCACCACAAAATTAAACTTGCCCTTTTCCGTGGCAAAAATCAGATCGGTCATGTCTTCACGAACCAATGGGAGATTGGTCGGAATCCGGATCACGTCCAGATTATACGTTTTGCTGAATTCAGCCGCCTCGGTCAACGCCGTACCCGTCATCCCCGCCAGTTTGTCATATAGCCTGAAATAATTCTGATATGTGATCGTGGCAATGGTCTGCGATTCAAACTTCACCGGAACGCGTTCCTTCGCCTCCAGCGCCTGATGCAACCCGTCCGAGTAACGCCGCCCCTCCATCGTACGGCCCGTGAATTCGTCAATAATAAGCACTTCCCCGTCCCGCACCATGTATTCGTCATCCCGCTTGAAAAAATGGTGCGCCTTCAGCGCTTGTTCTATCATATGAACATATCCCAGCGCATCATTCGTGTATAAATCCGGTATCCCCAGCAATCGCTCCGCCGTCTCCATTCCCTCTTCCGTCATCAAAATGTGATGACCTTTCTCTTCTAAAGTAAAATGCGTTTCCTTATGGAGACGCCGCACCACGTCGTCCACCTTCAAATAGATATCGCTGCTCTTTTCTGGGCGCCCGGAAATAATCAACGGCGTGCGCGCCTCGTCTATCAGAATCGAATCCACCTCGTCCACAATCGCATAATGCAACTGCCGCTGAACCCGGTGTTCCGGACGAACCGCCATGTTGTCCCGAAGATAATCAAACCCAAACTCATTATTCGTGCCAAACGTTACATCCGCACGATACCCCACCTGCCGTTCCCACGTATCCATGTCATGCTGGATCAAACCAACCGTCAGACCAAGAAACGTATAAATCGGACCCATCCATTCCGCGTCTCGGCGAGCAAGATAATCATTCACCGTCACCACATGCACCCCCCCGCCGTCCAAAGCATTCAAATATACCGGCAGCGTCGCCACCAACGTTTTGCCTTCCCCCGTGACCATTTCCGCAATAGAACCCTTGTGCAACACAATGCCCCCAAGAATCTGAACATTAAAATGCCGTTGACCCACCACCCGCTTGGCGGTCTCACGGCACACCGCAAACGCTTCCGGCAATATATCGTCCAGGGTCGCCCCCTGCGCAAGCCGTTCCTTGAAAATACCGGTCCACGAACGCAACTGGTCATTCGTCAACATGCTGAATTTAGATTCAAGATCCTGTACCGCCTCCAATAGAGGCAAAAGACGCTTGATGTCCCGTTCCGCGCCCGTGCCGAACAACGATGCTAAAAGCTTAAAAATCACGCTGCTTTACCTTCTTTCATACAGGTTATCTGCACCTATGATATCAAAGCAGAGGGGTTCGTTAAAACAATTCCCAAAACATGGACCCTATGCATAAAGAGAATATCGTATATCGTGCCATACCATGTCGCATAAAAATCCATATCGGCATCAAAATTGACATTGTTTCCCATTTCATACCCTCTTGCACTTCTCCCCCCTTGCCCCACTGCGCTTAAAGGGTCTTATCGGTCCTATTGGTCCTATTGGTCCTATTCTCCCCCTCACGCCTCCTCCCCTCCCGGCTTGATAGCGATTGCCTGGAATAATTAGTATGACACTCCATGATAGTGCCGCTCTATATAATTTCTTTGGGTCTGGCTGCGGGTCTCGCCGGGGTCGCCGGACATCACTTTTTCTCCTCCTTGGGATTCACACCGGATTTCCATGGCAGCCTCATGCTCGCTTCTGGCATTGCCAGCGGATACCTCGCCCTGCAATTACTGTATACAGCCGTGGTGCGATTGATTAAACCTTCCAAAGGACCCGCTTTTTATCTGTTCGAGACGCTGTCCCAGGCCAGCGCCATCGTGTTGATTCCCTATTTACTGAAACTTCCCATTCCCTGGCCGCATCCCGCACTCCAAAAGGTCGAATTCCTCGTGTTTCTCGGGATATTTGCCATTCTACACGGTTTCTGTAAGCTCGTATCGTTCTTTAGCGCCATCAGAGGCGTTCACGGCAATCCCTTCCCCGCTGTGGGATGGCTGGCGGCCGCGGCCCTCTGTGCGTTTTCCACCTACCACTGCTTCCATTCATGGAATACCATTCTACTGGCGGCTTCCTCCGCTGCACCGGGCCCTGCACAGCTCTGTGTATCCGGTTCTGTTCAGGCGCCTGCACGATCCATTCCCGAACGAACCCGCTTTTCCTTTGACGTCTCATCGCATAGGGGAAAAAGCCTGGTATTTCGCTGGGCAGCCCCCCCGGCACTGGATGAACCCATTGAACGCATGTCAATGTTGGTCTCCTTCAATACGCCGATATCCTTGCTCAAACAACACATCCTGACCTTGGCAAAAGACAATTGGACCCGATCCCCTGCAATTCCAATCCCAGAAAATGCCCAACAATGCACCGTGTTCTGGTCTTTGGAAAAGATTCCGGACTGGCTCCTTCATACGGGCATGACCCCTGTAGGCGGTTCCAACCGGCGCATGCTGCTGGCAGGGCCTTCGTTTCCGGATCTTGAAAAAAACTCCGATAAGCCAAGCTTTGTGGTGATCGCACTTGACGGCGTGTGTGCCGAACACCTCAGCGCTCTGGGATATGACCGGGATACCTCTCCTGCCCTCAAATCATTCAGCACGCGCGCACATACCTTCGAGTTCGCCTATACCCCCGCTCCCGAAACTGCCGCTGCGCTAACTACTCTGCTCACCGGCGTGAATCCATTGGCGCACGGTCAACTCGGACGCCACTCCTGCCCTCTCCCCAATGGAATTCGCACGCTCCCCGAAATCC
>JAKQOG010000232.1 GCA_029565395.1 Candidatus Hydrogenedentota bacterium | reverse complement strand
GCCGGCGACTATAATCCGCGGGATTGGCAGATTGGCCTGAGTGAGTTGTTGCGCATTATTCAGTTCTTCAACTCCACCGGCTATCATGCCTGTCCTGGACTTGCCACCGAAGACGGGTATTGCCCTGGACCCGCGAAAAAGTAGATAATTCGATCCATCAATAGTTCCCCTGGCCGGGTTTCTACAAGAGACCCGGCCATGTTTTTAAAGAAAGAATCAACCGGGAACGCAATAAATTGCCCGCAGATCCCGGCAATTTTTTGTGGTATAATCGGGACAATGCAGGGATATTGTCTTCAAGGTTAATTAACCACCGGGAGCATGAAGATGCGAAGCCTCTTTTTTATCTTGTTGATTCAGTGTATTGCCATTCCATGTCTGTGGGCTATGCCCATCGATTCCTCTAAAGGAGTGGACTCGCGGGTGGATTATGCGTCGTTGACCAAGTTCGGCCCGTGGGACGATCGGAACTACAACCTGACCGCGGAGGATCTGGCATTCCTGGCTCCAAACGAAGAGGAATTGAGGGATGCGATTCCGGCCTTTTTCCGCGTGGAACTGCGCAAAGAACGGCCCAAGATGCTGCGGAGCGGTCCTTGTCAGTATCCGCGTTGTGCACGGCAAATCTTCAAATGGCGGTACAGCGGCCTGATGGTCGATGGAGTTATTCAACAGCCGGCCTCCAATCCGGGCAAAACCGGCGTGCCTGTAACCGCTGAAATCAAACTCAATGACATTCAGGAGGATGCAAACGAGGTCACGGTGGAGATTAATCCGGTCCTGCCGCAACATGTGATTGCGGGGGCAAATGTGGATACGGGGCAGGAAATGTATTACTCGGACGATGGGGGGACCACCTGGCACGTATCGGGCGTGCTCCAGAACAGCTTCTGCGATCCGTCCGTGGGCTGGTCATCGGACGGGTCCGTGGCCTATGCGTCCGCATTAACGCCGGGGTCGATTGGTGTGGCGTTTTATCGTTCAACGGATTATGGCCATACCTGGAACGCTCCCATTACCATTACTTCGGGCGGCAGCGACAAGGAATTCCTGCATATAGATGTTTCCTCCGGATCGCCGTACAAGGATTATGCGTATTTGACGTGGCACGACTCGAATATCATGCAGTTTGGGCGTTCCACCGATGGCGGATTGAACTGGACCATCACGGGATTTTCATCGGCCCCCATTGGTATTGGAAGCGATATCACAACGGATGCTGCGGGCAATATTTTCTATTTCTATGGGGCTACAGATGCCCAAACCATCACCATGCTCAAATCGACGAATGGCGGATCCTCATGGGCTTCTGCGGTAACGGTGGCCAGCACGAACGGGGCGTTTGACTGGCCCATTCCCTCCATGGAAACCCGCAATGCATGGATTTACGCTTCTGCCGACACGGATCGCTCCGGCGGTGCGTATGCGGGTTCCGTGTATTGTTCTTGGACCGATACCGCCGCCGCGGAAAGCAGCACCCCCGCCAACAACCATACCCATGTGATTGTAGCGTATTCCCGAGATGGCGGTTCCTCGTGGGATTTCTCTTATCCGCATCCCACAAGCGATATCAATACGGTGGACCGGTACAATCAATGGTTGACCGTAGACCAAAATGGGATAGTTCATGTAGTGTTTTATGATACCCGGAATTCGAGCAGCCGATCCGGCGTCGATCTCTATTACACCTTCTCTGCTGACGGGGGGGAGTCGTGGAATGAGCCTGCGCGCATCAGTTCTCAAACTTCTGCGAATCTGACCGACGCCCAGGAATGGGGCGATTATAACGGCATTTCCGCCCTGTATGAAAAGGTTATCCCGACGTGGACCGATAACCGGGACGGTCCGCCTAACTCCAAGGATGTCTACGCCGCCGATGTAGAGAATGTCATGGCGGTATCCACGTTTGCGCTGAGTGCGGACAATCTCAACCAAACCCACTGTCTTCCCGCTACGCTGGATCCAATTCCAATCGATGTCTTGTCGATTGAGGAGTTCACCAACCCGGTAACGCTGAGTATAGACGGTCTTCCCGCCGGAAGCACCAGCAACTTTTCGGTAAATCCCGTGACTCCCCCTGGAACAAGTACGCTTACTATCAGCATACCCGATGCAGCCTCCGGGGAGTATCTCATCACCATCACAGGCACGGCGGCGGATACCGACCCAAAACAATTGGTGTTGACTCTTCACCTTCAGGATTCCGTGCCATCCGGCAGCCCAACCCTGGTCTCTCCCGCTAACGGGGAACCGAATGCGGGAAATCCCGACGTCCAACTGAGCTGGAACGCACTCACTGGCGCCACCGGCTACCATGTTCAGGTCAGTGACAACGCCGGTTTCAGTTCACTGATATTTGATGAGACCGTTGCCGGAACTACTTTTCTGGCAACCAATCTGACGGCGGATGCAACATATTATTGGCATGTTGCGGCGATCAATGATTGCGGCGAAGGCGCGTTCGGCGGTGCATTCTCATTTGTCGCGCATCTGGTGCCCGGCCAAGGAGCAGAAGAGTGTGCCGGCGCGATACCCATCTATGAAGATATTGCCGCAAACGGCGCCACCATCGGCTATGGCGGCACGGATGTCAGCTCCTGTACCACGAACGACACCGTGGATGTGTGGTTCTCCTACACGCCTCCCGCAGATGGTTCGGCAACGATCAGTCTTTGTGGCAGTGATTACGACACCAGTTTGTCCATATTTAACGGGTGCGGCGGCACACAACTTGCCTGTAATGATGATTACGATTCGTGCGGGACGGATTCGCAGGTAACGCTCACGGTAAGTGGCGGCGCCACCTATTTTGTGCGCATCTCCGGATATGACGGAGCAACGGGCAATTACATCCTGTTGATAACTCGAACAGGATTGTCGGAGCCCTGTCCGCCATCTTCATTATTCTCCCAGCCTCCGGTTGACCCTGCCGCTTCGTGGAACGCTTTCACCAGTTCCGCGGACACGGATTATTATGCCGCGGAAAAATTCAGTGGATTGCCACAACCGTTGCATCTCGTTCAATGGTGGGGTCTCAACCTTTACCATGATGGCAGTGCTTGGGCGAATTGCACCATGAGTTCGGACGATGTGGTGGTGGTGGTCTACAACGATAACGCGGGAGTTCCAGGAACCGAGGTCAACTCGGCCACAATCACCCCCGCGAAAACCGATACCGGATTGCTGTACTCCTCCTATCCTTTATATCGCTACGAAGCCGAACTGCCTTTTGACATTGCCCTCGCCACCGGCTGGATCTCCGTGAAGAGCGCCAATAATGCCACATGCTGGTTCCTCTGGATGAATTCTGATATAGGAGATGGAAATTCCGTGCAATGGAGCGGCAGCAGTTGGGCATCCCTTACCTATAATCTCAGCATATGCCTGTCTTCTAGTGGCGAGGAAGGACAGAGTGAAGGCATTGTGGAAGGCGAAGGTGCTATCGAAGGGGAAGGCGAAGGAGTTGTGGAAGGTGAAGGTGGAGGCGAGGGGGAAGGCGAGGGCGCTATCGAAGGCGAAGGCCAAGTGGAAGGCGAAGGCAGTGAAGAAGGCCAAGTGGAAGGCGAATGTGAGATATTTTCGCAGCAAGCGAAATTA
>JAKQOG010000229.1 GCA_029565395.1 Candidatus Hydrogenedentota bacterium | reverse complement strand
TCCGGCGAGCCTTCGGAGGGCACGCCCTCCTCCTCGCCTTCGCCCATGCCTTCCACTACGCCTTCTTCGCTGCCTTCCACTACGCCTTCTTCGCTGCCTTCCACTACGCCTTCTTCGCCGCCTTCCACTACGCCTTCTTCGCCGCCTTCCACTACGCCTTCTTCGCCGCCTTCTGTTGCGCCTTCTTCCACGCCTTCTGTTGCGCCTTCTTCGCCACCTTCCCCTTCAATAACCGGCTCGATCGTATACACTTCACCCGTCGTAAAGCTGCCTGTCAGATAATTATCCGCGCCGTCGTAAATCGTGTCATTGTCAACCAGATCCAGACCCACCAGGCCGCCTGCCACCCCGGCGGTTCCTGTATAAATCGTGACCGTATAAACATTCCCGCTGCCGCTCACCCCGGTGATTTCGGCATTCTCGACGCCATCCACCGCCAGCGCAAAATCGTCGATATCCACACCCAGCACCGTTTCGCTAAAGGTCACTTCAAACCCTACATTCCCCGGCTGCGTGGGATTCGCCGACAACAGGGTGATGCCGGTACATGAGGGCCGCACTGAATCCGCAATCCACCGCACATAATACTGCGCCCAGCAATTATCAAAGATGTATTTATATCCTGTCTTGCTCAAATGAATCGGGTCCACCTTGCCGCTGGCCACATTCATCAAGGGGGGTGGCGTGCCATATCCCGGATTGCCTCCCGGCAACGGATCAAATGTTGGCGCCAACCCCGGAAACGGGACCTGAGCGGGCGCCCATATCGTGCCTAACGAATCATAGTACCCGGCTCTATACTGCACATTCCCGAAATTCTGAATATACCGCACCGCCGGATGGGTCTGGTGCAAATGAATTTTCTTCAGCGCACACCGTCCAAATGCCCGATTAATCACTTCATTATTCGCCAAATTTTGAGTCAGCGCAGGAGCGATGCAAATCGCATTATCACAAAGCGGGATGCCCACACTAAATCCCAGCACCGCCGATGCCAATGCAGCTTCATCCGAATATTCATCCATATATTTTGTGCATGTCTCGGTGATATTCAGGTAGTCATAATCCACCCATAAAAACCGGTACCGTTCTCCATCTGCACGGGCCCGAACATGATCCACCACCGTCCGCACATTATCTTCGATCTGGGTAAACAACTCCTCCTCCTGCTCCGTGGTAAAGCCATTGCGCCAGGCGGCCAACATATCAATTCCCCCCAAACTCATATGGACAATGTCAATCGTGGGATTATTGTTCAGCGTGTAATCCAGCCGGTCCAACAACCCCCAACCCGCCGGATTCGGCGACGTGCCCGGCGGCGGCGGAAAGCTACCCGAATCGGGCACCGCATTTTGCGCCCACCACAAAGCCGCCGTGCCGCCTATAGCGGTATAGGTCCCTTCCACTGCCGCGCCCGTTCCCGTTCCGTCCAATACTTCCTGAAACGCCCCCATATTCCATGGCCATTGCGTCCAACTATCCCCAATTAACACGATACGCTTGGTGCTCGCCTCCGCCTCCGGTATTAAAGAGAGAGCGATAAAGCCAGCCAGAATCAGTGAGCAGAGAAAAAAACGGGGGTACCGATGGATGCGGGCAGAAAGATCCATTTGCTCAATCCTTCACGTTGGTTGCAGTACAATCCGGTTAATTTATACCATATCTGACATGCAATTCAAAATTTGTACCGGATTTGTACGGATTATTTTTTAAAACGCCGCTATAGGGCTCAATGGCACGTGTTGGCGGTTTAAGTGTTTAGTAAAAAAGCGAAACTACACTTTATTGTCGTATGAGACGCTTTCTTTAATTATACATGGTATTTGCGCATTGTAAGATTGAACCATAGACAGTGCATATTGGACAATAGCCTTCACCAATAATTAATACGGGAGTCAGAACATGGTTAAAGAAGATCCCAAGGTGGAGAATGAGGCGCGGACCTTTGTGCAAACCGCCATGGCTTCGGCGCCGGAACTGGATTGCTGGAAACAAATTGGTGAGGAAGAGGTGTCATCGGTGATGGAGATGACACGCCGCAATGAATTGAGCGGTGGCACGCCCGTGGTACGTCAGTTCGAGAAAGATTGGAAGGAATGGATTGGCGCCCAGTATGGTTTAACCGTGTTTAATGGCACCTCGGCCCTGTATTCCGCCTATTTTGGGTTGGGCGTGGGTCCCGGGGATGAAGTCATATGTCCGGTGAACACCTGGATCTGCACTATTGCCCCGGCTTTTATGCTCGGGGCCAGGCCAGTGTTTTGCGACATTGATCCAGATACACTGTTGATGGATCCCGAGGATCTGCGCAAACGAATCACCCCTAATACCCGCTGTATCGTGCCGGTACATCTCTGGGGGAATGTATGCGACATGGATGCTATTCTTGGGATTTCCCGAGAATACAATATCCCGGTGGTGGAGGATTGTTCACATGCGCACGGAGCGAAGTATAAGGGGCGGATGTGCGGTTCGCTGGGTGACGCAGGCTGTTGGAGCCTGCAAGGTTCGAAACCGGTCAGTGCGGGCGAAGGCGGAGTGTTGGTAACGAACAACACCGATGTATTTGAGCGGGCGTGCCTGGTGGGTCAGGTAAATAGAATCGCGGGGATTGATTTGGTCTGCGAGAGGTATGCGGAGCATCAGCCGCTCGGTCTGGGCATGAAATTCCGCGCACATCCTCTTGGAATCGGGATTGCTAAAGCGCAATGGTCGAAGCTGCGGGAGTTAAACCGCCGCCGCAAGGCGTATGTGGAGCAAGTAGAAGCGGGTCTTACGGCTATTCCCGGCCTGCGGCCAGTCAAGGTTTATGCCGGTGCGGAACGCGGCGGCTTTTATAGTTTCCCGATTTTTCACGATCCTTCCGCAATGAAGGGGATATCCACGCTGGACTATATCGCCCGTGTGAAGACCAAGCTGCCGGGCGTGGCCGCGACCCCTTATGTAAATTTGCACACCCTGCCGTTGTTTGCGAAAGGATTCGATCTCTTTACGCGGAATCGCGGTCCGTTGTGCCCGGAATCGGGGTATACCTGCTATCGCATGGGCGATTTTCCAAATGCGGAAAACGCCTTTGCCCGGACCATCATGCTGCCGATATTAAGCGATCCTGTACCGGATGCAGCGCAGATCATCCTCGACATACTTAAAGAAGCCGCTGAGGGCTGACGGATGAGGATATAGTATGGCATTGTTTTCACTTCCGGATCTTCGCGAAAAAGACTTTACAGCGCATAACGAAGAAAGCCACGCGTTATGGCGCGCATTCCAGGAAAAGACGCATTCGCGCGTACCAATGCGGTTGAATACGAACCCGCGCATTTTGATGCTCGATCCAAAATACAATACCCGGGGGGTGCGCTATCAGGACTACATTACGGACCCGGAACTTATGGCACAGGCGGTTCTGGAGCATCAGTATTTTCTTCGTTTTATTCTGCCGGGGGATCATGAGAAGGGGTTGCCGGAACGGTGGAATCTTTGGCTTGATTTTGAAAACCTGTACGATGCGGCGTGGTTTGGATGTCCGGTGTGGTACCGTGAGAACCAAGTGCCGGACGCGGAGCCTATCCTGAACGACGATAACAAGCGCATGCTTTTTGATCGGGGAGTGCCGGACCCGTTTAAGGGAGAATGGGCGGAGCGCGCGGTACAGTTTGTTGACTATTACCGTGCGAAATGCGCCGGTGGATGGACATATCTGGAACGTCCGGTAGCTCCGCCGGACAACGCGCGGTTTGAAGGGTGTGACGGCGTGTTTACCGTGGCGGCAAGTCTTCGGGGAGCGACGGAACTGTGCATGGATTTGCTTACCGATCCGGGCTATGTGCATGAATTGCTGGATTTCATCAGCACGGCGTTGATTGCTCGCATGACGGCCTGGCGCGAGTATCTGGGGCGTCCCGTGCGCCAAGATGCTTTCGTCATGGCGGATGATTCCATCCAACTGCTATCCCTTGAACAGTACAAGGAATTTGTACTGCCGCTGCACCGGCGGTTTTATGATGCATTCGCCACGGAAAAAGACCGGTGGATGCATTTGTGCGGCAATGCTCAACGTCATTTCCCTACTATTTATAAAGAACTCGGCGTAACGGCGTTTGACACGGGATTTCCGGTTGATTTTGAGCAATTCCGGCGCGCGTTGGGCCCGGATGTATTGATTGCAGGGGGACCGCGCGTATCCTTCTTTCTGGAAGAGGATCCAACGCCGCTTGTCACGGAGACCAAACGCATATTGGAATCCGGGATTTTAGAAGGCGGGCGCGTCATCATGCAGGAAGGCAACAATCTTCCGCCGCTCGCGCGTTTGCCGGTATGCGAAGCGTTTTACGAGACGGTGAAGGAGTTCGGGGCCCTGCCTTCGTGAGGCGGTGGGTATTCTCCTCGTCCGCGAGTTGCTGGGAAGGAGTTACCATGAATCGTAAATTCCCCCTGAAACCATGAAAATGGCACTTTGGTGGGAATGGGAGGATAGGACCTATAGGACCTATAGGACCTATAAGACCAATAAGACTGGGATTAGAGTATAAATTCCCCCTGAGACCCATGAACATAACCCCAAGGCCGATGAATTTTCAGAGCAGGGAGAGCTTTATGAACCCGGGGGTGTGTTTTCGAATCCGTCGACGGTGAACGACTGTCCGGCGGTATAGTGGCTATTATCGATATAGATGTGGCGGATGATGGTTTCGGCGGCTCCGACATCGTCGAAATCGAAGCGGAGCATGGGCCCGAAGGTGGCGAAGGGGATATAGGAGGAGGAACTGGGGCTTGCCACTTCGATCCATCTCCCGCCTTCCGTTGTATTGTAATTTCCTACCGCGATGGTCCATCCGGCCATGAGCCCGTCATTGACGGCGCTGACGATGCTGACCGAGAAATCGAAGTCGCTTCCAACAAAGAGGCGCATGGTGCGGATATAGCGTGGCACATAATCGGCGCGGAGGTATACGGTGGCATTGCCCTCATTGCTCACCGACTCCACCAGATGCAAATGTCCTTCAAGCGCCTGTGCGGGGGATTCCGCATGGGCCGTTGGGATGAAAGCATCCTCGGCGGTATAGGATGCCATATCAGTGTTCAAACGGATGATGAAACTGGGAAATACCTGGACATTATTGCGGCGCAGGGAAGCCCACCGGAGCGTATAGCGGGCGCCGAGATTGTCGACAATCCATTGGACGGTGTTATTCAAGGCGGCGATAGAAGCAGCGGGGAGATAATCGCCATCGGTGCGCAAGGCCAGATATTCCAAATCCGTTTCATTCACGTCCGGTCCGAAGCCGATGGCAAATACATGGATGCCGCGCCCGGCGAGTGCATTGCCGGCCTCATTCAGGGTGGCTACGCTGGATATTCCGTTTCCGTCGGAAAACAGGAGCACATAGCGTTCTTCCATGCTGGCGTCGGTGTCATCAAAACTTTCGGCGGCACTGATAAGGGCATCCCAAATCCTGGAACCAGAAGCAAAACCCTGGACGTAGACCTGCTGGATGGTATTGATGTCCTGTTCCAGGACGGCGCGATCCACGGTAAAGTCTGTTACGAGATTGGGCGCGATGTCATCGCGGTGAAATTCGGTGACGGCCACCAAGGCATCTTCGTTCAGTGCGGGCAGTAGGGTGCCGGTTGCGGCGTCCTCCATGGTGGCGATGGCATTGGGGATGCTTTGCATGTTCATGGAATAATCCAGCACAAGATGCATTTTAAGCTGGCGTGCAGCGGTACGGCGCAGCAGGAGGCCGTTGTCGGCGCCCACGGCCACATCGTTTTCTTTTGCCGTAACCTGGAACTGCCCCGGTTCCGCGACCACGGCATCGCCGTTGGCATATTCCAGGCCGAAATCGAATTCGATGAGATAGGGATCGGAATAGGTGGTGACGGGGTTGATGATGGAAAATTCGCCGGTTTGCGCGCCCGTGGATACGGCTGTAATGCCAATGCTGACCGTAACAATGCCGGAGGATTTCAACAACACGGCGCCCTCATGGGTTCCTGCGGCAAGGCTTGTTCTATCCACATAGATTTTCAGTTGCTGACGCTGCTCCGCTTTATCCGTGGGGGGTGGGCACGTCAACACGGTTGGAACGGTGTAAATCCAGGATACGGTTGGATTTACCGTGACGGTGATTGTACCGACACTGGCATTGGAATTCCAGACCTCCATTGTAAAGGGCTGTTGGTTAAGGCCAAACGCGTAACTGGTGTTGGACACGGCAATTGCATTCTTCGGCTGGATACACCCTGAAAGCGCGATTACACATATCATTGCCACGGATGCAAAAATACAAGAGCGCATGGTCAGTCCCTCCATGCTTGGTTGACCCATTTAACATTACCACTAGAGGCATTCAGCATTACTTAAGTCTTCATAAAAAGTCAAGATATATCACATGCACGGGAGCCGGCTGGAAGATTGATCAGCCGCAAATCCGTTAGTATGGTTGCGAATATTTAACACTCCTTAGGGTTGCGCGCATTCCTTAAAGCGTTTTGGCTCGTCGGTGGCATACCAGCGGATGCCCATTTTCAACAGCCGTGAAAGGCTGCCGCAATCGAATTGAAAGGGCAAAACCTCGAAATCGATGTTTTTTTCACGGGTGGCTTTCAGTGCTTCTTGAAGGAAAGTTTCGGGTAGCAGGTACTGTATGTCGCTTTTAGCGGCCGGATTGGGTTTTAAGTGCACCTGGACCTGGTCCAGACCTTCAAAGCCCTGGGCCGCTATAGTCCTGAATTTTTGCTGGATTTCGGAAGGCTCTCCGCCAATCCACAGCATGGCGCGGAGTCCGGGGACAAGGGCACGCATTTTCCGGCATGATTCCACCTTGTTGTGGCAGAAGATAAGGCGCTTGGCCACATCGTAGTGCCGGATCAATCCGGCGAGCTGTTCCAAATCCACTTTTTTCAAGTCGAGATAGGCCTGGGCAGTTTTCCGCACAGACATTTCCTGAAAGACCTCTTCCAGGCGCGGGACCTTTTCCCCGGTATACTTTGCGTCGAATTTGATTCCGGCATCCCAGCGGCGTATTTCCTCAAAGGTCAGCTTCCCTACAGGGGTATCTTCATTCTCCGAGGCATTGGTGGTGCGGTGGAGGGTATCGTCGTGCAGGCAAATAATCACGTTGTCCGCAGTGGCGCAGATATCGACTTCGGGAATCCCGCCCAGGTCCCAGGCGTAGCGATAGGCGGCCAAGGTGTTTTCCGGGGCTTCTTTCAGTCCACCGCGAT
>JAKQOG010000215.1 GCA_029565395.1 Candidatus Hydrogenedentota bacterium | reverse complement strand
GCTGCTCCTGTGCTTATTGTTGACATTGATGAGGAAAGTCTCAACCGGTTGGGACAGTGGCCGTGGCCGCGTACCCGGATTGCGGAACTGATTGAGCGTTTACGCAGGGATGGCGCGGCGGCTATTGCCATGGATATTGTTTTTGCCGAACCGGACCGCACATCTCCCAAAGCCATGTCCGCCATTTGGAAACTTCCCCCCGATGTGCGGAGGCGTTTGGAAAATATTCCGGATCATGATGATGTGCTTGCGCAAACATTAACCGGCGGCGGAGTCGTGCTTGGTTATGCGCTTGGCCAGGAGATGGATTCGCTCCTTCCTGCGCATCCTTTTCGCGTCGTCTTTTCGGGAGAATCGGCTCTTCCCTTTTTATTCTCCTTTTCAAGCGCAGTAGCGCCATTGCCGAAACTTTCGGATGCGGCGGCGGGAAACGGATCCCTGACCTTTATTCCAGATGCGGATGGCGTTGTCCGTCGCGTGCCGATGGTGATTAGTCTGCAAAATCAACCTTTTTTTTCGCTTGCTTCAGAATCCCTGCGCGTGGCTCAGGGACAAAAAAATTACATCATCAGGACTGATGCACAAAAGGGCAGGGGGGTTCGTGAAATACAAATCGGAGACATAACGGTGCCCACGACGCCTCAGGGAGAAATCTGGGTGCATTACACCAAGCCGGTTGCCCAGCGCTATCTCCCGGCATGGAAGGTCATGGCCGGTAAAGCGCCCCGGGAAAAAATACAGGGCCGTATTCTTCTTATCGGGGCATCGGCGCAGGGACTCATGGATTTGCGGTTTAATCCTCTGGGAACGATTATGCCCGGTGTGGAAGCGCATGCTCAGGCACTGGAGCAGATTTTCAACGGTGCCTATCTCTTTCGTCCCACTTGGGCGGGGACGGCCGAAACGGTGGTCATTTTTTTGGGGGGGCTATTGCTTTGCCTCATTACCCTGAACGCTTCGGCTCTCGTGTCTGCGTGTTTGACCGTGTTGGCTCTTCTATCTCTTAACCTGGCAGGCGTGTTTGCGTTTGTTCGGCATGGTCTGCTCCTTGATTTTGTTTCACCGGGATTGGCGCTGCTTTTCATCTTCATTCTGGGCAGCGTCGTTCACCACATGTCCAGCGAGCGGCGTCAGCGCTGGGTCAGAGAAGCTTTTTCGCGCTATGTTTCTCCCAACCGGGTCCAGTATCTTGTGGAACATCCCGACCAACTGGAATTGGGGGGGAGGCGGCAGGAGTGCAGTTTCGTATTTACCGACCTTGCCGGTTTTACCAGTCTCATGGAAAAGATGGACCCGGCGGATGCAGTTTCAATCCTCAATGCCTATCTGGATCAGATGCTGACTATTGCGTTTCGCAACGGCGGCACTCTGGACAGAATTGTTGGAGACGCTCTCGCGATTATGTTTTCCGCGCCGGTGATTCAGCCGGATCATCGGACGCGGGCATGGGCTTGTGCACTCGAAATGCACGCTTTTGCTATGAATTACGCCAGGGAGTGCAATGCCAGAGAAATCGCTTTCGGCCAGACTCGCATTGGCATCCACACCGGAGAAGTGATTGTGGGAAATTTCGGCGGATCCACCATGTTTGATTATCGCGCACTGGGGGATGCCGTGAACACCGCAGCGCGTCTTGAAACGGTGAACAAGCAGTTGGGAACTCTGATTTGCATATCCGAGGCAACTCTTTCCGGATGTCCGGATGCTGTGGTTCGTCCCGTGGGATCTCTGGTATTGAAAGGAAAAACACAACCCTTGAAAGTTTTCGAGCCCCTTCTGGAATCGGGAGAGGGCCGGAAGGGGCCGCTGCGCGATATGGTTTATGAAAATGCGTTTGAATTATTGCAAAAAATGGATTCCCGTGCTGCGGCTGCTTTCGAGCAGTTAGCAGCGGAAAGGCCTCATGATCCGCTGGTGTTGTTTCATCGGGAACGTTTGCGGACAGGCGAACAAGGTGATATAATCATCTTCAAAACGAAATAGACCAGCAAAATAGACCCATCAGGAGGGATGAATCATGAAGCGCTTTATACTGTCAGGAATTCTGGTGTTTGTGGCGGCATCTGTCGCCTGGGCCGGGGAAACCATCGGATTTGTCAAAACCGTTTCTGGTGAAGCCTCAATCATTGATTCAGGAAAAACGATTTCCGCTCGGGTGGGCTTACCGATTAGAATGGGGAATATCTTGAGGACAGGCCCGAAGGGATCCATGGGGGTTACTTTCAAGGATAATACCGTGATGTCTTTTGGGCCCGATACGGAACTGACGGTGGATGAATACGTTTATGCGCCGGG
>JAKQOG010000206.1 GCA_029565395.1 Candidatus Hydrogenedentota bacterium | reverse complement strand
CAACGGGCCGATTGGTGATCACTTTAAATGAAGCAGGGGTAGTGACCCGCTATCCGGATGATCTTGAGGAAGTACAAAAGACCTATCCAGAAAAGGTCGTCAAACAGATGATACAAGATTCAAGAGATGCACTGGCATGGATAAAGCAGCAGTTTTAGAAATTATTGTGCGTTTTGAAAAAATCCTTCAAGCAAAAGGAATTGAGGTGGAGCGTATTGTGCTTTTTGGTTCGTATGCCAAAGGGACGGCGCATGAAGGAAGTGACATTGACCTTATAGTTGTTTCGCCAAGTTTTGAAGGGAAAAACCATTGGGAGAGGGTAGAGATTCTTTCGGATGCGATTTATGAATTGTGGGCGCCCGTGGAAGCAGTGGCCATAACGCCGAAAGAGTGGGAAGAGGGGGATAAACTTGTGGTCCTTTTCGCCCGGGAGGGCGAGGTGGTGGTGGGAGGCTAAATTCTTATTCCCTAAGGATTTTGTCTGATATTGTTTTCATACTTTCCAAAGCTCTGTTAGAATTGTATCGTCGAGAAAATCTTATGGAAACTACATACCGTCAAAAAGCTGTTGTGGAACCGGGGGGTGTAATCACTGTGCGCTGTAAAGATGTACCTGTGGGGGCAGAGGTGGATGTTATTGTAAGGTTCCACCTCGCTGAAACTATGCCTTCTTATCGTTCTCTTTTTGGTTCAGGGAAAGGTGGTTTCTTATCCGCAGATGATGTGGACCGTTTCTTGCGTAAGGAACGAGATTCGTGGGAATAAATAATCAATTGCTTGGCACAAGATAAAGCTTGTAATGCATTCTTGTCACCAAGTGCTGCACTAGAAGTTGTGCCAATTTCAGACAACATATTGGAGATAGCGGCGGAACTTCGTGCCACCACCCGGCTCAAATTACCTGACGCCATACATATGGCCACAGCAATTGTGACAAACTGTACTTCTTTTCTTACGAATGATCGTTCAATAATTTCTCCAACACCGTGTAAAGTGGTTCTTCTCTCTGAATTGATCTGATAGGGATGTTTTCCAATGGGGTTCTTTGGAAACGGGGCGGGCGGGTATGGTATTCTTTTGGGGTGATTTCAGCAACTCTATAAGCGGGAAACCATGAGTAAAATAACGCGAGAACAAGTCGAATATGTGGCGGGGCTGGCCCAGCTCGAGCTGGATGACGCGGCGAAGGCGCGTCTTCAACAGGAGATGGGAGAAATTCTGAGCTACATGGATAAATTGAATGAATTGGACACCTCGAATGTCGAGCCGATGATGCACGCAATGGAAATGACGAACGTGTTCCGGGAAGATTGTGCGGGGGAATCGCTGGCGCGGGAGGCCGCGTTGCGCGACGCCCCTCAACAGGACGGGGAATATTTCATCGTGCCGAAGATTCTGGACACGGAGGGGGGTGCATAATGGCAGCGTGGCATGAGAAAACAGCGCATGAAATCAGCAGCGCGGTGCGGGGGAAGCAGGTTTCGGCGGTGGAGGTTGCAACGAGCTTTTTAGACCGGATTGCCGCGGTAGACGGGAACGTGGATGCCTACACGCAGGTATGGCCGGAGTATGCATTGGCCCAGGCGCAAGCGGTGGATGCGAAGATCGCCCGGGGCGAGGATCCCGGGATATTGTCGGGCGCGCCGATTGGGATTAAGGAAGTTATCTGCACGGAGCAGGGATATACGACGTGTTCTTCCAAAATCCTGGAGGGGTATCAAAGCCCCTATGACGCGACGATTATCAAGAAACTCGCGGCGGCGGGCGCGGTGTTTCTGGGCAAACTGAACATGGACGAATTCGCGATGGGTTCCTCGACGGAAAACAGCGCGATCAAGACGACGAAGAACCCGTGGAACCTGAAATGCGTGCCGGGCGGTTCGAGCGGCGGCTCGGCGGCGGCGGTATCTGCGGATATGTGCACCATTTCGCTGGGCAGCGATACGGGCGGTTCGATCCGGCAACCGGCGTGCCTGTGCGGGTGCGTAGGGGTCAAACCGACCTACGGGCGCGTCTCACGCTTTGGTTTAGTGGCGTTTGCCTCGTCACTGGACCAAATTGGCCCGTTTTCCAAGGATGTGGAAGATGCTGCGCTGGCGCTGAACGTGCTGTGCGGCAAGGATCCGATGGATGCCACCTCGGCGGATTTGCCGGTGCCCGATTTCACGCAGGCGCTGACGGGCGACATTAAAGGGCTGCGGCTGGGCATGCCGAAGCAATGTTTTACCGAAGCTTTGGGCGCGGAGATGCGGGAGAAGGTGATGGCGGCGATTGAGGTGTTGAAGAAGCAGGGGGCGGAGGTGGTGGAGGTGTCGCTGCCGGCGCTGGATTATGCGCTGGCGGTGTATTACATCATCTGCACGGCGGAAGCGAGCGCGAACCTGGCGCGGTTTGACGGGGTTCGGTATGGGTTCCGTCATCCGGAGGCCAAAGACGTGCGCGAGATGTATGTAAAGACGAAGAGCGCGGCGTTCGGTCCCGAAGTGCAGCGGCGGATCATGCTGGGCACCTATGTGCTTTCCAGCGGCTATTACGATGCATATTATTTGAAGGCGCAAAAAGTGCGGCGGCTCATCAAGGAGGATTTCGACCGCGCGTTCACGCAATGCGACGCGATTGTAACGCCGACGTCGCCCACCCCGGCCTTCGAATTCGGGTCGAAAACGGCCGATCCCCTGGAAATGTATTTGAGCGATATTTATACGATTGCCACGAATCTGGCCACCCTGCCCGGGCTTTCGCTTCCATGCGGATTGTGCGCATCGGGATTGCCGGCCGGGGTGCAGTTCATGACGAAGCCCTTTGATGAGTCCACGCTGCTGCGGGTGGCGCATTGCTATGAGAAGAACAGCGGCATAACGTTGGGCAAACCGCCCATTGCCTGAGGAGGCGCTTGTGGAGTACGAAGCAGTCATCGGCATGGAAGTGCATGTGGAGATTAACACGCACTCGAAGATTTTCTGCGCCTGCAGCACGGCCTTTAACGCGCCCGCGAACACGAACGTCTGCCCGATATGCCTGGGCATGCCGGGCGTGCTGCCGGTGTTGAACCGCGAGATGGTGAACAAATCGGTGGCGGCGGGGCTTGCGCTGAATTGCACGATATCGCGCTGGTCGAAGATGGACCGGAAAAATTATTTCTATCCGGATATGGCGAAGAATTACCAGATCAGCCAGTATGATTTGCCGTTATGCTACAAGGGACGGCTGGACATTGAAGTGGACGGGCAGGTGAAAAGCATCGGGATCACCCGCGCGCATATGGAAGAAGACACCGCGCGCAACACACACACGCTGGGCGGGGGCATCAGCGGCGTCGATTTTAACCGGAGCGGCGTCCCGCTGCTGGAGATTGTGACCGAACCCGACCTGCGGAGCGCGCAGGATGCGTACGCCTATCTCACCACGCTGAAGCAAATTCTCCAGTATTTGGATGTGAGCGACTGCAACATGGAGGAAGGCTCGCTGCGGGCCGAAGCGAACATCAGCGTGCACCCGAAGGGCTCGAAGGAATTCGGCACGAAGACGGAAGTGAAGAATGTGGCGTCGTTCAGCGGGGTGGCGAAGGCGATTGAGTTTGAGATTGCACGCCAGATCGAGGTGCTTGAGAGCGGCGGCAAAATTTCACAGGAAACCCGGGGCTGGGATGCGAACCGGGGGATTACGTTCAGTCAGCGATCTAAAGAATCGGCGCATGACTACCGCTATTTCCCGGAGCCGGATCTGATGCCGATTGTGGTGGATGAGGCATGGGAGCAGCGGATCCGGAAATCCCTGCCGGAACTGCCGCTGGCGAAGAAACGGCGGTTCAAGGAACAGTATGGCCTGTCGGATTATGATGCGACGGTGTTGACCTCGACGCGGGCGATGGCGGATTATCTTGAGGCGGCGGTACAGGCCGGGGCTGATGCGAAAAAGGCGGCCAACTGGATCATGGGCGATCTTCAAGCCCTCCTGACGGACGCCAAGCAGGAGATTCAGGAGTGCAAGGTGCCGCCCGCCGGGCTGGCGGAGATGATACAATTGATTGAAAGCGGCACGATTAGCGGAAAAATCGGCAAGGACGTGCTGGTGGAGATGTTTGCCTCCGGCAAGGGGCCCAAAGCCATTGTGGAAGAGAAAGGGCTGGTACAGATCACTGACGAAGGCGCGTTAGTGGCCATCGTCCGGAAGGTTCTGGCGGATAATCCGCAGCAGGTGGAGCAGTTTAAGGCGGGTAAAGACCGGGTGATCGGCTTCCTTGTGGGCCAGGTGATGAAGGCGTCGCGGGGCAAGGCGAATCCGGAAAAAGTGAATGAGATACTTCGTAAAGAATTGAGCGCATAGGAGGAATCCCTTGGCACGGTTGGTGAAGAAGCAGAAAACGTTACAGGTGGAAGAAGACAGCTTTCTTCCGAACACGCGCAAGATCGCGGAATTGGCCGCGGAAAAGAAAGCCAGGGACATCAAGGCGTTTGACGTGCGGGAATTGACATTGGTGGCGGACAGTTTTATTTATTGCACGGCGACGAGCGAGCCGCAATTGAAGGCGATTTATAATTCGGTTTTGGACGGCATGAAGAAAATCGGCGTGCGTCCATTGCGGAGCGAAGGCGGTTTCGGCGACGGATGGGTGCTAATGGATTATGGTACAGTGATTTTTCACATATTCCGGGAAAAGGCCCGGGAATTTTATGATTTGGACGGATTATGGGGTGACGCGCCGGAGATAGCGCTGGATTTGGAGTAGTGCGTTATGGACGATCGGTCATCAATGTCGGAAGAGACCTTTATTCCAGACCGGGCAAAGCTGTATCACTACAAACTGGACCGGATCCTGGGCCAAGGGGGGACAGGGCGGGTCTACCGGGGCATTGATACGGTAAAAGGGGAGATGGTGGCCGTGAAACGGTTCCGGGAGGATTTTTTCCGGAATACGCTGCATCTTCGCGACCTGAAAAGGCAGGTGAAGCGGTTTAAAAAATTCAATCATCAGAATATCGTGCATATTATTGATTTTCTGGATGATAATCCCGCCGACGGCAATTGCATGGTTATGGAATACGTGGACGGGCCGAATCTGAAATGGTATTTGCTGAACCGCCCCTGGAACCTTCAGGAGCGGTTGACGGTGGTGGCGCAGATCTGCAATGGCCTGCAGTATTTGCATGATAATGACGCCATCCACCATGATTTTAAGCCCGCAAACGTTCTGTTTACACGGCGCGGACTGGTCAAAATCGCGGACTACTCGCTCTTTGGCGGAAGTTTCCTCCTGGAATTGCTGGATCGCAACGTGGGCGAGCAAATCACGCCCATGTTTGTCGCGCCGGAATTCCTGAAGAAAGAAAAAATCACCGCGGCGGTGGATCAGTATTCTCTGGGCATTACGATGTATATGCTGTTCGCCGATCGGGCGCCGTTTATCGTGGACAGCCTGCCCAAGATGTATCAGTGCCATTTACGGTTGATGCCGGATCATCCAACGGCGGTGAACCCCAAATGCCCGCAGCAACTGGGGGATATCATCATGAAACTGATAGACAAACGCCCGGAAAACCGTTTTAAGGACTGTGACGAGCTTCGTATAGCCCTGGCGGGAGTGGGGCGGAGCCGCATCTAAAATAATAACGCCATCTCTTTCTCTGTGGATAGAGACGGCGTTGTTTCTTTAAGCTCTCTTTTAGATTTCCGTGGTGGTGCTGGTCGTATTGGTGTCGGTGGTGTTCGAATCGTTGCCGCTGGGGCCCATGGCCTTCCAGGGCTGTTGCCGGTAGACCAGGAGGAGGTTGTCAATCATCGTAGTCGTGCTCTCCAGCTTGATTTGCAGATTGCTGATCTGCGCCGGAGCGGGCACTTTGCTGATATCTCGTATATGACGTTTCATAGGTGCATCCCCTACATGGTTTTTTGGTAGATCCACTCAGTTATCTGAAGTTGCAACTTGATTAGGAAATCCTTCCAAATCTCAAGGTTGGATTGCGAAAGCTCCGGCTTCCGCGTGATCAGTTTATGATGTTTCATCCAGTCTTCTCCGCCGGTTCTCCGTTGCCGGAGGCAACAGGACATACTTCCACGATGCTTAATTCATACCACGTTGGCGGTATAATGTCAACTGTTTTCCTATCCCTTCCGGAACATGGTATATAATGCCATGAGCGAAGGAGAAAAAGCAATGCGGCTGTCCACTCAAATTTGTCTATGGATGGGAGGCCTGTTTTTACTGGCTGCCCCTGGTTTTTCCGAGGAAATATTGCCCAATGGAATCGCCCTTCCGGCGGTGTGGCCCCCGGATCGGGGCGCGCCCTCGCGGGCGCCTATGGAACTTCCGTATTTGGAACATCCCCCGGCCGTGATTCCGATTGATGTGGGGCGGCAACTTTTTATTGACGATTTTCTAATTGATCGCACTACGCTGACGCGGCACCTGTACGCCGCCACCTATTATGCGGAAAATCCTGTTTTACGTCCGGACAAGCCTTGGGAGGAGGAAGGGGTGTCTGGGGGGCATCCGTCTCCCACCGCCATGGTGTTTAGCGATGGGGTCTGGTATGACCCGCAGGATAAATTGTTCAAAATGTGGTACATGGGCGGCTATACCAAATACACGTGCTATGCCACGTCCACGGATGGCATTCATTGGGAAAAGCCGGTATTGGATGTAGTGCCGGGGACGAATATTGTGCATAACGTGGTCCGTGACTCGGGCACGGTCTGGCTCGATCTCCAGGAAAAAAATGCGGCCCGGCGGTATAAAATGTTCTTGTTCGAGCGTGTTGGCCCCCACGGCGTACTGTCGGTGTATTTTTCCGGAGATGGGATTCATTGGGGTGAGCGGGTGGCGCAAAGTGGCCCGCTCGGGGACCGGAGCACGGTGTTATTTAATCCGTTCCGGGATGTATGGGTGTATGGCATCCGGGATTATGAACCGTCAAGCATAGGGCGTTTCCGGCGGTATTGGGAACACAAGGATGTGCTTGAAGCAGCCCGGTGGGAAAAAGGGCAGCCGAAGTTTTGGGTGGGGGCGGATACGCTGGACATGCCCCGGAGCGATTTGAAAACGCCCTGTGAATTGTACAATTTGGACGCCGCGGCGTATGAAAGCGTGATGATTGGGCTGTTCAGTATCTGGCGGGGCCAGCCGCAGGATCGGGCAAAGCCCAACGAACTCTGCATCGGGTTCAGCCGGGACGGTTTCCATTGGCAACGGCCCACGCACGATCCTTTTATTCCGGTTTCGGAGCATTATGGCGACTGGAATTGGGCCAATATTCAATCGGCGGGCGGCTGTTGCCTGGTGGTGGGGGATCAACTGTATTTTTACGTGAGCGGACGCGGCGGGGTGCCGGGCTCAACGTCTTCCGGAGTAAGCGCAACGGGACTGGCGACGCTGCGCCGGGATGGATTTGCGTCGATGGATGCCGGGGAAAACACAGGAGAACTGGTGACGCGTCCGGTGCAATTCAGCGGGAAATACCTTTTTGTGAACGTCAGGGCGGTTCAGGGAGAACTCCGGGCGGCAGTTTTGGATCAAAATGGCGCGCCCATCCCTCCGTTCACCTTGGAAAACTGTGAAGCGGTTTCAGGAGATTCCACGGCTGCGCGCTTGGAATGGAAAGGCGCTCCTGATGTTTCTTCGTTGGCGGGGAAAACAGTCCGATTCCAATTTGCACTGCGGAATAGCGAATTGTATTCCTTTTGGGTAAGCGCTTCGGAAACGGGCGCCAGTGGAGGCTATGTGGCCGCGGGCGGACCCAAGTTTACGGGCCCGAAGGATCAATAGTTTTATTTTGGCACGTGCCAGGATGCCGGGATCGAATATCCGGGAAATGGACGGCCCTTGAAATCCCTGACGAGGGGTTTATTGAAAAATGTGTGGTCGGCATATTCGATCAGCGCTTCCCAGTCGCCATACGTCATGGGATGGGTGCCGTAGCGCCAGTAATTTGAGTTGTTGTCCGGCACACCCAGAAAATCATATACCGGTTGGACAGCCTGCGAGGTGTATTGGGTGCCCATGGGATTGGCCCAATGGTCATCAAGGGCATCCTGAGACAATAAGGGCCGGGGTGCAATAAGCGCTTTCAGAAAGTGCTGGTCGAAGGGCAGACGGTCTTCCTTGCCCTTGAATTCCGCAAGCTTTGGCGCAAACCAGTAATGGAACCTTTTTCTTTCCGTGATCAAGGCAAGTGTCTCGGATCCCTTTCCCATGATGCGGAAACACCCTGAGCCGCCGCATCCGGAGGCATGAGGCGCGGCGAGTGCGATGCGTTCATCGAGGGCGGCTGCGAGAAGAGCGGTTTTTCCGCAGCGGGAATGGCCGGTGATTGCGATGTGGGTCTTATCCACTTCCGTCAAGGTGATGAGGTAGTCCACCATCCGCGACGCGCCCCATGCCCAGACCGCCAATGTGGCCCAGTCGTACTCCGGGTATAAGGGATGCATGCCGTCGGAACGGTCGTCATTGTCCTGATCGAAGTCATGATGCTGATAACCCGCCAGGATATACCCGCGTTCCGTCACAAGTTGTGCGGTGTCCTCCAGCTTTTTTTCGGTCACGGGTGAAATTGAAAGTATCACGGGGAAAGGCCCTTTGCCGCGCGGAATAAACAGCGCGGCGTTCACTTTCACGCGGTTCTTTTCACCGAAGCCCAGCACCACTTTCCGGAGAACAGCGTTGAATCTATCCTTGGGCTTGTCTTTATCTTTAAACACATCGCGGTCACGCGATTTCAGCACGTGAAATTCCGCAGGGGGCGGCATATGTCCGTATTCATTGTCCAACAAGATTGCAATGATTTCCTCGCGCCGTTTCCGCCAGTCTTCAGGGGTTTTGACATACGATCCATCATTCATCCGGAAAGGATCCGGAAGATCCGCACATACCGGCAAGTCTTCCGGTTTAAGAGCCGGTGTGGTTCCCGTGGCGGACATAATCATGCTGCTCATGAGTACACTCCATAATGAAATCATCATCGTATCCTCGTAGAGGGTGTTGAATTTACAGTGTAACACACGCCAGACTCACTGACGCAGGATTATCTTAACAGACTGAAATTTTCCACGGATGCAGCGGCGATCATCCATGCGCGATACACTTTTCTAATGCGGATAAAACGGGTGGAATGGCCGCTCCCGGCGCAAAATTCGCCCCCCAAAGGCCGGTTTCCTTGATCCCATTGCCCGTAACCACGCAGCAGACGCGCGAATCGGGGGGGAGACCCTCACGTTTTGCCAGTGCGGCAATTACGACGGCACTCGTGAGTTCACAGAGGAGGCCCTCCTCCTGGGCAAGAAGATCCCGGCCTTTTGCAATCTCCTCATCGTCCACCGAAATCACCGATCCGTGGGTGGTGCGGATTGCTGGGATCACGGTGTGTCCGTCAAACAAAATATCGTCGGCGATTCCTCCTGCGACGGTTTTTGGGTTCTTCCATGGATGCTTTAATGACTCACGAAAGGACCATCCGTTCTCGATGGCCTGTTGGAGTGGAGCGCAGCCGGCCGCTTGCACTCCCACGAGCCTGGGGATGCGTGAAATCAAGCCCAGCCGCTGTAAGTCCAGGAATCCACGCCAGATCCCGCCGAGTAACCCGCCGCCGCCCACGGGCGCCAGTAGATACTCCGGCAATACACCGCCATACTGCTGATAAAGTTCATAGGCGACGGTTTTGGCCCCTTCGACGTTGTAAGGCGCATACATGCCTGCCGTTGACAGATGGTACCAGCCCCAGCGTTTGCACGCCTCTAGACACAACTGGAAGACCGCACTCGGCGCATCCGATCGCACCCGGATGACCTTCGCTCCATATGCCGCCGCCTGCGCCATCTTGCCTGCGCCCGCGTGCGCGTGCATCAATACCACCGCCTTCATCCCCGCCCGCGCCGCATACGCCGCCGTTGCCGCAGCCACATTCCCCGATGACACGACGGCCACCGTATCCGCTCCGATCTCTCGTGCATGACTGATCCCTACCGATACCTGGCGATCCTTAAACGAACCCGTCGGATTTCCCATTTCATTTTTGAGCAGAAGTTCCCCCAACCCCAAACGCTTTGCCAGTTTTGGCGCTGGCACCAGCGGTGTGGCTCCTTCCCCCAATGACACTACATGCGCCTGCGATGCAATCGGCAACAAATCAAAATAGTGCCACAAGGAATCCGGCCGCTGCCGCAAAACATCATCCGGTATCACCCGTGTCACGCGGAGACTGCACGGTTCACCACATCCCGCGCAAACAAACCCCGCCTCCACAGGCGCCTCACGCCCACAGCCATAACACGTATAAATCATTTGAGAATTTTCAACCATAAAGGAATCATATAAAGAGTTTTATCCAATGTCCAACCAATGTCCAACCATATTCTCCTTGTCATTTCTCCTTCTCTATGCCATACTGCGACAGAGCGTTACAATCCCAAAGGAGGTTGTGTGTATGGTTATGGTGCGCCGGGGGACACAACTCACTCCCAATTCCCTTGTCTTTCCTCTCGCCTCTCACACCGCCCCCTTGTTTTCTTGGGCTCTGTTTTTTTTGTGTTCTTTGCACTCTTTGTGGCCAAGAATTCATCCGCGCTTGTCAGCGCGTGTCCCCCAAATCTTTAACGAAGGGGTGTTCAACCGTGGCTCTATTTATTCATACTTCGTTTTAAGCATTTTTTTCCATGCAGTGGCATACGCCACCAATCCCATCCCCATCGCCTCCATCCAGGAACTCCAAAAAATTGGCAACGACCCCGCCTATCCCCTCGACGGCAGCTATATCCTCACCCAGGACATCGACGCCTCCCAAACCGCCTCCTGGAATGATGGAAAAGGTTTTAAATCCATTGGCCCTTTTTACTACTCTTCTTCAACTCCTTTCACAGGGACCTTTAATGGTCAAGGTTATACTATTTCCAGTCTTTTTATGGATTATTCCTCAAAGGATGGTATGGGGCTGTTCGGTTATGTGAGCAATACTGGACAGATAGAAAACGTCCGGCTTATTGGAGAAAAGATACATGGAAGTGATTGGGTCGGCGGATTGATAGGAATAAACGAAGGCACTGTGACTCGTTGCAGTGCTGAAATGCATATTTCAGCATCAGGAGAAGTTGGCGGACTCATTGGTATAAACTCAGGCACGGTATCTCTTTGTTACGCGTCGGGGAAAATTTCTGCGTATGCAAGCGCTGGCGGGCTAATCGGCTATAATGACGACTCTGGCACGGTGACGCAATGTTATGCTACGGCTAAAGTTACAGGGTACACGTATATCGGCGGCCTGGCCGGTTACAACGCCAAGTGTATTTTGAATTGCTATGCGACAGGAATGGTTTCAGGAGGAAATTATGTCAGCGGGCTGGTTGGATATGATGCCTTTGGAACAATCACCAATTGTTACGCGACCGGAAAAGTTCTGGGAAATGCCGGGTATGCCTACGGGTTGACCAATATTGACCATGAGGTGAATGCTTCTTTCTGGAACACCGAACTATCCGGGCAAAGTACCTCCAATGGCGGCACGGGCATTACCACCAGCCAATTGTTGCAATCGTCCACCTTCTTGAATGCTGGGTGGGATTACTCCCAGATATGGACACAATCGGACGGGCAAACGATACCGCACTTGTCCGCCCTGACCACTCCGGGAACAACCTGTGCGTTAACACTACCCATTGAAGGCAATGGGGCCGTGTCGCCCCCCGCAGGAAACTATCTAATGTGGAGATTATTAACTTTAACCGAGACGCCCGGCCCGGGGTATGACTTTGCCGGCTGGTTTGGCGAGAATCTTAATGCTTCACATCCACCCATGACAAGCACATTCGTAATCATTCTTCACAAAGACCTTGAGATAAAGACATTGTTTCTTTCGGATAGCACAAAAGAAATCCACACCATCGAAGATCTTCAAAGAATCGGAAATGATGCCTCGCATCCTCTATGGTGGAAGTATGCGATTGAAGACGACATTGACGCATCAGGCACCGCCGAATGGAACGATGGCGCGGGATTTGTACCCATTGGCGGCAGCGAACATCCTTTTTCAGGCATACTTGACGGAAAAGATCATGTAATTACGGGGCTTACCATCAACCGTCCTGATCAATCATACATAGGACTATGTGGATATCTGGGACCGGAAGGATGCATAAAAAATGTCGTTTTGAACGCGTGTGTGGTATCGGGGTTTTCGCATACAGGTGCGTTCATTGGACAAAACAATGGTGGTTCGCTGACAAACTGTTCCACCACGTGCACCGTATCGGGCAGTAATACCTATATTGGAGGCGCCATCGGCTGGAATAGCGGAACGGTGACTCAGTGCCATGCGTCCGGCACGGTCTCGGGACATGGTTATGCCGGGGGGCTCATTGGCCTGAGCAACAACGTGGTGACACTATCCTATGCAACCGGCTCGGTGTCGGGGACGGCAGGCCTCGGCGGCCTCATTGGGGAAAATAGAGAAGGAACCGTATCACAATCGTATGCGTGCAGCGTCGTCTTGGGAAGTGAGGAGATCGGCGGATTGCTCGGCAGAAATAACAGAGGGACTCTGGTTCAGTCTTATTCACTCGGAGACGTCACGGGAGATTCCAAGGTTGGCGGGCTGGCAGGCGAGAATTGGATTGCCACAATAACCCAATGTTATGCGGCCTGCAGAGTCTCGGGCGGGTATAATACGGGCGGGCTGGCTGGCTATGATGATGATGGCGAGGTGGAGAATTCATTCTGGGATACTGAAATCAGCGGCCAAACCACTTCTGCAATCGGCACGGGTATTACAATGGCCCAATTGGTACAATCCTCCACCTTTCTCGCCGCCGGATGGGATTATGGCACTGTGTGGACACAAATAGACGGACAAACTGTGCCAAACTTGATTGCTTTATCCGCCCAGGAAGAAGTCTTCACACTGAATGTTGCCATTGAAGGAAACGGCGCCGTATATCCTTCCGCGGGGAATTACCCGCCATGGACTTTACTGACCTTAATCGAGCGGCCCGAGCCGGAGTATGCTTTTGCGGGTTGGTTCAGTGACGGACTGCTTGCCGCCATGCCGCCTATGACGAGCCACTTGCCCGTGATCCTGTACAAAAACAGTGATATCAAAGCCCTGTTCCTTCCCGATGGACTGCGTAAAATACATGCGATGGATGACTTCTCAAAAATTGGAACGGATCCATCCTATCCTCTCTGGGGAAGTTATACCCTGGAGAATGATATTGACGCCTCAGCAACTGCCTCATGGAATTATGGTGCGGGGTTCCACCCCATCGGCGCCCAAGATCATCCTTTTACTGGAATCCTTGATGGACAAGGACACGTAATTACCGGGCTCGTACTCAACTGGCCGGCGCAAGACTATGTGGGGCTTGTGGGATACCTGGGACCAGGAGGATGCATAAAAAACCTCGACTTAAAAGAGATTACGGTGTCCGGTCAAAACTATGTCGGCGGGTTGGCCGGATATAATAACAACGGTGAGATTTCAATGTGTTGCTCTTCAGGTTCCATATCCGGAAGTAATTCTTACACGGGCGGGTTAATCGGCTGGAGTTGCGGCAGGGTGTTGCAATGCCACTCGTCAGGTATGATCTCAGGGAACAAGTATGTTGGCGGACTGATCGGTGAGAATGACTATGGAACAATGAGTCAAACTTTCTCAACCGGCGCGGTTTCGGGAACTATGTACGTGGGAGGGCTCGCGGGTGTGAATGCCTGCGGTACTGTGACCCGGTCATACAAGGAAGGTTCCGTATCGGGGGAGCGGTCCGTGGGGGGATTGGCGGGCCTAAACGATTCAGGCAACATGACACAGTGCTATGCGGCAGGCCCGGTTTCCGGGAGTGATCGATTCATTGGAGGAGTAGCTGGGTCTAACCAGGGAGGTGGCATGTTAACTCAGTGTTACTCCGTAAGTATGGTAACCGGACATGGAGACGTTGGTGGGCTTGTCGGGGATAATTACCTTGGCGGCATAGTGAATGAATGTTATGCCGCCGGAAAAGTTGACGGCTACTATGAAACCGGCGGTTTAATCGGGTTAAATTATGTCTACTGGCACACCCATCCCCCGGATATACCATTTGCGTTCGACAAAAAAATCGCCAAAAACCCCTTGGAAAAACAGGCTGTTGAAGGTACCGTAACAAATTCATTCTGGGATATGGAGACTTCAGGGCAGGCCACTTCGGCTGCCGGTACGGGTATTACAACAGCGCAACTTCTGCAGTCCGGCACTTTCATTGAGGCGGGCTGGGATTATGAGCAAGTCTGGACGCAACTGGATGGTCAGACGGTGCCCTATCTGCTAACAATTGACCCATTGGGCAAGACACGCAAACTAACCATTGAAACAGATAAAATCGAAATTTATGTCTTTCCTGTGTGGACACTTGTGACGCTTCAACAAGCAGCACAAGAAGGATATGAATTTGTAGGTTGGTCAAGTCAGGATCTTTTTGCTTCTCCTGTCAACCTTGGCCAAATTTCCGTATGCATGGCCAAAGACACTACAGTAAGAGCTGTGTTCCTGCCCAATGGTCCACTGCCATTGCATACGATTGAGGAGATTCAGAAAATCGGAATGGACTGTGCCTATCCCTTATGGCGTGACTATCAACTCACAAATGACATCGATGCTTCTCAAACAGCGCAATGGAATCACGGGGATGGTTTTATTCCCATTGGAAACGATACCTTTCCCTTCACCGGTTCCTTCGACGGACAAGATCATGTCATTTCCGGTCTTACCATCCATCGTCCCAATGATAACTATATCGGATTGTTCGGTTGTATTCGTTCCGCGGCGGGAATATACAATTTGCAGCTCCATGATGTCACAGTCAAAGGGAATTGGTATGTCGGTGGGCTCATCGGGCAAAACAGCCAAAGCACCGTGTCACAATGCTCCGTCACGGGTGCCGTGGCGGGCATCAACTATATCGGCGGACTCGCCGGAACAAGCTCCGGAACGATAACTCGATGCTACACGAAAGCCTTCACTATAGGAAAAGAACGGGTTGTCGGAGGGCTGGTGGGGGATAATGACAATGGTTCCGTGACCCAATGTTTCACGGCAGGTGATATTGCCGGCTTGACGTCCGTCGGCGGATTAATCGGCATTAATGCTTTTTACGGCACTGTAACACAATGTTATACGGCGGGCGCGGCCTCCGGGCAGTATCGTATTGGCGGATGCATCGGTGTAAACGAGGGCGCCGTCGTTCAATGTTATGCGGCAAGCTGCGTCTCGGCTGAACAAAATGCCGGCGGATTGATCAGCGACAACCAAAATACGGTAACCGATTCCTACTGGGACACCCAGATCTCCGATTCGACATACTCGGATGGCGGCATGGGTAAAACCACCACGGAACTGTTGCGCCAGGAAACGTTTGCCAATTGGGATTTTTCGACGGTATGGCACATTATTGAAAATACTACCTTTCCTTACCTGCAAGGCATACCTGCGGAAGTGCAACAAGATGTGGTTTCGCCTTTCGAAGGCGCTCCAGAGGAAGGCGAAGGGATTTCAGAAGAAGGCGAAGACAATCCGCAAGCCTGCGAGGGTGAGTCCGTTGATACGGATAATCCCTTATGCATGCGCGTAAATCAAACGTTTTCCTCAACATTCTATATGCCTTTCAATCCCATAGACCTCATCATCACCCTGCAAACCGGCGCGCCACAAGAATCGACCGCCATTGTCTTCATGGAAACGTTGCCTCAGGGATGGACATTTACCAGTATGCGTGCCATAAGCGGGGATTTGCCCTCACTGACCTCTAGCCCCGGAGATACGGGTACACTTTCATTTCTCTGGTTCACGCCCCTTAACTTTCCCTACACCTTTGTCATTACCGTTACTCCGCCCTTAGATGCGTTTGGCCCTGTTCAATTTTACGGCCATATCATTTATCCTACTTACGGCCTTCAATACCAGTCTTCCATCGCCACCACCACCATCAATTGTCCCGCCTGCAAAGCCGACTCTACTTTGCTTTCCCTGGCACTGACTCTTCAAGACCATTTCCAGAAAGCGGACGGCGACAATGACGGCCAGCTTACGTACGAAGAAGCCGTCGCGCTCACCCCTGAACTCACCCAGGAACAATTCCTCCAATTCGACGTCAACCTCGACACCCTCCTTTCCACCGCCGAACTCACTATGTACACGGATCAAAACCTCCCTGTCTCCGGATGTTACGCCAAACTCAACCGCTATCTGCCCTTCCGCGAATGGCTCACATATTCTATCGGGGATCTCCTCCTCGCTTTCCTTATCCTCATTCCCTTTCTCCGCGCTCTATCCCGCCCACAATAGACTATTGTTTAATACAGACCCCTCACCACGTTCTATTCGCCCCAGGCATTGCTTGTCGCTGACGATTCCCCCAGAAGCGGGCAAGCCTCGCAGCAATGACAAAGATATACTTTCTTGGGTTCATAAGGCCCTGATTAGGCTTGTTTCATTTCCCAAATGTTTGGCATCCGCATGCATATATGGTATGCTTTCTATTCCGTGCATTTGATGCATGCGGGAGTGTGTTAATAAAAATAGAGAACAACCGTTTAGGGATGTAGAGCCATGAAAAAAGGTGACACGATTTATCTGATTTCGAATGGTGACTTCCGGGATTCCGCGAATGAGGTATGCTGGCCCATGCAGGACGGCACGCTCAAGGAGGTTTCCAAGGCTTTGAGGAAACTGGGGTTTAAAACGCAAATCATGCCCAAGTATGACGCGAAGCGGAAGCACGGCTTTATCGGGAGACAATGCGAAGGCGCTGCGGCATTTTCACAGATAGATCCCAAGGCGCCGGTTGTTGTGGTGCTGAGTTGCTGGGCCTATTCGCACCATGTGGCGGGACCTTTGCAAACCCATAAAGGCCCCATTCTGCTGTTGGCGAATTTCGACGGCACCTGGCCCGGGCTTGTGGCGCTCTTGAATCATTCCGCTTCGTTGGACCGCTTGTGCGTGAAACATTCGCGCCTCTGGAGTGATAGCTTCTTGCGCGACGATTATTTCATGAAGAAACTTGAAGACTGGTGCAAGACCGGGAAGGTCGTTCATAGTGAAAAACACGTCTCCAACGCCGCCAGCTTAAAACTTTCACCCGCGGCGAAACGGTTTGGAAACGCCCTCGCGGCGGACATTTTCAAGAAGCGCCGGATCATGGGGCAGTTCGATCCGGGGTGCATGGGCATGCTCAATGCCGTGATAGATCCGGGAAAACTGGGCGCGGCCGGTATGCCCATCGAATACTTGAATCAATCAGACTTGGTCGCCGAAATGAATCTTGTGAGCGATCAGGAAGCCCAGAAACATCTGAATTGGCTGGTAAAGAAGGGTGCGAACTTCCATTGGGGCACGGACATGTACAATGACCTGGTCCATGGCCAGGTGATCTCACAAATGAAAATGTACAGCGCCGCCCTCCGCATCTATCAGCGGTATGGTCTGAGTTCCGTCGGCATCCCGTATCAATTGGGCCTAATGCGGTGCGTGCCCGCCTCCGATCTCGTAGAAGGCATGCTGAACAACACCGACCGTCCCGCCGTGCGGGACCCGGAAAGCGGCGTCATTGTCGCGGCGAACCAAGCCATCCCGCACTTTAACGAAGGTGACATGGGCGCCGGCATCCCGCAGTTGCTCATGAAGGAAATCTTCATGGCGAAGGGCATGCCCATGGAAACCACCCTCCATGACGTGCGCTGGGGCCGCATGTATCAGGACAAATTCGTGTGGGTCTTCCTCATTTCCGGCGGCGCGCCCCCCGCACATTTCGGCGGATGGAAGAAAACCCACATCTACCGCCAGCCCAAAATGTATTTCCCGCTCGGCGGCGGCACCTGCTCCGGCGTCTCCAAACCCGGCACGATCACTTGGGCCCGCGCCTATGAAGCCTATGGCGAACTCTGCATGGACTGCGGCACTGGCAATGTGATCGACCTTCCGAAGGACGATCTCCAGGACCGTCTTGACAAGACCACTCCCGTCTGGCCCATCGCCAATGTACACATCCCCGGCTATGACCGCAATGAACTCATGGCCACCCACATGTCAAACCACATCGTCATTGGGTATGGCGACATTCTCCGGGAACTCGTCGCTACATGCATGAGCCTCGGATTCAAAGTCCGCGTCGCCGGCGACGCCCGGAAAGCGCTAAGTTAGACATAATCAAAATACTATTCCGATGTGGGGAAAACTTCTTGAAAGAAGTTTTCCCCACACCTCTTTCAAGAACTTCTAAGGTTCTACTGAATTGCAATACTCGCGAAAGAGACCACTCCGCCGACGGGGTCGGGCGCGTAGCCGTAATGGAGCAATTCAGAACCGGACGCCAGGCCCTCCACGGCTTTCATGGCGGCGTAGATGCATGAAAGGCCGCAGACTTTTCGCTGGTTTTTGTCTTTCATGACCGACGCATAGAAATGCTCCGGATCGCGCGCCAGGACATGAGCGAGGTCTTCCCGATCCCGGGCTTCTATGGCGTCCAGCACCTCTTGGGTAATGTCGATATCGTCTTCGAAGTGACGTCCTACATGCGCCAGATCCGCCCCGGCAATCACGCTTACGCGGTGTGCGGAATCCGCGGCAATCGCCCGGCATTCCGTCAGGAAACGGCTGACTGGCTCAAGGCTGGCGGGATTTGTCAGTTCGGGATCTTCCGAGAGGCCTGAACACAGGATGGGCACAATCTGAATATTCGTGCCATAGCGGTGCGCCAGCATAAGCGCCTGAAATTCTATGGAGTGTTCATTGCGGTGCAGGGGTTCCCACTCAAACGGGTCCCATTCGCAAACCGCTGCCAACCGCTCCACAATCTCGCGATTGGTTTTCAATGTGCCCAGCGGCGTTTCAAAATCCTTGCTGGTGAGAACAAAGGGCGCGGAGCCGCCGCGATGGGCCACGCCGAAGATAAAGACAATGTCCGGCGTCCCGGAAGCAAAAAAACGCCGGTATCCCTGGGCATATCCCGCTGCGCCGCGCGCGAAATCGATATGTGGCGTAATCAGGCACCGCAACGGCGGAAGATCGGGATTAGAATCCGTCAGCGGGCCGCCATGTTCTGCAAACATGGTATTCAGAAACTCCCTAGCTTTTTTCGGATCCTCCGGGTAGGAGCGTCCTGCGCAAAACGCCGGACGGCTTTCCATCGCGCGAAATGCGTCCTCAACATCTTGTTTCAGGGCGAAATAGTGGTCGTTATAGAGAAACCCTTTCTCATCTAGAAACGCGGCCACCTGATCGATCTGATCCGTGGTAATGAGGACCCCGCCAAACTGCCGGGCAAAATCGTTTTGGATGGCCTCGGCATCATGTTGGCCGTCCAGGCATGCAGCGATAAAAAACGCCTGCGGAGAAAGCGCCACCTGTTCTTCAACATACCCCTCGGTGTCGTACAGGCAGACCATCGGCTGCCCTTTATGTTCCGCGGGTATCACATCGACATTTCGTAATGGAGGATAAGGATTCATAGTCCGCATACTATACTTGCTCAGGCCTGTGGAAGCAATGTCGTGTGAATTACTGCATGAATTTCCCGGCATCGACGACAAGGTTTTGGCCGGTAATTCCGGTGGCGGCGGGGGAGAGGAGGAAGAGCGTGGCAGGGGTGACGTGTTCTTCCGCCAGGAGAAATTTCATGGCTTGGGCGTCGAGAAGATCCGCTTTATCCTTTTCCGAGACGTGTTCCCGCAGTTGCTTTTCGGTCATGATCCATCCGGGGGACACGGTATTGACGCGGATACCAAGGGGGCCGAGTTCGCGGGCGAGGGAGCGGGTGAAACCGATGATACCGGACTTGGCGGCGTTGTAGAGAGTGAAGGGCGCAAGGCCCAGCATGTAGTTGGTGGTGCAAACGTTCACGATGGATTTTCCCGCACCTGCTTTCAAGCCGGGCAGCGCCGCTTGGGCGACAATGAAATAGGATCGGAGATTGACGGCGATCAATCGGTCAAAGTTTTCGGTGGTGGCGGTCTCAAATTCGATGCGAGGATCCATCGCAGCATTGTTCACCAGATAATCGATGCGGCCTGTGGGTTGTGCTGCGGTTTCAACAAAAGCGCGCGCTTGGGATTCATCGGCGAGATCGCAGGGAACAAAACGGCCCTTGGGTCCCATGGCCTGCTGTGCGGATTCGCCTTTCTTACGATCGCGCCCGCATACAAAGACTTCCGCGCCTAAATCCGTTAAAGTGCAGGCCAGATGGAGCCCCAAACCGTCCGTGCCGCCGGTGACAACGGCCACACGGCCTTCAAAATGTTCGCGCTGTGGGAGGGATGGAATCATGGCTCAATGATTACCTTATTGCGTTTAGGCTGGCCCATGACTTGCACGGCATCGAGAATCCGTTCCAGAGGAAAACGGTGACTGATGGTCTGGGCGGGATCAATCACCCCGCGTTCCATGAGCCGGATGGCGTTTTGCATGGCAAGGGGATTGGTGCCGAAGCTGGCGTCCATCCTGGCTTCCATGAAATGTTCAAGCCCGGCGTCGAGTTCGATGGTTTCATGGGTGGTGATGCCGAAGATATTCCAGCGCGTGCCGCGGCGGCGCAATTCGAGCATGAGATTGACGGCGGCGACCGGCCCGGCGGCTTCCACAATCACATCAGGGCCGTCCGGCATGATGGCATACACTTTATCGCGCACATTGCCTTCACGCGGATCAATCACGTGTGTGGCACCGAGGCGAAGGGCCTGTTCACGGGCATATGCGCTGGAATCTATCGCAATGAGGCGGCCCGCGCCCGCCGCATGCGCCACCATCATGCACAACAGGCCGATGCTGCCCACGCCGATCACAACAACATTGTCGCCCACGCGTGTTTCGCTGTAAAGAATCACGCCTTTCCACGCCCCGGAGAGCGGCTCGGTCAACGCGGCGGCTTCAAAAGAGACTGAGGGCGGCTTGAGGAACAGACTGCACTCCCGCGTGCGGGTATATTCCGCGAAGGAACCGTCCCATACGTCCTTGGGGCCGTCGCCGCCCGTGGTGAAGGCGTGTTCGCAATAATGGTGTTTGCCAACCCGGCAATTGGGGCAGTACCCGCAATAGCCCGTGGGCTGCACAATCACAGCATCGCCTTCTTTAAAATTCCGGACAGCAGACCCTGCTGCTGCCACGATACCGCTAGGCTCGTGTCCCACGATACAGGGGAACGTTACATTTTTCCGAATGCCTTTGATGGCCTTGTAATCGGTCTGGCAAAACCCGCAGGCCTTGATCTTCACCACCACATCGTCCGGCGCCTGAGGTTCCGGAACGGGAACCTCCTCCAAGCGCAAATCATTGAAATCATGCAATACTGCAGCCAGCATTTTCTTCATGCAATACCTCCATTTCCCGTTCACCTGCAAATTGTGAAAGCATGTGTCGGCGGATAAACACTCTCACAAAACAACCGGATAGAACAACCCATTTTGTCATTGCGAGCGCCCGACCGCCTTCGGCGGCGATTCGCACTAGAAAGCAACATGCGAGGTTGGGAGGGCGAGGCTCCTGCCGAGCCGTCAGAACAAGATCAACAAGGCATATTTTTTTACGGCTCGGCAGGAGCCTCGCCCTCCCGATCATGGCCACTTTCTTAGCAGCGAAGCGAAGCAATCTCGACATAGTGTCAACTTGCCTATGGTTTAGCCGCCCCTTCTTTTGCACCATCGGCCACCCCTTCCTTCTTTTCGGGGCGTGGCGGCAACTCCTGAGAATCCGAAACCTTCTTAAAGACGAGATCCTTATCCTCTATGAATGCCTCTTTGTTTTTTAACGCCTTTTTCAGGAATTTCCGGACATGCTTTGTGGTATCCGTCAAATAAATCCAGTTGTGATGATCACCATTCTCATCATACAAAAGATGGCGGACCGAGCAAGGATGTTTGGTCAGATAGCCTTCCAGCCATTCCATATTAAGACTGCTGAGTTTAATTTCCGGTTCGATGGAGCTTAGCCATACAAACATATGCACCGGCATGATCATCGCCCCATCCTCTTTGGTTCCACATTCCTCCACGAAGGCGTCCGCGAACAACTTCCCGCCGATTTTGGTCAGGTGAACGTCAAGTTCCACCAGAGAATCATTGCTGCCCCAGAATTTAACCATATAGCCGTTGTCTTCCCCCTTGGAAATCACGGCAACATCGGTCTTTTTCTCTCCCGCACCCCAAGTGCCCAGCAATTGCGGTAAAAATACGGTGTCTTTTTCGGTGTAAATGGGATGCACGGACCCGACTCCCGAACACCCCGTCGCAACAACCCCCAATAGAAGTACGACAAGGAAATGTCTCATGGATGGCACCTTTCTTTACGGTTTTTAACGTGAGGCTATTGTATCACGTAATAATATATCGCGTAAGGCGCTCAATAGTTTCTGTTTCCGCTTCGATTTCAGCCAAAATCCGCCGTTCCGGTGTGAAGCAGAGTCCGGGGATGTTCAGGGCGATCCGCACATCGCGCCGTGCGCCGCGGCGTGCCAGCCAGGCCGCCATGCGCGCCAACCATGCCAGGCCGAAAATTTCCACGCCCAGCAGGATCGCCAGCACCGTTCCGGCGTGGAAAAAGAACGTCAGCTCAAGCAGAGGGGCGGTGAAGTAGGCGCGCACGATTTTATAGCCGGTATATCCGATGAACGCGAGGGGGAAGGCATCGGATAACAATGCCACGGGCCAGCAGGTGAGCCAGGCGGCCGCACGCACCACGCGGTCGCGTGCCGGACCCCTCAGGGCGGTTTCCAGGCGGCGGTTGATCTCTTCCGAAAATTCCGTTGTGCTCTGCTGGCTTTCAGGAGGGTCAAATCCGGCTTTGGCCATCTGCAAGCCCAGTACGCTCTGCCGGGCACGATAGGTGTCGAGGACTTTTTCGGACGTGGTGTTTATCAGGCTGCCTGCATCCTCCGGATTGTTAAGCAACGCCGCCGCGCGCTGTCCGATGGTGTTGCGGGCATTTCCCCACGGCAGTAGCGCGGGCAAACGCGCGGGGAGGCTGCGAACGGCTTCCGCAAGCCGGAATACCGCCCCCATGAATCCTTTGGCGCGCAGGCTCATTTCACGCCCCACGGCATAGGTCCACAAATGCGGCGCGGCGAAGAGCCGCTCGGAAAGATTCTCATAACAGACCTTCGCCATCTCGCTATTCATTTCATTCAGGGTTTGGCGGGCCTGTTCGAGCGCGGGTTTCGCTTCGCGGGCGCATGCCTGTAGATCCAGGATGGTTTTTGTGAGAAGCCCGGCGGCATTGGATCGCTTGATGCGTGCGATGCGTTCCGTCGTGAGTTCCTGGCGGAGAAATTGCTCCAGCCGCTCAAAATCGAATTCTTCCGGAGAAGGAGGTTCGCCAGAGAGTTTGCGATCCAAGGCGCGGAGCGCATTGACCCGGAAATATTCGGGCGCCTCGAACCCTTCGTCCTGGAGGCGCTGCAGCCAATGTTCACGAATGGAGCCGGGGCCGTGCGCCTTGGTTTCGATGCAGACAAGGCTCCGCTGCCCTTGTAACGGACGCAATAATGACCATGTGGCCTCGTCGAGGTATTTTTCGGCGCTGGCGCACAGGAGAACCAAATCGCACTGGCGCAACACCTGGTCCACCAGCGCGCGGTGATGACGCACCACGGTGTCGGAGTCCGGCGTGTCGATAATGACGAGATTTTCCAGCGCTGACCGCGACGTACTAGCCCACCCTTCAAATTGCAAATGAACGCCGGGCGGGTGATAGACCATCGGCTGATTGGTGCAAGGCCGCATTTCCGAGGTGGCCGCGATGCGGTCTCCCGCAATGGCATTGAGCAAGGTAGATTTCCCGACGCCCGATCCGCCCACCAGAGCGATCACCAGCACATCATCGAGATGTTGTTCGCGTTCACGTAATTCGGCCACCCGCCCGCGAAGTGCTGCGGTCTTATCCCGGAGCCCTTTCCAAGGGCCCGTGTAGGAGGCGAGCCGCTCCAGTTCTTCGATTATGCTTAACAGGCTTTCCTGCACTGGTCGTGATGCCTCCGTAGTACGTCGAGCATTTCATTGTCAAACGGTTTCCGGGCGGCTGTGAGCGCGCTGAGCGCGGGATGCGTGATGTGTTCGATCAAAATATCGCGCAAACGTTGCTGCTGCTCGCGCCGCCAGGGTTCCATCAGGTCAAACCATTTTGCGGCAAACTGTTCTTCCATGATCCGTGCGAAGAAAATACCGGCAAAAGGCCCTGCCGCCGCCAGTACCTCCGGCACGCCCACGCCGCCGGTGTAAAACGACAACGGCACCGCAATCGCCGTGGGCGTGAAAATGAGGAGGGCGTCCAGTTCGAGCAATACCTGCCGCATGATGAAATTTTCGTTCCACCAAACATCAATGGTTCGATGTACATGATCCCGGAAGCTTCGCGAAACGCTCGAACTCCCCAGCATGGCATCCGCGGCATGCTGTGCGGCCTCATCGGTGTTCAGGTGGCCCAATTCGTCAAGGATGAGTTGCGCGGCGGGCGGTTGGAGGTTCTGGGCGCTTTGCAGGTAATCGCGGGTCAATTCCCGCGCGAAGGTTTCCACCGTGGCGCGGTGCTTGGCCAGCAATGTTTCCTCCCGGAGCGCGGGCAACGGGCCTTCCAACGCCGTCCTCCCGCGCACGGCGCGGGTGAGCATGCGGCCCACCGGGGAGAAATAGCGGTCCATAATGTTTCCGAATTTGCTCATGGTCCGGCTCAACAGTCCCCGCTTCGACGCGATGAATTCATGCAACACCTTACCGACGTCCTCGCCCGGCTCGGGGTCATACCGGCTGGCGCAGGTTTCCGCGCGCCGTTCAAATTCCTCCGTAACACGGCGCAGCGTTTCGCCCATTTCCATCGCACGTTCGAGAAATGCCCCGCTTTCCGCAAGCATGTGATCCACACTGTTCCGATAGACATGCTCTTTTATCCCGGCGACGTCGAGTGATTCCACATGCGCGCGCAGCGGTGCGGCGCCATTGAGAGACAAAATCGGCTTGGCGAAGTCATCCGTTATCTTGAAATCATGGGCGGTCACAAATATCGGGACCGAATCTTCAACCCCGATCTCCCCGCAGAAATCCTCCAACTGCCGCCGTGCGACTTCAAAACCGTTGTACGGGTCCGCCTTGTTCATCAGAGGAATGATGATGCGCCCTGACGTGCGCGCGCGTTTGAAAAACGACACCACGCGCTCGTCCTTGTATTTTTCCGCCGTGAGCACGGCAACAAGCACGTCGCCCGCGGCCTGAATGTTTTCCGCCAGTTCCCAATGCTGCCTTTCGATGGAGTCCACATCCGGGATGTCGAGCAGCACCAGGCGGTCCGTCAAGGAATCGTGCTGCGCCACGAAGATGGCATCGCCGGGCGCTTCGCCCGAAATAACATCATTTGCACATTCGAGCCGCATCGGTTTGAATTCCGGCACCAATTTGCCTTCCAGGCATTGCGCCACGCGGGTGGCGTTGCCCGCCAGCACGGGACGGCACGTGGCCGCGGCCGTGGGGCATACCGGGCTGACTTCCTCGCCCAGCAGCAGATTAAATATGGTGGATTTGCCCGTGTTGGTGCCGCCAGCCACCGCCACTACAAGGCAGCCATCGCCTTCCAGATGTGGAAGCAGCTTATACACCAGCAGGCGCGTCCAGCCTTCGGTCTCCGCGAAGAGCTGATAGGAAAGTTCCGGAAAAGGTTCCAGTGCGCCCCGGAAAACGTTCAGGGCCGCCGCAAAATCACTGAGCGATTGTCCAAGTACGTGTTTCATGCGAATAGACTACTGTTTACCGCGCCCAACTGCAACCCGGCAACTTGGAAACGGCCGAGGATGGGAGGGCGAGGCTCCCGCCGAGCCCTAGAACAAAATCTACCTTATGTTCCGTGATGGCCTACTATGCTCCCGATCTTGTTTTCACGGCTCGGCGGGAGCCTCGCCCTCCCAGTCTCGCATGTTGCTTTCTGGTGTGAATCGCCGAGAACGGTGGCCGGGGGCGCAGCAATGACAATTACGCATGAAAAACGATGAGGAATCTGGATCGGAATAATAACTTGCGAATGTACCACTGTGCGCCGTAGGCTTGTGGCCTGATGTGACAAGAGAGAGATGATTGGATTCATTCAGAAAGAGAGAGAACTTACGCAGGAGGTAGTCATGGCGCGCAAAATCGGTATTGGGCTTGTGGTGTGTCTTGTAGTGTGTGTGGCGGCGTTTTTTGCGCTCAAGTCCTATTCTGACCGGCATTATTATGACGGCTACGACCCCACGTTGCCATTGAATGCGAACGTATCCGAATTCAAAACAGTGGATGGAACCGTGGAGGCCTTTGGCCAGCAACTTCCCGCGCACTACCGGGAGCAACGCGTGGAAATCGACGCACGTCCGGGCGAACGCGTGCCCGCACTGCTGACCATGCCCATGGAGGCCTCGGCGCCGGTTCCCGTAATTGTGCTGTTACACGGCAGCGACCAGGAAAAGGAATTTGTGGAGGAAATCTGCACGCCCTTCAACGAAGCTGGATTCGCCATGCTCTGTTTCGACCAATACATGCGCGGAGAACGCAAAGTTAAAGGAAATTTCCTTAAGACCTCCATCGCCTACAGGGAACGTTGCTGGAAAAATGTGCATGACGCCCGCCGCCTGATCGATTATCTCCAAACCCGCGGCGATATTGACAAAAACCGGATCTATCTGGTGGGCGCAAGTTACGGGGCCGTCACAGGCACCGCGCTGCTGGCACAGGAGAAGCGCATCAAGGCGGCGGACCTTGTGGTCGGCGGCGGCAACCTGCGGTTATTGGCGAAAGCGCCGGAAGTGCGCCGTGAACTGCCCGGCTGGCTGCTCCCTGTTGCAGGACCCGTTCTGGCCTTTATTGTCGGTCCTGCCGAACCCGTCTGTCATGCGCCCAAGACCGCCGGCATTCCCGTGCTGATGCAGAACGGCTCCAACGATGGCGTCGTGATCCCAGAATCCGGCAAAGCCCTCTATGCCGCCCTGGGTGAACCCAAAGAACTCCGCTGGTACCCCGTCAATCACCCCGACCGCGAACCCAAGGGCGAGGAGGTCATCAAAATGCTCAACGACGGCCTCCAATGGCTCAAACAACAGGATGACCGCATCAAAAGCGCAGGACACTAGACAGAAATATCTCACATATCACTTTTTTCTGTTCCTTATTCGTCCGTGCCGGTCCGTGTGTGTCCGTGCCCCCATGCGGCGATGGTTAGGGTGGGGTTTGAGAGCTCTCTTCTTCCAAGGGCTTTATCTAAAATCTTGGACATGCCGGGGGTGTTCCTTATAGAATGCGGGGAACCGCGTCGTCCGGGCGGATGGCGCGGCGTGGTGTGACAGGCCCAGAGATCAGGGAGACTACGGCTATGGCGCAGGATATGGAGCAGAAATACCAGGAACGTCTGACGCGGTATGTGACGGCGATGCGGAAAGGGGTGCCGGATCGCGTGCCGATCCGCCCGTTTGTGGCGGAGTTTGCGGCGAAGTATGCGGGATATACCTGTCAGGAGGTTTCGCACGATTACAACAAGGCCTTCGATGCGGCGCGGAAATGCGCGCGTGAATTCGACTGGGACGCCGTGGTGGGGAACATGGTCTATGTCTGGACCGGTCTCACGGAAGCCATAGGGCTGCGCTATTATGCCGTGCCGGGGCTCAGCATTTCGCCGAATACAGGATTTCAATATCTGGAACCACCGGAAGGCAAGTCGTGGATGCAGGAGGATGAGTATGACGCGCTCATCGACGATCCCATCGGCTTCCTATACAATACGTGGCTGCCCCGAACCTCGAAAGATGTGCAACCGATAGGCGCGCCCTCCACTTACCGCAACAACCTCTCGTTCGTGAAGGGCGGCATGGCGATGATGCAATATTTCACCGCGTTCGGACCGCAGGGCGCCGCCTTGCGCACGGAATGCGGCACCGCTTCGGCCATCGCGGGTATTTTCAAAGCGCCATTGGACATTATCGGGGACAAACTGCGCGGCTACCTTGGCCTGACGATGGATTTGCTTACCCAGCCGGATAAGGTGATGAAGGCCTGCGAGGCATTGATGCCGCATTTGCTGTGGACGGCATTGTCCGGCGCGGACCCGGATAAAAACGTGCCGATTGGATTCTGGATGCACCGGGGCTGCACGCCGTTCGTCACCATGGATCAATTCGAGCAGTTTTACTGGCCCACGCTGCGTCCGATCATCGAAGAAATCTGGTCGCGTGGCCATCAGGTGCTGTTTTACGCGGAAGGCAACTGGAACGCACACCTGAAACGGTTCGCGGAACTCCCGGAACAAAGCATCGTATTTCATATCGATCAGTCCGATCCCTTTCTGGCGCATAAAATACTCGGTGATAAATTCTGCTTAAGCGGCGGTGTGCCCAATGCGCTGCTGGCCTATGGAACGCCGGACGACGTGCGCGCCTACTGCAAGAAACTGATCGACGGCATAGGCCGCGAAGGCGGATACATCATGGATGCCAGCGCTATTGTGCAAAATGACGGACAGATCGAAAACATGAAGGCGCTGACCGATTTCACGCGCGAGTACGGCGGGTACAGCCGCTCTACCAGTATGCCCGAGATTAAAACGCCCTCCGCGCCGCCCGCATCGAGTATACCGCAAGGCAAGAAGGCCGCCGGGGTGTGCGTGCCATGGGACGAAAAACTCAAGGAACTTCCAAAGATCCAGGGAGACGCGGATTTGGTAAAGCGCATCTGGGAAGAAACGGACGCGTTGGGTTATTTGTATATAATGCATTGCCTCTTATCATTTTAAAGAAGGGTTTGTTGATGAGCGATTATTCAGGAAGGAGTCCACAGGGGGAGAATATGCTGCGGGTGGTCTATTTCGATCATCCGGAATGGACGCCGGTGCTAGTGGGATTTTTACCGGCGGCGTATGCGAAGTATGGCGAACAGTTGGATGACATCCGGCTCGCGCACCCGCGGTTGTTCCCCACGTTTAAACCCGGTCAGCCCATGACGGCGCAGGATTTGTATGTGGCGGGAAAAACCACGGACTGCTGGGGCTGTGTGTGGGATAACCTGCATGAGGGCATGGTGGGGCAGGTGGTGGGGCATCCACTGGCGGATTGGAAAGATTTCGAGGGGTGGAAAGCGCGAAAGCCCGATCCGTTGAAGGACGACCTGCTGGGTCCGCGTGATTGGGACGCCTATGCACGGCGTATCCAGGAAAAGAAACGTAATGGGCATTTTTCGCCGGACCACATGCTCGCGCATGGATTTCATTACATGCTCCTGTGCGATTTATGCGGATTTACACAAGTTTTAATGGATATGGCAATGGATGAGCCGAACCTGCACGAGTTGGTGGCGGTGCTGATGGAATACAACGCGGGGACCGTGCGGAAACAGCTCGAATTGGGCACGGAGTTCCTGGGATTGGCGGAAGATCTCGGCATGCAGGATCGGCTGCCGGTCAGCCTCGACCTGTGGCGGAAATTCGTGAAGCCGGGGTATGAATGCACCGCTGGGCAGGCGCGCGACAAGGATATCCCGGTATTCCTCCACAGCGACGGCTGTATTCTGGCCATAATCCCCGATTTGATTGAAACCGGCATCCGGGTTGTGAACCCTCAGATTCGCGCCAACGGCCTTCAGGGATTGAAAGACGTAGCCAAGGGCAAGGTGACCATTTGTGTTGATCTGGACCGCCAGTTGTTCCCCTTTGCCTCACCGGAGGAACTGCGGGAACACGTCCGCACGGTGCATGAAACCTTATCCATGCCCGAAGGCGGTCTAATCCTTAACATTGAGATTGGCCAGGACGTCCCCCTGGAAAACATGGATGCCATTTTCTGCGAAGTGACAAAAGTCTGCAAGCTGCCCGATCCGGAGACCACCGGGCGGGTCTCGATAGGGTTTTAAAATTTACCGTTCGTTCCCAAGTTGCTCTTGAGAACGAATGCCGGGAGGGCGAAGCTCCGGCTGAGCCGTTAGACAAAATATCTAAATATTGTACTTTGAAATGTAAAGTGCGTTTTGTCTCTAACCGCGGCTAAAGGCGACAGAGGACGTATAATTTCTTTTAGAAATGCCATGAGCGCTCTGTATAATGTCACGGAGATAACACAGGAGGTCATTCGCATGAGCATTCGTTTGTTGCTTGTATTAGCGCTTGGGGTATGGGTAGTGACAGGCGCCACGGAGGCACAGGAGACCGCCGTGAAAATGAGCATGGATGACAAAGCAGTCACGATTACCGCGAAGGGGCAGCCGCTGCTCACGTACTGTTTTGATCAGGTTCCCTTCAAGCCCTACGCGCAAACTTTTTACACGCCAGCCGGAATAAACATCCTGCGCGATTCCCCGCATGATCACAAGCACCATCACGCCCTCATGTTCGCGGTGGCGGCGGACGATATCAATTACTGGGAGGAAGTGGAAGGCTGCGGGAAACAGGTGCACCGCCGCTTTTCCGACACACGCATGGTGAAGACGGACAACGCGCCGTGGGCCTCCTTTACGGAAGACATTGATTGGCTGAATCCGAAGGATAACTCAGTGGTATTGACCGAGAAACGGACGATCGAAGTGACGCAATTAGACGAGCCCAGGGTATCGTTGATCCGGTGGCGTACGCGGCTGGAAGTGCCCGCCGGTAAACCGAAGGTAACACTGGGCGGCCACCACTACTATGGTTTGGGCATGCGCTTTGTGCAATCCATGGATCCCAACGGCACGTTTCGCATGGCGGGAGACGCCAAGGGCGAGATCGTGCGGGGCGACGAGCAATTGACGAATGCGCCCTGGTGCGCGTATACGGCTGTGGCCGAGAGCAAGCCGGTAACGGCGGCAATGTTTGATCATCCGGAGAATCCGCGCGTCCCCGCGAAATGGTTCACGATGCACACCCCGTTCGCCTATCTTTCCGCCACAACCAATTTGTGGAAAGAACCCATGGACGTCACAACCGAAAAACCATTGGTGTTCCGATACTGCGTGGCGCTTTGGGACGGAAATACGGACACGGGCGCCATTGAAGCCTTATACAAACGCTGGCTGAGTTGGCCGGCTCCGGAACAGGAAAAACGGCTGAATTAACCCCTTTAAGTTAGGTATAGTATTTGCACTAACGATATGAAATGGACAGAAAGGAAGAATATCATGGCTGATCAACAACACTCCGGACTTACCCGCAGGGCATTTTTGCACCATACCACCACGGCCGCGGTGGCCGCCGCCGCATTAGGCGGGGCACGGCGCGCTCACGCGAAATCTCCCAATGACCGGATCGGTGTGGGGGTGATCGGCTGTGGCGGGCGTGGCGGATCCCATCTGGGAGTCTTGAAGCACTTGCAGGACCAGGACAAGTCCGTTGAGATTGTGGCCGTGTGCGATGTGTACCGGCCCAGGTTGAATCGAGCCGCCGAGAAGTATGGCGCAAAGGGGTATATGGACTATCGTGAATTGCTTGCCAATCCCAAGGTAGACCTGGTGAGCATTGCCACGCCGGATCATCACCATGGCATTCAGACGATTGATGCGGTGAAGGCGGGCAAGGACGTATATTGTGAAAAGCCGGTGACCCACTGGCGGCAGTTTGACGTGATTAAACAGCTTGCGCAGGAAGTGAAGAAGTCCGGGCGCGTTTTCCAATTGGGAACACAGGGCATGTCGGATCGTGCTTGGCACCAGATGAAAAAAATGGTGCAGGAAGGCGTAATTGGCCAGCCGATCCACGCGGAAGCGGGATTCTTCCGGGTGGGCGATTGGGGCGAGCGCGGCATGCATATCGATGATCCGGACGCCAAACCGGGCCCGGATTTGAATTGGGAAGCATTCTTAGGCGATTCCCCGAAACGTGACTTTGATGTGAGCCGTTTCTTTCGCTGGAGAATGTACGAGGATTATGCAGGCGGACCGGTCACGGATCTCTTCCCCCATACGCTGACGCCCGTGTTGAGTATTCTCGGCGTGAAACTGCCCTCTGTGGCGGTCGCGACCGGCGGGAAATACCGCTATGAGGAGCGCGAGGTGCCGGATACGTTTAACATGCTGATCGACTATCCGGAAAAGATCACGGTGGCCGTATTGGGTACGCAAGCGAACGATTTTCAGACAACCGGCCAGCGGGGTTCGGGACAGCGCATCCCCGTAATTCGCGGCTGGGAAGGCTCCCTCACCATTCAGGGTGAAGAAATTGTATTTATCCCATTGGCCGACAAAGGGACCCGCGACTCCTTTCCCCTGGAGAAACAAAAAGAATACCGAGTGAAGATTGAAGAGGGGGAAAACATGCTGCATCACTACCAGAACCTGATCGAATGTGCCCACAACCGCAGCCAGGCCACTTGGAGTCCTGCGGATCTCGCTTACTGGACACAAACCGCCCTGATTATGGGTATGATGTCACTCCGTGAAGGCAAGACCGCCAAATTCGACGCAGCCAAGGAGGAAATCGTGCTTTGATGGATAAATCAGTCTATATGAAATGGATACTGATACTGCTCCTGCTGTTGCCCGGCGTTGTCCGGGCGCAGCAGGTCAATGAATTTCCCGATGATTCCGAACCCCTGCACGCGCGGGTGGAAAAGTATGATGCCGTGATGCGGGGCAATCACTGGAATGAAGGCGTTATGATGCCGCATGTGATTTTCCCGCCCGCGGGCACGGAACGGCCCATGGTGGGCAATCAGGAAGACGCCGCGGACGAAACGTCGCAATATCTTTCCGCCTATGCGTTCAAATATGCCGTTACGAAAGATCCCAAGGATCGTGACATCGCTGATCAGCTTATGGACGGCCTATTGAAGCTGGAAAAAGTGACGGGAACGCCGGGGTGGGTGGCGCGCAGCCTCAATCGCACCGATGAACCGATTTGGCACGAACAGGTGTTCTTCTTTCCCATGGAATGGCATGAATCCACGTCCATGCCGGGCTATCGATGGGAAGGCGATCTCAGCAGCGACAAGTTCGTGAACCTCTGCTGCGCCATGAGCATTTATTTCGACCTCTGCGCCGATGAAGAGCATAAAAAAATGGCGGCGGATCTTATCGACCGGTTTGTGGGGCGGGTGGTGGATAACAACTTCAAAATGGTGGATGTGGATGGAAAAATGACCTTGTGGGGAAATTTTTGTCCCGATCTGCCACATGAAAAGCTGAACAGCCTGGAGATTCTTGCGGGATTGCGGGTGGCGCATCATCTGACCGGAAACGAACGCTATTTGGAAGCCTGCCAGATGCTGATCGAAAAGCATCATTATGATGATGAGGCGATCCTGGCCAAAGTTCTGTGGCCGGAGGAATGGAAAACCCCCTGGGACGACCACCTCGCCGCCAAATCGTTGTACACGCTGATGCAGTACGAAACCGATCCCAGTCTTCGCCAGAAATACCGCATGAGCTTGAACCGGCATTGGTTCGACTGGAAGACCCGGAAATTCGACGATGCCGGCAATCTCTATCTCGTACTCCTGTATCAAATCCTCACCAAAGAACCGGTGGTAAATGAAGACGTAGTGGACGGCATCAAGCACATGAAAGGCTGCAACCGGCGCCACGAAACCTATGAGATTCTCAGCATGGACGGCCTGCAGGTCATCGATAAAAAACAGGGAGAGGCGGAAGGCAGCGCCACCACCATGATTCTCACCTATTGGATGGGCCGCTATTGGGGGATTATCCCGCCAGAGTGGTGAGAATCGGATTATGCCCGAATCGTTATAGTACCCCGGCGTTTACTTGACAAAATGTAAACAATTATGTATACTTCTTTGTATACAGATGTGTAATATCCGATAGCATGAAAATTCAGGTGGATGAGTATGGCGTCACAATTGGTGAGAATCAGCGAAGCGGACCACGCAGCCTTGTCGGAGCTTTCCAAGCAACTGGGCACGAGCATGTCCGGGGTATTGTCGGAGGCGATTCGCCTGATGCGAAACCGGGAATTGCTCCGGCGGACGAATGAGGCGTATGCCGCACTCCGGCGCAATCCCAAGGCTTGGCAGGAGGAGAAAAAAGAACGTGCGCAATGGGAATCGGCCTTGCGGGATGGAATGGAGTGATGGAGAAACAACTCCCTTGCCGGGGCGACATTTGGGTTGCGTATTTGGATCCCGTGGAAGGCCATGAACAAAGCGGGCGCCGGCCGTGTCTTGTGCTTTCAGAAGATGTATTTAATCATGGTCCTTCTGAACTCGTCGTTGTTTTGCCCTTGACCAGCAAAAAACACGACATTCCATTGCGCATTGCCATTGAACCGCCTGAAGGTGAAACCAAAAGGAACAGTTACATAATGCCGGAAATGATCCGGTCCATTTCTTCCGCACGCCTGCTGGAATACTGGGGAAAAATTGATGGAAATACTATGAGGCGGGTTGAGGAGCACGTCAGAATCTTGCTCGGCCTGTAGTCATTTGCCGGGAGTATTTTCCAAGAACCGTTTCTGGGCGTAGGCGAGAATGCCGATGATCGCAATCGCATCCTTGATTTCACCGCGCACGACCATTTCAAGCGCTTCATCAAACGGCACTTTCTTAATGCGCAATTCTTCAGTGGGATCGGGGGAGGAGGCCACCTGAGACAACCCGCGCGCCACAAAAATGTAGCCGCGTTCCGAGGAGTGACAGTTGCTGGTGTGAATTTCACCGCCGAGCGGTTCCCAATGTTCCGCCACCAGCCCGGCTTCTTCCTGCAGTTCACGTTTGGCCGCTTCCAGGGGATCTTCGCCTTCATCCGTGCCGCCTTCAATGATCTCCCAGGAATACTCGCCCATGGTGTAGCGGTACTGACCCACGAGATAGAGTTCGTCTTCCGGCGTCAATGCAAGAATGCCGGTGGAGATGCGTGTTTCCACCACGCCGTAAATGCCAGGCTGCCCGTCGGGCCGGATCACCTGATCCTCACGGACGGTAATCCAGGGATTACTATAGATCGGACGGCTGCTCAGTGTTTTCCAGGGGTTTTTGTTGGGGTCGAAAGAATCCATGGGGGTGTCATGCCTTATAGGGGGTTGACCGCCTGCGCCTCGCGCACGGCCCCAAGAATAATCAGGTACTGCGCAAGATAATAGGTGGTGTAACCCGTTATGGTCAGGGGCAGCCACGGGGCGGTTAGGATGGCGAAATTGAGCACAATGTGGGCGTCGGAAATGACAAAAACGATCGCTCCCAGCGCGATGAGCCGGGTCGTGCTTTTATGCAAAACGGCGATGCTGGTCATTGTCAGGATTACGGCGGCATAGAGAATTCCGGGCGGGATCATGAAAAATTCGCCGGTGCGGGTCACTTTGAGGGCAGCACCGGTCATGAGCGCGATAATCACCATGGCGCATGCCGCGAGGATCATGATTTTGCCGGACGTTGCTTTGCAGTTTTTTCGGAAGGCGGCGATATAAAACAGATGCCCCAGGAGGAATGCAACCAGTCCGGGCAGATACCACGTTTTGGAAAGTGAAGCTAGAAAAAAATCGCCCATGGCGCCGCAGAACACGCCTAGCGCCACCCAATTCCAAAATACATTTCGGGTATAGGCGAGGGCGGCCGCGGCCAACAGGCAGGCAGGGATGGCTTTGATAACGCCCACCCCCGCGAACAATGGGAAGAAATTAAGGCTGATGCCCGCCAACGCCAGAAGAAGATACACAATAGAAACGATTTTCATGCCGCTGTTTTCTCCAGAAAAAGTTGCCCGTATTATGCCAGGAGTTTTGCTTAGGGCCAAGTTATTGTGAAACAAAAAAACGGGCGCATCGCCATGGATGCGCCCGAAAGGGAATGCAACAATTTGGCTTATGCTTCGCCTTCTGAACGCGCCTTTTCGTAGGCTTCGATGATGGCGCGCGCGGTGAGCTCCGGCACTTCGTCGTAATGGCTGAATTTCAGCGCGTAGATGCCGCGCCCGCCGGAGGTGCTGCGCAGGTCGGTGGAATAGCGCAGCACTTCAGCTTCCGGCACATGCGCCCGGATGCATTGTTTTCCGCCGCCCACGGATTCCATGCCCAGAATGCGTCCGCGCCGGCTGATCAACCCGCCCGTAATGTCGCCCATGTATTCTTCAGGCACCGTAACGGCAATTTCCATAATCGGTTCGAGAAGGCATGGACGCGCCTCTTTCACGCCCTTCTGAATGGCGAGCGACGCGGCGATTTTGAACGCCAATTCCGATGAATCCACGTTGTGATAGGACCCGAAGAAAAGTTCCACTTTGATGTCCACAACAGGATGTCCGGAAATGACGCCGCGCAGAAGGGCTTCCTGCGAGCCTTTGTCCACATGGGGGATGTATTGCTTGGGCACCACGCCGCCTACGATGCTATCGATGAACTCATAGCCCGCACCGCGTTCGTTGGGAGCGAGACGGAGGTGCACGTCGCCGTATTGGCCGTGGCCGCCGGTCTGTTTCTTGTGCTTGCCCTGCATTTCAACTGTAGCGCGGATGGTTTCTTTAAAGGCCACCTTGGGTGTGTTGGTGTCGGCTTCGACCTTGAACTTGCGCTTCATGCGGTTCATCAGGATTTCAAGCTGCAAATCGCCCATGCCGCGGATAATATGATCCTTGGTTTCATTGTCGCGGTAGTGCGTGAAGGTAGGATCTTCTTCCGCAAGCCGGTTGAGTGCTTCGCCGATTTTATCCTCGTCGGCGCGCGACTTCGGCACGATGGCCAATTTCACCATGGAGGCCGGCAGTTCGATCTTCGGCAGTTGCATATCAATGGCCGAAGCCGCAATGGTGTCGCCGAAATGCGTGTTTTTCAGTTTGGTCATGGCGCCCAGATCGCCGGGACCCAGTTCCGCCACCTGTTTCTGGTCCTTGCCCACCAGCATGTACAACTTACCGGTGCGCTCTTTTGTGTCCGTGGTGACGTTGTAAAATTCAGAATCGGAGCGCAAGGTGCCGGTCAGCACGCGGAACAGCGTAAGGTGTCCCACGAAGGGGTCCACGACCGAGCGGAAGACCTGTCCCACAAATGGCGCATCCGGGGATACCTTGATTTCCACGTCTTCGCCTTTGCGGGTTTTGCCCACTACGTGGCGATCCATGGGGCTGGGGAAGGAACCCTCAATTACACCCATCAGTTCCTTGATGCCAATGGCTTTTTCAACGCTTCCCGCCAGAATGGGCACGATCTTGCCGTGCTTGATGCCGTCGTATAAGCCGCGGTTTAGCTCTTCCGCGGAAAGCTCGCCGTTTTCCAGGAATTTTTCCGTGAGTTCGTCGCTGAGTTCCGCGATGGCTTCCACCATCTCCATGCGCATCATTTCCGCATCATCGCCAAGTGAAGTGGCATCGCCGGAAAACAGGTTCACCACCCCTGTAAGGTTCTGGGCTTCGCCCACCGGCACCACCAGCGGCGCGCATTGCTTGCCATAGGCCTTGCGAAGCGCTTCCGCCACTTCGTGGAAGTTCGTGTGTTCGCGATCCAATTTGTTGACGAACAAGGCGCGGGGCACATTGAACTTCTCGGCAAGTGACCAGGCATTGTCCGTGCCGACTTGGACTGGGCTCGTGGCGTCCACCACAATGACGAGGCCGTCCAGCAAGGGGATGGACGCGGCCATTTCGCCGATGAAATCAGAATAACCGGGATGGTCCACCAGGTGAATCCGCATCCCGTTGTATTCGAGATTCGCGAGCTTCATCACGATGGAGTGCTTGCGCTCGACCTCATCCTCCAGGTAGTCGCACACGGTGTTGCCATCGTCGATGGTTCCCAGCCGCCCGGTCAGCCCGGCGTCATGTAGAATCCGCTCTATGAGCATGGTCTTGCCGACGCCGCCATGCCCCACGATACCAACATTCCGCACCTTTCCAGGATCGATCGTAGCCATTGAATACCTCCGCATAAGATTCGCCGCCCCGCAAACGCGGGACTGCCAGTAATGATTATCGGAAAACCGCTAGACAGAGCTTGATAGTATACAAAGAAATGGCATTCCTGCTCAACTTTACCTCTGGGAAAACCTTGGGCGGGGATACAAGTGTATTTTGGAGTTGCCTCAAAGGATTTTATTGCTTGCCCGTTCGAAGATCCCCGCACCTGGAGGATGCCCACCCGCAAATGGTCATCACCGCAGCTTCCAAAGGAAGCACACCGCTTTCGCCCGTATCGCGGCGTTTAAACTCCACCTGTCCGTTTTTCAGGTTACGCTCGCTGATAATAATACGGATCGGCGCGCCCAGCAGGTCCGCATCCGCAAATTGCACACCGGGCCGTTCATTGCGATCATCAAACAATACGTCGATGCCCGAGGCGCACAGCGCGGCATACAGATCTTCCGCCGCCGATTTTACTTCAGGCACGTCGAATTTGAGCGCGTTCACGTGGACCGTCCAGGGCGCGATAGCCATGGGCCATTGGGGGCCGAAATCATCGTGATGCGCCTCCATAACCGTCATGAAGAGCCGCCCCAGATCCAGGTGATAATGGCCCATCACCGGCGTATGCGATAAGCCTTTTTCATCCAGAAATGTCATCGTCAACGGCCGGGTAAGCGATGTCCCCAGAATTCGCAATTGCCCCAACGCAATCCCCGGGTGGAAAGCCAATTGTCCATCACAGTGTGGACACCCATCCCCGGGCCGCGCCTGAGCAACATCCACGGTCTGGACGCCCGCCAAATCGCGTGCCAGATTGAAATTTTTGATGTGGTAGTCTTCTTCATTGGCGCCGGCCACCAGATTATTGGACTCCGCAATGCTGTGATCCACGATAAGCCGGATTTTCGCCCGGTCCAGTCCCATGGGCGAGGCAAAGCCCGGCACCGACCCCGCCGCGAGAATCTTCCGCTCGTCCGCGGGTACAGGCACTGTTTTTATAATTTCGGCGAGTTTTGCATCGTTGACGTCCAAATCCCCGCGAATCAACAAGACCACCAGCTTCCCCTCATGATCAGAATCGTAAAAAACCACCTTGGCAGTCTGATGATTGGGCACGCCCAAGAATCCCGCGACTTCGTCTATAGTCTTTTTGTTGGGTGTATGCACCTTTTCCACCGGCAACGGTTCCGCAGGATAGCCGATAGCGTGTCCCCGGGCCGATTCCAATGTCGCACGATACACACAGGCGTTACATTGAACAAGCATGTCTTCTCCCGCCTTACACGGCCATACAAAGGTCCGGGATGGATCGTTGCCATCCTCTCCAGAAGAGGATTCCGCGGCAATAACCCCCGAAAGCCCCAATTGGGCAAAAATTCCACTCAATGCTTGATGAATATCTTGGGAATAGACAAGCAGGTCCTCCTGTGATGCGTGGAAGGAAAAGGCGTCAAGCCCAGAAAATTCACGCGCGTTCATAAGTCCGCCATGTTGATGGGAACTCGCGCGGAAACCGGTCTGAAACTGATACGCCATAAACGGCAACTGCGCATAGCTGGTGATTTCATTGCGGAAAAGCCGCACTGCCGTTTCCGCGCGGGACCATTCCCGTTTTGTACCGTGTCCCGCCACAAGGGATTCTTCCGGGGAATCATGCGGCAGAACCACGGGCATCCGGAATTCCTGCCCGCCGATACGGTCCATTTCCACGTGAAGCATATTCTTCAGCTTGAGCAGAACCCGCAGACCCGGCGGCAGCAGGGCAAATGATCCATTAGGCAACATCCGCGCATACCCCCCGCGCAGCAAAAACGCATGGCTGTCCATCACGGCCTCCGACGGCCGCTCTTTGAACCGTTTGCCTATTAACGCACTCAACCGCATGGGCGCATCTCCTTTCGCTAATTGGAAGACATCCTTCTGCCATGACATACTACCTGAAACGGAAGTGCCGACGTAAGGAGATAGAGAAATGACACGTCGAGAATTTATGGTTAATACCCTGGCGGCAAGTTCTCTGCCGCTGTTGGCGGCATGTAAAACGCAGGTTCCTGAAAAAAAGGAACAAAAACTGGCCCAGGAATTCCCATTAACGGATTACCATGTGCATCTGGACAACAGCACAATTGATCACGTGTTGGAGTTGTCCGTACAGCGCGGGGTGAAGTTCGGGATCGTGGAGCATGCAGGCACTAAGGAAAATATCTACCCTAAGGTGTTGAGCACTGATGAAGAATTAGACGCCTATATCGCCATGCTGGAGGGAAAGCCCGTGTATAAAGGGGTTCAGGCGGAGTGGACGGATTGGATGGGCTGTTTCTCCAAGGAGGCACTGGCAAAACTTGATTATGTAATCACCGACGCGATGACCATGCCCGACAAACAGGGAACACGCATGAAATTGTGGGAAGCCAAAGAGGATCTTGGAGACGCACAATCTTTCATGGACCGGTATGTGGACTGGCATGTGGAAATCATGTCCAGGGAACCGATAGACATCTTTGTAAATATCTCCTGGCTGCCCGCGAAGTACGCGGCGGAGTATGACACGTTGTGGACACCCGCACGGATGCAAAAGATAATTGATGCGGCGATTAAATATGAGATTGCAATAGAAATCAGCTCTGGATTTGTTCTTCCCAAGCTTCCGTTCCTGCGCATGGCCAAAGAAGCAGATCTTAAATTTGCATTCGGTACCAATGGACGTTATCCCAAAATGGGATTGTTGGACTATTCTATAAAAACCGCCCAGCAACTTGGTCTGACACCCGCCGACATGTTCGTCCCCGCCTCAAATGGCCGTAAAGCCGTGCAACGGCGGGAATACTGAGGAATTTGAGTTAATGTCGGGGGGAAACCTTTTTTGAAAAAAGGTTTCCCCCCCGACCCCCTTTCCAAAAAACTTTAAAAAGGTTTGAAAGGGTTTGGGAAGACTTTCCTTAAAAGTTTTTCCAAGCATTATATTGAACTTAATCTTTGTACGTGACATGATCATGAAAAAAGGAGGATATATGAGTAAGAAAAATGTGAGCCGGCGGGGATTTATTAAAGGCGCGGCAGGCATAGCCGCCGCGACGGGACTGGCGGTGTCAACTTCCGCGCAAGAGAGCGCTTCGGCGAAATCGGTGCGTCTGGGCGCACCCGTTTTTGAAAGCGCGGACGATCCGGAAAAGCTGGCCGTTGCGCATAAGACGCTCGGATATCGTGCGGCGTATTGTCCAAACGTGAAACTGGAGGATGCGGATCGGATTAAAGCGATTTCTGATGCCTTTGCCAAGCAGGATGTGATTATTGCCGAAGTGGGGCGATGGTGCAATATGTTGGATGCAGACCCCGGGAAGCGGAAACACAATATCGAGAATGTTACCGATGGTCTGGCCCTGGCAGAGGCGATTGGCGCGCGGTGTTGCGTGGACATCGCGGGTTCCTTTAACCCGGAGTCCTGGTTTGGGCCGCATCCGAAAAATCTATCGCAGGAATTCTTTGACGCCGCCGTGGAGAATGCCCGCGCGATTATTGATGCCGTGAAACCCAAACGCGCCAAGTTCGCCTATGAGATGATGGGGTGGAGCCTGCCGGATAGTGCGGATTCCTATGTAAAGCTAATTAAGGCGGTGGATCGCGAAGGATTCGGAGTCCATCTGGATCCATGCAACGTCATCAATTGTCCCGAACGCTTCTACCGCAATGCGGATGTATTGAACGAGTGTTTCGATAAGTTGGGTCCCCATATCGTCAGTTGCCACGCGAAGGATCTTACATGGGATATTGAAATGAACGTGCATTTCCGCGAAGTGCGCCCCGGCGCGGGTTCGATGGACTATACAGTCTATTTGAAACGCCTTGTCGAATTGCCGCAGCAACCGCCCCTTATGGTGGAACATCTTTCCAGCGCCGAGGAATACGATGAGGCCCGCAAATACCTCCTGGAACTCGGTCCAAAAATCGGTGTGAGCTTTTAATCAGGGAACGTCGGTGCGCAGTGTGGCAATGCCGAATACGCCGCCGCCCACCGTGTCGTGGTTGGCCTTAAACGTGACGGTGAGCGTATCCTTGCCCTTGGTCAGTTTCTCCGGAATCGAATATTCCACATCCACCAGTTTTCCTGGGTTTAAATTATTCAGCGACTCCGTTTTCAAGAGTTCTCCGCTCACAAGTATGTCAAAGGTGCGCCCTACATCGCTGCCCCAATAGGTGCAGAGCAGGGAAACCGGCGCGTCCGGCAACGATTTTAGCGTCCATTCAAACCATCCGCCGGGCGAACAATGCCGGTAAATAATGGAGGTGCTCGGTATTGCGCCGCCGGAGGAATCCTTTCCCTTTACATGATGTAACCGCTCAGAACATTTCGGATTCGCATCATTCGTATACAGCAATACCCGATCCAGTTCGCGTTTCCACCGTTTTTCCGCAAGTTGAAGTTCCGCGAGCCGAGGGCTCCCAGGCTCCGCCACCGGCCAATATAACCCATAGCGTTCATTCATAATGTTGGCGAAGGGCGCCAGCCGTTTAATCAAAGGCTGGCCCGGCACGGCGAATGTCAGCGGTTGTCCTTCCACGGGCACGATCCATTCGGCAGGCTTTTGTGGATCGCCTTCGATCTGCAAGGGCGGAAAAGATTTTTGATGAACAATATTGCCATCATTCCCCGCTTCGATAACGGGCTCTTTATCGGCAGGTTCTTCAAGCACTCCCGCCAGCACTACCGGCCCATACAGCACGGCTGTCATGTTCGGATCGTCAGGGAGCGGCATCGTGTGAAGCGACATCGGCAGACGAATTTCTATGACATCATCGTTTTTCCAGGTGTTTTCAAGAATAAACCACGAAAACGGCTTGATCGCTGAACTGGCAATCCTTTCACCATTAAGCTTCGCCTCGAATCCGTGGGCCGCCCAATAGGGTATGCGGAAGTTCAACCGGAATAATTTCGGGGTGTCCATGCTCAGTTTTAATCGGAGTACATCTTCTTCAGGAAATTTAGTGGTTTGTTCCACGCGCACGCCTTCCTCTTTCCAATCCAATGTGGACGGAATGAAGAGGTTCACATACAATGCATGCGGGCTCTGGAAATAAATGCTGTCGCTCAGTTTGGAGAACGATTCCACTCCGGTCCCATAGCAACACCAGAACGAATTATCCGGCGTGCCATAGGTGCGGGGATAGCCCGGCGCCATGGCAACGTAATACTGCAATTGACCGGGCTGCGGCCCTTGCGTGCCCAGAATTCCGTTAAAGAAGGCGCGTTCATAAAAATCGCCGTACTTGGGGTCCGCGGTCCAGCACAGCAGATGCCGGGTGAGCCGAAGCATGTTGAATGTTTTGCAGGTTTCATGATTCAGGTTGCCCAGTGTATCCGCCAGATGATTCGGTTCGGGCCACGACTCAAACATGGTGCTGCCGCCCGTGGCATACGTGCGCGTGTTCACGACGCAATCCCAGAAAAATTGGGAGAGATCGCGATAGCGGATGTCGCCGGTCAATTCATACCGCCGCGCCGCGCCCACAATTTTTGGAATCTGCGTATTGCCGTGAATGCGCGTCAGATTGTCATAGCTCAACGCCAGCGGCCCCAGGAATTCCGGATGATCGAACCGGTGCGCCATATCCAGGTGTACGGGATCGCCGGTGAGGGAATAAAGGTTGTGCAGCACTTCCGACATCCCCCCGAATTCCACGCGCAGCACGCGGTCCATGGCGTCGTTGGGCAGTTTATCCAGGCGCTTTTTGAAATAAGCGGCCATGCGCTTCATGATGTCCGGCGCCTGCTGATTTCCGCAGAGTGTGTGCATGTCGTACAGCCCCGCCATGATCTTGTGCGTGGTATAATACGGCACCCACACGGGCTGTCCGGTTTCCAGCCGATCAAAGAAACTTTCCGGAAACGCCTCCAGATATTCGCCGCCCATCGCCTGCTGGCATTTCGCCAATTCCGCAATTAAGGCATCCGCTTTGGCTTTTAGGGCCTCATCGCCCGTACTCGCATACATGAGGGCGCAGGCCGACAAATAATGCCCCACAAAATGCCCACGCACCTCGCACGCCGGCGCTTCCCACCCGCCATACGGTTCTCCGGGCGCCTCCAGCCCTGCCTGTTTCCGAAACGCGTACAGAAGGCGGTCATTGTCCAGCGCATGGAGATAGGATTGGTTGCGCTCCAACTCCGCTTTCCACCGGCTGTCAAGAAGGCGCACCTGGTTCAACGCAAAAGGCTGCAGTTTCATTTCAGGCGCTCTTTCCGCGCCCGCGGCGCAGTTCAGTGCCATGCATCCGGCCAAACAAATCGCCATCCCGCACAACGGATAAAAGAATCTGTGTTTCATGGGCTAGGCACTCCCTTTCTTCATTAGGCTAATTAAATATCACCTGCCGTTATTTTTCAATAACAACTTCGTCGCGGATTTTTCCCTCGGCATCATAGGCGCGGTACGTGCAGGTGCTCTTGCCATTGGTTTGAATATCGATAATTTGGAAGGTGTCTGTCTTGGTGAAACCCACTTCGGCGTAGTCATGGCTTTCCTGGTCATAAAACTTGGAGCCCGACACCGACACCACGTAATACGTCCCTTCCTTCGCCGAAGCCGCCTTTTTACCGTCCTTCATAGGATAAGTGCGCAAATAGGCGTGGTCGTGCCCCTGCAGTACCATGTCCACATGATAGCGATCAAAAAGTGCGCCCCAGGATTCCCGGATATCTTCGTTATCCCGGCTTGATTTGGAGGAATACGCGGGCTGATGAAAAACGGCGAATTTCCAGACCGCTCTTGATCCAGCAAGTTGCTGATCGAGCCAGCCGCTTTGTTTTTCCGGTGGCTGATTACCGTCCAACACCACGAAAAAGGCATTGCTGTAAGTGAAACTGTAAGCAAGCTCCTTGGGTAATTCGCCGGGGCCGTTTTCCGGCAGCGCGAATATTTTCAGATACTGTTCAGGGCTCTTTTGCTTGGCATAATCGTGGTTGCCCAACGCGGGAACAAACGGTTTGTTATCAAAAAAACCTTGCGCCTCGTTGAACAGTTCATCCCATTCCTCGCGCTTGGTGCCGCGATTCACAATATCGCCGGCCATGATATAGAAGGCGGTATTGGGCTGGATTTCCTTGGCGCGGTTCAACAGCTTGTTCCAGGCGAACATGCCTACCTGCAAATCGCCCAGGTAAATAAATGAGAACGATTCTGGCTCTACGGGAGCGGTAGCAAACTCTAACCATAGGGACCAGCTATTGACTGCGGGACTTCCCACCCGGTAAGCGTACACGGTATCGGGAGAAAGATCTTTCAACGTTGCAGTGAAACGTTGATTGACTGGATCATTGCCCACCAACCGGTCTTCCAGGGAAGATACTTCCGCCTTCACCTCCATGGGCTGAGCAGACGTCTCGTCTCTCTTCCGGTATTGCACTATACCTTCTGTTACGGCGGGATTTGTCCGCCACTGAATGGCCTGGGTTGTGGCGGGATCTCCATTCCAGGTCAGGCAGATCTGATCCGGTGTGGAAGAAGACGGGAATGCGGTCGTGCGCGGCACATTCGCCGCATATATGGATTTTACCCAGTCTTTGGCCTCCCCTGCCAAAAACCACAATCCAGGAACGATGATGATTAGTATCAGACCAGTGAATAGAAGACGGGATTTGCTCGAAGTGATCTTTCTAAATGCCATTGTTTATTGTATCCTCTTCATAAAGGGGCAGTATACCAATTCATTTCGATTCAGGAGAACCGATTTTCAGTAATATCGCGCCATGGCTGGGAACCATGGCCGTAAAGGCATCTTTACACTCTCCCACGTCTTGATGCCGCCAAAGATCCCGCACCGGCTGTGGTTCGTTGAGGCCGAGAGTGTTCCAATGTACCGTGATGAGGCCTGCTTCCGAACCCCGGTTGAACAATCCCACCGCAAGAGTGCCATCGCTCAAGGGCCGCGCCCAAACCTCTCCCCATACGTCCGGGACCGAATCAAGGAGCGCGTCAGCACCAAAAAGCATGAACGTTTTCCGAATCATATGGGTTTCTATCCCCTGCAGTGCGCGGCGGGTGGCGGAAACGCCGAGCGGGTCCTGATCCACGTCAATCACTTCATCATTCGTCAAAAGATCCAATGTGAATTGGTTTAATCTGGAGAGGTCGCAGCCGATCAATAGTGGCGCCGCCAAAAGACTCCACAACGACATGTGCGTGATTTGTTCGTCCGGAGTAAGGTGGGTCGGACCCCATTTCACCTCGCCCACCACCAGCATGTCGGGATCGTTCCAGTGGCCGGGCTGCGCATACGGCGCGGTAATATCCTGGTTGAATCCGATGCCGGACATGCTATCCCAGGTATCCTTAATATCACCCGTGGTGCGCCACAAATTTCCGCCCACGGACGCCCCCCACGTCCATACCGCCGCTGCGCCGCCCTGGCTCCAACTGTACACAATGTCGCGGCCGCAGGCGTCCAGTGCCGTGCGCATTACCTGGAAGGGCTCTTGAAAATTACGCAGGTCCGTCGATTTAACGAGTTGGGTATACGAACACCAATCGTACTTGAGATAATCCACGCCCCACTCGGCATAAGCGAGCGCATCCTGTTTTTCATGGCCATAGCTTCCCTCGTATCCCGCGCAGGTCTGTTTTCCCGGCGAAGAATAAATGCCGAATTTCAGGCCTTTTTCGTGGAGGAAATCACCCAGGCGTTTCATGCCGGGAAAACGCTCGTTGCTCGTGATGTTCCCTTCCGCGTCGCGTTTGCCCTCCCAGCAGTCATCCAGATTGACATACTGATACCCATACGCGGCGAGCCCGGTGGAAACGAGATATTCCGCGGCGTCCCGAACTTTTTGCTCATCCATATCCCGAGCCCAGATATTCCACGAGTTCCAGCCCATAGGCGGTGTTAATGCAATATGACTCGGCTCCGCCACCAACGTAAATTCGCGCTTTGCCCTGCCTCTGGCGTTTTCCACGCGTACCGTCACCGTAAATGTGCCCTGCTCTTGGATAACTCCCTGAATAATACCTTTGGATTCGTCCAAGATAAGTCCTTTAGGCAGGCCGGTGGCGGAAAAATGCAAAGGCGCTTCACCGGTGACCGGCAGAAGCTGTAAAAAGGGCCGGCCGGGCGTGGAACCGAAAATACGCGGCCCATGAAAGGACGGTTCCGGCGGTGTATTCAGTTTGGACGCGGACTGCGCCCACACCGGCAGCCCAACCGCCAACAGCATCAATGCAAAACGGATTTTCATTAAACAGTCGCCTTGTGTATCCTGTGGAAACATATTGCTTTGGACCGGGTCCGGAAGGGAGCGGTTTCTGATGAAAACAGGAGCGATGGAAATCATGATATGCAGTGCGTTCTTAATATTGAATTTGGCGGCCAATGCAGTGCCGGAAAAGGAACCCAATGAAGATCAGGTGTATGTTGCCCACAAGGCCTCCACGCGTCCGGAACTGAAGGGTGTGTGGGATGACCCCGTGTGGAAACCGGTGGAGGCGTTGCAGATGAAACACTTTCGCAAGGAGGGAAACGATCACCGGCCCGAGGTGCAAACCAAATTGCTTTATGACGATACCGGTCTCTATGTATTCTTCAACGTGAAGGACCGGTATGTGATAAGTACCCACACCAACTATCAGGATTCCGTATGCCAGGATTCCTGTGTGGAATTTTTCGTGCAGCCGAAACCCGGCAGAGGCTATTTCAATTTCGAGATCAACGCCGGCGGCACGATGCTGTTAACCTACATCGAAGTGCCGGACCGCAAGACCGGCGAGAACCGGAAAATTGCCCAAGTGCCCTGGGACCTAGCGAAAAATGTCACTATCCATCACTCCCTGCCCGATACCGTAATCCCCGAACGCACGGAACCTGTCGAATGGCAAGTTGAATATTTCATTCCCTTCTCTTTATTCGAGCAATTCGTGGGACCGCTGGGGAAAATCCCCGGGCAATCCTGGCGCGCCAATTTCTACAAATGCGCCGACAAATCCTCCCATCCCCATTGGATCTCCTGGGCGCCCCTCGGCGAAAAACTCAGCTTCCATTTGCCCTATTATTTCGGAACCTTGCGGTTTGCGGAGTAAGAACACTATATCATTATCCCTTCATCCGCCTGATACTCGACAAAACAGGTGTTTATCTAATTTTTTCATGGTTTTGTAAACAATTTTAAAAGGGCATCTGTGGAACTTGTGGGTAATTCTTCACCCTGAATTAAGCCTGTCATTGTGGGTCTAAATAGAGCTTCAAGAACAAGACTTCTATCTTTATCCGTGAAAGCTTTTCCTTCTTGAAGAAGAGCCAGATAAGTATTTGTCATTGTAGCTTTTTCTTGTGATGAATTCATCAAATGCACATTACTTAGCATCAGTTTGCCAAGAGTTCTTAACACGAAAATTCCAATTGTAGCTGTTGCAATCAATGCAATAATTGGTTCTGAATATAGTGTCGGATGGTCGTTGGGAATCGAATAAAGTGAATATATCTCCAAAAAAACAAGGCCCGACGAGAGTACTATTGCCAAAAACCACAGTCCTCCAAAAAGCCATGAGAGATGTTTATGCGTTTTTCCTCTATTTTGCCAATATGTAACTGGTGCCTGTAATGCAAGGGATTCCGCAAAATATTTCTTTTGATCTTCAAAACTTTGATTGTTTGATCTCAAGAAATCATTGAACTGATCGGATTGTTGCTTTAATTGTTGATCAAACCGTTTATTTCCATCATCTATATTTTTCTCAGCGTCGATAATGTCTTTTATTAGTCGCTGAAATCCGCCTCGTTGGCTTTCTATGTCTCTTTGTAGTTCTTTCAAAATATCTTTAAAAAGATCAATATTGTCAGGATTATTTTGAAGAAGCATATTTTTAAAAATTATTGCGACACATACAGCTATAGCTTTCACATTTGCTCTGACGAGGCTATGCGAGGTTTGTACGGCACATGTCAAATATTCATATACATAATTAACAGTTTCTTTATCTTTTTCGTTTTCCGACAAACGTTTTAATAAAATACCCGCTGGTTCAGTAGATAGAATTGTATTATCATTCTGTGAAATCTTTTTCCCACAGGTGTTGATTTTCATTGATTGATCTTCAAAAGGTATTTGCCTATCTTGTGAAATTTGTCTTAATTCGCTATACCAGTTTTCCGCCCTGTGTGGATCTCCAGGAAAAACATCTTTAAAAAACTCGGCTTCTTGTAAGATAAAATGGTCAATATCTTCATAAGAGTTAAAATTGGGTAATACAGTTGCTTTCCATTCACGACAATTCTGACTCATTTTTATTCCCCTCTAATAATCGTGTATTATTGTATACGATTTTAGTATAGACGAAAACAATATTTAAAGCTAATTTTTAAAAGGGGAAATATTAGTATTCAATCTAGACAAATTTGATGAAGGCTATACTATCAGAATTTTCTCGTTCCCAAGAATCGTCATTCTCGAGATCCACCCGTCATTCCCGCGCAGGCGGGGATCCAGGATTCAACAGTGTTTTACATTCGCTCCAATGCATTTTGGAACGCACGTGCATGACCCGCCGTCTTGTCCTCCGACGTGTTCTCTATAGCACGCAGAGAGAAAGAGGAAGCCTTAGCGAAAGAGGAAGTCAAGCCCTTCTAGTGACGAAGGCGGGCTCCAAAAGTTATTGCCTCTCGTTCCCAAGTTGTACTCTTGTCATTACACACAAGTGGAAGTCGTCAATCCATGTGACGGCGATTTGAGAAGAACCCGTTAAATCTTGTAGCTCGAAGGGCTTAAACATGCTAGCCTATCGCGGCGTAGCCGCAACCAAACCAACAAGTTAGCGATAAAGTGCGAAACTTTTTCAATCAGTTGGAGAATTAGGGACCCAGGGCAGTGCCCTGGGATAATGGCATTCCCATTCGAGCCCTGCAAGGGGCGAAATAGGGGCCATCCTTCATTGTTACGCCCTTTCAAGGGCTGATTATCGTTTTCCTCTAGTTCCCGGGGCGTTGCCCCGGGCTTTCATGTTTAGGGCCTTTCAGGCCGCGCTATGGTCATCTTTACTGGTGTCTTGTAAATCAAGATATGTGGGTAATGACAAGAGTTGTACTTGGTAACGCACTTGTGTCCACACGCTTTGCTTTGAAATTTACACGCTTTCTTCCACGAATAACAGCTGAAGGCGATTAGGTGCTTGCAATTACAGTGCGGATAAGTTTACAAACGTTAGGGTCAAAATGAATGGGATGAAACTATGGTATGGTTCTGTATTCTGGGCGGATTGTTGGCGGCAGATGCGGATCTGTCCACGCACAACGCGAAAAATGTCCCGTTATCTGAAATCAAAACCCCTGCGGAATGGGATAAATATTGTGCGGGGTTGCGGGCGCGCATGGAGGAAGTGATGGGGCCGATGCCGGGACCGGATCGAAACGTGCCCCTGGATATGCGGGTGGAAGAAGAAATTGACACGCCAAAATACGTGCAACGGAAAATCACGTTTGCGGTGGAGGATTGGGATCGTGTGCCCGCCTACCTGCTCATGCCAAAGGAGCGCAAAGGGAAAACACCGGCGATGGTGTGCCTGCATCCCACGTCCGAGCATGGGAAAAAGGTGGTAGTGGGGTTGGCGGGCGCCGTACACCGCAGTTACGCGAAGGAATTGGCGGAACGCGGCTACATTACCATCGCGCCGGACTATCCGGGATTCGGAGAGTATATTTCTTCGCGCAAGGCGCTCTATGAACACGGCTATGTCAGTTGCACCATGAAAGGCATCTGGAATCACATGCGCGTCGTCGATCTGTTGCAAAGCCTTCCGGAAGTTGATCCGGCCCGCATCGGCTGTATCGGCCATTCTCTGGGCGGTCACAACACCCTGTTCCTCGGCGTGTTTGATCCGCGCGTGAAAGTTCTCGTGTCCAGTTGCGGATTTACCGCATTCCACAAATACTACGCCGGCGATCTCACCGGCTGGACCCATGACGGTTATATGCCGCGCATCGCTTCCGTCTACGAAAAAAATCCGGATCGAATGCCCTTTGATTTTCCGGAGATTATCGCCGCCTTGGCCCCCAGGGCGGTCTTTGTAAATGCACCCCTCCACGATGCCAATTTCGATGTCTCAGGGGTGCGCGAATGCATCTCGTCCGCCCAACCGGTTTACAAGCTGTTTGGCGCGGAAGCGAAACTTGCCGCCCAATTCCCCGACGCCGAACATGATTTTCCGGATATGGTTCGGAACGCGGCGTACGTTTTCATTGATACAGAATTTCATTAGATCCTCTATGTTTTGTTTTTCGTGGTTTTTTAACGCCGTATGCCCCGAAAATACGCTGGGATAACGTTCTCATTGGCGGCTGTATCCACCCTTGCGAAGTCTCCACTTTCTTCCGTTTCCCCTTTCCCCAAAAGAATTGAATGGGTGTGTAACAAAACTATTTTCGGGCGGTACATTAGAGTAGAAACGATGTGGCCGCGCTAAACGACGGAAGAAGCATCGTAAAGTTGATAAGAGAAAATAAAAAGAAAGGAACCTGAACATGAAATGCGGAGATTTTTGGGACGAGATCGTGTCGTTTTTCACGAATGCCTGGGACGAGATCATTGCGTGGTTTCAGAACCTGTTCAACATTGATTAAACTCGCTCTCTAACCGCAGCAGTTTACCCCTGCATGTGGTATTCACGCCGTCGCCTCCCCGCCTCCCCTCTCTCTCTCTCGTGGCGACGGCGTTTCTATTTTTTTATAGAATCTGGCCTAACAAGCAAACATCAGGACAAGCATTGGACAGCAATTCCGAAGAAAGTTATCTAACGATATATCTGACTTGGAGCATCTCGAAAATGATTGGAATGCACAAAGTTGCAGTTTTGCATAGTATTGGATAAAGTGTTTTTACTGAACGAAGGGAAAAGGAACGTAGGTTTAGAGAGCCGGGAAGGGATAAAGGGTGAGTAACGCGTTGATTCCAAAGGCACGGATAGAACATGCCATACTTATGATTCGCGGCGAGAGAGTGATGCTTGACGCGGATTTGGCGAACCTGTATGGCGTAACTACCAAGCGGTTAAATGAACAAGTAAAGCGCAATATTGATCGTTTTCCCGACACTTTTATGTTTCAGCTTTCGAGATCAGAATTTGACAAATTGAAGTCGCAATTTGCGACTTCAAGTTGGGGTGGCCGCCGGAAACTGCCGAATGCTTTCACAGAACACGGTGTCGTAATGTTGGCAAGTGTCTTGAACAGTCCCACTGCAGTTTCGGCCAGTATAGAGGTTGTGAAAGCGTTTGTGCGATTACGTCAAATACTCGCATCCAATGTTGAACTGGCCCGAAAATTGGAAATTCTGGAGAAGAAATACGATGCACAGTTCAAAGTGGTTTTTGATGCAATCCGTCAACTAATGACCCCGCCCGAAAAAGAAAAACGCCAGATTGGTTTTCGCGCGGAAAAATGAAACCCTGAAAACGGGCGAAAACATCCATGGTCCTGTGTTTTCCCATCCAATACGAGAGGCCTGTTGCCACTGACATAATTCCGCCAAACTCCAGGCAGTCCGGAGAATTTTAAAGGCCTTAACCGAATTGGAGCCAAAACGTAAGATCCCAATCGTCGCCTCCCCGCCTCCCCCTCTCTCTCTCGTGGCGACGGCGTTTCTTTTTTTCAGGAGGGGATAAGAAAAAAATCGGGCCAAACCGCAGGAGGTCGAGTTTCCCGGTTTGGCCCAGTAAAAAAATGGTTTCGGCGGTCTACTTTGGATTAAAGAAAATTACGAAGGCCACTGCGCAGGCAATGGTCAACACGCAGGGGATAAGGAAGATAGGTCTCCAGCGGAATTGGCCTTCTTCTGTCTTGAAGTAGTCCATAATGACGCCGGTGAATTGCGTTCCGATGAAATTGCCCAATCCCAGGGTAACGATGAAAATGAGGCCTTGCGCGGAGGCCTTGATATCCGGCGGGGCCACCATGTCCACGAAGATTTGGCCAGCGAAGAAGAAGAAGGTGTAGCCGATGCCGTGGAATCCCAAGGAAGCGATGATGAGCCAGAGCGGTTTCATCATGGCAAAGATAATATAGCGCAACGGCCATGCAACAACGCCCAACACCAGCACCCACCGAATATTCATGTGGGCCATGCACCAGGGCAGCAATACTACCATGCCGATGATTTCCGCAATCTGCGCCACCGTCATGATAGCGGGCACATTTTTGTTTTTCGCCCCTAAGTCTTCCAGGAACTGAGCCGTGGGGATGTAATAAAACTGGAGCTCGGTGGTCACAACGAATGAGATAACGAGGAAAACCAGGAACATCGGATCCTTGAGCATATTAAGCGCCTCAAGGAAGGCAAACGGGTTGCCAGGATTCTGAGAGGGCGGGGTGTCCGGCAACAGGAATGAGAAAATGCCCATGACCAGTGACATCACGCCGCCGAGCACGAGGCAGTCGGAAACGTTTTTCAGAGATTTGCCCGATTGCCGCCATAAAGTGAGGCCCCATCCGGCGGCGATCCACCCGAGGGTTCCCCATACGCGCACCCAGCTTTCCGGGGCGCCCACGGCTTCTTTATGAATGAACATCACGGAGTTCGTGAGGGGGAGTGTGGCGGCGTAGAGGAATGAATAAATGCCCATGAGGACAAACATGCCCCAGAAGTTGCGCTGCCATGCGGCAATCAGCAGTAAGATTCCGCCCGCCACCTGCACCACGCCCAACAGATACTGGGCGGAAATCCAGCGGTCGGCGATCTGTCCGCCAAGAATGGGGGAAACGATGCAGGCCAGCCACAGGGTGGCATAGATCCAACTGGTTTGCTTGCCACTGAGTTTCATGTTTCCCAATAGATACGCCGCCAGTACGGGCGCCCATGCGCCCCAAATGGCGTACTCTAGAAACATCATCAGGCTTAATTGACCATATAGAATGGAATTCACGGCGTTCTCCTTTCACTATATCCCTAACCCGTATGAAACCACGCCTAAAACAGCGGGGTCCGTATGATAAGAATTTGCTGGCGTGCATTGCAAACACCCGGCCATCGGCGATACAGTGGTGTTATCCGGCCGTTTTGATACGCTATGGGATTGAGTTTGGCTGCGGGACCAGGGAGGTATAGCCTCAATGTGGAGTGATCGAAAGACGGGTTGTCTTCGTAAAGTTTTGATAGCCATGGGCCTTGGGCTTGCCGGGCTCGGGGTGATTATCTATTTCTATGCCATTTTCCCCGCATGGGGGGCGCCGTTTAATGCGCAGCGGCATGGTTGTCCGCCGATTACCCCGGCATGGGCGCTGGAATGCTGGCTTTGGGAAGATGATCACAATACGGCGGACTTTACCCTGGAATTATTGAACGGCTATCTTGAGCACGATTTTCCCGTGCGGACAATTCTCATCGACAGTCCATGGTCCCTGCGGTATAACGATTTTACCGTGGATGAAACCCGGTTCCCGAATCACAAGCAGTTTTTCGAGGATCTGGAAAAACGGGGCATCCGCGTGGTGTTGTGGATGACCTGCATGGTGGACAGTTACAGCAAGGACCCCGCCATTCAGGATTCGTCGGATTGGTTTCAGGAGGCGGCGAAGAACGGGTATCTGGCAGGGGGCGACTATCAAATCAAGTGGTGGAAAGGCAAAGGCGGGCTGGTGGACTACACGAATCCGGCGGCCATGGCATGGTGGCGGGGAATGCAGGATCAGGTATTGGCCCTGGGAGTGGACGGATGGAAACTGGACGGCACCGCCACCTATTTCACGTCCAAGCTGGGTCCCTTGCCTCTTGCGTATCAGCGCACGCACAAGGGATGGATGACGATGCGCGGCTATATGGACCATTATTACCGCGACGAGTATCAATATGGCCTGACGAAGAACCCGGAATTCATTACGCTGGCCAGGGCGATTGACAGTCCGCTGCCCATGGGGCATCCGGAAGGCTTCGCGCCAATTGACGCCTCGCCCGTGAACTGGGTGGGCGACAACAAGCATCGCTGGGAGGATGAGGACCGGGGCTTGCAGCGCGCCCTGTATTGCATTCTGAGGAGCGCGGAAAAAGGCTACAACGTGGTCGGCTCCGATGTGGCCGGATATCATGGCGGCGGCGATATCCCAGCTAATCTATACATCCGGTGGGCGCAGTTCTCCACCTTTTGCGGCCTGTTCTTGAACGGCGGCCATGAAGAACGGCGGATGTGGATGCGGTCTCCGGAGGAATTGGAGATCGTCCGCACGTTTTCGTGGCTGCATACCGAGTTGGTGCCGTATATGTATACGCATGTGGTCGATTGCCATTTCGGCGGCAAGCCTCTGATGCGTCCGGCAAAAGGGAAATTTCATTATCTTTTCGGAGATGACTTGCTGGTGGCTCCGATTTATGAAGACACAGAAAATCTTGAAGTCATCCTCCCTGCGGGCCGGTGGCGGTATTGGTTCAACGATAAGGAAATAATTGAAGGGCCGAAAATCTTTACCAAAAGCTTCCCCATGAACGAGTATCCCGTTTTCGTCCGCGAGGGCGCAATTATCCCTATGAAAATTGCCCGCCCCTATACGGGCCTGGGCGATCGCGACTGGGAAAACTATCTCACGCTGAACATCTATCCTCACGGGAAAAACACCTTCACGGTGCATCATACGGACAACAGGGGCGACTTGGATGTGACAGTGGAGGAAGCTCCGGCGCTGACCATTGCGCTGGAGGGCGTGGTCAAACCGCATATCCTCCGTATATTCGCCGAGAAGAAACCCGCCAGCCTGAAACAGGGCGATCAACTCCTGACCGAAGGAAAAGATTGGACGTATCAAGCGGAGAAAAACCGCCTTATCCTGCGGAGCGATCAGTCATCCGCGCGCAAGTATGTTGCGACATTCTAACGGGAAAGAAACAAGATGAAATTCGCCACGGAGTACCTGGAATTCAACACCCGAAAGCATCGTGAATACATTAACATCACCGGCAAGGTGGAAGCAGCGGTGCGCAAGAGCGGGGTGCAGGAAGGCATGGTCCTGGTTAGCGCCATGCACATCACGGCGGGCGTGTACGTCAACGACGCGGAATCGGGCCTGATCGCGGACATTGATGAGTGGCTGGAAAAACTGGCTCCGTACCGCGCGGACTACCGGCATCATCACACCGGTGAAACCAATGGCGATTCCCACCTGAAAAGCCTGCTGGTGCATCATGAAGTAATTGTGCCCATTACAAAAGGCGCGCTCGATCTGGGACCTTGGCAACAGGTGTACTACGCCGAATTTGACGGGCAGCGCCGCAAACGCCTCGTTATCAAAGTCATGGGGGAATAAGAACGATACCCGGAGGAGTTCCCTGGCTGTCCTCTGACGGCTTATTCCGGGAAGGCGTTCCGGATGTCGATGATTTCCTGAATATTGCCGAGGAACACGTCGACGAGATCGGGGTCGAATTGTTTTCCGCGCTGGGTGCAGAAATAGTCGACGATTCGATCAAAATCCCAGGCCTTTTTGTAAACACGATCCACGCCGAGGGCGTCGAAGACGTCCGCAATGCCGACGATGCGCCCGTAGATGTGAATTTCCTTGCCCCTTAATCCGATCGGATACCCGTTTCCATCAAATCGCTCATGGTGCTGCAGCGCGATGATAGCGGCGGCCTGCAAAACGGGTTTTTTCCTTTTCTTGAACATGTCATGGCCGATTTGGGTGTGGGTCTTGATGATTTCGAACTCTTCCTTCGTGAGTTCCTCCGGCTTGTTCAGGATGGCGTCCGGAATGCCCACCTTGCCCGCGTCGTGCAAGGGAGAGGCGAGGCGAAGCAATTCGCATTCGCTGAAAGAAAAGTTGCACTTGCGGCCCAGCAGCTTGGAATACTCCGCGACGCGCTTCACATGGTTGCCCGTTTCGCGCGAGCGCGTTTCCACGATTTCGCCCAAGGTAAAAACGATCTCCCGCTGATCATCTTCCATGTCCCGGATAAGGCGGACGTTTTCCATGGCGGCGGCGGCGTGATTGGCCACGATGCTCAGGGTTTTAAGATCGCTTTCCGTAAATTTCCGGTTGTTGCGCTTTTCCGTTACGTTCAAGACCGCAATGACCTGCGGCTGGCTTACTTGTGACACCGAGGCTTCCTGGAGTTGCGCGCCCTTGCGTTCAAGGGGCACCGAGATAAAGGAATCGCTGGTCAGTTGAAGGCTGATGTCCCGCAACGCCGGATGTTCCTGCATGGTATGCACCAACAAAGGCTGCACGCGTTGGGCCACCATGCCAGAGATGCTGTTTCTCATGGATGCGGTAAATCGGTTGGCGCCTTTGGGCAAGCCGATACTGTGCACGACTTCCAGAACCTGTCCGTCCGGATTCATCAGCATGATGGAACCCCGCTGGGCATCCACGCGGTCCAGCGCGGCGCGCAGTACGAAATCCAGCAGGTTTTCCTCATCACGGATCGAAGCGATGCTTTCGCTGATTTTGAAGAGTTCGGAAATTTCCTTGAGCCGCGCATTTTCCGTAATCAACCGGCGCCGTTCCAGGGCATTGGACACTGCCAGTTTGATTTCACTGAGATTGAACGGTTTCAGAACATAATCGTACGCCCCTTCCTTTACCGCCGCACGCGCGGTTTCAAGGGTGGCGTAACCGGTCATGACGATGGGCACGATGCTCGGATCCACTTTGTGCGCTTCATGGATCAGAGCGAGGCCGTCCATTTCCGGCATCATGATGTCCGTGAAGAGCACCACAAAATCATCCCCCCGCTTAAGAACTTCGAGCGCCTCTTTGCCGTTAGGGGCCAGTTCCACCGCGAATCCTTCATCGGTCAGGATATCGTGCATCAGCTCCCGGATGACGACTTCGTCGTCCACAACTAATATTCGGTCTTCTTTTGCCATTTTCTATATATTCCAATATCTACCAATAGCTATCATACCAGAAGACCCCTGAATTGCGTTAATACGCGGAGTGTCCCAGGCGGCGCCGGACCTTTTGGAGGGCCAATTTCACCTGTTTGGGCGAGGTGCCGCCGGGGTGATCCCGGCGGCCCACCATGGTCTTGGGCGCCAGCGCGTGATGGACATCAGCGGCAAATAGCGGGGAATATCGCTGTAATTCGTTTAACGTCAAGCTGATAAGATCTCTTTTGTTTTGAATACAATACACCACGATGTTACCGACGAGTTCGTGCGCGGCACGGAAGGGCATGCCCTTGGCCGCGAGATAATCCGCAAGGTCGGTGGCTTCCATGAAACCCTTTCGCAGCGCGATTTGGAGGATTTCACGGTTGACGCGGATGGCGGGTATCATGCGGGTGAATACCGCGAGGCATAGTTGAAGGGTGTCGGAGGCGTCAAACACCCGCTCTTTATCCTCCTGGAGATCCCGGTTATAGGTGAGCGGGAGCCCCTTCATCAGCGTGAGCAAGGCCATGAGATCCCCATAGACGCGCCCGGTTTTTCCCCGGACCAGTTCCGCCACGTCGGGATTTTTCTTTTGCGGCATGATGCTCGATCCCGTGGTGAACGCATCCCCAATTTCGATAAAACCGAATTCCTGGCTTGACCACAAAATCAGTTCTTCGCACAAACGAGACAAATGCATCATCGCCAGAGCGGCGTTCGCGCAAAATTCAATCAGGTAATCCCGATCGCTCACGGCATCCATGCTGTTCGCCGAAACACTGTCAAAACCAAGTTCTTTCGCCACCATCGCGCGATCAATCGGATGCGGCGTGCCGGCGAGGGCGGCGGATCCCAGCGGCAATACATTCGCGCGCGTGCGCAACTGCGAGAACCGCTCCTCGTCCCGTTGGGACATCTCAACATAGGCGAGGATATGATGGGCAAGCAAGACGGGCTGCGCATGCTGCAAATGGGTAAATCCGGGCAGGATCACCTCCAGATGTTCTTCCGCGAAATCGGCTAAGGCGGTTTGGAGATCGTGGAGCCGGTTAAGGATGGCGGTCATTTGATCACGCGCCCAGAGCCGCAGGTCCGTCGCGATCTGATCATTGCGGCTGCGTGCCGTGTGCAATTTTTTACCCGCATCGCCAATGCGCCGCACCAATTCTGCCTCAATATTGGTGTGGATATCTTCCAGTTCGCGCTTCCACCGGATTTTCCCCGTGGCTGCGGCGCGCGCGATGGCTTCCAGTCCTTGAACAATACTCTGGGATTCGCGTTTGGAGACGATGCCGCAAGCGCCGAGCATGCGCGCGTGCGCGATGCTCGCCCGGATGTCCCACGGCGCGAGCCGCGCATCGAAAGAGACCGATTCGCCCAATTGTTCCACCATGCGGTCCGTTTTCTGTTTAAACCGTCCACCCCATAATTTCGCCATGGTTCATCCTTCCACTCGTTTGCGCTATCGTAACGTTTTGCCGCGCGAACTTCCAGTGATTTTGTGCTGTGAGATATTTGATTCACTCAGCGAGCGCTTGATACACCCCGGAAAGATTTTCCGCATACTGCGCTAACGAGAAATGCCGTTCAGCGCGTTCCCGGCCTTGTTGGGCAAGTTCCAAACGCTTTTCATGCATATTCATCAAATCTTTCAGCGCGGTATGCAGGCTAAGCGCATCATTCGGTTGGCATAAAATCCCCGCATCCCCCACGATTTCGGGGATGGCCCCGGTCCATGTGCTGATTACCGGCACGCCACAGGCCATGGCCTCGATCAACGACATGCCGAACTGTTCCTGCCATTCCGGCGTGGCGATGCTGGGCAGGACAAAGACGTCCGCGGCGCGGAAGGCTTCCGGCATCTGGTCATAGGGCAGCGCACCGGGAAAAACACAGGCCTGTTCGATCCCCAATCGTTTCACGAGTTGGTCCACGCGGTCCTTTCCGGGTCCCGAGCCGATAGCCAGCAGGCGGATTCGCTTTTTCTGAAAAGCGGGATCGTTCAGTGCCTCTCGCAAGGCCACCAGCAGAAAGTCAATGCCCTTGCGGGGCAAAAACCATCCTACAAAAAGGATAACGAACTCATCCGCTTGAAGCTTGAAGCGATCCCGTTGCGCCTTACCGGGGGAAAACAGGTCCAAATCAACGCCCGGCGCCATGCATACGATTTTTTCCGGGTTGGCCCCTTCCGTCAATAGCATGTGCCGCGAGCGTTCCGTGTGCACAATGAACCGGTCTGTTTGGGCAATGGCGCGGCGTTTAATTTCGCGGCGCTGCGCGGTCTGCTCCATGTTGAAGGGAAGGTTGTCCCACACCATCAGGCAAAGCGATATTTTCCATTTTTCCTTTGCGGCAAGGGCTTCCGCGGTCCACTCGGTGAAGAGTTCCCATGAGTGGATCAAATCGAAGCCTTGTAAACGGTCATGAAAGGGCAACAGGCGGGCTTCACGGACGCCATATCGTTCCAATAAAATGTTTTTCAGCCGAGTCCAGGCAGGGCCGGCCTGGGTATCGAAATGGATGCGTTCCGTTGGAAAAGAAAGGGTGTTTGCGCCGCGTTCGGCAAAATGACGTTGAATTTCCGATTCCGCCCGGAATGCGGTGATTTCGGGGGCGGGTTGGAGCCGCTCAAACACCCGCAGATGCCATGCGCTGAAGCGGTTTCCGGCAAGCAAGGCGAGTTTCATGGACCATCGCCCCAAAAATGTTTTTCCAGAACGGCGCGGGCGGCCTCGCGGTCCTCCGGAATGTCGATATGGCGTGCGAGGCATTTCTGTTCATACTCTTCCAGGGAGCAAACGACCCGCGCGGGATTGCCCGCCACTACCGTATTCGGGGGAACATCACTGGCCACCACGCTGCACGCCCCCACGATGGCATTGGGGCCGATGGTGACATTCGGCAGGATGGTGGCGCGCACGCCGATTTGGCAGTTGTCCTTGATTTCGATGGGGCCAAAGGCCGTGAGGGATGCATATTTTTCCTGAAAAGGAAAGGTGAGGCCATGGTTAACAAAGGTGACATCGTTGGAAATGCAGACATGGTCGCCGATTTTAATCAGCCAGGGTTCCGTGCCGAAATTAGCGGTGTAGACGCGGCAACGCTCGCCGATGCGGACGCCCATGACGCGCAGGGTGCGAAGGACTGTTTTCTGGGAACCGTACCGGAGTTTAAGCTTTTGTATGATTCGCCCGATACCCATCCAAAGGCTACCCCATTATGCATGGCCGTGCGGGAGTGCCGGCGAGTTTACCCAAAATGCCGCTTAAAATACGTGGCATTGTCAAGGCATTTCAGTTCAAACTTGACAAACCGCTCCAACTCTTCTTCTGTAATCTCACCGCGGTCCTCCAGATGACTCACTGCCTGCCGCCGGGGGTGCAATTCTTCAATCGCTTGACCCATCCCTTCTTCCATGTCTGCCATGATCTTGCCCAGCAGGGAGGGATCCAGGAATTCCGCGATAATGCTGGCCAAGTGGGCCTTGCGTTCTTCAAATGTGCCTTGCTCGATTATCCGGCGGCTCAAGGGAATGATTTTATTGCGAAACAGCACGCAGAGTTCATGGCACGCGGGGCAGGGCAGAACGACCACCACATCCCGAGGGATCTTGGCCGTGACGATTCGATGTGACTTGCAATGGGGGCATACAACTCTGTCCATTGACACTCTTCCTTCGATCGCGCCACGTTAACTGATATCACAATACTCCATCGGCCGGGGATCTGTCAAATTATAAGCAAGGGAGTGAATGAACCCTGGAGAGGGGAATCCCGGTGATATCCATGCGGGCTTGCTGTATACTGATAACGGCGAGCAGACCGGACGGCCGCGGACCCGCTTCGGCGGGTTCGAGGAAAGTCCGGGCTCCAGAGGGCAGGGTGCTTCGTAACGCGAAGGCGGGGCGACCCGACGGAAAGTGGAACAGAAAATACACCGCCTACGCCGCGCCGCAAGGCGCGGACGGCAAGGGTGAAATGGTGCGGTAAGAGCGCACCAGCGTCATGGCGACATGGCGGCTTGCAAAACCCCACCTGGAGCAATTCCAAATAGGGGAGCGATGGCGTGGCCCGCGCCGCTCCCGGGTTGGAAGCTTGAGGCGCGCGGTGACGCGCGTCCTAGACGAATGGCCGTCTCGCGCCACGTTCTCCGTGGCGTAGACAGAACCCGGCTTACAGGTCTGCTCGCTCCCCGGAAGGGGAATCCGGCGCGGACGCAGGCTCTAAGACCTCCCGGACAGTGCGCAGCAGTTCGTTTTTGGCGTACGGTTTTTTAATGAGCCGCAGCCCTTCTTTCAAAATAAAGCTGGTGTGAATGACGCTTTCGCTGTAGCCGCTGCTAAACAAAATGGGCATGTGAGGATACTGCGCATGAATGCGTTCCATAACCTCGCCGCCGCCCAATTTCGGCATGATTACATCCAGCAACACCAGATCAATGTGCATGGCGTTTGCCCAAAAAACCTGGAGTGCTTCTTCTCCATCGCAAGCCATCAAGACGGTATAGCCCGCGCCGTGCAGCATTTGACCCACCAGCTTACGGACTGTTTCATCGTCTTCAGCCACAAGGATGGTTTCCGTTCCTCCGGAGGGGGGAGATTCTTCCACCGCATCAGCGCAAGGAGAAAATTGTTCCACGCGCGGGATATATATCCGGAACGTGCTCCCCTTTCCTGGTTCTGAATACACATGAATGAATCCTTGATGCTGTTGTACAATGCCATAGACGGTTGCAAGGCCAAGACCTGTCCCTTCTCCAGAGGCTTTGGTGGTAAAGAATGGATCAAAAATTTGCAGACGGGTCGATTCATCCATCCCATGACCGGTGTCGGTAACCATTAACATCACATAAGGTCCTTCCACGGCCAGGGGATGGGTATGGCAATAGTCCCTGTCCAGCGTTATGCTGGCGGTTTCAATCGTCAATATGCCTCCGTGCGGCATGGCGTCACGCGCATTCACGCAAAGATTCATTAAGACTTGTTCGAACTGCCCCTTGTCCACATGCACGGTCCCCAAGCACTCTCCGGGAACAAACGTGAGATCAATATGCTCGCCGATGACGCGGCGGATCATTTTCACGATCTCCTGCACCAAGTCATTCAGGTCCGTATCCACGGGATGAATCACTTGCCGCCGGCTGAAGGCCAGGAGGTGCCGGGTTAATTCTGAGGCCCGCTCCGCGGCGTTCTTAATTTCCTGTAGGATCTGGCCTTCGGAGGTTTCCGGACTCAGTTCTTCATGTAAGACATCCGCATACCCAAGCATTACCTGCAATAGGTTGTTGAAATCGTGGGCGATGCCACCGGCCAATTGACCCACGGCTTCCATTTTCTGCGCTTGGCGCAACTGCGTTTCCAACAGACGGCGCTCTTCTTCCGCCCGCACCCGGTCCGTAATGTCCCGGGCCGAAGACAACGCCCCGGTTACTGTTCCATGAGTGTCTTTGAGCGCCCTGCACCACCACGCCAGCAAGCGTTTCTCCCCATCTTTCCGCCGCTGCCAGCTTTCCACGTAGATCACCTCTTCCCCCCCTTCGAAAATAGGCTGGACCATATTGTACACATGCTGTTCCCCCTCAAAATAACAGGACGCTTCCGTCCCGATAACTCCTTCCCCAAAAAAGTCGATACCCGCCTGATTTGCCCAGATATACACTCTGTTGGCATCCACTTCCATGATGATTTCAGGAATGGCGGACAATAGGATCTGTTGACGCTGGGTCAAGGCATGCAGTGATTCTTCCGCCTTCTTCCGCTCCGTTATGTCACGGGCCGCCGCATAGATTGTTTTCCCCTGTGGAATGGCCCGCCATTCAATCCAGCGATACGTTCCGTCGGCACAGCGGCAACGGTTGGTGAAGCTTACTACATGCTCCTGACGATCCATCTGCACCATGGCGTTAAGCGTGATGGCACGGTCTTCCGGATGAACAAAGTCCAGGAACCGGTGATTCTCCAACTTCCCCAGGGGATAGCCCAAGGTGATTTCCCACTGCTTGTTCATGCGCCGGAAATACCCCTCCGAGTCCGTTATGCAAAACAGATCCAGCGTGGCGTTGAAATAGCGGTCAAGTTCTTCGGTTTTTTCCCGCAGTGCGGATTCAGAGGCCTGTATCCGCCGTATGGACTCGTTGGACCTCCGCAAGAGTTCAAAGAAAAATGTCAGAATTACCGCCAGCAACAAGGTAATTAACAGCGGCTGCAATGCATGCCCTTGAATATCCCTCGCCCAATTTCGCGCATCCACATCCATGGCAAAAAGAGCCAAAATTCTTCCTGTTTCCGGTTCCCTTATGGGGGACAGCGCGCTCACCCATGTGCCCCAACGATCGGTATACGGCCCTACGACAGCGGCCTCGCCCGTGAAAAACACCCGCCGCATCGGCTCCTTAACCTCCGAATAAAGCTGACCCGGAGGCGACATGTCCTTTGAATCCGGCGGTTCGGAATCCACATAAAAAAATACGTTGGTTTGCCGCATTCCAAGAAGATAAATAAAGCGGCACCGGGGATTAACGGACCGTATCGCCGTCAGTTGATTTTTCATCGCCTGATAGGATGGGGAGGTTTCGTCCGTTTCATAGCCGCGGAGATTTTGTACCTGGTGCGGAGAGACGGTTTGCGCCAGCATGCAGGCTTCCGTTAACAAGTCAACCCTCAACCGTTGGTCTTCTTTCCGGCATTCCCAATAGGCCAACAGCCCTCCCCCCCCAAACAGAAGAACCAGCAATAAAGCCAGCAGACTGCCTGAAAACCCGGCTTTCCCTGAAGAATCAGCCTTTTTCCTCTTTCGTATCATAACCCTTGCCTTCTCTTGTTCCCCGGCATGATGAATACAAGGAGTAATACATCGAATTTCCACCCTATGGTATCACATGACGCCTGTTTTGGGAAGGTTGTAGTTGACATTCAGAATGGAACTGTTCAAGTTAATGGAACACTGCGCTTCCCATTACATATTCCTGCGATACAATGAAATAACGCTATCGCCCCGTGGGGGATTTATGCCGGATCCCGATGCACTGTCTCTGGAGAAAATGCGGGCACGCATACGGCGAAGTATTCGGCCCCTTCCGCTTCAGGCGTGCTGTATTGAACCCATTCTCCGCGGGAAACCATCACCGCTTCTCCCGCCGCAACCCGTATAACGGAACCATCCGCGCTACGGACATGCAACACACCTGCCAGAACAATTGTAAATTCATCAAATTCTGGCTGTTGACCCGGTTCTATCCAGCCCGAAGGACTTTTCATCCGGGCAATACTGATGCTTTCAGTCTGGGAATTCACCCGTCCCACATATTCCTGGATGATTTTTGGCATGTTGCCTGCCGCGGAAATGACAGTTGGTTCAGGGATGTGACGTGGCATATTGTATCCTTTTTCGAGTTATTATCACTTCATGGATAGTATGCCATTTAAAATCTTTATATTCAAGGGTTTATAAGAAAATGGAAATGGGCGACCGAGTCAATGGCAATCTAGGCGTTGAGGAAATATGTAAATATAATTAGATAAAGTAAATTATTTTCAAAACCTAAAGATTTCTATTGACAAGGAAAAGGGTTTGGATTATAGTAAGACCTGTAAGGTGTCATATGTGCTTTGAGTAAATTTAACCGTGGAGGGACGAACATGTTCAAAAGAAGTTTTATTGCGTTGCTAGTCACCACATGCGCCATGGTGCTCACGGGCTGCCCATCCGAAGAGGTAATCGTACTCGATGAATTCCCAAGCATTTCGCTCGACGAAATCTGGGGAGACATTGTGTCCTTCTTCACGGGAGGGGAAGCTACCCCATTTGAAGTGGGCGATATTATCGTTGGTTCTGACGGGGGCGGGTTCCTGCGCCGCGTCACGGCTATTGATCAGGACCAGGGTCGGATTACCACGGAAACAGAATGGGCTTCGTTGGCGGAGGCGGTTGATGATGGTTCGCTGAGCGGCGAAGTGACGTTCCTTCCGGAAGATTTCCGCCGCGCGAAAGTGCCCATGGTGAAAGCGGATGACATTGTCATCAATTTGAACAACATTACGCTTTACAGCAAGGATGGTCTCACCCTCAGCATTTCCCACGGCAGTTTGTCCTATGCGCCGCATGTCGTGCTGAACGCCAACTTTGACGATCACCGGCTGACCGGGTTTACAGCCCTTACAGAAGGCGATCTGATTTTGGATTTGAACCTCCGATTGACTGCCAGCGGCGGCCAGAATTTCTCCTGGGAAACCGAGATTTTCAACCCGATTGTGAAGCCGTTTGTGTTCTACATCGGCCCCGTCCCGGTGGCCGGAACCGCGTCGTTGCGGATCCCATTCGGCGTGACGGCGAACATTGGCGCAGCAGCCTCCGCGGAGAGTGGATTCGACACCACAACGCATATTCGCTTGGGCATGCAGTTAAACGATGGTCAATGGAGCAACTTGAGCAGCTTCGGGGATCCCGTCACGAATGCGCACCCGCTGGTAATCACCCTTTCGAGCAGCGCGGGCGTTACCGTCTATGTGCGCCCGGGAGTGGGCTTGAACCTCTACGGCGTGTCCGACCTGTCCGGCTATGTGCAGCCGTACGTGCAGGGCGATGCCCAGTTCATCCCGTCGCCTCTCATTCTCGACTTCTATGCGGGTGTGAATGGCGGCATCCGCTATGAACTGTCCATCTTCGACTTCACCCTGTATGAGAAGGACTGGTTCTTCCCCGGCCCGCGTTGGCCGCTGTATCACTATGAACTTCCCTATGACATCCCGACCACGTTTACGATTGAGCTTCCGCTCTAACGTATATTAAAATTAGTTGTTGACTGGCGGCCGTTGGACTAAAGGGTCCGGCGGCCGCCGTTTGATAAGGTGCGGAACATGTTTTCTCTCTCGGAATATGTCGGTGTGCTTTTGGGTTTGGTGGCTTTTTTGGCGGCTCTGGCGCCTGGATGCCCCACAGATCCGGAGGCAGGCTTTTTTGCAAACCCAACAAAGGGAGACGCCCCTCTCTTATGCATGTTTTACGATCGATCCACGGGCGGACCCGATACGTGGGCCTGGGACTTTGATGGGGATGGATCTATTGACAGCACGGATCAGAATCCGGCGCATGTATATCTCACCCCGGGAATCTACACGGTTTCTTTGACAGTGTCGAAGGAGGGCGCGACAAACACCTATAGCCGGAAGGAGTATATTGTCGTAACTGAATCAGAAGGCGAACCTGGGGAAGGTGATTGGGAGGGAGAAATGGAAGGGGAAGGCGTAGTGGAAGGCGAAACCGAGGGGGAAACGGAAGGGCAAACCGAGGGGCAAACCGAGGGGATTCCAGAGGGTCAATCAGAAGGGGAAGGATTTGCCGAAGGCGAGGAGGAAGGTCAAGAGGAACATCCGCCGGGGGAATCCCGTACCTTCGCCAACATCGAGTTTTCATGGATCCCGGCAGGTGCTTTTGAGATGGGTTCCTTCAGAAGTGCGGAAGAATTGTCCGAGATGTATGGAGACCGGGTTCTGTATTTTATCCCGGAGCATCCCCAGCATCACGTAGTGATATCCCGGGGTTTTTGGATGGGGAAATATGAAATCACCCAGGCACAGTGGATCGCCTTGATGGGAAGCAATCCCTCGTATTATGACGGCGAAAACCTTCCGGTGGAACAGGTCCCCTATCAAAACACGACGGATAATGAGGGCAATGCGGAATATGGCATTGAGGAATTTCTGCTCCGGTTGAATGCATTGGGACAGGGGGCGTTTCGCTTGCCGACGGAGGCGGAGTGGGAATATGCCTGCCGCGCCGGTAGTACAACAGAATGGTTTTTTGGAGATGATATTAATCAGTTTGACACCTATGGCTGGTGGTTCCTGAGCATTGCCGACTATCATACTCATCCCGTCGGACAGAAATTGCCCAATGCATGGAATCTCTACGATACGCACGGCAATGTCCTGGAATGGTGTCAGGATTGGTATGACGAAAACTATTATTCCGTCAGCCCTGAATCGGATCCCCCAGGCCCTGACTCCGGAAACTACCGGGTGCGCCGGGGCGGCAGTGTCCGCCAACCCAAGAGCCTGTGCCGTTCCGCATTCCGCACGTGGAACCGCCCGGATTGGAGCACGCCCGATACCGGTTTCCGCATTTTGCGCGAACCGGACAACTAACCCTCCTCATAATTTTTGTGCTGTAAAACTTTTTGCCGCCTACACCGGTCCAATAACAAGGAGAGAGGCGGTAGTATGCGTAAAAAGGCTCATTGGACGGGCGGCTTGTTATGTCTGGCGGGGATCACGTTGATTATCTTCTGGTGGTGGGCCTCGGAAAATAATGTAACGTCTTTTATCCCACCCAAGGACAAATATGACGCGCGTATTCTGCGCGATTCCTGGGGCGTTCCCCATATCTTTGGCAAAACCGACGCCGATGCCGCCTATGGATTGGCCTGGGCCGAATGCGAAGATGATTGGCGGAATATAGAGGATAATGTCCTCATCGCCCGCGGCCGCATTGCAGCCATCCGCGGAAAGGACTGGGCGAAGTTCGATTACCTAATGAAGTTATTCCGCATCCGGCGGTTTGTGGAGGAAAAGTACGAAAAGGAATTGAGTCCGGAAGTCCGGGCTATCGTGGAAGCCTATGCCGACGGCATCAACCACTATGTGGCGTTGCATCACGCTAAAATGCCGAATATTGAGTTACCGGTCACGGGCAAGGACATTGTGGCGGCGGGGGCATTCAAGGCGCCGTTTTTCTATGATCTGCAACAAACCCTGCTAAAAGTGATGTCGGGCGAACAAGGCGCTACAATAACGAAAAAGGGGATGCAAACCTCTTGGATCCCACAAACGAATCTCTATGCGCCTTGCGGCCAAATCGGATCGAATGCCTGGGCGGTGGGGCCTTCCCGCTCCGCGGATGGAGCCACTCGCCTGGCCATCAACTCGCACATGCCCTGGACCGGTCCTATTACATTCTATGAAGCGCACCTGCATAGTGAGCAGGGATGGAACATGATAGGCGGCACGTTTCCCGGAGGGCCGATGATTTTCCTCGGTCATGATGAAAACAAGGGATGGTGCCATACCATTAATCGTCCTGATTTGGCGGATGTCTATAAACTGGAAATGAATCCGGACAACCCCAATCAATACCGGTTCGACGGGCAATGGCGCGACTTGGAACGGGATACCGCCCGGATCACCGTGCGCTTGTGGGGGCCGATCCACTGGACCTTCAAAAGGGAATTGCTATGGTCCGTCCATGGACCTGCCATCCGGAATCCTGATGGTGTCTATGCCTTGGCCTTTGCGGGATATGGAGAAATTGGCCAATTCGAACAGTGGTATCGCATGAACAAAGCACGCACAATCGACGAATTCATGGCGGCAATGCGGTTGGAAAAGCTCAGTTCTTTGAATACGCTCTATGCGGATAAAAGCGGTCAGTTGTTCTACGCCTATAACGCTCAATTCCCCATGCGGGCGGAAGGATATGACTGGCGTGGAATTCTGCCCGGCGACACGTCCCAGACCCTTTGGAAAGGCACCGTGCCTTTTGAGAAAGTGCCGCAGGTGCTGAACCCGCCCTCGGGATTTGTACAATCGTGCAATAGTATGCCCTTCCGCGCCACCGATGGAACGGGAAACCCGCAACCCGGCGATTTCCCGCCGGAAATGGGCATTGAACCCCGGGTGACCAATCGTTGTTTGCGGGCACTCGAAACCTATGGCACGGACCCCTCCATCACCCGCGTGGAATTCTATGCGTATAAACTTGACAAAACATACTCAAAGGATTCCGATGTCGCGAAAATGCTGCAACAGATACTTGCCGCACCCATTCCGAATGAACCAATACTCCAGCAAGCCGTCCAAATACTAAAAAACTGGAACCTTACGACAGATAAAAACAACCCAGGTGCGGCACTGGGGGTGCTATTGAGCGATCTGTATGAAAGAAATGGGAAATCTGGCGATATCATCGCGTTGCTGCGGGAATCAACCTCATTATTGATGAAAAATTTCGGACGATTGGATCCGCCTTGGGAACAAATGATGCGGCTGCGCCACGGCAAGGTGGATCTCGGCCTCGGCGGAGGACCGGATTGTCTCCGCGCCCTGGATGTGGCGCTCCAGGAGGATGGGCGTTTCAAGGGGGTCAATGGCGACTGTCTTGTGCTCATGGCGGAATGGGATAAGAATGGCACGATTCATTCGGAGAGCGTCCATCAGTTTGGTTCCGCCACCTTGGATGAGCATTCCCCTCATTATGCTGATCAAGCGCCGCTCTTTGCGGAAGAAAAATTCAAGCCTGTATGGCTGTCCGAAGCGGATATTCGCGCGAACCTTAAAAAGGAGTATCGCCCGGGTGAAGGGAGCGATCCCTGGTATGCAACGCACTGACGCGCGATGGTTACCATGGAGCGTATGGGTTACTCAACTCCGATGAAGGCACGGCAGGGAGCCCCATCGGCATCCATAACCGGCAACGGCAAAACGACAAACGGATGAATGCCTGGCGAGACACCGTTCAAACGTAATCCTTCCACGACAAAAACGTTGTTTTTCAACAAAATATGATGGGTAGTTTGCCCCGGCTGTTTATAGGGCGCCACGGAGAGATAATCCACACCAACCAGCCGGACGCCATCGTCCACCAGGCGCTGGGCGGCTTCCCGATCAATCGCCACAAAATGTGTATTAAAAGGGGCCTCGATGGGATAGTCGGAATTGCGCGTCTTAAACAGGAGGCGCGGGGGAAGCTTTTCCTTGCCAAGATCACATTCGCGGATCAAATCGATTCCGGGAAACTCCATTACAACGGCTTCACCGAAGAAAATAGCGGGATCGATCTCATGGAGTTTCCGCCCTCCCTCTTCAAAATGCCAGGGCGCGTCACAGTGCGTGCCGGCATGGGTGGAAAAAGACAAAATGGAGGTGTTGCACGATGCTTGTTGGGAAATACGGGCATCCGGGAGCAGTTGAAACTCCGGATCGCCCGGCCATACGGTCATTCCGGGCCGCAGGGGAATACTGACATCCCGCCATTGCATGCGCATAGCCGGCTCCTAATCTTCTTTTGCTCAGAAGGGTTCGTTGAGTTTGCGCACCGGACCGCAGGTGAGAATGGTGGCGCCATGGGGATGCTTGCGGCACACCAGTTCATCCCCCGTTTCCAGAAGTATGTCTTCCTGCGCGCAGTCAAAGGCCAGCAATGCCGGCCCCCGGGTGATCAGCACCCGCGCCACGGAATCACTGGGCAAGACAAGGTGATTTACATGTTGTTGGCTCACCGTGATAAACGCCACCCCGATGCCCTTGACAAAAATGCCCCGCGTAATGTTGCGGAAATAGGCCGTGCTGCCGAAAGGCGTGCATACCACCAACCCGTCGCCAATTATTTCCGCGCCGTTTTCGTACGGCGTGCCATCCACCCACAGTTGCCAGCGAAGCGCCGTGTTCACACGGCCCTTGCTGACCACGATCTCATTCAAAGGCGTCAACACACGATCCGGGGTGGACTTGCCCGCACGGTGTATCGCGCATTCCAGCTTGTTATAGGTGTTTACCGTGAGTTTTTGACGGGCCAGCGCGGTGATGATCTCCCGCGGATGGTGCCGAAGACAATGATGCCCCACTTTACTGTTGAGAATAGGCACTTTGGGAAGTCCCGGCCACTGAAGTTCCGCCGCCAGCAAGGTGCCGTCTCCTCCATAACACACCACAACATCCGGATCATTCTTAACAATGCGAAGAATCCCGTGCCGCGCGATTTCCGGTTTGAGTGCGTTTGATTCCGCCCCAAACAACGCCACGCGTATGGAAGGACTTTTTGCTCTTTTCCCCGGACTCACGCCAGGATCCTCGGATATGTGCTTCGATGCACAGGCTTAATCATCTGGATGCGACAAGTCGTGTTCCACAAATTCGTGGATGGCTTCGTGGTCTTCATCGCTGATGCGTGTAAATAATATCGCTACCTTGAAATGGTCATCGCCTTTGTCATCCGGATCGCACCGAACCACAATGCCCTCGGCGTCGATCCGGTATTTGGCGGGCTTGGGCAACTCCAGATGGATGCGCATCTTCGTCATGAGCGGCAATGGCTTCACCGTGTGGCACAACACGCCGTTCGCACTGATGTTGTCCACATGATTCAATACGCCAGGGCCCGATTCATCCATCACCAAGGGCAAGCCCCGCCGGCTTCTCGGATACCGGCGCCTGTCCTGACCATCTATCCGCATAATACTCTCCTCGCTACCCGCCTGCTGTCCTTAAGGTCTTACCGATATACTAGCCAAGAACAACCAATAATGCAATCCTTATCACAACCCAAGAAATTCTCCTTTTTCGCAGATGAGCACGCGCAAAATGTCTGGCGTTGTGTCCTGGTAAAATGATATACTGCGCAAGAAGGTTCGTTGACTCATTTGGGGTTTGCAGAGAGTTGACATTGTATTCCAAGGAAGCTGCACATGAAGCTTAAAGGAAAGACCTTTGCCATTTTACTTGGGTCAACCGCCTTGATTTTCGGGGTGGTGTATGCATGGTCGCGATTGGTGTTATTGGGCGGGTTTGTTGAGGTGGAAAACAAAGAGGTGCAGCGCGACCTGGAACAGGTCGTGGATACCCTGAAAGATCAAATATCGGCGATTGGCACCCGCACCAGCGACTGGGCGTTTTGGGATGACACGTATCAATTTGTCGCGGATGTCAATCAAGAATATATCGACAAAAATATTGGCTATGAGCAATTTGCCGCGCTGTCCTCAATCATTAATTTTATCTTGCTTTTCAACGAGGCGGGCGAGCATGTGTATTCAAAGGGATATGACCTTCAAACGGAAAAGGAAATTCCAGTTCCTCCCAGCCTGTTACGGCAGTTAACAAAGGACAGTCCGTTCCTTAAACACCTGGATGAAAAAAGCAAAATGGAGGGCCTTTTACTCCTTGATGACGCGCCTGTGATGGTGGCCTCACGGCCAATTTTGACCAGCGAACTAAATGGTCCTATTCGCGGCACGCTGGTTTTTGCCGGATTCTTGAACGATTTCCAGATTGATGTGATAGCCAAAACGCTGCGAACGTCCCTGATGATTAACCGGTTGGAAGACTCCGATCTTCCAGAAGACATGCAGCAGGCCAAGGCCATGCTTTCAGCGGACAATAACATGGTGGTAAGTGTATTGGCGCCGAAGACCGTTGCGGGATACACAATCCTGCGGGATGTGAACAATACCCCCATCTTGATGCTTCGATTGGATAAACCCCGCGCCGTGCATTCCGTTGGGGTGCGCACCCTCCAGTATTTTGGCATTGGTATTTTAGCCACCGGATTGATTCAGGCGTTCGTGATGCAGTTCATTCTGGGTAAAACCGTGCTGAACCGCCTCTCCCGGTTGACCGCCAGCCTGCATGCCATCGAACTGACCACCGACTTGTCTCAGCGGGTGCCCGTAACAGGGAATGACGAACTGGCCGAAGTAAGCGCGAGTGTGAACAAGACGTTGGAGGCGTTGGAAAGAGCGGAAACGGCGGTGCACATGAGCGAAGCGCGGATGCGCGCCGTGCTGGAACATGCCGTGGACGGAATAGTCACTACGGACGACGAAGGCCGCATTCAATCCTTTAATAAGGCAGCGGAACGCATTTTCGGGTATTCCGCGGAAGAAGTAGTGGGCCGCGATGTTTCGCTGCTGATGCCCGAGCCATACAAAAGCCAACATCCGGATTATTTAAAGGACTACCTTGCCACCAATCAGGCGAAGATTATCGGAAAAGGCCGGGAAATACTGGGACAGCGCAAGGAAGGCATTGTTTTTCCCGCGTATATCGCCTTGAGTGAGATTCGGGTGGGGGAACAGCGGTTATTCACCGGCATTATCCGCGATATCACGGAGCACAAGCGGCACGAGGCATTTCTGACCCAGGCCGCCATGTACGATCCGCTGACGGGACTGCTTAACCGCCGGTTCTTCGAAGAACAGCTTGATGTGGCGTTGAATGCCGCCAAACGCTACCGCCACGCCCTGTGTCTGTGCATGGGGGATGTCGACAAGTTCAAGGAGATTAACGACCGGTATGGTCATACAGTGGGCGATATAGTGCTGGAGAAACTCGGCGATCTGATCCGTGCACAAGTGCGGAAAGAAGATGTTGCGGGCCGGTTTGGCGGCGACGAGTTTGTGATTTGCTTCAGTCATACCTCAAGCATCGAGGCGGTGGCGTGCATTGAGCGCGTGCGCCAGACGCTGGCCTCACACGTTTTCTGCCAGGATACTGATCACCCCTTTATTGTGACGGGGTCTTTCGGGTTTGCCGATTTGACCACGCACGATATGGATAAAACCGCCCTGATCCAGGCGGCCGACAGATCCCTCTACCGCGCCAAAGAACAGGGCAGGAATCGTACGGTGCTGGATGTAGAATAATCTCCCGGAGCGTATAATGCCTCGAAACATACCGGGAGCATTCGCATGACGGATCTGGATCGTTTTATCGCCTGCATGGACTATCAGCCCGCGGATCGACGCCCCAATCATGAACTTGGCGTCTGGCCGCAAACCATCGAACGCTGGCGGCAGGAAGCGCCGCAGGCCGTAAAGGACTTCACTTGGAACTGGTTCGTGGAGGAACCGGGTATCCACCTTGACCGCCGGGAATATTTCCCTGTCAATTTCGGATTTATCCCCCCTTTTGAACCTGAAATTCTGGAAGAGACGGACGCATATGTCATCGCACGCGATGCCCTCGGCATTGTGACGCGCGCACTCAAAGCCGGATCCATCGGCGGCGCGCGCATGTGCATGGACCAGCACCTCGCCCACCCCGTACGTACACCAGAGGACTGGCCGGGGATCAAGCGGCGGCTTATGGCCGCGCTGCCACAACGATATCCTGCACACCTGGAAGAGCGTATCGAACGATGGAAAACGCGGGACTATCCGCTGGTTTTAGGCGAAAACTGTGCCGCGAATGGATTTTACTGGCGTGCACGGGAATTCATGGGCACGGAAGCCCTTTCCACCGCGTTTTATGAATATCCCGGCATGATGCATGACATGATGGAATTCTTTGCGGACTTCATCATCGAAACAAGCCGGCCCGTTCTCGAAAAAATTCAGGTGGAGTACTTCGTGCTTAACGAAGACTTCGCCATGAAATCCGGGCCGCTCATCGGCCCCGCCATCCACCGTGAATTCATCTTTCCCCGCCTCAAGCGCATGGTCGAGTTTTTTAAAGGGCATGGCACGAAATATTTCGCCGTGGATTCCGACGGCGACCCCACCCTGTTGATACCGCCCATGATGGACGCGGGCGTGGATACTGTTTGGCCCATCGAACGCGCCTCGAATGTCAGTCCGCAGCAATGGCGCAAACAATTCGGCAAATCCCTGCGGCTTTGGGGCGGCGTAGACAAGCGCATCCTCACCCAGGGCAAAGACGCCATCCGCGCCCACCTCCGCGAATTCATCCCCCTCATCGAAGAAGGCGGCTTCATCCCCACCATCGACCACACCGTCCCCCCCGACATCTCCTGGGACAACTTTCGATATTATATGGACTCAAAAATGGTACTATTGAGAGGTGAATATGCTAAAGTCTGATAAGTAACCGACAGATAATTCATCCCTTTTAACGACGAAATTGGTGGGTGGACACAATGGAAAATTCTCAAGTCTATGAGAGTGTTCTCGACGGCGAGACTTTTCAAGTAATTGATTTCAACAGTGAAGGAAAATGGTCCAAGGACGCAATCCGTCAGCGTTACGCGCAATACTGCGAACGGGAGGGTATTTCATCCCTGCTCGACCTGAGTCCCAAAGAAAGCGTGCACAAGGATGAACACGGAAAGTGGGTATACCCGGTTATGGACGAGGTTATCAAAGGGATTGAAACTGGTGATAGCGCCTGCAAACGGATAGGGATGGAATTCATCGAGGAGGACGAGAAATTCCCGTTTGGCGCGCTGCTCAAATCGAATACCGCCCGTGCCCTTCGACGCTGTGAACTTAATGAAGAGGATCGCGCGAGAATCAGGAAGCGTATCGTGGGCATGCTAATATCGGGGAAGGTGCCGCATGAGTACCGTGAATACTCCAAATTGCTCAAGAAGATAGGGTTTGGTGGATATTGGCCAGAAATCGAGGAACGAGTCAACCGCGACAATCCGTACGTGATGCGCTACTATCGATACTATAAAAGCGCGCTATTGGCAGGGGGGTGTTGAAAAGGGCCAAAAATGAGATAATCGGTTAGGCAAAACGAACCGCAAGAACTGAACGGATTCAAGAAGATGAAACTCCCAATAGACATTGATCGGGATGAGGATGGCAAATGGGTGGTAGAATGTCCTTCTATTCCAGGATGTGTCAGCCAGGGTGACACTAAAGAAGAAGCGATGGAAAACATTCATGAAGCAATACAACTCTGTTTGGAAGTACGCGCTGAACGTGGCATGCCTCTAGTGATCAAACGTTAACCCGGATTTCTTACCATCCTTCAACTAAACCTGTCATTGCGAGGAGTCTTCGACGAAGCAATCTCGGAGCCATGCATAATTGACAATCAGGCGAGATTGCTTCGTCGAAGACTCCTCGCAATGACAAACGTATACAAGGTGTTGTGCTTACTTGCGGTTGTCTGTGTTTCTAAATATCGCTGAATTTTCCTCTATGCAAAACATTGACACCTATCTCGTGAGAAATCCGCATTAAAGAGCATCGCTTTGCGGCTTTTCACTTCTCCACAAACCGGATCACCGACACCACGGCATTTGACGGAGGCTTGAGATTCTTAATAGCCACTGCGATTCGTCCATCCTTGGTATCCGTCGCCGAAACAGGCACTTCCACCCATTGCCCTTTCTGAAAGTTCTCATACTCACCGATTTTCCGTCCACAAACCGTCACCGACTCCTTGCGTCCGCCCTGAAAATTATCGCCATCCAGTAAATAAAGTTTTAAGGTTCCTTGCGCGCCTTTCGGACACACCAGGTCAAATTCCAGCGATTCATTGTCCGCCCAGCAATGATTAACCTCCGTTGTCCAGCCCGCATACAGATACCCCCGCTTCAGCATAAAATCCCAACCGTCTTTCAAATATTCAATATCATTTTCCGTCTTGCCGCAATTGATCACCACCGTCTCACCCGCCGCCTGATACTTCGCCGCATCCACCGGCGCTCCCCCAAAGGCCGGTTTCCGTTCATGGGCGCGCGGCAGCGGCGCGATTGGCTGATGTGGCTCCTGTTGATACCAATACGCCACGCTGGAAAATTGCAGTGGATTTTCCGGCTTGGAAAAAGTCTCGAAGAAGAATTTGGCCTCATGTTTCCCAAACCCCACTGTCATCACCAGGGACTTCTTAAACGAAATCCGATCGTTCAGGCAAAACCGGTATGCTGCGGCGCCGTTTTTATAATATGGCTGCCAGCCGGTATAGGGAAAGGTGCTGAAAGTTTCCGGGAACCCCCAACTGAACCCGAACGAGTCTTCGATCCCCTGCCACTCGATGGAGGCCTCTGACTCTCCATCAATAAAGAATTTTTCGTTCTCATCCACGGGATACCCGGCCTCCGGCGAACCCACCCCGCGCACGGTGACATTCCACCCCACGAACTGACCCCGGCCCTTCGCCTCAAACACAGGATACTCCTCTTTGCCCATCAGCAAGGTCTTTTGATTCCATTCCGCATGAAAATACCCCATTTTCTTCGGCAGCTTCTTCACCGTCCGGTACATGACGTAGCTGTAGCAGGGGTTCTGCTGCCAATTGGATTGATAGCGCTGATTGTCATTTTCTATTTCGATCCGGGCGGACTTGGCGAACGGCATCGGGAAATAGGCGTTCCAGCCACGGCGCTTGTTGACCAGCGCGGTATTCACCTGCTCCAATGCGCCATTGGGATCACAGAAAAAATCCACCAGCGGACAATTCACGCTGGGATTCTCTTCGCCGTCCCAAAACATGCGCAGCACCACGCTGCGATCCAGTTTCATGGCGGCGGGAAGCGCGAAATGGATCATGGTAATAATGCCCGGACCTTTAAGATCGGCGATCGCCACCGTAGTGCGGCCTTCACCCATCTTCAACTCCGCACGGTTCTCGATCCATAACGCATTCTGCATTTTGGTATCGCCGTCCCACAACCAGCACAACGACCCAAGCTCCGGCGCAACGGCGGGTTGTTGAAGGAAAAATGAACTCAGCGCCACCAGTATTCCGGCCATACTTACAGTTCCCATGCTCCCTCCTTAGTCTTTTTGGCAAGTCTAAGCGTTTCGCCCCGCAAAAACAATCCGAACCTTTCACGGCGGACGGTGTCGAAAGGGGTGATGGAAGGCGCAACAAGGCGCATTAAGAAAGGAAACGGATTATGAATAAAACACGTTGTTTTTGGACAATTATGGTAGCCCTGGCGGTCTTTGGTTTAACAGCCCCGGTGGTTGCGGAGCCGGTCACGGAGGGCGCCTTACAGGCCCTCGATAAGGACCAGAATCCCCTGGGAAACTGTCCCCTGGAGCATACGGAAGTCTCCGTGGACATTTCCGGGTTTATTGCACGGGTTACCCTCACCCAGCGATTCGGGAATCCCTATGCCACGCCTATCGAGGCGGTCTACGTCTTTCCGATGTCCGACAAGGCCGCGGTCGACCAGATGACCATGCGGATCGGCGACCGGGTCATCAAAGGCATAGTGAAGGAACGCGAAGAAGCGCGGCGAATTTATGAAGAGGCCCGCAATGCGGGCAAGGCCGCCAGCCTCCTCGACCAGGAACGCCCGAACATCTTCACACAGTCCGTGGCGAACATCCTGCCCGGCGATAAAATCGACATCACCATCTCGTATGTCGAATACCTGAATTACGAGTCGGGGCAGTATGAGTTTTCCTTCCCGATGACGGTTGGGCCGCGGTATATCCCAGGCCAGCCGTCCGGCGCCGGAACCACACAGGTGCCGGACGCCAGCCGCATCACCCCGCCCGTGACCCCCGAAGGGACCCGCGCAGGCCATGATATCGCGCTGCAAGTACATCTGGATGCGGGCATGCCGCTTACGGATATCCGTTCTGAATTGCACAAGGTGCAGGTAGAGCGTCCTTCGGAAAACCATGCGGTGGTGAAACTGGAGAACCGGAACGAAATCCCCAACCGCGACTTCATTCTGAAATACGGCGTTGCAGGGAAAAAGATCAACGACGCCGTGCTTACGCACGCGGATGCCCAGGGAAAATTCTTCACCCTGATTCTCCAGCCGCCCGAACGGGTCGCGCCGGAAGAGGCCACCCCGAAGGAAATGGTGTTTGTGATTGATTGCAGTGGCTCCATGCGCGGCTTTCCCATAGAAAAAGCCAAGGCCACCATGAAACGCTGCATCGAAGCCATGAATCCCAAAGACACCTTCAACCTGATTTCATTCTCCGGCGGCACCGGTTATTGCTTCCCGCAAACCGTCCCAAACAACCCCGAAAATCGCGCAAAAGCCCTGGAATATCTGAGCGCCCTGGAAGGCAGCGGCGGCACGGAGATGATGAGCGCCATTCGCGCGGCCCTCGCGGGACCTTATCCGGAAGACCGGTTGCGCGTGGTGTGCTTCATGACCGACGGCTTTATCGGGAACGATATGGAGATTGCCAACGAGATTCAGAAAACCGCTGCGAACGCGCGGGTGTTCTCCTTCGGCATCGGCAACAGCGTGAACCGTTTTCTCATCGAAAACATGGCGAAGGCCGGCCGGGGCGCCTCGGAAGTCGTCTCGCTGGAATCCAAAAGCGACGAAGCGGTCCAGCGTTTTCATGAGCGCATCCAAAGCCCGCTGTTGACCAATGTGCAGGTCGATTTCGGCGGTCTTGCCGTGGAAAACATCTATCCCGATCCCAAGGCGCTGCCCGATCTGTTCTCCGCACAGCCGCTCGTATTGAAAGGCCGTTATACCCATGCCGGGAATGGTTCGGTGATTATTCGCGGCCGTACGGCCAAGGGACCTTTTGAGCGGCGCATTGATGTGGCGCTGCCGGAACAACAAGCGGAACATGATGTGCTGGCCTCGCTCTGGGCGCGCTCCAAAATTGACGACCTGATGACCCAGGACTGGCTCGGCATTCAGCAAGGCAATCCCAAGGAAAGCGTAAAGACGGAGATCACACAACTGGGCATTCATTTCAGTCTGGTCACGCAATACACCAGCTTTGTGGCCGTCGAAGAAAAGGTCATTAACGAAAACGGTCAACCCAAGCGCGTGGAGGTGCCGGTGGAAATGCCGGATGGCGTGAGTTATGAAGGCGTCTTCGGTTCGGAAGGGGGCGGTTACGGCGGCCCGGCCTGCAAATCATCCATGCACTTCTTCGCCTCCATGCCGGCCCCTGCCTCAGCCCCGGCCCAGACTCTGTTCGAACGCAAGGAGTTGGCGCAGGATTCAGGGCTAATGCCGGAAATGCGAATCGCGGAACGCATTAAGCCAGAACCCAATAACGAAACCAAACCTCGGCACATGGTGATTGAACAACCTGTAAATGCGCCGAATCCCAAAATCGATCCTGCCCTGCAGGGACTGGCCGCGAAACTGGTCAACGGAAGCTATGCTTCAGGCAATGTAAAAGTCGAGAACGGCCTTGTGTACGTGTTCATCCGCGTGAAAGACCTTTCCAACGAATACATTTTGAAGTTGAAAGAAATGGGAGTTCGGGACATTTCCTCCTCCCATGCCAACCAGACCATCATGGCGAAAGTGCGCGTGGAAGATCTCGAAAAAATTGCCAACCTGCAATGGGTCATCAAGATCGAGCCGCCCACATTCTGATATTCCCCAATCTCCGTACTACGCTGCCGGCGTAAGCGGGCCACCACCCGCTTGCGCCGGCAGGAGTCATTAGAATGAACACGGCCACCCGGCACCTGCAAAGTTGTGCCCCGTACACCATACTGTACATACCGTCCATGCTGTCTATACCGCCCATACACCAAATGGCGCACCATCTTCCTAAAACTGCTTTTCCCATACACCGAAGGTGTATCAAAGAGTAGCCGGGGCGTTGAGCGAAGCGATACCCCCGGAAAAGATTCCCCCAAAAATCTACCCCGGCAGGGGTAGTAGAAAAACCTTTCCTCCCTTCCCCCTCTTATCCGGTCCATAATGGCCATACCATCCATTCCCTCAGACTTCCTCCGCTTCAAGCGGACTCCCACCAGCCCTTTCCGTCGTTCATGTCACTTGCGTCCTTTCAGTCCTTTTCCTCCCATTCCTCGCATAACTCCCCGTATTCCCATCCTTCCTGTACCTTTATTCCGACTTGATTCAATAGGCAAATGGGTTTATTTTCGTCTCTGGTATTATTATCAGGAGTTTGATATGACTTCACGGGAAATTGTGTTGAAGACGCTGGCATATGAAGGCCCGGAGCGGGTGGCGCGTTCGTTTGACGGCGAAGATATGGTCCATGCGGGATATTGTGTGGCCTCGCCGGAAACGGATTGGGCCGAGGTGGGCGGCGGGCGGTGGGAGCGCCGGGATGAATGGGGCAATCTCTGGGCGCGGGTGGATCCCACGTCGAAAGGCGAGGTAGCAAAGGGCGTGCTGGACCGTCTGGAGGATATGGATCACCTGGAGTTTCCCGATTTCTCGCAACCGGCCTCCTATGATCCGGTCCGCGCCATGCGCACGGCACAACCAAACAAGTATCTGATCGGGTCCATGCCCGGATTCGCATTCAATATAGCCCGGAAATTGCGCCGGCTCGATCAGTATCTGGTGGACCTGCTGGAATCCCCGGATGTCCTGCATGCCCTGCATGATCGCATTGACGGTTTGCTGGAGCACATGATCCGGAATTATGCGGTTGCGGGTGTGGACGCCGTCATGTTTCCGGAAGACTGGGGGACTCAGACCACCCTCATGATTGACCCCGCTCTATGGAAGCAGGAATTCATGCCCCGCTTTGAAAAACTCTGCGCCCTGGCGCATGCCTGCGGCATTCGTGTATGGATGCATTCGTGCGGACAGACCGAGGCGATTGTTCCCTGGCTGATGGAGGCAGGCATTTCCGTGCTGCAATTCGATCAGCCGGAATTGCACGGGTTGGAAACGCTGGCCGCGCATCAACAACGCGGCAAGATTACCTTTTGGTGTCCGGTGGATATTCAGCAAATCCTCCCGCAACGCAACGAGGCTCTCATCCGTTCGCGCGCCCGGCGGATGCTGGATCTGTTATGGAAAGGGCGTGGCGGCTTCATCGCGGGCTTTTACACGGACAATGCCTCACTCAACCTCGATCCCGTGTATCAGGAATACGCCTGCGATGAATTTCTTCTCCGCGGCATTACGACCTGCTACCCATAATAGAAATACACCCCGCTTTTCTTTGCTTCTTTCCCGTGAAAAGAAAGAAGTGTCTTTCATTCTTTCTCCGCCAGCGCCGCTTCTATCGCCTTAATGACCTCCGGGTCGTCCGGTTTGGTTTTGGGTTCGAAACGGGCAACTACTTCGCCCTTGCGATTGAGCAGGAACTTCGTGAAATTCCATTGAATTTCCCCGCCAAATTCGCCATTGTGCTCGGTTGCAGTAAGAAAATGATACAGGGGCGCAATATCCTCGCCCTTGACGGAAATTTTCGCAAACATGTCGAATTTCACATTATATTTCAGGGTGCAAAAGGCCTTGATTTCTTCGTTCGTGCCCGGTTCCTGGCTCTTAAAGTTATTCGCCGGGAACCCCAGAATCGCCAAGCCTTTTCCACTGTACTTTTCGTGCAAGGCTTCCAACTGCTCATATTGCGGTGTATTGCCGCATTTTGAGGCGACATTCACGATCATCGCCACTTTGCCTTTGTATGTGGATAACGAGACATCTCTGCCATCAATGTCTTTTACCGAAAAATCCAGGGCCGACTCCTTTTTTGATTCGGCTTTGTCGGCAGCCAGGGCGGTTGCACAAGCAAATGTCATTACTGCCGCGAGTGGAATTGCTAAATTCATGGTCTTTTCCTCCTTTAAGGGTCTTCTTTCGCTCAAATTCTTAAACAACATTTGAAATAACACCTGAAAAGCCTGGGAAATGCCCAAACAAAACTGTCACCGGACATGCGGTTCGTGAATCAGTATAATGCCATTGGGCAAAGAAGAAAGGACGAGCGCCATGTTCAGGACGTATATGCCCCCGGACGAATGGGTGGTCCGGCAAGTGTTGTCGGGTCAACGGAACCGATTCCAAATTCTGGTAAATCGGCATCTGCCTACGGTGTATGCCGTGGCCTATGCGCAAACCCATAACCATGCCGACGCGGAGGATATTGCACAAGAAGCATTCCTGAAAGCATTTACGTCTCTCGACGCCCTTCGGGAGCCGCGGCGTTTCGGAAGATGGATAGTCACTATAGCCCGAAACACCGCATGGGCACTGGGCAATAAGCGCAAGCGCGAGAGTGAGGTGGTGGAACTCCTGCGGAATGTCCCCGACCCTATGCCCGCTGACGTGGCGGAAAAAGAACTTCAATCCCTGCTGCGGCAACGTATTGAGCGTCTGGAACCGGATCACCGGGAGGTGCTGATACTGCATTATTTCGCGGGGAAGAGCACGGGAGAGATAGCGGACTTGCTGGGTATTTCACGAAGCGCCGCTAAAAAGCGCCTTGAGCGCGCCCGGGTTTCCCTCAGCCGTGACGTGCTGTCCGCCATGCAAGAGACGATACGGCCTGCGCGGCCCCTGAAAGAACAGAGCAAGAAAATTCTTGCACTGATTCTTTCCGCTTCCGTAGCCTGGGAAATGACCAATGCGGCAGTGGCCGGAACAGCAGGAATAGTCTCGCTAATTACAGGATTCATGGCGCATCCTGCCGCGGCATTGGGCAGTGCGGCGGGTATCCTGCTGTTGCTTTTGGCAGGTTGGGGGTTGTTGGGCCAAGCTCCGCCCGAAGCGGAGGCAAAAGTTCAGCCGGAACAACAACCTGCGCACATGTCGAAAGTTGAAAAAAACGAAATCAAACCTTCTCCGGCTCAACCGCAGGATTCATCTACTGAAACTACGCCTGTAACCACACCCAATGCTAACCAACTAAATGAGTCTTCGGGTCTGATAGCAAAACTTAAAGACGCGGTGATGGCGGGGTCTGATCCAAACACCGCATTGGCGGAAAATTTGCAGAATCCCGTAAGTATAAAATTTGAGAATATCCACGTCAGTGATATTCTCGAATTCATGAGCGATAGTTATGATCTTAATATCATCGTGGATCAGCGGGTAGTGGCCTGGCCGGGCGAAGGATATGCCCAGGAACGCCCCTATGTAGTTACGGACGGCATAGTAGACTCTTTGAAGGTTAAAAACTTACCCATCAAAGAGGTATTAATGCAGTTATGCCAGTCTCTGGATTTGGCTTTCGAAATGATGCCTGGATATATTTGGATTAGTAGCCCAGAATTGATTCAGGCGGATGGTGCGCTATGGACGCCGGAGCCGCCTTCTTTGTATAAAGAGGAAATGGAAAAAACATTAAAGCTGCCCGCATGTCTGGAGTTCCCGGAAATTCATTTAAGTGAAATTACAGAATTTATCGCGGACACTTATGATATGAATATTGTGTTGGATTACAGGGCTATTGAACCTCCCCAGTGTAAAAACCAACTTCCTTCCTTGTCATTGGCGCCATTTAAATCAGAAAAGATCGATATGAATACCGGTGCTGATTTACATGTTAGAAACTATATAGAAAAGGAAGATCAGTCGGGGACGTTACCACGTGGTTACGACGTAGTCACCGATGGCATGGTGCCGTATCTCAGCATGATGAATGTTCGTTTAAAGGACGCCTTGGAAGCCATGCTACGGCCGCTAAATCTTACTTACTCCTTGGAAGATGGTATTGTATGGATCACCAGCCCGGAAAAACTTTTCCGGGAAAGGTTTATACGCCCCGCCATGGCCAATGCCGATCCTCATGTGGTGGAGAGGCTCAATGAACCGATGAAATTTGTTTTTGAAAAGATTTCCCTGGTGAGTATTCTCGAATGCATTGAGCAACGGAATGCTCTGCCCATTTTCGTGGATCGCAGGGTGATGACGACGGAGAAACCCCGTGTACATTCTGTCGACTTCACTGTTTCTCAAGTCTACATCGCCCTGAATGTTCTTACGCGGCTATGCAACATGGAATATGTTGTGGACAATGATCGCATTGTGGTGAGTACGCCAGATCGCCTGATTACACGTACATTCCCACAGGATCAAATCGTTCCTGTGTCATCCATGAAGAATGTGGCCCCCCATGAGCCAGCGAATACCCAACCCAACCCAGTGCCTGTAAGGAATGGGGATGCCATGGGAAAAGAGGAACGGCAAGTCGTTTATCGCATGTTTCAGGAACCCCGGAAAGGCGTTGTTCGAGCCCAGATACAAACCGGCCCAACAACCCGATGGTATTCGACCGGGGAACAGTTTGAAAAATACAGGATCATGTCCATTACTCCAAGTCTTTGCACTCTCCTCGACGAGTCCACCAATGAAACCCTATCCCTTGAATATACGCCAAAAGAGTAAGGCATGAATCCAATATAGGGGGTGCCATCAAACCAACGCCATGGCGTTGGTTTGGCGGTGGAGAATAACACTTATTTGCGGGGCTTAGGGCCGGAATGGTATGCTATTTCCATCTTAGAGCGCGCTGGCGGCGCCGTGTTCTCCCCAACCAAGACCGGAGTGCACCGTGTCACAGGAAAAAACAGAAGCGGTGGTTTTGCGAGGCGTGGACTTCAGCGAAACGAGCCGGATTATAACGTTTCTGACCCCGCACCGGGGCCGCATGGCATGCCTCGCGAAAGGGGTGCGGAGAAAGAATAGTCCGCTGGGCGCGGCATTGGATACCTTTAACCGGGTGGAGTTGGTGTATTATTGGAAAGAGGGGCGGCACGTGCAGACCCTGGCGGATGCTGCCCTGATAGACGGATTCGCGGGCATTAAAGCCCACTTGGAACGCAGTGCCTATGCGGGGTTCCCGCTGGAGCTGGCATATAAGGTGGCTCATGAAAATGAGCCCTCGGAAGAATTGTACGCCGTGTTGGTGCACGGTTTGAAGCAACTCTCCGCATGGGTGGGCGATGCTCGAACCCATGTGGACTGGCAGGTAATGCGGCTGGTCCAGGCGGCGGGTTTTGCGCCGGTGCTGGACCAATGTGTACAGTGCGGCAGCCTGTTGTTGGATACGCCGGGTTTTTCCTACGCGGGCGGTGCGGTTTGCCGGGCCTGCACTTCCGACCGGCGATTGACGACGGAAGAGTTTATCGCCTTGCGGGCAATGGCGGAGGCGGTGGAAGGCTGCCCGTGTGAACAAGCCCCTGCGGGTGTGTTCCACGTGCTGCGGTACTATGCGGCGCGGCACCTGGAAACGGATTTCCGCAGCGTACGCGTGCTGGAAGACATGTTTGGCAAGAAAGCTTAACGATCGAGGCCGGAAGCCTCGGAAAAGGTAATTGACACAGAGTATGGCGTGGCCCCAGGAATACATACGCAACTTCTGCATTATCGCTCACATCGACCATGGCAAGTCGACGCTGGCGGACCGTCTCCTGCAATTCACCGGCACGGTGGATGATCGCAATCTGAAAGAACAGACGCTCGACACGATGGACATCGAACGTGAGCGTGGCATCACCATCAAGGCAGTGTCCGTGCAGATGCATTACACAGCCGACGACGGCCATGAATATCTCCTTCATCTCATCGATACACCGGGACACGTGGACTTTTCGTATGAGGTGTCGCGCAGTCTGGCCGCGTGCGAGGGAGCGCTGCTGTTGGTTGACGCCGCCCAGGGCGTGCAGGCGCAAACCCTGGCCAATGCCTACAAAGCCGTCGAACAAAACCTCGAAATTATTCCCGTCATCAACAAAATAGACTTGGCGAGTGCGGATGTAGAAGGCACCCGCGCACAGATCGAGGAAGTCATCGGTCTTGATGCTCAAGACGCCATTCTCACCAGCGCCAAAACCGGCGCGGGCACGAAGGAAATCCTCGAAGCGGTGGTGAAGCGTGTACCGCACCCCAAGGGCCGTTCTGATGCACCGCTCCGCGCGTTGATCTATGACGCCAAATACAATACCTACCGGGGCGTGATTGTGTATGTGCGGGTCATGGATGGCCGGATATTCGTGGGCCAGCGGGTCACCCTTATGTCCACCCAAATCAAGTACGAAGTGACCGAAGTGGGCATTTTCACCCCGGAGATGCGGCCCAAAACCGAACTCTGCGCCGGCGAAGTCGGCTATCTGATCTGCAACATCAAAACACTGGGCGACACCAAAATCGGGGATACGGTCACCGATGCGCAGAATCCTGCCCCCAAGCCCCTGCCCGGCTATGAAGTGGTCAAGCCGGTCGTTTTTTGCGGCATGTATCCCGCCGCGGCCAACGATTACAACGAATTGCGCGATGCCCTGGAGAAGCTTAAACTGAACGATGCCTCATTTCAGTTTAAGGCGGACAGCTCAGACGCGTTGGGGCTGGGTTTCCGCTTGGGATTCCTGGGGCTCTTGCACATGGAAATCATCCAGGAGCGGCTTGAACGCGAATTCGATCTTACCCTTGTCACCACCATGCCGAACGTGGCCTACCGCGTCACCCGCACCAATGGCGAGCCTATTGTCATTGAAAAAGCCTCGCAAATGCCGCTGCCGGCCGAGATCGAGCAAATCGAAGAACCCTATATCGAAGCGGATATTCTATGCCCGAACGAATACGTCAGCGCGGTGATCGATTTGTGCAAACGCAAGCGCGGAGTGCATGTAAACGTCGGATACATTGATGCGCGCCGCTGCATGGTGGTCTATCATCTCCCTTTGGCCGAAATCGTCATTGATTTCTACGACAAACTCAAGACCTATACCCGCGGCTATGGATCCCTCGACTACCGGCTCATCGGCTACCGGCCGGGCGATTTAGTGAAACTGGACATCCTGCTGAATGACGAAATCGTGGATGCTCTATCCACCATCGTGCACCGGGAGCATGCGCAATATGTGGGCCGCGCCCTGGCGCAAAAGCTGCGCAAACTGATTCCGCGGCAGCAATACGAGGTGGCCATTCAGGCGGCGATAGCCCGGAAAATCATCGTGCGGGAAACCATCAAGCCAGTGCGGAAAAACGTCACCGCGAAGTGTTACGGCGGCGATATCACGCGCAAACGCAAGCTTTTGGAAAAACAGAAAGAAGGCAAGAAGCGGATGAAGCAGGTCGGCTCGGTGGAAGTGCCGCAGGAAGCCTTCATGGCGCTGCTTCAAGTAAACGAGGAATCAGATCGCTAAGTGGACGCATCAACCGGCATCCAACGCAATTCCCCGCTGATCCTGCGGGCCATCAAGTTCTTTACCGGCCCGTTAACCTATAAAAATCTTCTAAGTTGGGGACTGTTGCTGTTCGCGATTCTATTCATCAAAGGCTGCCTCATCGATCAGTACACCGTGCCCACCGGCTCCATGGAACCCGCCATCCACGGCGATCCCCGCTTTTTCCGGGGCGACCGGGTATTGGTCAACAAATGGCTCTATGGGCCGCGAATACCCTTTACCACCTGCCGGCTTTGGAACTGGGCTCAGCCCAAACGCTGGGATATTGTGGTGTTCCGGAGGGTGAGCAAAAGCGGTCCGCCGATATTAATCAAGCGCGTAGCGGGATTGCCGGGAGAGAAAGTTCACATCCAGGACGGGGCGCTCTATGTCAATGGCCAGCGAATAGATCCGCCGCCGGAATTGTGGGACAATCTCCACTACACCACGCGGTTGTACCCCGGGGACGAACAGGTAAAACGGCGCTTTCTATATCTGGCGCAAACCAGCGATACATTTACCATGCTGAATCCCCCGGATGCCGCTACGCAACAGTTGTATGACGACCGGGAACGGTGCCGGGATCGCGTAAAAGGGATTGATATTGCCGCGTTATCCGGCGAGGAGGTCGATCGGCTGTGCGAGGGAGTGTCTCCGGAAGGATTGCGCGTCCTGCGCGAATATTCCGAGTTTGAACTTCCCGCCCTCTTTTATGGGGTCCGTCCCGAACCGCAGTACAGCGAAATCTTTTCGGATGGCTATTATTTTCTTTTGGGAGACAACAGCGCCGAGAGCGTGGATGGCAGAATTTGGGGCTGGGTGCCTGAAAACTATATCCTTGGCCGCGCCTTCGCTATTTGGTGGCCCTGGAACCGCCGTTGCGACTTTACAGGCTTTTCCCAGACCTGGTGGGGAATATCCGTGCTCTATGGCATCCCCCTCGCACTTATCTTCTTCGAATCATACCGATTCTTCCGCGAAAGAAGAAAAAATACCCCAACCGAGTGATCCGGATTTCACCCAACCATACACGCCTGCATGGAGCGAAGAAATTTGGGCGGCGATTATGGGTAAACGTATATAAAGGGCCCATAGCCGTTCGGGGCTTTGGGATCCGGCAGCCGGTTGTCCGCCGTAGTGGTATTGCCGCCGACGGTCACCGTATACGGGTGATCTTTGTCGAATTTGGCTTCCCCCCTGGTCGTACGGGCGGTAAAGTCAAAGTCTTTTTCTCCATTATCGTTCAGGTCCCGCGTCGCCAGGAAATAAGCCCGGAGCGCCATCACAAAATAAACATCAAACGGATCTTCCGTGCCTAGCGGCTCCGACGGAATTACGCCAAACGTGCTTCCCCCCGGACCGGGGCTTATCAGCGCAAAGGCATCGTATTCCGGTGGAGGGAATAGGACCGTTTCCAGGCCGGGATCGTTTGGATCCCACGCATTGGCATAAAAGTGCGCATTCTTTATCCAATATTCCTTGGCTTTCTTAAATTGACGCATATTGACGGGAATGTAAATGTAAGGCCGGGGAGAAGTTTCGAGTTGCTTCTGAACCTGGTCCTGAAGGTTATTCCACACGTAACGGATGGAGGGGAAAGTCACCCGGCTCGTAGCCACATCTTTATCGCCGATAGGGGAGAATTCCAGCAGGCTGATATGTCCGTCCCGGTTGGTGTCATACGATTCGGAAAATTCATCGTAATGCTTGGGATCATTGTAAAACCGGATGAAATACAGATAAGGTTTCAAAACAAAGCATTTTTCTTGTGGGTCGCAGTCATTTAAATCCGCATTCCATATCGTATAGCCATAGGCGGGAGGATAGGTGTTGTTGTCCGTATAATACGCCGCCATTGCCGTGCGGATATCCGTCATCGTGGCGACCATTCGCCGAATCTTGGCTTTTTCTAAAATACGCGGCAAAGCCGCCGCTATAAACCCCGCCAAAATAGCGATGATGGCAATTACGGTCAATAACTCAAGAAGGGTGAAACCCCGTGAATGGCGCGTCTTCATGGTCCTATTCTCCCCATCGTTATACGATGGCTTTTTCCATAAGAAATGATATCACGGGAACCGCTCCCGGTCAACTATTCTCTAGACAACTGCCTTTTTATAAGACAATGTACCTGAATAGGATACGAAGTAAAGTGCGATTTTTGTCATGTGTTTAATATGGGCCGGAGCGATTCTTCATGGTCCTTTATCCAGCAAAAGATATCTTCCACGATGTCTGGAACGGACTTTTCCGGCTGCCAGCCGGTTGTGCGATATATCTTATTGTTATCGGTAATGTACCAGGGAATATCCGCGGCTCGGGTTTCCGGTTCACTGGCTATCGGGATGGTTTTCCCGGTGACTTCCTGGCAGAGGCGGGTCAGTTCTAATAAAGACGCACTAACCGCAACGCCGCCGCCAACATTGAACAAAGAACCACTGAGCGTATCGAGATGATCTATCTGATAGAGGATCAGCCGGAGCAAATCGTCGATGTGCAACATATCCCGGACCTGCTTTCCTTTTCCCCCGTAGCCGATATATTTCAACGCCCCTCCGAAAACGTGCCGGGCCACCCACAGAACCACCACGCCTTGGTCGATTTTTCCCATTTGCCAGGGACCGGTGAGCACGCCACAGCGGTTAATGATGCCCTTGAGGCCGTAGATGGACAGATACTCCTGCATAATGAGCTCGGAGCAGAGTTTGGTGGCGCCATACAGGGAGCGGACCCCGGCTAGCGGGAAATCCTCCGAAAGGCCGTTAGGCGAAATCCCGGTCATGGCCTGCGATTCCGGCAATTCAAACCGGGTGTCCGATTCGTGATAGGCCAGCCGGCTGAGGGGCTCCATGGGATACACCCGGCTTGTGGAAAGGAAAATCATGCCCGCGCCATGCCGCCGCGCGATTTCAAGAGCATTGATTGTGCCCGTGAGATTGGTGTGCAGCACGTACCGGGGCGATTCGCCATATCCCGCCAACACCGAGGGTTCCGCGCTGCACTCCAGGATCAAATCGACCGGTCCCACGTTTTCGAGATCATCCAGCGAACGGATGTCGCCATGCATAAAGTCCACGCCGCCCCCCCGGAGCCGCGGAAGATTCAACTCCGACCCCCGCCGCTTCAAATTATCCAGAACAACGACCCGGCAGTTATAATGATTGCGCACCCCAAGGGCAAGACATGACCCCACAAACCCGGCCCCGCCAGTTACCAGAATTGTATTCACGGTGCAGTTCCTCCTCGCATTACCTGCATCCTACACCATAAAGATAAGCACGGTTCAACTTTGATTGCGGATTGAAACAGAAGGATTTAAGATCTATCAGCACCGCCATCGGTATCGGCATCCCCGCTCTTCCTGTCCATGACTGCCGGTGCTTGTCCGTGTCAGTCCGTGTTCCCCTTTCGTCCATCCAGTCCATTTTGTCCATTATTGTCCATTCCCTCACGCCAACCCCTTTCTCTTCCGTTCCGCAATCCGCAATCTCTCCGTCGTCTCCTGAAAAAGCTTGACAGTCCTTGGCATGGCTGGGATAGAATGCCTCTGGCAAGGATGAAACCAATTTTGGGAGGTGGATATGAGCATCGTCATTGTAACGGGATCAGCGGGATTGATTGGCGCGGAAACGGTCCGGCATTTTATCAATGAAGGGCATACCGTGGCGGGGATCGACAATGACATGCGGGCGTATTTCTTCGGGGCGGAGGCCTCCACCCGCTGGGCGGCGGAACAACTAATGAAGGAATTCAACAAGTACCGGCATCATGCAGCGGATATCCGGGACTATGCCGAGGTGGAAAAGGTATTCAAGGAATATGCCGGCGCGATTGTCCTGGTAATTCATACCGCGGCGCAACCCAGCCATGATTGGGCGGCACGGGAGCCGCTCACGGACTTTGGCGTGAATGCCATCGGCACCCTGAACCTCCTGGAACTTACCCGCCTCTATGCACCGGAAATTCCCTTTATTTTCACCTCCACCAACAAAGTGTATGGCGACACACCGAATTATCTTCCCCTGGTTGAGCAGGACACCCGGTGGGAAGTGGAACCCGGTCATCCCTATGCGGAACATGGCATTGATGAAACGATGTCGATCGATCAATGCAAACATTCGATCTTTGGCGCGTCCAAAGTCGCGGCCGATGTCATGGTGCAGGAGTATGGGCGGTATTTCGGGATGAAAACCGCCGTGTTTCGCGGCGGCTGCCTCACGGGCCCCGGACATTCCGGCGCCGAATTGCACGGGTTCCTTTCCTATTTGATGAAATGCGCCATCACGGGAAAGGAATACCGCATTTTCGGGTATAAAGGAAAACAGGTGCGGGATAATATTCACTCCAAGGATCTGGTGAACTGCTTCGCGCACTTTGCACGCAACCCACGGTCCGGCGAAGTCTACAATATGGGCGGGAGCCGTCACAGCAACTGCTCGATGGCGGAAGCGATCACAATGTGCGAGGAAATCGTGGGAAAGAAGATGAACTACGGCTATGTCGAGACCAACCGCATCGGCGATCATATCTGGTGGATCAGCGATGTGCGCCGCTTCCAGTCGCACTATCCCGAATGGAAGTACGAATACGACATCCACGCCATTCTCAAGGAGATCTATCATGGTTTCGAAGGCCGCATCTGAGTTACGGCCCGCGTCCCGGAACACGCTGCGGTATACGGTATTGATCCCGGCCTATAATGAAGAAAACAACCTTCCCTCCACCCTTCGGGAATTGGCGGAAACATTGCGCAGGGAAGGCATCCCTTTTGAACTGCTGGTGGTGAATGACAACAGTACGGACAACACAGAGCAAATCATGGAATCGCTCTTGCAGGAAATCCCGGAACTCCGCATGGTGTATAACACGCCCCCGGGAGGCTTGGGACGCGCCGTGCGCTGCGGATTCAAGCATGTGGACGGTGACGTCGTGGCAATCGTCATGGCGGATCGTTCGGATGATCCGGAGGACGTGGTGCGGTGTTACCGGAAGATCGAGGAAGGCTATGATTGCTGTTTCGGGTCCCGTTTTCGCAAAGGAAGCGTGGTGTCGCACTATCCGCCCGTGAAACTGGTGGTGAACCGTATCGTAAACCGCATGATGCAACTGATGTTCATGACGCCCTTCAACGATTTAACCAATGCATTCAAAGTGTACCGGCGGCATGTGGTGGAGAGCATCAGCCCCCTGCACGCCGCCCATTTCAATATCACGATTGAAATGTCCCTTTCCTGTATCATCCGCCAGTATAACATCGCGGAGATCCCCATTCGCTGGTCGGGCCGCACCTGGGGTTCCTCCAACCTTCGCTTGCAGGAAATGGGCCGCCGGTATCTCTGCACCCTATTGATGATCTGGTTTGAACGCATCCTGATCCTGGATGACATTATGCTGGAGAACAAACCGAAATCATAACACCTTTATTACTGCTCGCTCCCAAGGTGCACTTGGGAACGTACTCGCTTGCCGCGCCGGAGTCACGCGTTTCGCGTGATGAAGGAGGGCGTTAAAAACTTTGATTTGAACAACGTCAGAACCGACAAACATAAACGGAGTGCCAGAACAATGAACATTTGCATGGCGGGCGCATGTGGCCGCATGGGGCGGCGCATCCTCGAATTGGCTGTGGCCGCGGATGACATTAACATCACGGGCGCATTTGATATGCCCAAAAACGCGGGAGCCTCCCTTACGGTAGGCATGGAAAGTGGAAAAGCCTATGTGATCTCCGTGGGAAAAGATGCCCATTCGGAGATCGTGAAATCGGAGGTGATGATTGACTTCACCCAGGCGGGCGTCTGCGTGGACAACGTGAAAATCGCCGCTTCCCTTGGCAAGCCGTCCGTGGTGGGCACAACCGGCCTCTCCGAAGCGCAAGTGGCCGAACTGCGCACCTGTGCAAAAAAAGTCCCGGTTGTCTATGCCCCCAACATGAGCGTCGGCGTGAATCTGCTGTTCAAGCTTACCAGCGAAGTCGCCGCGATCCTCGGCCTGGACTACAACGTCGAAATTGTCGAAGTCCATCACAACCAGAAAAAAGACAGCCCCAGCGGAACCGCCGTGCGGCTGGCCGAACGCGCCGCCGAAGCCCTTGGTCTCAGCTATGCGCAAGATACCGCACATGGCCGCGAAGGATTGGTGGGCGCGCGCCCCGCCCGGCAAATCGGCATGCATGCCGTGCGTGGCGGCGACGTCGTCGGCGAGCACACCGTGAGTTTCATCGGCCAGGGCGAGCGCATCGAACTCGTGCACAAAGCCCATAACCGCGACAACTTCGCACGCGGCGCACTCGTAGCCGCCCGCTTCGCCGTCAAAGCCGGCCCCGGCCTCTACGACATGCAAGACGTCCTTGGCCTGAAATAATTACACGGGTATCGGTGCCGGGCATCGGTATCGGTATCGAGTATAGGCATCGGCATCGTGTTCATCTTCGTCCGTGCCCGTCCGTGTTTGCCCGTGTCTTCCTTCGTTTTCCGTTTCCCGTTTCGCTATCGGTATCGCTATCGCTATCGGTATCGCTATCGGTATCGCTATCGGTATCGCTATCGGTATCAGGCATCGAGTCTCCCTAGCCAACCCAGCGTCCATACCGTCCATCCTGTCCATAATGTCCATCCTGTCCATAATGTCCATAATGTCCATAATGTCCATTACAAGGGCGCCGAAGCCCCGGGCGCCGTGAATTCTCTTTCGCCGTTGACTTCGCAAGCCCAGGTCCCTACTATAATTTGGCTTAGGACCCGCCGGCGGACGGCTATAGGGCTGGCGGAAGGAGTATCAGGATGCCCGGAGAACTTGAAGGCAAGACCATTCTTCTGGTCGATGACGATCGCGATATTCTCGCGGCGATGACGGCCGCCCTGTCGGACATGGGGCCTCAGATTGTCAGCACGACCAACGGCAACGACGCCCTGACCGAGGCGGCCAAGCACAACCCGGACCTGGTGGTCTTGGACA
>JAKQOG010000181.1 GCA_029565395.1 Candidatus Hydrogenedentota bacterium | reverse complement strand
CGGAACCTACAGTCTAAAGTCTACCTTCCTACAGTCTAGTTTCCCCCCTCGTTTCGCAAACTCCGGGTTCCGGGGTCCGGGGTCCGGAACCTACAGTCTAAAGTCTACCTTCCTACAGTCTAGTTTCCCCCCTCGTTTCGCAAAGTTTGGACCCCTCGTATCGCATATTTGCCCATACGCATGGGAAGGAGTAAAAAGCGGGAGCAAGCTCCCGCACTCCAAAACTCTCCTGTTTCCCACGTGTCCTCCGGCTTGTCTTCCGAAGTCACACGCCACGCGTGACGAAGGAAGAAGCCTTGGCGAAGGAGGATTTCGCATTTGCCCCCCCCCTGCTCTGAAAATACGACCCGGTGGCTCGTTTCCCATTCACCCTAAAGGCCATTTTCATGGTTTCTGGAGGAATCGAAGATTCATGATAACTCGTTTCGTAAAAGAACCCTATCCGGCTGAACGCTGACCGCTGAAGGCTAACCGCAACCCCCCTCAGGCCTCAGGCCTCAGACCTCACGCCTAATGGCCCCTCGTTTCCCAAACCCGTCCTCATCCCCCGTTCGCCGAACGGACTTCGGCGCTACCCTGCAAATACAAGTTGTATTCAGCGGCATTCCGTTAGATTGTCCCTGGAGAGACGGAATTGCCCGAATGATTCCGCGATATGGAAATCGGGTTTTGGCACGGGGGCGTCCACCCAAGTGATCCAATCGGGTTCCAGATTGGTGTTCGCCGAAGAAAAGTCCGCGCGGAAAAGTCCTGCCCGGAACTGCCGGCCAGGCTTCAACGCAAACCCGCATTGCCGCAGGGCTTCACGGCTTATTGCCGCTTCCACTTGATAGCCACGGGGTGTTTGTGTCATGGCGCAGTGCCAGCCGGGCACGGACCAGGTGGAATCAAACTGCCGGTAAAAACGGCAGGAATAGTCGTGTACCGCCCCCAGTGCCGCCATTTCCATGCAGTAATAGGTGTCCTTCGGATTTCCTGACCAAATAAATAGCTCCACGCGATCCTGGAAATCCACATCACGCTCGTTGCTGGTGGGCGGCTTGGCAATCAGGGTGTCATCCTGGCAATCAAATGCGATAATGAAATTTTCGGAATTCCAAAAGACCCAGGCCTTGGTTGGAGCGGCCTTTTTTGACGGATTCCCGGCCACCACAAATGCCTGATACGCCGGGGTGTTCTGAAAACAGGGGTCGTCGAGTTTCCCGTCAATCACCGGAGCCACCTGGCACATCGGCACATTAAGGGTGGGAAGGCTCCTGCATCCGGCAAATGCGAGCAGGAGGGAAAATACATTTAACCACAGGATTTTTCTCCGTATATGACGGCTTGCCGCTATTCTCATTTACGACTACCTCCTCTAAAGCCTTGTTACTTCAAATATTCGTTGACAAATTCCCGGAGTGCGGGGGCATACAGATCCTTTGAGTCAAATTTCCCTTGCCGGTGAGCGCCATGGATTTGGAGGAATTTCTTGGGGGTGGTGATGGCGCTGAACAATTTTAGCGCTTGCGCAAACGGCACCATGGCGTCGCCGGTGCTGTGGACCACCATGATGGGGCATTGGATGCGGGGGACCTTGTCTATATTTCGGAAATAAATATGGGATATCAGGCGTGCGGGCAACCAGGGATACATATCGGAAAGGACATCAGGAATCGAAGTAAATGTGCTTTCCACGACCACAATGCCCGGAGTCACCTCGGCGGCAAGGTCGATGGTCACTCCCCCGCCCATGGAATTTCCCCCAAGGATAATGCGATGGGGCGGAATCTTTCGAACTTCCGTCAGATGCTTCCACATGGCCCGGCCATCCGCATAGCAGCGCGCTTCAGAAGGTTCTCCGGTGCTTTTTCCATACCCGCCATAATCATATAGAAGAACGGAAAAACCAAGATCCCGGTAATAGCCAGCGTCTTCCAGGTAATACGAGATATTCTTTCCGCTTCCATGCGAAAACAGCACCGCGCCGCGCGCATTATCCGTGGGAATCCACCACCCGTGGGTTTTGCCTCCGGGCACATCGAGCCAAACGTCTTCGTAAGCCCATTGCTTAGCCTCGGGAGTCTGGGTAAGATCGGCTCTTCGCCCCCGAAACATGTAGTAATCCTGATAGACCCACAGCCAGCCGGCGATCAATAGATACCCCAATCCCGCCAGCGCCAGAACAATCATAAGTCCTTTTTTCAAAACAGATCGCATATCAACTGCTCAAACTCCTTTTGCCTCAAGTATACGATAATAGAAGGTTAAAAAATACCTGGGCGATCTTCTGGATAAATCCATCCCGCAGGCGCGCCCCCTCTCTTGGGAAAAATGCCTTTTGGGCCTTACCTCGACCCTGATTTGGCACATACCCGGTAAGTTAGGTACACTTAGGGAAAATATGAGGCAATACTCCAACAGGCAGTAAGAAAGTTAGCCCTTATACACGCCATAGAAATAACACGAAAAAACGATGTCAACTATACGCCATTCATTGTCCTTCTCTTCAAAAATCCGTTATGCCTTATTTTCTTTTCAAAGGGGGGGAGTGATCACGATACTTCTGTTGCTTTCCCTCTTTACCTGCCCGGTGCAGGCAGTGGAAAATCTTCCGGAACTATTGGATGCCTATGGATACACAGAAGACTCCTTTGAAATCGCCCTTGCCTGGGAAGAAATAGCGCAAAATGGCTCCGGCGTTCTTGTGAGCGGAGTTCGATTGCTGCCCCGAAATGGCGAACCCGCCTTTGACCTCTATTTTGATGAATCAGGCGGGCTATTGAATGACGTCGTGTTGACCGAGTTGGGCATTGACTCAAAAGACTGGGCGCCTGGGGCTGTCGTCAAAGATGCGGAATATGACACCGGCCCGGTAAAAAAAGAAGAAACGCCCGTCTTTCCCGCCGGGACTATCCCCAAGCAGGAATTTGTATTGCCGCCGATAGACGAAGAACGTATTCTGCTGGAAGATGAAGCGGCGAAGCGGCCCGAGCGCATCGGGGTGCATCGAATGTTTGATTCTCCCATTACTGTATTGGGAAACGCCATAAGCGACGGACAATGGGAAAAAACCGGTAACGGCGGGCTCGTCTGGAGCGTCGCTGTCCGTTCCATGGGGGCATTTGGAATACGGGTTCATTTTGATACCCTTCTCCTGCCCTCGGGTGCGCGCTTAATTCTATACAACGGCGATGATCCGGCGGAAGCCTACGGCCCCTTTGATGCCACCGGGGATTTCTGGTCTCCCACGTGTTTCGGAGAAGCCGTGGTTCTCGAATGTTATTTGGCGCCTGGCGTTTCTCCAGACAAGCTGGAGGTGTCGGTGGACCGCATCACGCATAATTTTAAGGGTATAGACGAATATCTGAAAGGCGCCGGTTCCTGCAATCTGGATGTGGCGTGTTACAGCAGTTGGCAGGAAGCTTCCTGGGCCGTTGGCGGGATTGGAACTATTGGCAGTACCGGCGTACTCTGGTGTACGGGCAGTCTCTTGGCGGACAATGACCCGGACTCAACAGTTCCCTACTTCCTAACCGCGAATCATTGCGTATCCAGTTCGTACGAGGCCAATACGATTGAAGTGTATTGGTTGTATCAGCGAAGCAGTTGCAGCGGAAGCGTGCCCAGCATCCTGTCGGTTTCCCGGACCACGGGGGGCGCGGAATATCTGGCAGGCAACACCAACACCACAGGCACTGATTTTGCCTTTCTTCGGTTGCGCAATCAGCCATCCGCCAGCGTTGCCTATTTGGGATTCGAGACAAGCTCCGCCGCCGTGGGAACCGCCGTAACGTGCATCCATCATCCCTCCGGCGATTACAAACGCATCTCCTTTGGAAATATCACGGACGACGGAAGCCCGGAAGAGGGGGGCGCGCGTCTTAAGCCTATTACGCGGTTCCATGAAGTCCTTTGGAATACCGGCACAACGGAAGGGGGCTCTTCCGGAAGCCCTTTGATGATTCAGGGAACCCAGCGGGTTATTGGTCAACTCTATGGTGGTCATGCGGCCTGCTACGCTACGGATGAACCGGATTATTTCGGACGTTTTGACGTTACCTATCCATTGATTGCGAATCGCCTGGGCAGCCCCTACGATGTGAACCGCGACGGTTCGGTCAATGACGATGACCTTGCACTGGTAGTCAATGCCGCTCTGCGGCGCGCGAATGTATCCCATGCGGATGTAAATGATTCCGGCGCCGTAGACTCGGTAGATCTGCAATTGGAAGCAGTTGCGGTATCCTCGGGATGATCACAGGATGCGTTTTTTTACCCCAATACACCTAGGTTTGTTGTTGATCCTCGCAGGATGGATGATCAATGCAGAGGGGGCAGGCCGCGAACACTCCGCGGAAAAAGGTCTTGATCTCAATGTCCCGATTCAACCCGCCCCTGACCTCACCGCCGCCGACATTACCGCCACCGTCCTCTTGCCGGAACCGGACATGCAAAGAATAAAAGAAGAAGATGCCATAGGCGGAGAAGGCCCCGAAAAGGGATTGCCGCGCATCGGTGTGTTTCAACCGCTTCCCCAATCCATCGTCGTTCAAAACGGCATTGCTTCGCATGGCGCATGGCAGCCTCACGGTAAAATGGGCGCGGTGTTGGCCGTGCGCATCATGGCTCTGAAAGCATTGGGACAACGCATCGAGATTGAGGATCTCGCCCTGCCTCATGGAGCGGAAATCTGGGTCTACAATGAAGATCGTCCTTCGGAAGCGTATGGCCCGTTTACGGAAATCCCAAGAGGCGGCCTGTCCTTGTGGAGCCCCGCCTGTTATGGCCAGAGCGTGGTACTGACATGTTATGCCGGGGATATGCAAACACTGTCCGGCCTGACCTTCCGGGTTCACCGCACCGCATATATATACAAATCCATCCTGACCGCCGCCGCGGAAAAAGCCGGGGCGTGCAATCTCGACAGCACGTGTTACCCTGCCTGGGCCGATGCCGTCCTGGGTGTGGGCGGGTTAGGCGTTATCGGCTCCACCGGCGTGCTGTTCTGCACCTGTTCGCTCTTGGCGGATGCTCAAGAGTGCACGGAAACCCCCTATGTTTTGACCGCACATCATTGCGTGGGCGGGCAAACCGGCGTCCGTGGCGCGGATACCCTCGAATTTTATTGGCTATACCAGACCCCTACCTGCAATGGGACCGTTCCCTCCCCCTCTTCTGTGCCCAGAACCACCGGAGGGGCCGACTATCTGGCGGGCATGGGGGGCCGGGGCGATACCGGCGGCGGCAATGATTTTACCTTCCTGCGCATGCGCAATATGCCCCCAGGAGGCCTGACGTATCTGGGATGGACCACCACCGTGCCTGCTCTTGGAAACCCGGTGGTCGGGCTGCATCATCCCCGGGGCAGCTTCACCCGCATCAGTTTCGGTGATATCACCAATACCGCCAACCCCTATAGCCAGTATTATCATGAAGTCATTTGGCACGACGGCGTCACTGAACCGGGCTCTTCCGGCAGTTGCCTGATGATTGAGGCCACACAGCAGATCATAGGGCAACTCTGGGGCGGCGATTCCGCATGCGACACCCCTACCTTGCCGGATTATTACGGACGGTTTGATGTGACCTATCCCATCGTCTCCGGGTGGCTGGAGCCGGGTCTTGCACAAGTCGGATTCAGCGCCTCGGAGTACACCGTTGGTGAAGGCGATGAAACCGGAAGTATAGCCGTGGTGCTCAGCAACCCCAGCCGGGGCGATATCAGCGTCCACTACGAAACAAGCCCCGGCACCGCTGTCGCGGATGTGGATTACACGCCTGCGAGCGGAACGTTGTTCTACCCCCGTGGCACAACCACCGCCAGTTTCTCTGTGTCTGTCATTCCCAACCCGAAAATCGAACCCGATAAAACCGTCCATCTTTCGCTTACAAATCCTAATTGTCCGGAACTCGGTCTGGCATCCGCCACATTGAAGATTCTGGATGATGACATTGACTCCGATGGAGATGGTCTCTCGGACGAAGAAGAGCTTGCTGGAACGTATGGTTTCGACACCGACCCCCATAAAGCCGATTCCGACGGCGATGGACTCAAGGACGGCGAGGAAATCTTCGGAACCTATGGCGTCCAAACCAATCCGACATTGAAAGATTCGGATTATGACGGCGTCGACGACTTCACGGAAATCCATTATGGCAGAAACCCCATGGACCCCAACGACACCCCGCATATCCCCTCTCTGATCCTGCCATTATTCAAATGACCCCCTCTGTATCGCTATCGGTATCGGTATCGGTATCGTTATCGATATCGCTATCGGCGTTCGGGTTCCGATGTCCGGGGTCCACAACCCACTCCCTACTGATGGGAATTTTCCGCCCATTACACCAATATTTCTGTACAACCAACCCCCTAGGAAAGCCATGTGGCCCCAAAGACCCCAAAAATATTTTCTTGTTATTATAATATTTTATTTTCATTGTTTAAATAGTTAAATTAATTTTCATATATTTATGCTTGTAAAAATCAGTTAAAGGTGCTAATATCAATTTTGGAAGGCGTGGGAGTCGATGGTTTCGGAAAGAGGTCCGCTATTGGGGCCGAAACAAAATTGGGCAAGCATAACGGGAGGAGTGAACCATGGGTTCTTTTCAAAGCACAGGAAAGATTTTTTCATTTTTTTCAGGTGTTCTATTAGCCGCTTTAGTTATCATGGAACCGGCGGGCGCCGCAAACGAAAAAATACCCCTCACACAACCCGGCGATTCCGGGTCCGCGAACCCGGAAGCCAAGGCGCGGGTAGAGCAGTTCATGACCGGGCCGTCCGTATTTATCCAGAACGATGGGCAATGGCCCGACGCCACCATCAAGTTCGCGCTCGACGGCCTCGGCGCCAACGTCGGCATCACGGATAAAGGGCCGAAGTTCCAGTTGTTTCGGGAAGCCAATAGGACCGATAGGACAAATAAGACCGATAAGACCGATCCTCAAGCTTCAGCCGCCCCAGACCTCAAGCCTCAAACCTCCGAGATGCATTCTTTTGGCCTCGTCTTCGACGGCGCCGCTGCCGTGATTCCCGTGGGCCGCGGGAAATCCGAGCGCACCTTTAATTACATGCTCGGTGACGTCGCGAATCACCGCGAAGGCGTGCCCTCGTTCAATGCGGTGTGGTATGAGAACCTGTATCCTGGCATTGCGCTTGAATTAACCGGTAAGCGCACCGGGCTTAAATATAATTTCCATGTAGCTCCCGGCGTGGACCCGCGGTCGATCCGCCTGCGCTACGAGGGCGTGGAAAATCTCACGCTGACCCAGGACGGTGCGCTGGAAATCCACCTTGCGCCCGAATGGCAGCCCCTTACGGACGGCACGCCGTATATCTACCAGGAAGTGAACGGAACTAAGTGTACAGTCAAGGGACACTTTACCCTTATTAACAACCACACGTATGGGTTTAAAATTACCGGAACTTATGATGCCACGCTACCCCTCATCATTGATCCCTCCATTGAATGGTCCACATATCTTGGCGGAGCGGGGTATGATGTTGGAAATGCCATCGCAGTGGACTCAAACGGGAACTGTTACGCTACAGGACAGACGGATTCTTCAGGGTGGGTAAGTGACGGCTGGGACACCACCCAGAACGGCTCCAACGATGCGTACGTAGTGAAACTGAACACTGCCGGGCAGCATCAATGGTCCACCTACCTGGGCGGTGCAAACAATGACGACGGTTATGGCATCGCCGTCAATGAGGCCGGGAATTGCTATGTTACAGGCGACACGTGGTCTTCAGGATGGGTAAGCGGCGGTTTTGACACCACGCAAAACGGCTCGGTGGATGGCTTTGTAGTGAAACTGGACTCCGCCGGGCAGCATCAGTGGTCCACGTACCTGGGCGGCGTCACGGCTGACTATGGATACGGTATCGCGGCGGATTTGGCCGGGAACTGTTATACAACGGGCATGACGCAGTCTTCGAGTTGGGTGAGCGGCGGCTGGGACACGAGCCAGAATGGCTCGTATGACGGTTTTGTAGTAAAACTGAATGCTGCGGGGCAGCACCAGTGGTCCACCTATCTGGGCGGCGCCACGGCGGACTATGGATACAGTATCGCGGTGGATTTCAGCGAAAACTGCTACGTTACAGGACAAACAGATTCTCTGGATTGGGTCAGTGACGGCTATGACATCAGCCAAAATGGAAATTATGACGCCTATGTAGTGAAGCTGAACATTTCGGGGCAACACCAGTGGTCGACCTACGTCGGGGGGGCAGGATATGAAAATGGCAAGAGTATCGCGGTGGACAGAAGCGGAACCTACTGCTGTATCACGGGACAGACGGAGTCTTCGAGCGGATTTATCAGCAACGGTTGGGACACCCTTTATGGAGGCTCAACGGACGGCTACGTGGCAAGGATCAGCAGTACGGGCGCATATCAGTGGTCCACCTACCTGGGCGATGCCGGCAATGATTACGGTATTGGTATTACCGTGGACGGTTGCGGTAACTGCTACGCGACAGGGTCTACAAATTCTTCGGGCTGGGTGAACGGTGGTTGGGACACAACGCAGAATGGCAATTATGATGCTTACGTGGTGAAGCTGAATTGGTCGGGCATACACCAGTGGTCTTCCTACCTCGGTAGCACGGAAGGTGACACGGGATTGGGTATTGCAGTGGACACTGGCGGGAACTGCTATGTCACTGGCTACACGAATTCTCCGGGTTGGGTGATTGACGGTTGGATTACCACCTACGGCGGTGACACAGATGCCTATGTGGCAAAAATTCAGCAAGAGACGGGAAGTCTACAAGTGACATTGACTCCGCCTGACGCAGTAGCGGCGGGCGCCCAATGGCGGAGGGTTGGGACGATCACATGGATAAACAACGGGGTTACTGAAACAGGCGTGGTGCCTGGTCTTTGGGACATTGAGTTCAAAGATTTAATTGGTTATACGCCGCCGGACATTCGCACGGTGGAGGTGACCGCGGGCGGAACCGCACAGGAGACCGGCGAGTATACCGTGGTTACCGTGGATCTGGAATGGTCCACCTATATGGGAGGTTCCGACAGCGACTATGGCTGTGGCATTGCAGTGGACTCCAGCGGGAACTGTTATGCGGCGGGCTACACCCTCTCTTCAGGTTGGGTGAGCGGGGGATATGATACAACCCACAACGGCTCTACAGACGGGTACGTGGTAAAATTAAATACATCGGGTGTTCATCAGTGGTCAACCTACATTGGAGGGGCGAACAATGACTCCTGCCTGAGCGTAGCGGTGGATTCCGGTGGAAACTGCTATGCGACAGGCTACACGTGGTCCTCAGGCTGGGCGAACGGCGGTTTCGATACAAGCCAAAACGGATCCGCGGATGGTTTTGTGGTTAAATTGAACCCCTCTGGGGATCACCAGTGGTCAACATACCTGGGTGGCATGTTGGAGGACGATGGATATGGCATTGCCGCGGATTCCAGCGGGAACTGTTACGTGACCGGATACACAATCTCTACTGACTGGATGAGTGGCGGATGGGATACGTCCCATGGCGGAGGGCCGTATGATGGCTATGTGGTGAAACTGAACACATTGGGTGCACACCAGTGGTCCACGTACTTGGGTGGAGCGAACAATGACTTCGGCTATGGCATTGCGGTGGACAACAGCGGCACCTGCTACGCCACGGGCCAGACTTTTTCTTCGGGGTGGGTGATCGGCGGTTCTGACACAAGCGCCAATGGAGGAAGCGACGCTTATGTGGTAAAATTCAACACTTCTGGAACACACCAATGGTCCACCTATCTTGGCGGCACGAGTGATGAGGTGGGGTATGGCATCGCGGTGGATTCCGGCGGAAATATCTATACAACAGGCTACACGTTTTCTTCGGGCTGGGTAAGCGGCGGATGGGACAGCACCCTGGAAGGGTCTACGGATGGCTATGCGGCAAAACTGACTATGTCCGGAGCATTCCAATGGTCTACCTACCTCGGCGGCGCCAGCAATGACCGGGGATATGCTATCGCCGTTGATGGTATCGGCAACTGCTATGTAACGGGAGAAACATGGTCTTCGGGATGGGTAAACGGTGGCTGGGATACAACCCAAAATGGCGCTACCGATGGCTATGTGGTGAAACTTAATACCTCCGGGGCACACCAGTGGTCCACCTATTTGGGAGGAGCGGGCGATGATGGCGGTTGCTGTATTGCAATGGATTCCAGTGGAAACTGCTATGTGACAGGGTACACGTCGTCTTCAGGATGGGTAAGCGGCGGGTGGATTACCAACTATGGCGGGAATACGGATGCCTTCGTCATTAAGGTCCTTCAAATGATACCTAATGCCCCACCCACTAATCCCGGCGCTACCAACATTGGCGTGGATACGATCACATGGACTTGGACGGACGCCTCCACCAATGAAACCGGCTTCAAGGTGTATGACGATCCCGGCACGGCTGACCCCGTAACCCTGCAAACCACTACGGCAGTAAATGTCCAATCGTGGCAACATAATGGTCTTTCGCCCAACACGCAGTATGCGTTCCAGGTAGCTGCCACCAACATCGCCGGCGACAGTGCAAAAACCGCCACTATCACCGAATGGACCCTCGCCGCCCAGCCACTGGCCCCCGATGTGACAAATATCTGTTCGCGGTCCATGGCCGTGACCCTCGCCTCCGGCGACACGAACCCGGCGGGCACGGAATACTGCCTCCGGGTGGATTCCGGCATGGGCGGCAACGTATGGGTGCAGACGGACGGCACGTTGGGCGCGGCCCCGGCCTATCAGACCATGCCCGGCTGGGGCGCCATCACCGTCACCGGCTTAACCCCGAATATGATGTACGGCGTGTTTGCCACCGCGCGCAATGGCGAGGGCGTGGACTCCGCCGTGGGCCTCGCAGGTTATGGGCTGACCCTCGAAGGCGTTCCACCCACTACGGCCTTGTCCAGCACCGCCGGGGATCCGGTGAACGGCGCGATCACGGTGGACGTGACCCTGAGCGAGAACAGCACGAGCTTCGAGGAAGGCGACATCACGGTGGTGGACGCCATCGTGAGCGACTTCACCGGCAGCGATGCCGCCTACAGCTTCACGCTGACCCCCACGCTGACTATGCCGGGAACCTTCTCGTGCGTGGTGCTCGCGGGAACCTTCAGCGACCTCGCGTGCAATCCGAGCGAAGTGGATTCCAATATCATTGAACGATTCTACGATTCCGTGCCGCCGACAGGTTCCGTGATTATAAATGACGGCGCGGAATACACCAATACACTCGCCGTAACCTTAACGCTATCCGCGGACGATGGCACAGGCTCCGGCGTGGCGGACATGCAGTTCAGCGACGATACCATCACATGGACTCCTTGGGAGCCTTACGCGAGCATCAAAGCCCTATCCCTGCCTCCCGGCGACGGCCCCAAGAGCGTCTACGTTGCGGTCCGCGACGAGGCGGGAAATGTCTCG
>JAKQOG010000166.1 GCA_029565395.1 Candidatus Hydrogenedentota bacterium | reverse complement strand
GATCAGTCTCTGCAAGGGGCTGTCATACTCTTGCACGAACAGTACCTTGTAATAGGCCCGCGCTGAAATCATGTGGCTTTCTTCATCGGTGCGGATGGGGTGGTTGTCTTCCTTCAACCACCAGTAATTCATCCCCACATGAAACAGGAGTAATAGTGCGAAGCAGGCCGTGTATACCCCCCATTGCCTCGGGGTAAAAGCCTGCACCTGGCGTGTCTCGCTCGGTTGTTCATTCATGTTTCCGCCCCTTGTGTACATATTGCCGTAAATTCCGGCTTAGCCAACCGCCTTATTGTACGTGACTTTCCCTGACATCTTCAATTACGCCGCCTCCATGCGACAACATATTAAACAGCATATTTAAAAGAATGGTAAAACTATGCCATCTACCGCATCCAAAGTGGTGTCAGGCGGAAGGCGTCCCAAAGAGCCGTATCGGGATAGGATTGGCCTTGCGAGCATACCGCAATGATAACCATGACAGGATTGGCCGACTGGGTGATAAAAACCCCTGAGGAGGGAATCATATACTTGCCACGCCTCACTCTAATCACCTCTCCCAACGATGCGCATCCCATCACTTTTGGGTCTTCCGTGGGTACAAGCTGCCATGCTTTGACGCTGACCGTGTTTGGGCCTTCATAACAGGCATCCGCCATTAATTCATACCGGGTGTTCGGCTCCAACCCCTTGACCAGACAATACAATAATTTTGAAGGTGGATCTCCACAATCCGCCGCTTGCCATGTTTGGCGAAGTGCCAATTTTCCTTCAGAAACCGTATTTGTTTCCGGAGCTACAGTCATACGTCCCGGAGCGGCCCCCCATTGCGCAGGTATTCCCCTTTCCCATTGTTCAAAGCCCCCATTAAGTATGGAATTTTTAAACTTGGCGGCATAGGTGCGCAATAAATACGGCGCCGGATGGGGTGTAAACCGCAGATAGCGCGCATTGTCAGAGGGTTCCGGTTTTAACACCAGGGACGGCAAGAGTCTGAATGAATCAAGATTCTTTATCAGGAACATGCCTTTGACGCGCGGCCTGTCCGAGGCGCGCAAATGTAGTGTGTCAAAAAACCGTTCATTCCCTTTTTCGGATAATTCATAAACGGGGAATATGACTCGTGCGGTAGTGGATGAGATAGGCAGACGCTCCTGGCTAAAACTCATGGAAAGATTATTAGCAGGCCTATCCGCGGAATATTGCGCCTCCAGGTACATGCTGTGACCTTCCATGGGCGCAATATCCACCACCACATATTCCGTGTGGAATTTGGTTTGTTGATCCCTTGCAGAAAACGCATCTTTCCCAAAATACTGCTGAGGATGCAATAAGACCCAGCCGGGCAGATCTTTGTCCGCCGTTTCCAAACAGGGCACGGGCGTCAGCTCGGCAGCATTTAATTGCCGATAGAACTCTCCCATGACCGACGACTGATACACGCGCAAGACCAATAACGGGATCCACAATCCCAGTATACATACCGCGGCGAAACCGGCTGTTTTTCCCAAGGTGCGGCGGGACAACACATGTTCGCGAATCCATGCGGCGGCGGCCGTGCGGTTGTCAGAACGGAACATCCGCCAGGCCCCACGTAATGCATTGGACCAAAATGCCCCCATGAACCAAAGTGGGAGAAACGAAAGATGAAAATAATGGCGTGGTTCAAATTGCAGGGCGGGATACATGCCCAGCATCATGAAAAGCGCAAAAACCACACAGGCCATCCGTAGATTCCAAACCGCGAGAAGCAGCACAACCGCCACAACGTACCACCGGCCCCAATGAATGATATGCCATGCCACAACGCCGGTCAGGTCCCGCCCCTTCAACACAACTGGATCCAGACCGTTTGGATTAAGGCAAAACCGGTGTGGTGACTCTTCGAGAATGCTCAATGCAGAAGCATAGAAACGCAACAGCATGTCCGCCGGATAGGTTTTAAGATATTCCCGGACATGCTGTGCGCCGCAGGCGGAATACTCGCTGCTTTTATAATCTATGGGTTCGGTTATTCCGCCCGTGCGATAGCTATAACTGGCGGTCGTACTGTAGATTAATGCGTCAAGATATAGGGGCATGTATTGATACGGAGCGCCGCCAATGCCCAACTCAGTTTCAAACTGCCAGGCGATGCCCCCCAACATATTGTGGGGCGCCGAACTGTTTTCTTCCCGGAGTGACTGCCGAATCGGCGCAGACGGTAGTAAATAACATATCACCAAAAGGGCGGCTGCCGCCCCACGCAACCACCAATTCTCTTGAAACCGGCCCGGCAGAAAAAAAAGCAGCGTGACCAAAGCGATATACACAAATAACGAGAGATCCAGCCGGAATCCAAGACCAACGCCGAGGATCAATCCTAAAAGGGCGCTTGATATTAATACAGTTTTGGGGGAGCGTTTGGATTTAACCAGATATCCCAGTAAAAAAACAGCCCCGAAAACAAAAGGGGCCTTGTTATAGTCGCGCAGCCGGGTTAATACCGACAAATGAATGGGAAACGACAAATAGAGCAGGGTCCCCAGCAATGCAAAAACCTGGTTCATGGCCAGCCGGAAAATACCATACATCAACAAGGCGCTTACACCACAGGAGAGCGCCGTCAGCCAGGCCGCATTGTCCCACGATATGCCTAATATCCGCCAAATCCATCCCACGGCCAGCATTAAATACCGGTGTGATTTGTGAAAGGCATACAACGGCTGCAACTTGAGATCCGCAGGAAGTTCTTCACAGGAAAACGAGCCCGTCTGCTGGGTTAAAAACGCGTTCAGCGCCGGTATTTTTTCAATCGCGGGCATGGCCAGCCCTTTGCCGCATGCAAACATAGCCGATGGTCCATACCACCATGTCTTCTCAATAAACTGACCGCCCCCCTGGTGCGGGATGTACATGAGTGCAATCGTTATTCCCGTGATCAGCAAAGCCGTTCCCATGACCCCATCCACCAGACGCCGGCGCCAATGCCTTTGTTTGTTCTCCGATTCCATCATGGTTCTCCGCCAGGGGGTGTTTCCTCTTCGTTTTCAGCCGGATGCCGCACAGAACATCCGGCCCCATCCAACAAACCACGATAACGGCCCCGGAGTTCGCGATAGGCTTGGATGCGCCCAAAACGATTAAAAAACATTGTATGAAACAGCCATCGTCCCAATGAATGCCCCATCATCACTGTAAACGATAGATACGTGGCAGGATCACTGCGGTACCGTTTGAACATAAAGTAACTCAGACCGCGCGCGTATAATTCTTTTTTCAGTAAATAGACTTCGGTGGTCTCCGGATGATCATGCTGCACTTCAGCCCCGGCACAGTAACGAATTGGGACACCCGCCCGCAACGCTCGGTAGAGCACCTCCGTGTCTTCAGCCACGCCGTTTGAAGTTCCCGGCCCCAAATCTTCCGGAAAACCGCCCAATTGCATCAGGAGATCCCTCGATATCATCAGGTTGTTGGAAGATCCCGCCCGGAACGCAAACGCGCGCCACAAAAGACGGGGCTGATAGGTTCGGTCCTTGGAGGAAGTGCGGATCGCGGTAGCCAGGCCGGGAACAAGAGGCGTAACCCGCCCCGTACAGCAAGACCACTCCAACGCCGCCTTTGAATAAGCGGATAGCCACTCCGCCGTGGTTATGCAATCAGGATCAGTGAAAACAAGAAAATCAGCTTCAACCTGCCGGAGAGCGGCGTTGCGTTTGGCCGAGGCGCTGGATGCATCATGCCGGAGTACGTGCACCAAGGGATGCGCCGCGAGTTCTTGACAGAGTTCCGATGTGGTATCTGTGGACCCTCCATCCACAAGGTAAATCCCCTTTACCCATGGGCAGGACGCGGCGCTCGCCAACACTGATTCAACACAGCGGCGCAACACCCCGGCACAGTTGAAGCAGGGGATCACCACCCCGAAAGTAGATTGATCAGAATGGACAGTCATAGGCTTCCGGCAGGAATTCATGCGGCGCCATGCATGGCATCGCGTTGAATGGATGCACATCCCAGGGCAACGGCCTGATGGAAAAGATGTGCGGCAAGTTCACGTTCCCCGGAGAAATATTTTTCCTTAATACAAGCATCTTGGTCATCTCCGCCCATGTAGCCTACATTATGCGAATGACACCAGGACACTTCAACCGAGGCATTTGCGAAAATGCGGCTTCCCCATACTGCACAGCCCGCCTATTCTCCTGAAATCAGGCGTTTATTGTTATAGTGGGCCTCGGAAGGTGTATAGTGATAAGAGCGTTGATGAACAGATGATTAGATCCACAACCGGAGGGTATAAAATGAGGGCTTGCTTGTTTTGCGGCACGTTAGTGGCATTATTGGCTGCGGCGGGATGCAAAGGGCCCGCGGCGGGCTTTACCGCGGATCCACGGTATGGCAAACCACCGCTCGAAGTGCAATTCACTGATACCTCCAATCCCAATGGCTCCCCCATCACGGCATGGCTGTGGACCTTTGGCGATGGTGAATCCAGCACGGAACAACATCCCGTCCATACGTACACGGAAGAAGGATCCTATACAGTATCCCTTACTGTGACCAACGCCGACGGCGAAGACATGGTCCGCGGTTCGGGATACATCGTCGCGGGCAATATGTGGGCCGAGGCATACGGTACGGCGGGAGACGACTACGCCCTTGCCATTTGCACCACAAACGCAATGGAAGAGTCAGAAGAGGGAGAAGGGGAAGAATATGTCATCGCCGGAACCACCCCCGACACGCAAGGCAATATGGACATGTATGTGCTCAGAGTGGACGTGGAGGGAAACCAAGTCTGGGCGAAAACCTTTGGTGGAACAGGGGATGAAGCGGGCGAAGCCATCGTGGCAGTACCCGCTGATGATAAAGGGGATGAAGAAGATATTGTGATTGCAGGCTGGACTACTTCCTTCGGCAAGGGCAGCAGTGACGTCTATGTGTTGCGCCTTGACAAAGAAGGGAAGGAAATTTGGTCGGAAACCTATGGCGGCATGGGCGCGGATCGCGGTTATGCCATGGCCGCAACCAGTGATGGCGGCTTTATTATCACTGGAGAATCCAACTCCAATTTTAGCGACAAGATGGATTTATATCTGCTGAAAATCACAGGCGATGGCACGGAAGAATGGGCCAAAACCTTTACCGGCCCCCCGGGACCTGGGCTGAGTGATGAGTCCGGAAGCGCTGTGTTAGCGCTTAGTGATGGCTATCTAGCGGCAGGGTATTCCGATAATGGCAACGAACAAATGTACATCGTGCGAACAACAAATGACGGGACGAAAAGTTGGGAGACCTATATTGGCGGGTTGTATGACGACCGTGCCTACGCCCTTGCCTCCGCCGGCGACAGCGGTTTCATTGTAGCGGGAAAGTACAACCCGGGGCAGTTCACCAGTGTGGATCTGACGGCGGTGAAATTGGATAATAACGGCAAACAGGTATGGCTCCGCACATTCGGCGGCAATCGCATGGATACCGCCTATGCTATTCTGGCCAAAAGCACCAGTGAATTTATTATTGGCGGGGTCACCGCCTCCACGGAAAATAACGATGAGAACGTCTATTTGGTGAAAATTGACGGGCAGGGCGAAGCGTTGTGGACCCGGAATATCGGCGGGGCAGGCGATGATGCAGCTTATGCTCTGGTTCAGGCAAGTGATGGCGGATTCCTGCTTGCCGGAGAAACCAACTCCCTGGGCGCGGGCCAGAAAGACGTCTATCTGCTCCGCTGCAATTCCTCTGGTTATGCCCCGTCTTCCCCGCAGCCATGAAAGCCATGGTATGACCTCGAAATATGCCGCTCTGATCATTTTCGACGTGGATGGCACGTTGTTCCGCACCGAATTGGTCACCGTGCCCGCCGTGCAACGCACCTTCGCAAACCACGGATTACCGATTCCCGATCACGAAACCATCCAGGCGTTTTTCGGCAAACCCGTGGAAGACTACGAAGCTTGGCTGGCACAACAATGCCCTCCGGACGAAGCGGCGCAGATCGTAGAGGAAACCAATGCCCATGAGCTTACGCTCATTGCCTCAGAAGGACAGCTTTATCCAGGCGTCCACGAGATGCTGACCTGCCTTTTAGAAATGAGGTGTTGCCTTACAGTTTGTTCGAATGGCCCTTCCCCATATGTAAACGAATTCGTGCGCACCCACGGTCTGCAATCTCACCTTACCCTGGTGCGTGCACGGGATGCCGGAGGCAAAAATAAAACCGCCATGGTCGCGGACATTATGAATGAAATCCCCGTTCGCCCCGCAGCGGTGGTTGGGGACCGCCGCGAAGACATCGCAGCCGCCCGGGCGAACGGCGCACTGGCCATCGCCGCGCGCTATGGTTTCGCCCCTGAAGAAGAACATGCCGGTGCGGATGCCTCCATTGACCGTATCTCGGATCTGCCGGATATTATTCAGGCGGCATGGCCCCAAGTTTTTCGCTGAGTTGGCGTTCCAAGGAATGGGCTTCCTGATTCGCCGGATGGAGGCGCAAGGCCTCCCGCGCTTCCACAAGCGCTTCCGGCAGCCGTCCCAACCGCTCCAGCGCCACCGCACGATACCGATGCGCCTCGCTGTCCCCCGCCGCCAATCCCGTGAAATGATCAAAACACTCCAGCGCCTCCACCCACTGCTGCTGCGAGGCATACACCACACCCAGATTGCGCCAGGCATCCGCCATCGCCGCATCCAGCCGCAGCGCCAGCGTAAACGCTTTGATCGCCTCCTCGTTTTTCCCCAGTAGATGCATCACGCCGCCAAGATCTTTTAAATACAGCGGATTGTTGGGTTCCGAGCGCACCGCTTCCCGGTACATGACCACCGCATTCACGTAATCGTTTATCTCAGCATATTGATTCCCCAATTCCGCCGCCAGCCGCGCATTTTTTGGATCTTCCCTTAGTTTCGCCAACCCCAACTCGATATACATCAGTTGCTTCTTCCGAACCTGTTCTTCGGGCTTAAGTAGAGGGTAATGGTGAATCGGAATGTCAGACGTCACGATTTCAATGCCACGTGCCAGCAGCGAAGGATTGACCAGTTCATGCACCTGCCCTTCGAAATACGCCCCAAAATGATTGGGGAACAGCCTCACCTTCCCGCTGGGAAACCATCCGGCAAATCCGCGCGCCATCGGATCTTCTGGCAAACAAGGTGTAAACTCGCTTACGCGCGCGTTGTTCGTGTAGTTGCGGGTGACAAACCGGTAGCAATATTGCGGGCCATGTTCTATCAGCGCACAAAGACACGGAATGTCCTCCCCTGCTATCCGCTCATCGGCGTCTACCACAAAAATCCAGTCGCCCCGGCACATTTTCAAAGATTCGTTGCGGGCCGCCGCAAAATCATTGTTCCAGACATAATGACCCATACGGCAGCCGAACGATTCCGCAATGGTCACGGTCTCATCCGAAGACCCCGTATCCACCACGCAAAATTCCTCCGCGAGATCTTGCAACCCTTCCAGGCATTCCGCAAGAAAGCCAGCCTCATTCTTGACGATCATCGCGATGGAAATACCCATAACTCTCCTTGCCGTGCTTCCTCCGATTATGCCATACCCTACTAAAAGAAGTCGCGCGGAAAATCCTCAACGAGGGTTTTCCGCGCTCTCAAAAGTTCTTGAAAAGGCCTCAGGAAAAACTTCTTTCAAGAAGTTTTTCCTGACAATCAATTTTACAGACCTGCCTTCTTGCGCAGGGCGCCGGCCTGATCGGTTTCTTCCCAGCGGAAGCCTTGATCTTCACGGCCAAAGTGCCCGTAACCCGCAGTTTTACGGTAAATCGGCTTGCGCAGGTCCAGCGTGTCGATAATGGCCGCAGGGCGGCAATCAAACAAATCCTGCAAGATTCCACCAAGTTTCAAATCGTCCACTTTACCCGTGCCGAACGTGGTAACATTAATCGATACCGGCCGCGCCACGCCGATGGCGTATGCCAACTGCACTTCGCACCGTTCCGCCAATTCCGCCGCCACCACGTTCTTCGCCATGTACCGCGCCATGTACGCTGCGCTCCGGTCCACCTTTGACGGATCCTTGCCGCTAAACGCGCCGCCGCCATGACGGCCCATGCCGCCATAGGTATCCACAATAATCTTGCGCCCAGTGAGACCGGTATCGCCGCAGGGTCCGCCCACCACGAAGCGCCCCGTTGGATTGACATGATAAATAATCTCGCCATCTACATATTCGGCCGGCAGTATCGGTTTCACCACCTTCTCTATAACCGTCTGGCGGATTTCATCGTTGGAAACGCTTGCCGAATGCTGGTTGGACACCACGATTGTATCAATGCGCCGTGGCTTGCCGTCCACATATTCGACCGTTACTTGCGATTTGCCATCGGGTTGCAGCCAGAGCACCTCGCCGCGCCTGCGCATGGCATCCAGTTGCAGGCCGATTTTGTGCGCCAGATGAATGGGCAACGGCATAAGTTCCGGCGTCTCGTTGCAGGCATAACCAAACATCATGCCTTGATCGCCCGCGCCTTGTTCGTGCGTCGCAGTGGCGGTTACGCCCATCGAGATATCAGGAGACTGTTTATCGAGTGTCACCATAACCGCGCACGAACGTCCGTCGTAACCGGAATCACCGCCTGTGTAACCAATGTCCACAATGGTGTCGCGCGCTACATTAGCGATGTCCACAATGGCTTTCGTCGTGATTTCGCCAGCCACAACACACAAGCCGGTGGTAACAAGTGTTTCACACGCCACACGGCTCATCGGATCCTGCGCGATCATCGCATCGAGCACCGCATCGGAGATATTGTCCGCCAACTTGTCCGGATGACCTGCGGTCACAGACTCTGACGTGAATAAAATGCCCTTCGCATTCTTTATCATGTACGACCTCCTGAAACGTTAAGCGCGGCCCCGAAGGGCCGCGCGGACTTCCTTATTTGAACTGGGCCATCATTTGGGCCGGGTCCATCTTGAGGCCGGGCCCCATCGTGCTGCTGATGCAGCAGGTCTTCAAGTATACCCCCTTCACCGATGCGGGACGCGCCTTCACAATCGCACCAATAACCGCCGCGGCGTTTTCCGCAATTTGCTCCGCAGTAAAGTCAGTCTTGCCAATGGGTACGTGAATATTTGCGTTCTTGTCCACGCGGAACTCGATCTTGCCTTTCTGGATCTCCGCAACCGCTTGACCCACATTAGGCGTAACCGTCCCCGCCTTCGGGCTGGGCATTAACCCCCGTGGACCCAGAATCTTGCCTAAACGCCCTACCTGGCCCATCATGTCCGGCGCAGCCACCGCCGCGTCGAAATCCGTCCAGCCTTCTTGAACTTTTTGGACTAATTCTTCCGATCCCGCTTCGGAAGCGCCTGCCGCCAAAGCGGCCTTGATCTGTTCTTCCTGTTTGCAGAATGCTACAACCCGGACTTTTTTGCCCGTGCCGTGGGGAAGCGATACGGAGCCGCGGACCATCTGTTCCGCGTGCCGTGGATCCACGCCCAGGAAAAAGGCCAATTCCACCGTTTCGGTGAATTTGGCGGTGGCGCACTCCTTGATGAGTTGCGCCGCTTCGGAAATGGTGTAAAATCGGCCCCCTTGCACCTTCGCTTGGATAGCCTTTACGCGTTTACTGGCCTTCGCCATGATACAACCTCCGTGGTTCAACCGGACCTGCTGGTCCTCCCACTGTTCACCCCCAGGAAGGGGCAAGCCTATTGTTTAACCTTCAACCACCAGCCCCATGCTTCGGGCGGTGCCTTTTACCATGCTCTTGGCCGCTTCCAGGCTCGCGGCGTTCAGATCGGGCATCTTCAGTTTGGCAATCTCTTCCACCTGCGCGTCCGTCACCTTCCCCACCTTGTTCTTATTGGGTTGAGGCGATGCCTTCGCCAGCTTGGCCGCCCGCTTGAGCAATACCGGCGCCGGCGGGGTTTTGGTAATAAACGTGAAGCTGCGATCTTCAAAAACCGTAATAACGACCGGAATAACCAAACCCTGTTGATCCTTGGTCCGTTCGTTAAATTGCTTGCAGAAGTCCATGATATTAACACCATGCTGGCCCAGCGCCGGACCCACCGGCGGGGCGGGCGTCGCCGCGCCTGCTGCTACCTGCAATTTCACTTGGGCCTTCATTTTCTTGGGAGGCATGAATCAAATCTCCGTTACACTTGCTCGACCTGCCAGAATTCCACTTCAATGCTGGTCAACCGTTCAAAAATCTCCACGAGCACTTTCAGCGTGCCGCGTTCCACATTAATCTCATCTATTTTGCCCAGGAAGTTCGCAAACGGCCCGTCAATAATCTTGACCCGTTCGCCCGGCTCAAACGCCACTTTGGGCTTCGGACGTTCCCGCTCCCCGCGGGCCACCTCGACAATCGCATCCACTTCTTCTTGCTCCAAGGGTACTGGCACCGTCCGCGAACCAATAAATCCCGTAACCCCCGGCGTCTCTTTTATCAAATGCCACAGCTCCGGATACTTCTCCGGGTGCTCCGGCAACTGCACCAGCACATAACCCGGAAAGAACTTGTGCCGCGATGTCTTCTTCTGGCCCGAACGAAACTCCGTGACTTGTTCCATGGGAACCAGTATATTCGTAATTAAATCCTGCAAATTGTTCTGCACCGCCGCCTGCAACAACATCTTGCGCACATTGCCTTCCTGGCCCGAATGCGCATGCAGTGCATACCAACGGCGCTTCACGCCGTCATCGGGCAATTCCCGCAGCCGCAGTTCGCCTCCCCCTTCTTGGGAAGCATCTTCCGCTTCCGCCACAAGGGTATCAGCTTCTTTCGAACGCGTTTTGTCGGTCACAGTCTGGACTCCCTACGCCGCCAGGTTCAATAACACCAATATAACCCGTTGAAACACTTGATCAAAAAGGAAAATGATCGCCGCCACAATTCCCAACAGCAACATCGTCACTTTGGTCGACACTTTTAAATCATTTACCGTAGGCCAGGTTACCTTGCCCAGTTCCGTGCGGACTTCCTGGAAAAATTCCTGCACCCGCTGGACCACGCCCGGCTTTCCTTCCGCCATTGTCGTTTGCTTTAACATACACTCACTTTCACTGGCTACGTATTAAAACCTATGGCAGGCCTGGAGGGACTCGAACCCCCAACCTTCGGCTTTGGAGGCCGCTGCACTAGCCATTGTGCTACAGGCCTGCTGGGGAAGATACTTCACCAACTCCGCGCTACCGCGCTTCCTTATGAACCGTGTGTTTGCGCTCAGCTTTGCAATACTTTTTCAATTCCAACCGATCTGGATGCTTGCGCTTATCGCGCATCCCGGTGTAATTGCGCCGTTTACATTCTGTGCATTGAAGTGTAATCTGTTCTCTCATTGTACCATACTCACTCAATTATCTTCGTTACGACGCCCGCGCCAACCGTCCGGCCGCCTTCGCGCACCGCAAACCGCAACTCTTCCGTCATCGCGATCGGCGTGATCAACTCGCCCGTGATCGTGATATTGTCGCCCGGCATCACCATCTCCACCCCCGCCGGC
>JAKQOG010000161.1 GCA_029565395.1 Candidatus Hydrogenedentota bacterium | reverse complement strand
GCAGGTGTGGGCATCATATAAGTATGCACCCTCAGAAACCAGCGGAATCCATTGACAGCAGGGAACCAAGACACCTAGGGAGTCGAGCCATGATGCCGTTTTAACCGCGCCGTGGAAGAAGTGGTTGTTCCATAGCCGGTACTCGCGCATCATGGCCACTGAGCAGCCCACGGTCAATGGGTGGCTGTATGCACCCATGCCCCAGAAGAACATCCCCATGGCGGTATCATCCGCGGCGAAGCCGTAGCGATCATATTCTTCCGGAGCAATGCCAAAACACTGATGATTCTCAAACGTTGCCTGGGTGTCTCGACTGATGGCTTCAATGGGCGGAGGCAGAGTGTAGCGCGATGTCGCGAGGCTTATCCCCGCCCCGTTTGGCCGCTTCACATTCTGTGTGTATTCACGAATTCCCCCCAAGAGATACATAGCCTGTTTGACGTTGTCCCCTGCGGCGCTTTGGACATTTTCCTCGTATGTGCGTCCGTGTGTGCAGGTGAAGTTGCCCTGGAAGGAATTCAGAGCCATGTTGAGGGCGAGTTGATCCACGGCCATGGCGGCGCGGCGCGCCACAGCGGCGTCCGGTGCGAAATCGATGAGATTCGTCAGCGCCATGATGTCCATGGCGTAGTAATCGTTGGAAAGCCACTCGGAGAACCCGAAACGTTCGCGCCAGTCGAGCCATTGCTCGACGAGACGTTTGCCCTTGTCGCGGTGTTGGGCGGCGTTTATACCGGCGTTTGTGAAGACTTCCTTTTCATACAGGTTGCCTGCCAGATACTCGTCCGAATGAAACAAGATCTGATGGTTCTCGGACCAGTAGCACATATTGTCTGTGCCGGGTTCGTCAATCCAGTACTTAAACCGGGTCAATGTCTCTTGTATGCGCGCCCGAACATCGTCCGGCATTTGGGGTGATGCGCCGAAGAGGTACATGAGCCGCAGCAAACCGGCCACACGAAAATCGGCGCAATCAGAGCGATTCTCCACTGCTTCAAGCGAGGACCGCACGGTTTCAATGTCGATGGGTCGGCCCACTGCCATTCGTGCTACAGCACCGTAATCTCCGGAAGCATCCGCGGGCAGGTCCGCGAGGTAGGCGGCTTTGCGTTCGGCGTATGTAGACGGTGTGCCGTCCGCACTCAGGGCGGCGGCGAACATGACAAGCACGAGACAAAGATGCTGTAAACGGGCAGACATGCCACACCTCCTTCATTTTGATTGGACCAGCATGGCGACAGGTGTGTTTCAGGTTAGACGGCTGTGTATTCGTGGTACAGCGTCTCACAGTCATGGAATGTAAGCTCGCTGTTTGTCCATGCGATGCGGAATCGAAGGGGCAAGGTGAGACCCGGCATCAAGTCTGTATGAAACGATGCGCCGAAGAGGCCGTATTGGCGCATGCCGTAGACGAAACCCTCCAGCCGCGGGTTCGCCGGATTGGTCATGTGCAGCACACGGATGCTCTGGCCGCTGAGCATGGCCTGGCAGCAAACCCAGGGTGCGTCCGCAACCGTATCGTCCCGGAGTATGCGCGCTGTTTTGGGGAGCACGAACTGCGTGGACCATGGGTGGCGGCACACCTCGTTTGCGAGGCGAATCTGGACGCCTGCGTGATGCGAATCTCCGCGCAGGCGAACCGGGCGATCAATGGCAGTAAGGCGTGTTTCGAGGTCAAGCATCCGAAGGCCTGAGTGGCCGGGGCGGCAGGTTAGTATGCGGACCTCCCGCATAAAGGGCTTTTCGTGCCGGTCGCACCATTCAATAAGATACACGCCATCAGCGTTCCCGGCGTTCGGGACACAGCGTTGTGAACAATCAACCATATGCCATGAGTCGAGGATTTGATCGCCTACTTCGGTCCGCCGCCAGCCGATATGCAGACCACGCTGGTGTGCATCGAAACCGCCACTGCCTTTTGTGATGGGTGTCTGAGTCTGCGGTCCAAAGAGATGGGAATACACCTTGCAGGTGTCGTAATGTTTTTGTGGATCATACGCCGGTGTGACCGTAGATGCCCAGATTTCGCCCGCAACGGACAATTCTTTGCTCGTCTCCGGAGAAGGCGCAGTATCACCCACAATGATTCCATGAGCAACGCCATACCATGTTACAGCCCATTTGCGCATGGGCAATACCTCCGAATTGGATGAATACCTGATGAGGTATTCAGGTCAAAGAAAGGTTATCCCTTAAGCAAGGGCAACAGCCGCCGGAAGTCATCGGTACCTGCGCCTTTGAGCACCTCGAAAATAGCCATTTCCGAGGTGACGAGGGTGGCGCCTGCCTTGTCCATCCGGGCCAAGCCTGCGCGGCATTCCTCCGCATCACGCGACATGATGCAGTCCGCCACCACGTATGTTTCATAACCTTCTTCCAGCGCCCGCAATACGGTTTGCATGATGCATATATGCCCTTCCATTCCCACTATCAGCAATTGTTTTCGGCCTTGTTGTTTTACTGCCTCGTGAACGTCCGCGTTTTCCAGACAGCCGAATTCCATTTTTCCGTACCGCGGGGCATCCCCCAATACCCCGGCAACCTGATCATTAGTACCGCCAAGTTTTCCAGGATTCTGTTCCGTAACGAGGATCGGGATTTCCAGCAGTTGGGCGCAACGGATAAGTTTAATCACACGCTGAAGAAACTGATTCACCGCTGCCGCATTGCGCGGCATGAGCTTGTCCTGGATATCAATTACCGTTAATACACATGAATTTTTATTTAGCATGATTACGTATCTCTGTTAGAAAAGGATGGCTTTTCTGCACCTGGGAAGTTTGAAGACCTGCGACATGCGTCTACGCCGCACGGGAGCGTTTATCACCGCGGCCTTTCGGCGTTGTACTGGTATTGCCCGATCCGCGGGAACGCCGTCGTTTGCGCTCTTTGAGGGCATTTGCTTTATAAAACAGGGCGGGTTCGATGACCGAATCGTGCAATCCTTCGGTTTCCACATCCCCGTAGCTTACCCGGCCACGGTAGGTGCGATTGGACAATATTATCGCAATCGCCTGACGGGACCATTTATTGCCTTTTCTAGTGAAGATGTTCTTGGAGTGAAGATAATTGACAACCTTGCCCGTACTCCGGGTATTGAGATATTCCCGGAAAATAATACGCACTACTTCCGCTTCCCGATCATCCACAATAAGGGGCTTCTCGCCTTCTTCGCCGCGGCGGTAACCATAGGGTGCAGGCCCTGTGCCATAGCGCCCTTGTTGGACAGAGGTGAGCTGCCCCCGCTTGACTTTTGCGCCATGGGTTAAACGGCTGGCCACATCGGCATTCTCATTCGCCGACTTCTGGATCGTTCTGACCCCGCTGCTCTTGCTCATTCCGCCTCCCGCTGACCACATTTACGGGTCTGTTCTATGGGAATGAATGCCCAGATTACAATTTATAATGACAACCTCAAACACTACCCAAGTCAACAATTAAAGTATAGAGTATATCCCTGAAAATGTCAAGAGTTTTCCTGGGCATTTTCCGCACTTAATGGGAATTTGTAACGAGAACAGTCCTGCTGAAATGATAAAAAAGCATAGAACCCCGCTTTTAGCCGGTTTTCGGCAAAAGCGGGGCGCATATAAACGCTATATCTGCTGAAATTAGCGGCGTTTTTTCGCCAAGGCTAACAGCGATGCGGGGGTTTGTCCGTAGGGGCTGCCCTCGAAAGTCTGGCTTTTTGCCACGATCTCGCCAATATCGTCGGATTCCAAACCAGCGGCCTTGGCTTCCATGACCACTTCATGGAGGCGGCCGATAATCCGGCGCCGGCATTCCTCGCGGCATTTTCCTTCGATGCCACGGTTGACAAATACGCCCATGCCGCGACGGGTGTACAGCAGGCCCATCACTTCCAGATCACGATATGCTTTGGCGACGGTATTGGGATTCACTTCAAGCCGTTCGGACAATTCGCGAACCGACGGCAATTGGTCGCCCGGTTTTAACTTCCCCGATGCGATGGCAAATTGAACATGATTTTCAATTTGCACATAGACGGCTACACTACTGTGGATGTCAATGCTTGACAACATGGCAACATCTCCTTATCCGTTGTACTGATTTGCCTTTTTTCCCCATATAACTATACTATACTCTTCAGCTTTTAATAGAACAAACGCCCCATGTGCCCCAACGCACCTCACACTCGTTTGTTCGTACCGCGCTAAAAGCCGGGCAGTACCTCCCAAATGGTCTGCCTGGAAAATGATAATACTATATATGCTTAGCCAATAGCAAGAGAAAAATTTAGTTTAGATCCTGGAGATATGGGTATGAGGCATGTAGCATTTCTTTTAGCGCTAGGCTTCCTAGCAGGCTGCGTAGTCAACAGCATGGAGCAGGAATCTCCCGCCTCCAAGGAAAAACCCTCCATTTCAGAGCCAGAGCCCGCGATGGGCGTTGGAGAAGGAACCGTGGAGGTGGATGTTACTAATGCATTAGGCGAACATCTTCCCGCCCGAATTGATTTTATGGATGTGGACGGCAATCCGCCAATTCGCATGGAAGCCCCCAAAGGAGTCCTTGAAGCGAAGGTGCGCGCCGCCGCCTACCGGGCATACACCTATGTGTATGACCAAGATGTTTTGGTGCTTGCGGATATTCAGGACATTCAAGTGATTAAGGATCAAACGGCATATCTTCCCGTGAATTTACTGGAGGGCAGCAGCGGTTCTCTGAGTTTAAGGGATTTCGACAGCGATGTGGATTTAGCTCTGGATCGTGCCGAACTGGCCAGCGGCACCGACCCGCAAAATCCTGTGGAAGTGCCCGGGCGGAAGACTTTGCCGTATGATCCCACCCCCGTGAGCAAAGAAGCAGGTTGGTACCGGGGAGAACTCCATGCCCATTCACGTCATGGAGAAGGTGTGGAAAGCGTGGGGCGGCTTATCAAGCGCGCCAAACGGGCCGGCTTGGATTTTCTTGCCATTACGGATCGCAACACCCTTGCGTGCGTGTATGATCCAGAATTTCATTCCAATAGCCTGGTGTTGATCCCCGCGATGGAATGGGGGCTTCCAGAAAAAGGGTATGCCCTTATTTTCGGCCCCAGAACAGAACTTGAAATGCCGTCCGCCACCCCTTATGGGCTGGCTGCGGCACAAGCCGAATGCATCCGTGTACAGGCACAGGGAGGTATTTTTGCCATTGCCCATCCTTGCATGCCCACCCAGCCTTGGCAATGGGATTTGGGGTATGCCAATGCCATTGAAGTATGGCAGCGCGACTGGAGCATGCCGCCCTTAATGCTTGATCAACTCAACGAAGACATGAAATTCAGAAAAGAGGGGAAACTTGCCTACTCGGTGGCGCAAGCGGCCGCCCGCGCCGATTTGGCTGAAGTTTCCGGCAACGCCCAAGCCTCTTTTTTCTGGGATCTGGAACTCCAGAAAGGTCTTATGGCGTGTGCCCTGGGAACCAGCAACACGGCCAGCCCTAAAGTGCCCATGGGAAAACCCCTAACCTATATCTATGCCCGCGAAAAATCGTTGCCCGGCATTCTCGAAGGCATTCGCCTGGGACGCACTTTTATCACACAGGATAAACACGGCCCCATCATCCACTTTAGCGCCGACGTCTTAGAAGACAATAAAATCGACGTGGGCATCGGTGGAGTGATCCCCCTTGGCATGGACACTAAATTCCTGATCGCCGTTAAAAACGCCAAGGGCAAGAAACTCCAGGTTTTGGAAAATGGACACCCCATCCGCACCGTACCCATCGTCAAAGACTCCGTTGTCGTGCAATTTACCCGCCATCCTGTCCAATATGCCGCCTACCGGGCACGCGTCATCGCGCAGCAGAAAGAAAAAGGATTGGGCGACGTCACCGTGTGCGCCATGACCAGTCCTATTTATGCCCAGGAAATAACCCGGGATCTGCTGTGGCGCAATCCCAATCTCGATGTGGACAAGGCTTGGGTGAAAGTGGAAACCCCTGCCGCCCCGGATGTGATTCTTCCGGAAGATATGCCCCCCGCTCTTACCGCGCCTTGAGGACTGGCGGCCCGCCCCTGAACCGAGGTTTTTTATAAAGAGTCTGCCGGGAACCCGGCCGGCAGGGAGGTCCTGTACTATTCTCCCTCAATGCTTTTTTAAACTTTGTGATCTTCACCCTCTATTTATGTCATAATGGTGTATTCTATCGCGAGAGAATGAAGTGATGAGAGCTGCAGGCGAATTCGGTGCAGGCGGGAAACGCCGCACATTAGGCCCGTGTGAGCCTATCTAAGTACTATATCCCAAAGCATTCCGGAGGTTTGAGTATGCTTAAGGCTGCAAAGATGGCGCTGGTTTTTATCATCCTGTGTTGTGTGGCGAGCGCCATTGTGGATCCTGCTTCAATTCAATGGAAAACACCGGGAAATATCCCGTCAAAGGCGGCTTGTGATCCTTCCGTGACGCTTGATTCGCAAAGCGGGCCGGATCGTCACATGGTGGTGCAATTTAACGCCCCTATGTCGGCGCAAACCAGGCAAAACTTGGACAAGGCGGGCATCCATTTGCTCAATTATCTGGGCGCCAATGCCTTTTTCGCCGCGGTATCCAATGGATCCGCTGCGGTGAGCGCTGCAAAAACTGCTGGCCTGACTGCCGCATTTGATATTGCCCTCGACTGGAAACTACACCCCATGGTGGCACGTAACGATCTTCCTGACTATGCCCTGTTTGCCGTGGACCGCAGCCTCATGGACACGTCCGCCGCCAAGGAATCCGGCACAATAATGGTTGCCGCTGTGTATGTGATTTTTCATCCGGATGTCGAATTGGATACCTACGGATTAGCTGTATTGCAACGGCATGGAGGGATACTCCGCGCACAACTGAATACCATTAACGGGTTTGTCGCCTGGATTCCTTATGACGAACTGCTTTCCTTTGCAGGCGAAGATGCCGTGCAATGGGTGGAGCCCCCGTTGCCGCCCATGGAACCTAATAACAATTCCAATCGGGTGATCACCCAGGTGGATACCGTGAATGAAACGCCGTATGATTTAGACGGCAGCGGCGTTATCGTGCTCGTCTATGACGGGGCCACGGCCCTGTCTACCCATGTGGATTTTGGCGGACGGCTTACCGTGCGTGACGGGAGCGGTGTGGCGGACCATGCCACCCATGTGGCCGGCACGATTGGCGGCAGCGGTTTAGCCAGCGGCGGCACCTATCGCGGGATGGCGCCGGGGGTCACCATGGAATCCTATGGATTCGAGTATGATGGTTCCGGCAGTTTCTTATACTCCAATCCGGGTGATCTGGAAACTGACTACACCCAAGCTATCAACACGTACGGCGCCATGGTGTCCAATGACTCTATTGGAACCAACGTTGCCTGGAATGGTTTCCCCTGTGAATGGGAAGGTGATTATGGCGCCACCAGCATCATGATTGATGAGATAGTGCGTGGAAAAACGGGAGCCCCTTTCCGCATCGTTTGGTCGGCAGGCAATGAACGTGGCGGCGCCTGTGGAAGCGAATATCACCTTACCGCCCCTCCCGCCAATGCCAAGAACCACATTTGCGTCGGGGCGTTGAATTCCAATGACGATTCCATGACGAGCTTTTCCAGTTGGGGCCCTTCTGATGATGGCCGCATGAAACCTGATATCGCCGGGCCCGGCTGTCAGAGTAATGACGATGGCGGGGTCACTTCCTGCTCAAGTTCCGGGGACACGAGTTATTCGGTCAAGTGCGGCACGTCCATGTCAGGGCCTACGATTACAGGCATCTGCGCCCTTATCCTGCAGGACTGGCAGCAGCTATACCCCACGGAACCGTTGCCCAGAAACTCAACTCTGAAAATACTCCTTGCTCATAACGCGGTGGATCTTGGCAATCCGGGCCCGGACTATCAATTCGGTTTCGGTTCCGTCCGTGCCCAAAATACCATTGATTTTCTCCGGCAGGGAACCTTTATCGAGACTTCGATTACTCAAGGAGAGGACCGGCTGTTCTTCGTGCATATTCCTGAGGGCGCCAGTGTACTGAAAGCCACCTTGGCATGGGACGACTTCCCCGGAACCGCCAATACGGTGCCGGAATTAGTGAATGATTTGGATATCGTGGCCATTTCCCCCAGCGGGAAGGAAATTCATTACCCATGGACCCTGGATCCCGACAATCCTTCTTCCCCGGCGGTAAAAACGTCTCCTGATCATCGCAATAATATAGAGCAGGTTTTGGTGGACGCGCCTCAGACCGGAAAATGGACGCTTAAGATATCGGGCACGACGGTGCCGGAAGGTCCGCAGGTCTTCTCGCTGGCCACAACGCCGGAATTCAGCACAGCCACCGAGGCAGGCGTTATTCTGCTCAATGCGGACGTTTATGCCTGTGAAAGTTCCGTTCAGATTACTGTGAGCGACACCGGCCTGAACACGGATCCCGCCACGGCGGAATCTGTGGTTGTAACAATTGCCTCTACCAGTGAACCCGCCGGAGAAACCGTAACCCTGATTGAAACTACAACGGAATCCTCCGTCTTCCGCAATTCCATTACGCTGTCCGCAACGGACGCACCCGGAACGCTGCTGGCCGCTCCAGGCGATACGATTACCGCCACCTATGTTGATGCGGACAATGGCGAAGGCGGCACAAATATTGTTTGTACGGATTCAGCCCTCGTGGATTGCACCGGTCCCGCCGCCTCCGATATCCAAGTCACCAATCTGCGCGGCACACGGTGCACCATCAGTTTTACGACGGATGAACCGGCCCGTTCCGTTATTTATTATGGCCAGGACTGCGCGAATCTGACCCAGTCCGTAAGCCTCCCTGGCATAAAAACCACCCACACCGCGACCTTGCGGGGCCTAACCCCCTTGACCCCCTATTTCTTTTCCTTAACCCTAACCGATGGGGTGGGCAATGTCACCGTAGAAAATAACAGTGGAGACTGTTTTACCTTTACCACACTCGATCAACCTGACTATTTCACCCAGAAGTTTGACTCCGGCTATGATCTCACCTATACCTCCCTCTTTTTCGTACCGGACGGTTCCAGCAGTTTTTATGAAGGCTGCACCGAATCCGCCGCACAGTTCCCAACCGATCCTTCCGGCGGCGCGGCATTGTCCCTGGGAGACGACAGCTATGCTGAAATTAATTTGACCGAGGGCCGTCAAGTTTTCCTTTATGGCGTGGCCTATGACAGCTTCTATGTTGGCAGCAACGGCTACATCACCTTTGGAACCCCTGATAGTAATTGGAGTTCCACCCTGGAAAATCATTTTGCCTTGCCGCGCGTCTCCGCACACTTCGCTGACCTGAATCCAAGCTCAGACGGAACGGTAACCTGGCAACAACTTGATGATCGTGCCGTCGTTACGTGGAACAACGTGCCCCCATGGCTAAGCTTCGGGTCCTCGGTGAAAGTCCAAGTGCAGTTGTTCTTTGACGGAACGATCAGCATTACTGCTTTGGATACGAATATAGGGTATGGACTGACCGGTTTGTCTGACGGAGGCGGCTACCCGGATGATTATGAACCCAGTGATTTGAGCGCCATGAACCCGTGCGTCTGGGATGTATTGGAAATTACGCCGTTCTCCAGCTTGAGATCCCATGCTTGTGAAGGCGGTCCCGTGGATCCGGTATGCACCGAGTACATCCTGCATACGGGCACTACTGCCCTGGAATGGAATACCAATTGGACCACAAACTGGGTGGAGGTTTCCCCTAATACCGGTGCTCTGGGAGTTGACGCTTCAGTAGCCGTCGATGTCTGCATCAACAGCAACGCGCAGTCGCTGGCGTCCGATTTCTATGAAGACACGGTGGTCTTTACCAATCTCGACACCCAATACGAACAACGCAGAACGGTGCTGTTGACCGTTGAATCGCTGCCTCCCCAACCCAATACCCCCATGCCCGAAAATGGCGTGACGGACGTCCCGCCCTATCCCGATTTCTCCTGGGAAGGGGGAGATTCCATTGATTGTCCCACCACCTATAGCATGTATTTGGGCCCCGATCCCGACGCGTTGCCACTGGTCTATGAAGGAAGCCAACGCAATTACTATGCGGGTGTGCTCCTTCCCGAAACCACCTATTTCTGGCAGGTCGTTTCCACGAATTGCTGCGGCATTACACCCAGTCCGGTCTGGACTTTCACGACGGGACTCTGTGTCCTCCCGTCCGAACCTGTGACACCCTCCCCAAGCCATGACGCCACAGAGGTTCCTATCGACACCCTGCTTTCCTGGAATAATGAAAATGAAGGCGAAGAAACCTCCATTTCGTTCCCCGCTGGCGCCCGTTCCACGGACATTTTTGTTGAATCCTTGCAAGGCCACACGTCCTATTTGGCCCCCAATTCGGTATCGAATGTAGCCATCTTTGAAGACAGCAATCCCTGGGGGTTAACCTCCCTTCAAAATACTTTGGAAAGCCTTGGCATTTCCTATACCATCTTCGGCTCGGCGGATATGGGAACGGCCGATTTATCCCCCTTTAACAAGGCAATCATCGCCTCAACGCAATCCGGCGGCTTTTATGCAGCCTTGGAAGCCAATAGAGTATGGTTCGAGGAATTTGCCGCGTTGGGAGGAACGCTCGAGATGCATTTGGCCTCTCCCGGCAGCAGTTATGTCGACGGGCGCCAGCTTCCCGGCGGTTTCATGACCTCCTTCTCCACCACGGACAATGTCACGATTGTTGACACCGCTCACGCCATTGTCACCACGCCAAATATAATTTCCGATGCCGATCTGCGCGGTTGGAATTCCTCCACACACGGGTATTTTTCTACCGTGCCGGAAGGCGCCTGGGAGATTGTGGAGCACTCCGGCGCCGTCAAACCCTGTTGTATGGAATTGCCATGGGGCAAAGGCATTATTCTCGCCACACTGCAAACCGTCGAATGGAGTCAAGCCTCCTCCGCCTACCTCACCAACCTCATGGTATATGGCGGAGGCAGCATCGGGCGGTGCCCCCAAAAGTATGATGTCTTTTTGGGAACCGATCCTGGAGATCTGGTTAATGTGGTTTCCAATTCTCCTCTGACCTTTTTTAATCCGGGCTATCTGACAGGCGACACGACCTACTACTGGCAGGTCGTATCAAAGAATTGTTGCGGAGAGGTTCCAGGGCCACTATGGTCTTTTACCACCCGTCCCTGTTATCTCCCCACGGTGCCCGCTGATCCTTTCCCCGCCGATGCATCACTCGATGCCTGGCCTAATACCTCGCTTGCCTGGTCAAACGTCAATCCGGCGGAATGCCCGGTTACCTATACGGTTAGTCTGGGAACCGATCCTGAGGCATTGTCGCCGATATGCCAGGGAATCAGCGATTTGGAATGTTCTCCGGGACAATTAAATTCGGAGACTACTTATTATTGGCAAGTAGCCGCGGAAAATTGCTGTGGCTCCGTCCCAGGCCCGGTTTGGACATTTACGACGATCCCCTGCACACCGCCGTCCTCACCCACCAATGTTTCCCCGCCCAATAATGTTCAACACGCGCCGTATCAGCCTACACTGGTATGGGAAGACATCAGCCCCTCCGCCTGCCCCAATACGTATGACGTGTATGCGGGCACCTCGTTCCCCAGCCCCACGCTGGTGGCTGAGGGGATCAGTGAAACCTCCTTCACCCTTGATGCCATTCCGGGCGGCACAACCATCTATTGGAAAATAGTAGCGCGAAATTGCTGTGGAAGCGCAACCAGCATGACCTGGATGTTCACTGTGGAAGACGCCGATCCGCAATGCCTCGATGGAACCCCGCCAGACGGGGATCCTCTCCTCTGCTTTAATTTTGAAAGCGGTTTGGATGATTTCACCATTGACAATGCCTTTGGCGCGGGCAATGGTCTATGGCAACGAAGCGAAGGGTGTTTTGGTTCGGGCGGCCATTTGTACTTTGGACAGGAAGGCGCCTGTGATTATGACACCGGCGGTGAAGTCCAGGGCGCCGTCTATTCCCCAATGATTAGTCTGAAGAAAATAACGCAACCCCTTTTGACGTTCGATTACTTTATTTTCACAGAACATGTGGACCTGCGCGATGAGGTTCGGGCCGAGATATCGGTGGATGGCGTGAATTTCACCACGTTGGCGGTAAATCAATACGAACACTATTTCCCCGCCTTATGTGATCAGGGAAGCGGTCTCCCCGCCGAAGGAGATGCCGAAGGAGATATCGAGGGAGGTACTGAAGGAGAAACAAAAGGAGAACCGGCCTTATCCCTCGAATGGACCACGGCATTGATCCCCCTCGACAATTATCTGGGCCTGGACGTTTATCTCCGCTTCCAGTTTCACGCCGTGGACGGCGAGGCAAATGCTTTCCCAGGCTTCGGTCTGGACAATATTTGTCTATATGACAACCAGATCGGACCATTGCCCGAATACCCCGTTGATTTCTGCCAGACCTTTGACGATCTTGTCGAGGCGGCTCAACCCATCCTGCATCTTCTGCCGCCCGAATACACCCCATTGATCAACAGTATGGTTTGCGCCACTGCGGATATAAACGGCGGTATCAACCCTTCAGATATGCCCATGCCCAACGGCATGCTGGACGGCGCTTATGAGTTGGGCATCATCGCGGCGGTGTTGAACGACCAACAGTTCTCTCTTCCCAATGGATTGTCTCATTTGGGGGTCAGAAGCGCTTTCGAGAACAATTATGGACGCTTGATGAAGGCCATCGAGGATTCTCCGTACGGCCCCCTTATCCCCGTGATAGCTCCCGGACTGGATGTTGCCCTGTGCACTATCCTCGCCGGTTTTATCACCGAAGGCGATGATATTACCTTCAACTCCGTAATGATGCTGATTAATCTAATCGAGGAAATTGGCGGTGTGCCGCCGGACGTTCAAGATCTGAAACGGTTGCCCTGGTACTATGGTCCCGAATCCGATGCTGACAGCGATGGGTGTACCAACCGGGAGGAATACAACGCCTACAGCAGCCAGCCTCCTGAAGTGTATGTAGCCAATGCATTGGATGCCCAAGTTCATCCTGCCGGTTGTGGTTTTGAAGGCGAAGGCGAAAGCGAAGGGGAATTCGATTACCTGTTCGAGTGCCCAGAAGAGGCCGTCTTTTCCCAACCCCCCACGCCCTTGGGGGACCGGCATTACATTTCCATCAGCGATGAAGCCTCGGAACATATGACCTTTGAAAAATTCTACGGGATGAAGTATATCACCGGCCTGGTCTGGTGGGGGCTTTCGTCCGATGCGGCGATGCAAACAGAATGCGCCCGCGATTCCAGCCAATTCCGAATTTCCTTCTATGATAACCATCCGTCCAATTTGCCCGGTCAATATGCCGGCGCATATGCGGTGAATGCAACCGTGCAGTCAATCGGGGTGATACCGAATGATCCGGGCACGGGCTTGACCCTCTACCGTTTTGAAGCCAGCTTCCCCGTGGACTTGCCGATGTATCTGCATGAGGGCTGGGTATGCATTCAAGGCGCAAACAGCGCCGACGATTGTTACTTTGTCTGGATGGGGTCGAGTTCCGGAGATGGATACAGCATTTACTTAAATACGCCCGGTCTGTACTACACCGCCGATTCCGATCTGTCGATGTGTCTGCTGGGAGAGATCGCGGATATTGAAGGGGAAGGCGTCATCGAGGGCGAAGGGGAGGGCCTTATCGAAGGCGAAGGGGATATCGAAGGGGAAGGAGAAATAGAAGGAAATATTGAAGGAGAAGACAACGAAGGATTCTTCGAAGGGGAAGGTGGTGAACTCGAAGGCGAAGGCGTTGTCGAGGGTGAAGAAGGCGAAGGGCAAGGTGAAGGGGAAGGTGAAATCAACGATGGAATACACTCGGCAGACCTAAATGGTGATTTCCTGATTAATGTTTCCGAGCTGCTGCGGGTCATCCAGATATACAATTCCGAGGGATATCACTGCGATCCCGCGGGAGAAGACGGCTATAATCCCGGCCTGGGCGATCAGGAGACATGCTTCTATCACGATAGCGATTACAAGCCCAAGGATTGGTTCATCAGCCTTTCGGAACTCTTAAGAGTGATCCAATTTTATAACTATCATGGATATGAATATTGTCCGAACGCCGGTTCGGAAGATTATTATTGCCTTGTGGCAAAATAGATAAAGACTGGATAGGCGGGGCCGCGGGAGATCTCTCCCCGGCCTTGTGCCGTTTTTCCCTGGCCACTTTGAAATCAGGCAGTCTGTTTGGTAAAGTGAAGTTCTCTAAAAGCATTCGCACCCCCAAAAAGAAAAGGTTATTGCATACATGATCGGTTTTACATTGTCAGAAGAACAGGAAGCGTTACGCGCGCGCGTACGCGAATTCGCGGAAAAAGAAATGAAGCCTAAAGCGCGGGAATATGATGAAAACGGGACCTACTGCATGGATGTGATGCGGAGCGCCTTTGAACAGAAAATTATGAACGACAGCATTCCCAAGATTTACGGAGGCCCCGGGCACAGCAATCTGGAGTCGGCCATTATAACCGAGGAACTGGGGGCCGCCTGCATGGGCATGGGAACCAGCATCATGGCAAACTCCCTCGCGCTGGCGCCCATTATTCTGTTTGGAAATGATGCCCAGAAGGAGAAATACCTCCGTTGGCACACTCGTGAATTTCGCATTGCCGCCTTCTGCCTGACGGAACGCGAAGCAGGCTCCGACGCCAGCGCCGCCAAGACTGTCGCGCTGCGGGAGGGCGATGAATACGTCATCAACGGGGCCAAGTGCTTCACCACCAACGGCGGCTACGCCGATTTGTTTGTCGTGTTTGCCAGTACCGCCCCCAGTAAAGGCCCCTTGGGTATGAGCGCCTTCATTGTGGAAAAGAGCATGGGCGTCGAAGTGGGCAAGGCCGAAAACAAAATGGGTCAGAGGGCCTCCAACCAGACCGAAATGCACTTTAAAAATGTGCGTGTCCCGGCAGAGAACATCATAGGCCGCGAAGGGCATGGGTTCAAGGTCGCCATGGGCACACTAGACCGCACGCGCGCAGGCACGGCCGCGGGCGCCGTGGGCATTGCGCGGCGTGCTCTTGAAGAAGCGGTGGCATACGCCAACACGCGCATCCAATTCGGAGCACCTCTGACCAAACAGCAGGCCATCCAGTTTAAATTGGCGGATATGGCGACGAAGGTTGAAGCAGCACGGCTCTTGACCTGGCAGGCCGCCTGGCTCGCGGATAACAATATCCGGCAGAGCAAGGAATCCGCGATGGCAAAATGCTTTGCAGGCGACATCGCCATGCAGGTTACCACGGAAGCCGTCCAGATTCTTGGCGGAAACGGCTACTCAAAAGAATACCCCGTGGAAAAACTCATGCGCGATGCCAAATTGATGCAGATCTACGAAGGCACACAGGAAATCCAACGTCTGGTAATCGCGCGGGAAGTCGCTAAAGCCAGATAATAATAGTGGTCCGGGCTGCGGAACAGTAAAAGGAGAAACAGCTATGGGGCTGATCATCACAATTATCGGTTGTACCATGGGTGCGGCGGACAATGCATTGCCGGGATCGTATCTGATGCGGACGGTTAACGCTATGGAAGCATGCCGCGCGGACATCGCAGGCATGCAGAAGGCCGTGGAAGCTGCCGCGGACCGTTTAGCGAATGGCGGCAAATTCTGGCTGGCGGGTCAGCCTTCCATGGTAAGCGAACTTAGCCCATCTTCCGCAGTAGGTTTCCAGAAAATATATAAATAGGCCATTTACTCTTCGTAAGTGCATGTAATCCTTTGGGGGTAGTTTTCAAAGGCGATGTAGTGGAGAAAACCCTCTTGCAGGATCGGAGGAAAGGGGA
>JAKQOG010000144.1 GCA_029565395.1 Candidatus Hydrogenedentota bacterium | reverse complement strand
ATCGGAGGATGGAATACGTCCAATGTCACCAATATGAGCGGCATGTTCAAATGTGCATGGTCATTCAATCAGCCAATCGGCGGCTGGAATACCTCCAAAGTCACCGATATGAGTTATATGTTTTCTGGTACGTGGTTGTTTAACCAAGACATCAGCGGATGGGATGCTTCCAACGTCACCAATATGAAAAGCATGTTTGACTATGCGCCTAAGTTCAATCAAGCCATCGGCGGCTGGGATACCTCCCGCGTCACCGATATGAACTGTATGTTCCATAATGCGCCGGCGTTCAACCAGCCAATTGGCGGCTGGAGTACTTCTCGCGTCGCCGATATGCATGGGATGTTCTGGAATGCGAAGTCATTCAACCAGGACATCAGCGGATGGGATACTTCCAACGTTATCGTAATGAGCGGGATGTTCGATGGTACATCGGCATTCAACCAGGACTTGTCCGGATGGTGCGTCACGAATATTGATACTGAGCCGACTGATTTTGAAACTGGCGCCGACAGTTGGACTTTGCCGCGGCCGGTGTGGGGGACGTGTCCGTGAGGAAGGGTTGGCTGGTTAAAACAATAAAAATAACGAGACTGTAGCATAGTTACCGGGATCATATAGCTTCTCTTCGTTCCTTGTGAAGCATGGTTATGGTTTGTAAACGCCCTTGAGATTGTTGATCACGCTGCATATCCATGGCAATCCGCTGGCGGATATGTTCTTGCGTTCGGACTCGGTAGATGGTTTTTTGCATTTTTCGATGGCGACGGTAGCCTCGCTCCACGGCGTTGGAGGTCGAGGGGAGCAGGGAATCATCCAGAAAGGTCAACGCCTTTTCGATATTGGGTGTAAACAGTTTCGTAAGAGATTGTCCCAACGTTTTAAATCGGCGAACCCGGTGACGTAATTGGGCCAGCTTAGCCAAGGCGGTTTCGGTTCGACAGCGGCGGTCAAAGAGCTGATATACCTGGTCCATGATCGAACGTAATTGCCGCAAATGGGGTGAGCCTCGGGTGATACGCAGGAATATTTCCTTTTCTTTGGGTGTGAGCGAATGTTTCACAAACAGATGCCGATGGTCGAACAAATCCGTGATCTGATCCTGAAGTTTTTTCTTCTGACGGGCCGCTTTTCGGGCAGACGCCGAGGAGGGACGCCCCCGTTGGAGTTTGGGCAGTTTCTTTTTGCGTTCCCTTCGAACCTGGGTAAGAGCTTTGAGGATCTCTTTGGTAATCTCTTTGAGGACATGGAACTGGCAAACCTGATGGGGAACACCGGGGAATATCTCGGCCAGAGGTTCTGGGTATAAGGGTGAGCCGTCGGTCGTAACACCCAACAATTCCAGGCCCCGCTGGTTCAGCTCCTTGCCGAACCGGCGAAAAAACCGCGTGATATCCTCATGGGTAGGATTGTGGTCAAGAACTTCGTAGAGGAGCCGTTTGAAGGTGCGGTTGTCCACAATCGATAATACGCAGAAGGGGCCATCGTATAATTCATCGGCGGCGATATAACCGGAAAAGTCTGCCAAGGCGCCATCCAGATACTCGGTGGTGATTCGTTGCTCAGCTTTTTTCCCCCGTCGCTTCCACCCAGTTTTGGATGGTAGCCCAGGGCACGAAAACCCGATGGTCTCGCCATAAATGCCAGGAGGCCGATCGATAGGGCAAGCCGTCCTCCACGACCAGCCGCACCGCCAAATGGACCACTCGCCGGGTATAGTGGCTACCCGGGTCGGCCCAATCGCTAAGGTCGGCATTAAAGTATTTCTTACACTTAGAGCAGCAGTGCTGCGAGTAGGTGACCAACAGATCAACCGGCCGGTTAGCGGCCAGGTCTCCCAGATCATGCAGGGTGCGGGTGAAGACCTTATCGCGATAGGATGCGTGTCCGCAGTGGGGACACGGCCGCCGCTGGTAGGTGCGGGAACGCCGCTTGACCTTTGCTTGGGGTAAATCTTCAACACACGTAATTCCTTCGGTTATGTCCGATACATATTCGCCTGGTTTGGCCATGATCCTGTCTCCCAGAAAAACATTTTGCTCTGTCATTTCTCTGGAAGATGCATCGACCAACATGGTCAAATTCCATTAATAATCCCGGTATTTATGCTACAGTCTCA
>JAKQOG010000136.1 GCA_029565395.1 Candidatus Hydrogenedentota bacterium | reverse complement strand
CCGATGGCCATCCCGATGGCCCATACGGCGCCGATGGCGGTGTCTTCGCGTTCCCGGGCGCGCAGAGAGACCCATCCGATGATGCCTGCGGCGATCAACGCGGCGATGAGCGCGCCTTGAATGGGAGTGGGATAGGTCCATCCGAGGACGACGTTCAAATAGTGCGCGGCGCCCAATCCTGCCAGCACGCAATGGGCAACGCCTGCTGCAATGTAGGAAATGCGCCGCGTCACCACATAGGTTCCAACCACGCCGCAGGCCACGCTGGCCAAAAGCCCCATGTACAAGGCATTTCTTGCCAGGGAGGAATCAATCAAGGCATAGAGGAAATCAGCCATGGAGGGCGCCCTCTTGGGAAGCGGGCAGTGGCTCATATCCGCAAATATGGCGCATGAGTTGATCGTCCACGTTGGAGGCTTTGGGATGAATGTGTACGAGGCGATTGACACATACGATCATTTCGAGGAAACGGGAGGCCACCAAGGCACTGTGTGTAACCAACAGCACCGTCAGTTTTCCCCGTAATGATTCGAGCAGTCTGAGGATCTCTTCTTCCGCCCCTGCGTCCACGTTGGCAGTGGGTTCATCCAATAGCAGTATTTCGGGTTCGGTGGCGAGTCCGCGCGCTATCAGCACACGCTGGCGCTGGCCTCCGGACAAGGTATTGAACCACTGGTTTGCCAAATGGGCGAGGCCCACTTCCTCCAAGGCGCGGCGGGCGTGTGCATGATGAGGCTGGCGCTGGAGATTCCACCAGGGACTATGGCCGAGGCATCCCATGCGGACCACGTCGATCACGCGCACGGGAAATTTGGTGTCGAACGTGAAATTTTGCGGCACATAGCCGATGTTCCTGCGGGTTTGTTCCGGGGCGCGGCCTAAAACGCGAATGAGACCTTTTTCCGGTTTGATCAGCCCCAGGATCAACCGGAACAGGGTGGATTTTCCACCGCCATTAGGACCGGCAAAACATACCATTCGCCCTTTTTCTATGGTGAGGTTAACATCCACCAGGACGGGTTCTGTTTCGTATCTGAAGGAGAGATTCTGTATTTCAACCGCGGGGGTCATTTCAGGAAAGCCCTTTTGAAATGGAGATAGCCATAGCTTCGAGATTCTGGAGATATTCGTGGTTTAACGGGTCCAAAGGCACTAATTGCGCGCCGGTTGTTTCGGTAATGGCTTTGAGGGAAGGGTCTGTTTTTTGGGGTTCTATAAACACTGTCCGGGCGCCGTCCCGTTTCATGGCTTCGATTACCTCTTCCAGGTGGTGTTGGCTGGGCGGTTTTCCTTCTCGTTCCAAGGAGATCTGCTTCAGTCCGTACCGGGCCGCGAAATGTCCGAAAGCCGGATGAAAGACATAGAGTGTTTTCCCGTTTAATGGGGCCAGGAGGGTGCTTATTTTTTCATGGAGGGCGGTTATTTCCCGTATAAATGCGGCCGCATGGTTTGAATACTCGATTTGATGGGCGGGATCAATGGTGGAAAGCGTTTGAACAATGAGGTGCACCTGTTGGATGACGCTTAGGGGATCCAGCCAGGTATGCGGATCCTCCTGATGGGGAGGGGGAAGATCATGTTGTGTGGATACTTCCTTCGATTCGGTGGGGGACGCACTTTGAAGGTCCAGTATCTTCAGTTGCGGACAGACCTCTTCAATTCTTGAAACGAGGATTTCTTCAAACGGCAGACCGGCTCGAACGTACATGTGTGCGTGTGCCAGTGCATCCATCTGTTTTGGGGTAATCTGGTAAGTTTCCGCACAGGAGCCGGTTTTCACGAGGGCCGTGACCTCGACGCGGGATCCTCCGACCTGTTCCACAAAATAGGCTTGTGGGGGAAAGGGTGCAATTACTTTTATTTTGTCTGTTGTTTTTGGTGAAGGTTCTGGTTTTGCGCTGCAGCCGCTGAGAATCAATGCCACTATCGCCAGCACAACCGTGTGACGACGTACTCCTGCACTTTCTTTCTGTTTGCTGTTCATTATATGCGCATGAACCAACGATACATTGTCCGGTTTTACATGTCGGGAACTACTTCCGGCGAAACCTGGCCGGTAGCATCGATTTTGAAGATGTATATGAGCCCTTCCCGCAGTTTGGTATACACGGCGTTGCCGAAGATGGCCTGGATGCCGAATTCGCGAAGGCGGTCGGGTTCGTTCGATAAATCCCATATCGAGGACCAGAACATTTGCCGGTCGCTTACGGAGAGCTTTTGCATGATTTCTTTGTAGCGTTGTGGTTCCTGGCCGGGGGTTTCTATGGGGAATCCGGCTTCCGGAGGTTGTTTTTCACCGTACACCCGGCGCCATAGGTAGAGGGCTCGTTCTTTTCCGTCCATTACCATGCGATTGTCGAATTTTATGATCAATGCATCGAAATGAACAACGTCGCCTTGGATTTCGTAGTCCGTTTCGAGGACTTTTTCGAGCTTGTTGTTCCGGGCGGTCTCTACAAATTTCAGGCGGGTGTACACTTGGCCGTCGCGGGTGGTCTGGGACAGCACTTTGGCGTATCCGATCTGGTCTTCCTGGGTAAGATTGGTCAGGGCCATTTTGAGTTGCTTGTTTTCGGTCAACAGATCAAAGATGGTTTTGCTGCCATAGTATAAAACCGCGCCGAAGATGGACAAGGCCGCCAGGGCAAAGATAGCCACCACATATGCCAGTACCCGGCCTTGGTTTCTTTTCTTCTTTGGGTCCAATGCGTATCCTTTCTTCTATGGGAGGCGTAACTACAGTATCATCTATGCCTTGGCCCGTCAACTATTCCCATGAAATAGACCAGGGAGGGGGCTGTTCCGCTTCAACTCGTTCAGGACTGTACAGCCGTATAATCCCTAATACCAGGGGGTATGTTCCATTTGGGGTGGGGGCCAAACGATGGGGGGGTAGGCGTAAGGTTTTTAACTTCAGATTCCAACCTCCAGACTCGCTGCCCTTTCTGCTCTGAAAATTTATTGTCCACAAGTCTATTTTCAAAGCGTTAGGGGGAATCTAAGGCGCATGGCAACTTGTTTCCCAAAACACAATTTTTCTGCTATTGGGAATGAAAACCATGGTTCACCTGTTCAAATAATCAACCGTTAGCAGGCCTTGAAAAAAGTCCTGGAAAGTATGAGTGCCATGACGAAAGTGTTAGTGATATACGCGAGCGATTACGGCTCCACCAGAAAAATGGCGGAAGCCGTGGCAGAGGGCGCTGTGGGCATTCCCGGTGTGGAAGCCCTTATTAGAAATGCCGAAGAAACTACGGCGGAGGATATGACCTCCAGCCAGGCCATTATTTTTGGCACCCCCGTTCATATGGGCAGCATGGACTGGCGGGTCAAGAAGTTAATCGACACCGTGTGCTCCGGGTTGTGGGCAAAAGACGCCCTGACCGGAAAAGTAGGCGCTGTCTTCGCCACCGGCGGAGGGCTAGGCTCTGCCGGTGGTGGAGCAGAATTGGCCATGCTTTCCCTGATGGCCAATCTTGCGGAATGCGGCATGATTCTCGTGCCCTTGCCCAAACACACGCCCAAATACGAATATGGCGGACTTCATTGGGGTCCCTATGCGCGGACCACCAACCTTGCTCATGAACCCATCGGCGTAAGTGAAGAACAACTGGCCGTCGCCAAGACCCACGGCGCGAATGTCGCCCGGGTCGCGGTTGCCCTTGCCGGAAAACTGGAGTTTCAAAAATGATGTTTGTGCCCGTTGAAGAAATCGAGTTGCGGGAACCTGGGCCGATGCACTGTGAGCATTGCCCATGGTTATCCTTCCCAACCCGCAACTCCCATTTTTCAACGGGATAGGTTTCTTTCCCCCTCCCACTCCTGGCGTCCGTCCTTCCCTCGGCGGACGCCTCTCCTTTATTTACGTGTCAACTTGTTCCGGATGGGATTATTTAACGTCAAGACGATACAGGCAGATGCTGAGCGGAGGCGATTCGAGCGCAGTGCCAAGGCGCTGCACCGGCTGTTCCTGAATGATTACCTGCGGTTCTTTGCCGGGTTCATTAAACGATTTTGGTTCCTTGCCCATGATCATCCAGCGCGTGCCCGAACCGGAAAGCGCAGCACCGGTCAGGGTGAACGGAACAGAACTGGCCTCGGTTGATGCATTCACAACGCCCACAGTGAGCGCGGACCGGTCTTCCGTCCATGCCGCCATTACATCGATTGGGCCTTTGGGATATTCCACGGCGATGGGTACCACGCCGAATTCATTGCGGTAAAGCTTTAATACAAGGCCGGTAGTATCAAACGCCGCGGCAGTTTTGCTGGTTTTAATAGCCCCGATTACATTTACCGTCTGCGCATAGTTGGCCATGAACACCGTATCGCTGACGCGGTAGTACTCGTGCAAACCCATGGCGATGCCGAGTGCGTCCTTGAGGAAATAGCGCGTGCCGATTTCTCCATAGAGATCCGGGCCATACCAATAATTCCATTCGTCCATGCAAATGGGAATATGTTTCCCGGCGAGCGCGGGCACTTTAGCGTGATACTCGCGGTGCGCCTTGACTTTTGCGCGGATAGTATCCGGAATCTGCCGGACGTGCGCCAGCAAATCAGGCTTTTCCCCGCAGTAGAAGTGTTCACTCAAGAGATCCATGTTGTTTGCGCATTGCGAAAGCATGGTTTCACTCCATGGGCCGGTGGCGCCCACACCAATTAACTTAATCGCCGGATCTTTCGCGCGCATCGCCTCTGCATACGTATTGTGTTTTTTTACATACTCTTCCAGAGGCATATGGCCGAGTTGCCAGTTCCCATACATTTCGTTGCCGATGCCCCACCAGATCACCCCATATGGCTCCGGGTGACCATATGCTGCGCGAATGATCCCCATGGGGGTATCGAGACCGCCATTGGCATATTCGAGCTCTTCCAGCGCCAGCGAAACATCCCCCAAACCGCTGTTCACCACGACATACGGTTCGGCGTTCACTTCCTTGCAGAACCGCATAAATTCATCAAAGCCGAAGTCGTTATGTTCAACGCCACTCCACGCAGGATTCTTCCGGGGCGGGCGCTTGTCTGGATCGCCTAGACCATCCTTCCAGTTATACCCGCTGACAAAGTTGCCGCCAGGCCAGCGATACACAGGTGCGTTCAATTCCTTGAGCAGCGCCAGCGTATCCGGCCGCATGCCGTTCACATTATCCGCAGGCATGAGCGAGAGGGTTCCCACCAGCACGCAGCCTTTCCCGCGTGCGGCAATCTCCAGCCGGCCATTGTCCGTGCCGGCTCCTGCCATAAATCGCAATGGATACATGCTGTACTTGGAATTTACGCTTGAAATGCGAAGGGTCTGACGGTTTTTTTCGCCTTCCCCCCACACCAAGGACACTTCCACCGGTCCCGTGCCTTTCGTACCCGCCAGAATAATCCGGCCCGTGTACTCCTTGCCCGCTACAAGGCCCAGCCCGCCTTGCGCAATGCCCGCGGGCGCGATAAGCCGTGGTGTGTGCTCGCCAACAAAGGGTGCTTCCTTCGTCATTTCCACGGGGCCTATCGCCTGCCAGGGGGATTCCGCCGCATTCACGGGATAAAAGAATTTGCGGTCCTCAAGTGATTCCGCCCATATTCCGGTGTAAATGCACCGCCCGAGGTGTTCAATAAATTGGCTGTAAATGTATTTTGAGATGGGCGTGCCGGTTTTTGCGGCATCCATGGCTATGGAAGCCGGAGGCTTTGCCGGACCAGCTTTTTTTGAGGCTCGCTCCTTCCCGGAGGTGCTGCATCCAAACACGATTAACAACAGCAGGGGTAAAACTATACTGGCATATCGCACCATATCCCGTACCTCCAAAACGTTGGGTCATTTTGTGTATTATACTGAGTATCTTGTGTATAAAGAAGCAAAAAGGAAAACAGAAGGAGGTTCGCATGGGAAAAGGAGATCGCAAAACCAAGAGAGGCAAAATTTTCCGGGGCAGCCGTGGCAACACCCGCCCAAAGCCTAAAAAGAAAACTGTAAAACCAGCGCCGGAACCCACAGGATAAAACAATCAAATAAATAGGCCCCGTTTCGGAAGAAGCGGGAAACGGCACCTCATTTTCCGGTGTTTTAGGAGCACACTATTTTTTACACCGAGATCATCATTATTTGCTGCATGATCGCCATTAACAGCGTGTTCGCAGGCTATGAAATGGCGCTGGCATCCGTATCGCTCGCACGGCTGCAAACGTTAAACGCCGAGCGGCGGCGGGGCGCCAAAGCGGCGTTGCACATGAAGCAACGCATGGAAGCAAGCCTGACCACCGTTCAAATCGGCATTACCCTCGTGGGCGCTATCGCGGCGGCGGTCGGGGGCGCGGGCGCGGAGGAGAAAATTGCGCCCATGCTCCAGACCATCCTGGGATGGTCGCCGGAAATCATTGAAGTGCTATCTCTCTCCCTTGTGGTCATTCCCTTAACGGCCGTTACCATTTTCGTTGGTGAATTGATCCCCAAGGTGTTTGCGTTGCGGTACAACGAATGGATGTGCCTGGCGATATCCCCCCTCATGCTGGGATTTGCACTTGCCGCCTGGCCCATCGTGCGCATGTATGAATCGGGCCTGAAAGCCTTTATCGGTTTGGTGGATCGGTTTTTACGCCTCCGGCTGAAATCCGGCGCGCATGGGGAGGCGCCGGAACTGGCCGAGTTGCGCGCCGTTACCGTGCTGGCGCGCTCCCTCAAACTGATTGGCCGCCGGGAAGAAAGCATTATCCTCTCCACGCTTGCGCTCTCCCGGACGTTTATTCGAGACGTTATGGTGCCGATTCAAGACGTGACCACGTTGTGCGTCACCAACTCGCTGGCGGAATCGCTGATCGCCGCCCACATGGACATGCATACGCGGTTTCCCGTAATCGAGCGCCCTGGCGATCCGCAATCCATCATTGGGTATGTAAACTTCAAAGATATTGTGGCGCAATTGCGCATGGCGCCCCAGGCTCCTTCCTTGCGGGCCATTGTGAGACCGTTGATTGATCTGAGCGAACAGGCGCGCCTGGCACAATGCCTGGATACCATCATGAAGGGGCATGTGCATATTGCCACCGTGCGGAACGCTTCCGGAGCCATTTTGGGCATGGTTACCCTCGAGGATATTTTGGAGGAACTGGTCGGCGATATCACCGACGAGTATGATCGTTTGCCGGCGTTCGCCGTAATGTCGGGTTCGGGGTGGGTGATCGGCGGAGGGATGCCTCTGGTGCAATTGCGCGAAAAAACCGGGATCGACCTTACCGCGATTACCGCCGTGCCCAACGCGCGGCTGTTTACCGAATGGTGCGAGGGTCATCTCGGACGCGGCATCCAGGGTGGCGACATCATCGAATCGGGCAACCTCCGCATCGTGGTCCGGAAAATCCGCCGCAGCCATGTCTTCGAGGCACAAGTTAATCAGAAAACTCGTGCAGAGTCTTAACCTTCCCAGAAGCAAAGTGCTGAATCCCGCCTGAACAAAATGCTGGTCAGCCGTTAGCACTTCCTTTAAACCTAAATGCTGCATCACCGCAATGGATATACAGTCGGTGAGCGACCAGTATTTATCCTGATGCGTGCGAAAGATGTCCAACCCTGCCTCAAACCAGAAATTATCGGCAGAAATGATTGAAAGGTTTTCATCTGATCTCAGGTCGTTTAAAAGGTCTAAGAAAACAGGGCGTTGTATTGGAGCTGACAAGGCATCAGCCACCTCGGTTAAAACCCATGAGGTAGTCACCATTGGTGATGATAATTGGACACCCACCTCATATGCTTTTGAGTGGAGAGAATCGCTTTCACTTTTTATCGCAAGATAGAAGCACGTATCGACGAAAACCGGCCTCATCGCTTTGATTGACCATGTAAATAATAATCATGATTCACGGCTAAATCAGAAGGCAGTCCCTTAGCTTTTCCGACGATGGATTTGAGTCGATCAATGATGGAAGGAATAGTTGTCTGAGGTTCCGTCGTATCCGCCCTAACAAACAGCATAAGTTCCACCTCTGTGCCTTCCGGCAATAGTGGATCAGGGTCTAAAATCACCGTTCCGTTGTGTATGTGGCCTTTGTACGTCATTTGATGATCTTTTCTTTGTGATTTGCTGCGTATAGTATATCATAGATCTTGATCACTATTGTTATTCCCGTGTGATGCGCTGCACGATGAAATTTGGGCGGGCTTTGACTTCGTCGTGGATACGCGCGACGTATTCGCCGACGACGCCGATGCCCAGAAGATTGATGCCGCCGAAGAAAGAGGTGGAGATCAGTTGGGAGGCCCAGGCGCGGAGTTCAAGCCCTGCGATGAGTTTACAGTAGAGCGCCCAAAGGATTAATCCGGCGGAGAGCAGCAGTGTGAGCATTCCCGCGATGCGGAAGACGAAAAGCGGTACGTAGGAAAACGCGAATATGGCGTTCATGGCTAGTTTCCATTGGCCGCGGAGTCCCAGGCGAGTTTTTCCTTTCTGCCGGGCGCGGCGGGCCACGGGCACGCCGCATTGTCTGAATCCGACCCAGGCGCGCAGTCCGCGCAAGAAGCGGTTGCGTTCCGGCATCGAGCGCAGGGCTTCCGCGACATTCTGGTCCATCAATGCGAAATTACTGGCATCGGCAGGGAGGTCGAAATTGGCCAGCCAGCCGATGACCCGGTAGAAACTCCAAAACAGGAATCGCTGCACCGCCCCTTCTTTTCGCGAGGTGCGCACGGCATACACCACGTCATATCCTTCGCGCCATTTTTCCACAAACGCTTGAAAGGCCGCGGGATCGTCCTGACCGTCGGAATCCAAAATAATGACCGCATTGCCGCGCGACTCTTCCAACCCCGCCATAATGGCGGATTCCATCCCGAAATTCCGGGCAAGGTGGATCGCCGTCACCACGCCGGGATGTTCGCGCACGCATACATCCAGGATCATCGCGCTATCGTCCGTGCTGCCATCATTCACGAGGATGAGTTCATAGCCTTTCGGCAGATTCAAGGCGTCGAGCGCACCCAACACTTCCGCCACAAAGGAACGGAGGTTGTCCTGCTCGTTGTATACGGGCGATATCACGGAGATGCGTTCATTGTCGGCACTGTGATGGGACATCGGTCTTCGATTCCTTTCCACCCGCAGGTGTTTCCTGCCGTTATTCTACCTCTTTTTCAGCACAGCCCACACGGAGAGCCCAAAGGGGAGGGGCAAATGCCTGAGCCATGCAAGTTCCACACGGCCATAGGCGACCAACGCCGCATTTACCCAGCGGGGCACCGCAGGGAACTCCAGGTCTTTCAGTTTGGCGCCTAAAAGCCGGTCTTTCCAGCGCAGGGCAATGGCTGGAGGCACGCTGGCCGCATTCCAATAGGAACAGCGCTCAATCTGAAATCCGGCTGCACGTGCGGCAGCCGATAAACTCTTTGCGGTATATCGCCGGAAATGCTCGTTATACTCGTCCCAGGCGGAAAAGAGCCATGGATACGCCGGGACCGTCAAAACCACGATGCCGCTGGGCCGCAGCACCCGTGACACCTCTGCCAGACATTCCCCGTCCCGCTCGACATGCTCCAGCATATCCAGCATGACCACGGAAGCCACTGAAGCATCCCGGAACGGCCAGCCCCGGCCCGCATCAAATGAAAGGGTTTTGCGAACGCCCTGTTCATGGGCGAACTGCGCTGCCACCGGAGACAAATCGCCGCTAATGATATTCCTGCCTCCCGCCTGCAGCTCCGAAGAAAAAAACCCGCCCCCGCACCCCGCTTCGAGGACAAGCCCAGAGCCGGGCGCATAACGGCTCAGCAGTGCATGTGCCCACCGGCGCTTGTTAATGAACCACCAGTAGTCCGTTTCAGTCTTGTGATGAACTAACAACCATTCATGCAACATATCATCATAACCAGGATTCAGTTCCTATGGATGAACATTTGCACCATTATAGTGCAAGCGGCTGCATGAACGCGCCAACACATTGATCGCGTCTCTCCAAACGTGGAGAAAACCCTTAAGAACCATTCTCTGCCTCAATCAAAGCACCCGTCATAATCCAACCGGGGATCGCGCGTCAAATCGATGACTCTATGAGGTCCCGGATAGCCAAGCTTATGAGTGCAGGATCCGCCGTCATAACACCGGGGAATCCCCCATTTGCCGTTTGAATTGTGTGCAAAATGATTGTGGCCATAGAGGAGCGCATTTATATTCTTGCCCTTTAACACTTTTCCAAGCTCCGTTGAATCCTTCAGACCGTGTAACGGAAGCGGCTCAAAAGGATGATGATGCAGATAGACCACCCGTTTTTTACACCCCTTCACTTTTTTGCTGTTGAGCATTTTTTCCAAGTCGCTCAACTGACGGCTTCCCAACTCGCCTTCCGCAAAAAGACGGTCATACCAATGAAGTTCCTCCGCCATGGAATCCAAGCCGATAAACGCCACATCCGCAAGAATATCAAGCTTCGGATACGAAATATCCTGGCGGCCAAAAAACGTCTGTTTGAATAAATCCACATACGCCTTTGAGCCGAGCGTTCCCGTTCCATAGTCATGATTGCCCGGAATAACCAATACCTCGAATCCCGCACTGGTCAATCGATCCAGATAGGACTTCACCTCGGGATAATTCCTTTCTTCCGTAGCATCGTTTACCAGATCTCCCGTGACCACCACCACATAATCCGATGCCGGCTCTTTTCGGAAAATGATGTTGGTGACAATTTGGTCCATACGCGCCCCGCACACCTGGTATCCGGCGTGGGCATCACTCAGATGAATGATCTTTTTCATTTGCAGGTCCTCCTTTTGTTGGTTACGCACTTCACTTCAACACATAGGTTTTTTTGTTTGACCTTTCGGGGTACAATGCCCCATAGTCATTTTAATTCTAAACCAAATGTATGCAAAACAAAAGAGATTAATGCATGAGTAAAAATTTCCTTTGCTATGTAATTGCCATGATCGCGGGATTGTGGATTGTCTCCTGTGCGGAGCATCCGGGAACGCCTTTGGCCAATGCAGCGCCTGGGGAGCAACCAGGGAATGCGGCGGCGCCGGTGGACCCGTTGCCGGTATTGCAGGAGGAACCGGGGTTTATATCGATTTTCGACGGCAAAAGCCTGGAGGGATGGAAGGCGGCGGATATGAGTTTTTGGTCGGTTGAGGAGGGCGCCATCACGGCCAAGATAACACCGGAGCATCCCACGGACCGCAATCATTACCTGGTGTATCAGGGCGGGGTCTTGGGGGATTTTGAGTTGAAACTCCGGCATAGAGTGCTGAGTGCAAGCGATGTCAATTGCGGATTCCAATTCCGAAGTGAAATTTTTACCGGGAAAATCACCGATGATTGCCGGGGGTATCAAGTGGATAACAATACGAATACACCCTGGCTCGTGCGGTTGTATGATGAGCATGGCCGTGAAACACTGGCCTGGCGAGGCGAAAAAACGGTTTTTGATATGAATGGCCAGCCCACTACGACAAAAATCGAAGGGGCGGATGGCCCGGCACGATTCCGCTTGGAAGACTGGCATGAATATCATCTTATCTGCCGAGGGCCGAGCCTGTTGCTGAACGTGAACGGGCGAACGGTGGCCGAGGTATGCGATAATGACCCAAAACAACAAGATTTGAAAGGTATTCTCGCGCTTCAATTGCATAGCGGCCCGCCGATGAGGATCCAATTCAAAGATATCCGGTTGAAACGCCTGGATGCCGGGCAATAGCGAATCTGTGTGAATTTCGCGGTTTTTCCTTTTTCGCCGTTTTTTGCACAGCAATTGCCGTGGCCGGTTCTCATGGTGAAAGATGATCAGAGACAGTATTTTGCGTATGCGGCGCCTGGGAATTACAATTAGAGATAGAAAATGGTTTGCACAATGATGCTCCCGTGGCGTATACTTGTTTTTGCGCAGAGGGAAGGAAATGGATAGTAACATGAAGAGCATATCGTGTGCCGAGACGGTTGACACTTCGGCTGAGGCAACGCCCTTGCCGTATGCGAAGTACCGTATCCTGGTGGCGGATGATCAGGAAAGCATCACCGCATTGATTGAACGGGTGGTGGGGCTCCGTCTGGGGTGTGAAGTGGTATGCGCCCGGGATGGTCTGGAAGCCTTGGGGATTCTTGAACGCACCCCGGTGGATGTTATGGTAACGGACATGCTGATGCCGGGCGTTCATGGATTTGAACTGCTGGAAAAGGCCCGTACGCTATGCCCTGCCATGGATATTATCGTGATGACGGGATATCCGGAGGATTTTCCCTATGTGGAAGTGGTGCACGCAGGGGCTCAAGATTTCATCAACAAACCCTTCCCCCATGCGGAATTGGAAGCGAAGCTCATCCGCCTGTTTAAGGAGCGGGAATTAGAGCGCGAACGGATGATGGCGGAGAGCAAATACCGAAGTCTGTTCGAGTTAAGTGCAGATGGCATGGTGTTATTAGAAGATGAAGTGTTTATCATAGCGGATGCCAACCGCGCCTTCAGTGAACTGGCGGGCGTGCTGTCAAGCTCCCTAAAGGATAAGCCCATCGCGGATTTGTTCACCGGGTCGGACCGGCTTCGGCTGGAGCAGGGGCTCATCATCTGTTCACACCGGGGCGGCGGCACGATGGCGGATCTTGTCATCGCTCATCCAACGGGGCGTCAGATTCATGTGGATATTTCCGCATCGTTTATCCGGACGGAATTCGGGCGCAATGTTTTTCTGACCTTCAAAGACGTGACTGAAAAACGCGAAGTGGAGCGCCAACTGGCCGAAGCGGCGGAGAAAGACGCACTAACCGGTCTCTTTAACAAACGATCCTTCCAGAACCGTATTGCCTGGGCCGTGGCACGATCCCGGGACAACACCATGCCGGTTACGCTCATGATGATCGATCTGGACAACTTTAAGAAATGCAACGACACCTATGGCCACTTGGTGGGGGATGAATTGCTGGTGTCCGTAGGCCAGGTAATACGGCGAAGCATTCGCTCTTCAATGACCGATGAAGGCTTCCGGTGTGGCGGCGATGAATTTGCCGTAATTCTTCAGGAAACGGATACCGTGGGGGCTATGCGGGTCGCCAACCGGATGCGCGAGGAGTTTGAACGCCTCGAAAACCGGTATGGAACGACCATGAGCATCGGGGTGGCGGCCTGTACCGGCGCCATCAGTTCCGATGATCTGATTCGAAAAGCCGATGAAGCGCTTTACCGTGCCAAGGGAGCAGGAAAAAACACGATTGACGTGGCAGAGACATAATGTTGCATTGTCCCTGACCAGTTGATAGCGTGTAAGCATGAAAACGATTGCTTCCACATGTATTGGGATACTGTGTGTTTTCCTGTGCGAGGGGTGCCAAGCACCCCCCGATCCCACGCATGAAATTGCCATCGAACAGCTTCCGGTCAAACGAATAGAGAGGGAAACCGAGTGGCGGGACGCCTGCCGGGTGGATGCAGCAAAGGCTCAAACCATCCACCTGGGGGAAGTCACCCAAAATGCATGCTTGCGCTTGGGGGTATTGGATTGGGGCGCACGTGACGAACGATCCATAATCCGCGTATACCTTGGAAACACTTGTATCCGTAAATTTAGAACCGCCCAATCCATGCAATGGACCGATCATCGCATCCCTCTGGAGGGACGGCAAGGAACGTGCCGTTTGGTCATTACCTGTCCGCACACCCTCTGGCTTAGCCCGTGCGAAATTGTCCAGGGGAAACAAGAACGTCCGAATGTGTTGATCTTCCTCATTGACGCCCTCCGTCAGGATCATCTTCACTGCTACGGCTATGCGCGGGAAACCTCGCCAAACCTGGACGTCCTCGCTCAAGAAGGAATTTTATTCGCGCAATTGATGCCGCAGTCCTCCTGGACCAAGCCGTCTGTGGGATCATTGCTGACTTCCACCTATCCTCATGTACACGGGGCGCAGGATCGCCCCGATGTATTGCACAAGAACCTGCCGGACTTGGCGTTGGCGCTGCAAAAACACGGCTATGATACACATGGGCTGATTACCAATCCCAATGTTTTGCCATTATGGGGATTCGGAGATGGATTTGCGCAATACGTAGATGTGGATTCCTCAGATACGGCAAATCTGGATGACGCAAAGGTAGTGGATGCGGCCATTGCCACAATTGACTTTGCACAAGGACGTCCCTGGTTTTTATACGTCCACGCCATGGGACCACATGCTCCCTATGAACCACCGGAGGAATTCCGGCGAAAATTCCACCAAGAGACCTATCCCGATCGCGCCGGCCCAGAACACTTCCGGGAAGCCATCGATCTGTATGATGGGGAAATCGCCTATTCCGATACACAATTTGCCCGGGTAGTAAACGCATTAAAAACACGCAACCTATATGACAACACCCTCATCATAGTGCTATCGGATCATGGGGAGGAATTCGGGGAACATGGCGGGAACATCCACGGAAGGACCTTGTATGAGGAAGTGTTGAGGGTGCCTTTGATTATCCGTTTGCCCCGTGGGCGGTTAGGAGGCGAACGCCGGGAATCGTTGGTGGAAATGGTGGATATCGCCCCCATGATTCTGGACATCCTCGGACTGCCCCCGGAGGACCGGTTTCAGGGGCGTTCTTTCAAGGATCTGCTGGAAACCGGCCTTAGCGCCCCGCGCATGGGATATGCTTCGCTAGTGAATCTCTCGTACAGCATCCGGGCGGTGCGTAAAGAGGACCAGAAATATATCCGGAATCTCGCAGGCGGATGGGAAAGCTGGTTTGATTTGATAAAGGATCCGGGTGAACGATACGGACTGGACACTCCACCGCTGGGCGGCGAAGCAATGCGTAACTACAGCATCCATAAAGCCGCACAAGGTGGCGCCGGCCTGCATATTCTGATGACTTGCGGTGAAGACGGCCATCAGGTAACCGGAACCGTCACGGGAATATCCTTTGGCCCCTTCGAACTCAGCTATTATGACTGGAAAGGGGAAACGCACCGCGAAGGGGACGCAATCCATTTCTCCTGGCGTACAAAACACCCCTCCGACCAAGTATTCGACCGGGACACCTGGCATACTGAATTGGCGGAGCAGGATCATGCGCACCTTCGCATCGAGGCTGGCACTAATCAAAACGTGCAGATTCGCGTGGACGTGGATGGCCGGCCGATTTCGCCGGATATTGTCCATGTAGGCGCTGCGGGTGCACATCGGGCGCTGGATGGTACGCCGATGCCTCTTATGGAATTATTGGCGGACACGGATGCCCATGACCCTGCCGGATTGCCCAGAGAATTCGCCATCTATATCTGGTACGTGGCCGATGCCGGGCAGGTCAACCCCGAAACAATGGATCCTGCCCTGCGCGAATCGCTTAAGGCCTTGGGGTATCTAAATTAATACTGTTCACCGCGGGATTGAACCACTACGGCCAGTGTGGAGCCTCAAAGGGCGTTCAGTTCTTTTTCCAGCATGACGCGGCCTTCCTGCGCAAGGCCGGATTCCTGAAGCAGCGATTCATATTCCCGCCGCGCATCGTCTACCCGGCCTTCCTTAACCAGCGTCCGGGCTAGCGCCCACCGGCAATCCAGGTTGTCCGGATGCTTGCTCCGGGCTTCGCCCAACAGATTGACTGCTTCGCTAATGCGATTCTGCCGGACCATGGTATCAGCCCAGTGGATGGCCAGGAACGCTTCCCGTTCCGGATCAATGCAGGATTTGGCCCGTGCAAACAGTTGGTCCGCGGTGGTCATTTGGTCCAACCCGGCAAAACTAATCCCTAAATTCAAGTACGCCCCGCATCCAACCTTGTCTTGTGGAGTGGTTTGCAGGACATCCAATAACAACCGTGCCGCCCATCCATAGGCCTGTTCTGCGCTTAATGGCTCCGACGCTTTATGTGCCCGGATATACGAAAGCACCACGGCGGACGCATTTTCCAGTGCCGGTCCACCTTGTTGGAGCGTGCCATTGACCGCCGCCACATAGGCCAGCGGCTTCTCATTGGCAACCGTCAGTTTCCCACAGGTTTGGGCGACGGCCGTCTTTAAGAAGTCGGGCCGGTTCTTAGCCTGGGCATAGCGGGCAAGATTGGTCCAGACTTCGGGACGCATGGGATTGTTTTCCAGCGCGCCCCAGTAGGCTTTTTCCACCCCTTCCTGATCGTTATAACCGTTTTCCTGAACACGCGCAAGGAACAAATAAGCGGTGCACAACGCATCCCTATCCGGTTTCTCCATCTCTTTCAACCGCTGCAACTGTGCCATAAGGGCATTGCGCGCACGATCATAATGCTTGTTCTTGTTGGCAAATTCCAGAAACAACGGCCAAGTCTCCGTATCCGTGGGTTCCGCTCCCACCGCCTGCGCCAATGCCTGCTCCGCCCCGCTGACATCGTTCAACGCCATGCGGATTTTCGCCAACATGCGGTAGTGTTCCGCCTTTTTCTGGAGGGAATATCGGATGGCCTGTTGCAAATGCTTTTCGGCGGTGCGCCAATACTGCTGGGCGCGATCCGCGGCATCCGCTTCCTCTTTCATGCTAATAAATGCCGCGCTGAATGAAGCGATGCGCCCCAGCAGTTCATGGGCTTCGGTAAACGCCGGGCACACGGTCAGCATCGCATTCAGGTGATCCGAAGCCTCATCCAGAGTATTGAGCGCCTCGTCTGCCTTTGCACTATCCGTCTGCATGATATGCTGGGCAATCATCAGCTTGGCGTGCGCCATGGGCAGCCGGGTCATCAGATAATGGGGGTTAATGGCCAGCGACCGCTCAAAATGCTCCACCGCATTCATAGGATCCAATTGCGCAAGACTGACCAGCCCAAGCCGCCGCTCGAATTGCCAGTTCCAGGGGGTCATGCGCGCCCCACGTTCGAACCATTCCCTTGCTTTTACATAGTCTTGTGCTATCTGAGCGCGGCTGCCTTGCTGCATAAAATATTGCGAGGCAAAGTGACGGCCGTTCATTATGGCCACCACCAACAACACCGCCACCAACGCCCAGCGCCATAGGCCAAAATTTCTGCGGCCTTCCAGCTTGGGCGCGGAGTCGCTCCATAGCCCATCGAGTGTGCCCAATAGCAAAAACAGCGCCGCCGCCGAAACAGGCACGCGCAGATTAAACCCGAAGAGGCCGTCCACCAGGAATGCCAGAAATAACGCCGCATAGGCATAGCCCAACCGGCGCCGTACCGGCGATGCCGTGCTGAACGACATAAATAACCCATATCCCATCCCCAGGGTCAACAGGGTCAGGTACAATCCTGCCGCAAGCAATCCGGCGTCTATTCCAATCTCTATGAGATCATTATGCACATGGTTATTAACACGATGTTCCTGTGCGAACCAGTCTTTCTCGAAAGGGGTCCAATAATTGGAGTAGGTAATGGCATAAACCCCTGGCCCAACCCCGAGGGCCGGGCGGTCAAACAGCATATCCGCCGCGCTGACATAGGATTGGTAGCGGATCAAAAGTGATGTATCCAGGGGGAATGCGGTGCCTCCACGCATTTTTGACATCAGCATGGCGCCCCCCAGTCCCGCACTACCTAAGGCGGCCACCAATGCCAGGGATATCACCGCCCCCATGATCGGCCTCCTGAAACGCTTGCCAATCAGCCAGGCCAGAACTACCAGAACAAGCGCCGCTGTCAATGCAATCAGGCCGGCGCGCTGTTCCGTGAAACGCAAATGAAGCATGAAAAGCACGGTCAACGCCGCAGCAAATAAAATTGACAGCCACCGTTTGCTATTAGGTTGTTCCGGACTCCGCGCCGCACCAAGGTTCAGACTGAAAAGCACTATCCCTAGAATAACGGTGAGTATCAGTATATGGGCCGCGAAGTTGGGGTTGCCAAACGTTGCGGGTAAATTCAAATATACATCCGAGGTTCGGTCCGCCCAAGGGAAGGGGTCCACCCCAATTTTCTGGGCCATGGCATAGAGGGAAGCACATCCCACTGTAGCGCACAACACCCAAAACAGCCGGATAACCTGTGCTGGCGTGTGATATACCTGGCTGGCCAGAAGATAAAGTGCGAATAACGAGAAGAATCCACCCGTATCCAGGAAACTAAACCAGCGGAATTCCGAACGAATCGTGGAAAGAACATAAAGCGCCAGGAAACACACCAGCACTTCAAGGAAAAGCCGGGGCCGGCGCACCGGCAAACCGTACCACGCCACGGCCAACGCCCACCAGGCCATCAGGCCAAAGGCCGCCAAGGCTGTAATCAGACGCTTTATGTCACCCGTCGGGTCCACGGTGTCTGGATACATCGCCAGCACCAGCAGCACGGCGTAGACCGCAATGGCAATCTTCAGGTAGCGTTCAATGCGTTCTTGCACGGTTTCTTCGTTCATTTTCTAACCCCATAAATGTTGATTCATGCTATCATTCCGGGAAGGACATTAGCAATATGTGCATAGGAGGTTTTATGCGGTATCGAGACAACCTGACACGGAGGGGATTCATAAAAACCGGCGTGGCGCTTGCCGGAACGATCACGCCATTTTTCCGCAGGGCAACGGCTGCCGAAGCGCCCGGCCCCAACAGCCGAATCACCATCGGCATGATCGGCGTGGGACGTCAAGCCGTACAGGTTAATCTGCAACAGTTTTTTGCCTCTCCTTCTGCGCAGGTGGTGGCGGTATGTGACGTGGATTCCTGGCGCTGCGAACATGCGCGCGATCTGGTAGACCAGTTTTATTCGAAGAAGATGGGGAAAACCTATACGGGATGTTCCATGCATCACGATTTCAGGGAAGTGCTGGCCCGGAAGGATATCGATGCCGTGATGATTTCCACACCGGACCACTGGCATATTCCGATAGCCCTTGCCGCAGCACGGGCCGGAAAACATTTCTCCGTGGAGAAGCCGCTCAGCACGGCCATCGCACATGGACGCCTCCTATGCGAGACGGCGAAACAAAAGGGCGTGATGACGCGCACGGACAGTGAATTCAGGTCGGTGCCAGTTATGTGGAAAGCGGTGCAATGCGCACGCAACGGGCGGATTGGCGCCCTACAGCGGATTCATACCTATGTGCCGGAGGATTCCAAACCGGTGGGGAATCCCGAAACCATGCCGGTGCCCAAGGAATTGGATTATGATTTCTGGCTCGGCCCGGCCCCGGAAAAACCCTATACGGAAAAGCGGGTGCATAAACCGCATGACATCCGCGAGCGTCCAGGCTGGCTGAGGATTTCCGACTATACAAACGGCATGATAGCCAATTGGGGCAGCCACATGAACGACATCGCCCAATGGGCCAATAACACCGATCGCTCCGGGCCCGTCAGCGTGGAAGGAACAGGAACATTTTCAGAGGGCTTGTGGGACACCATAACCGGTTTTAAGGTCCAGTATGCCTATGCCAACGGCGTAACGCTTGATTATGAGATGGGTCCCGAAGCCCTCATCGAGTTGCACGGGACAGAGGGTTGGATTAAAGCATGGTATCCGGATCGCATCGAGGCGAGTAACCCCGCCATCCTGAGCGATGCAAAATCCGGTGAGGTGGACTTGAGCACCACCCTGAGTGACAAGGAAGACTTCCTCAACGCCATTCGAACGGGCAAGGAATCTCTGGAACCCGTGGAAGTGGGCCACCGGACGGTATCCCTCTGCCAGATTGGACTGATTGCGGTTCAATTGGGACGAAAACTCGCCTGGGACCCGGAAAAAGAGCGTTTTGTGAACGATGATGAGGCTAATGCGCGGCTGGACCGGCCGGTGCGCGGGGATTGGTTAAAAGGATAACATGTCTGTACCACATAGTGCCCGGCACGAAGGACAAACGTGGGTTAACCGTTTGATCGGGGTTGCAATGCTTGTTCTATTTGTAAAATTTTCGCCGAAAGATGCGATAAGGCCTCGTTCTGCGCATCCAGGTGCAACAAGATAATCCGGACTTCTTCCTCGGCTTTAATGTTAATTTGATAATCATTATGGGCCTCAATGCGATCGCGATCCGCCTGCCGGTTTTGGCTCATCATGATAATTGGGGCGGTAAAAGCGGCCTGGAGGGACAACACGAGGTTCATTAAGATGAAGGGATAGGGATCCCAATGGGCGATAACCGCCATGCTGTTCACCACAACCCATAAAATAAGTATACCGCTCTGGATGAGGATAAAGGGCCAGGATCCGACAATTTTAGCCACATGGTCTGATGTGCGTTGACCCAGAGTCCGCTGCTCCGTAAAAATATCTTGTACATTCCTTATCGGGGGATGAAGATGACGGAATGGTTGTGGGAAATGAAGCCCTTTCATAGATGACCCTCCTCTACGGGAAATTCCCGTGTCTGTTGTCGAGATAGTTGCTGATTCCCGGAACTATTTTGCCATAACCCCTTTAATCCCGCCAGCAATCAAGGTAGCTACGTTGGTAAGGATTACAGGCAGCTTAAGACCGCCGGGATACGCCAAGTACCGGGGCTTCCAAACCGGATCAAATTTGTCCTTGAACTGACGCAGGCCCTGAAAATTATAGAAATGTTCGCCGTGCCGGTATACCATGGCGCCAAATTTGTTCCACAAGGGCGCTGCAGGACCGTTTTCCAGACCCGATAACGGAGCCATCCCCAGGTTAAACCATTGATACCCTTGTCCGCGCCCCCAATTCAGCAATTGCACTATCAGGTATTCCATGATGCCGCTTGGAGCGCCGGGTGCATACCGCATGAGATCTATGGAGAGTTCTTCTTTCTCCGCGCCTTCCAATATATTGGCGAAAGCAACCACTGCGTCCTGTCCTGACGAATCTCCCTTGCGTACAATGGCCATGGGGAAATACTTTAAATAGGCCTCATCAAAAAAGCCCAGTGAAAATCGTTTTTCCCGCGTATTCTTCTCCTGGAGCCATTGTTCGGAGATGGCGCGGAACCGGGGCATCCATTCCCAGGCCTGCTCCTTGGAGAGAACTTCAAATTGATACCCTTCCCGTTCAATCTTATTGATCAAATGCCGCTCGGTTTTGCGTCCGCTGCCCTCCAGGGTGAATTCCGGGAGATGGACCCGGGCTTCTTCACCCAGCTTCATCATGGTCATCCCCAAATCCGCATATAAGGGCAGACACTCTGGCTGTACCAGGTAAAACACCGGCCATCCGCCATGGTGTTTTGCCATTTCGCTAAACCGCCACACCAGTTCCGGTCTGTCCGAATCCGGGCTGATGGGATCCCCCAAGGCAACCCAACTGCTGGCTTCCACGCCATACATCAGGAAACCAGTGCCCTTGTCGTTGAATAACAGGTACTTATCCCCCATTAAAGCGAGATGGGCGCTTGTATGCCTGCATCGCGCTAGTATCGGTTGGGCTCGTTCAATGTCCTTTACGTTGGGTTGTTTTGGATCGGGTGGGGCAGGCCGCAGCAACCGGGCAGCGGAAAAAGCGGCCAAAAGAACGACTATTCCAACAGACGCCCGCATGAATCGGGGGGCGTCGGCGCCCAGACGCCACCACAGATCATGGGAGTACTCCACGTGTCTATATGACAGGAATCCCAGCCAGAATACACACCCGATCACCACACTGATGGAAAGAATCCAGTTCAGGGAAAACGGTTCCCGCAACACGGAAGCGGTTCGGGTGAAGTACCGTCGGCAAGGCAGCATGGCCCCCAACATCAAGCTGAGAATAACCGCTTCTTCATAATCCAGCCCCTTGAGCAGGGAAAAGGCAATGCCGCAGACTAGGAGCAGGCAGGACAGGAGATAGGCGGCGTCCAGTTTTTGTTGGATGCCGCGGGCCAAAAGAATAAGCCCCACTCCCGCAAGGCTGGCCAGAAAATGGGACATTTCCGTTACGGGCAGTGGAATAAACGTACCCAGCCAGAGCATGCGTCCTTTGATACTGGGAACAGCACCCGAAAACAACAACACAAGCCCCCCCGCAAAGGTCATTATCGAAAATAGACGCGGCATAACAGGGGGAAACCAAAGGGTGACGGCTTGGGTCGCCCGGGCCACATGGGTGCGCCGCAAATACAGTTCATGGCCGCCAAAGATCCCCGCAGCGGCAATCAGAGGGAGGAGGTAATACACGCCTCGGAACGCAAGCAGAGCGCTTAACAGCCCCGTAACCGGTACTTTGCCTGAAAGAAGCACCACCATGAGGGTTTCAAACACCCCCAGCCCCCCAGGTACCTGGCTGACCAGTCCAGCCACGATGGCGACAATAAAAACGCCCAGGAAGGCAGGATAGGAAAGGGCCGCATCCGCCGGTAGCAGCATGTACAACACGGTGGCGGCCAACGACAAATCCACACAGGCAACAATTAACTGCAACCCCACCAGCCAGGGTCGAGGGAGCTGTAGTTCGGTGTCCCGGAATCGAAAGGAATGTTTACGGAACAAGCTGGCGGCGGCATAGACGGAAACCCCAAGCAGAAAGAGCGCGCCCAGAAGATGTGTCGAGTGGAAAGGCATATGCAGGAGGACTCCCAGGGACGAGGGTTCCAGCAACAATGCAATGCCGCCCAGCGTGAAAAAGCCCAACCAGCCCGTAATGGTGCAAAAGGCTACGATGCGGGCGATATCCACCGGGGAAAGCTGCCAGGCCGAATACAGCCGATAGCGAATGGAACCGCCACTGAGAAATGAAAAACCAATATTGTTGCTGAACGCGTAGCCGATGAAGGAAGCTATGGCAATTTTCGGATACGGCAGCCGCCGGCCCACATAGACAAAGGCAAGCACGTCGTAGAGGGTAAGGGCCAGGTAGCCAAGCACAGTGAATATCACGGCGGCAAAAAAATGAATCTTCGGAATACCCTTGAGGGCGCTTAGAATGTCATGGACATGATACGCCATAAGTTCGTGGTGCAACACATAAATCGTCACCAAGAACAAGACAGCGCCCGCCATGGGGGCTATGATTTCCAAGGCTCGCCGTTTCATGAATGTGCCTGCCATACTCCTTTTCGCATTCTTTAGGAATTCCAGCCGAGGCGTTGGCCGCAGCGGTTACATTTTAAAAACACATGCCTCCTGCCAAAAAAGGCCATATGTACCGCCATCAGAAACAATTATTTCCGCTACACTATTCAAAACGCCCCCCCCAGTCAAAAAAAGTCTTGCATAAATCGCGATAATCCTCTACGCTAGTAGCAGTCAGCCGGACTGAACAAACGCGATGTCCAACAGCCGCCCGCGAAATAGCGTGCGCTGGGGCTTCCGGGATCTCAACCGGAGGTTACGTGGGGGTGTTGTCCATAAATCCAACCGCTTCCCCGGCATTGATCCGCCCATGAAAGGAAACGTCCATGTAATTTCAACACGTTCTTATTCTCCTGTGAAATTCACTGTGGCAACATACATTAACCTGGTGTTCATCCCGGAGGAATTAGATGAAAAAGAATTATATTCTGGACACGAACGCCCTGCTGGAAGATCCCAACTGTATCAATCTGTTGCGCAATGGAGAAGAGAACGGGGTCGGCATCCCGTTTCATGTCATCCTTGAATTAGACCGGCTGAAGAAGGAGCCGCGCCTGAAGCATCTGGTGGCGCTGGCGGTGGAGGCGATTCACAAAAATCTGGACGTCATCCAGATATTACATGATGGGAACGGGGAACATAATGGGCACGCGGATCTGAAGATCTTGCAGGAAGTGCGCTCCAGCGGGATGCAGGAGCCCATTCTGGTCACGAATGACCGGTTGTTCCAATTGCTGGCAAAAATCTCCGGGGTGGAAAGCCAGGAATTCAAAAGTTCGCACCCCTTCCAATCCGATTCTCAACTTTATACCGGCTTTGTGACGGAGGGGGATGAGGTCATTCCCAATTCCTTCCAGTGGAAAGAAGGCAAGCCGCTGTATCATGGGAACGACGGACCGAAAATGATCGAATATGAGCACGAGGTATGGAAGGTCCGGCCCCGAAATGTATACCAAAACTTGGCCTTCGAATTGCTCCTCGATGAAAAAATCGACTTGGTCACGCTCCAGAGTGAGGCGGGCTATGGCAAAACTTTCCTGGCGCTGGCCACCGCCTTCTATCTGGTGCTGGAACGCAAGCTGTTTGACAAAATCTATATCGTCAAGCCCATGATTGAGATCGGTGAAAAAATGGGCTACTTGCCGGGAGACGTCGAGGAGAAAATGGAGCCGTACATCCGCTATCTCCGGGCCTTGATCCAAAAACTCCATACGCTGCGGCCCGCCGAACGAATTTTTGAAAAAGACGACGCTACCCACACCCGCTTCAACCCAAGCAAGTTCGAGATTCTCCCCCTGGCCTTTATCCGCGGCATGAATATTGAAGACGCCATCGTGATCGTGGACGAAACCCAGAATCTCTCCCGCTACGAGGTCCGCGCGCTCCTCACGCGCATGGGCGAAAATGTCCGGTGCTTTTGCCTCGGCGACACCCGCCAGGTCGATCACCCGTATCTGAACGAGTCCAACAATGCCCTAAACTGGATCGTCCGCATGATGAAAGGTTCGATGAATTACGGGCACATGGTCATCAAAGGCGCAAAATCGCGCGGGCCCATCTGCGACATGGTGTTAAAGTCAGGACTATAACGCGGGTTCCGGGTTTGCGAAACGAGGGGGGGGGAATTAGGCTGTAGGAAGGTAGACTTTAGACTGTAGGTTCCGGACCCCGGAGCCCGGAGCCCGGTATTTGGGAAACGAGGGGGGGAATTAGGCTGTAGGAAGGTAGACTTTAGACTGTAGGTTCCGGAATCCGGACCCCGGAGCCCGGTATTTGGGAAACGAGGGTCCAGGCTTGCGAAACGAGGGGGATTTAATTGACATATATATGATTTATGCTAAATATGAATTCATTATATACCAGGGCAAAATCCGTCCTCGGAGCCGGGGCAGGGGTGGTAGCCGCCGGAGTTGAAAGTTGGCGCAGAATCGTTCTGCGCTGTTTGAAGAAGCGCAGAATTATTCTGCGCCAACGCCCGGACAAAATCCGTCTTCGGAGCCGGG
>JAKQOG010000085.1 GCA_029565395.1 Candidatus Hydrogenedentota bacterium | reverse complement strand
GGGTTGCGCTTCGCTACCCTGGGTCCACCATGCCCCCACACCTTTCCCCGAAGGGGATGCATAATTCCAGCCCATGGGTTGCGCTTCGCTACCCTGGGTCCCTAATTCTCCAACTGATTAAAAAAGTTTCGCACTTTATCGCTAACTTGTTGGTTTGGTTGCGGCTACGCCGCGACAGGCTGGGTTGTTGAATTCCTTCGGAATTTTGGGAGGGGTGATTATTCAGGGTGGCGCTTCGCTGACCCTGGGTCCCTAAGTTTCCAAGAGCTTAAAAAAGTTTCGCACGCTGAGGTTGCGAACGGCATAAAGGAGAGATTGCGAATTCATCGTCCCCAACGGGGGCGAATTTGAATAGCCGTGGGTAAAACCCACGGAATTGGTTGTCTTAAACGTTGACCCTGAAGGGGTCAAACGAGCATTTCAACATTTGACCCCTTCAGGGTCATCATAATGGGAAACCGTGATCCATGGGTTACACCCACGGCTATTCAAATGGCTCCCCTTCGGGGATCATTTATCCGCGAAAATCCGCGTAATCCGTGCCTGTCGGGCCGTAGCCCTTTTGGGCGAAGGCCGGTGTTCCGTGTTCCATTCTTTGGTTGCGGCTACGCCGCGATAGGTCCACCATGCCCCCACACCTTTCCCCGAAGGGGATGCATAATTCCAGCCCACGGGTTGCGCTTCGCTACCCTGGGTCCACCATGCCCCCACACCTTTCCCCGAAGGGGATGCATAATTCCAGCCCATGGGTTGCGCTTCGCTACCCTGGGTCCACCATGCCCCCACACCTCCTTCTCTGAAAGAGATATATAATCCAAAAAAAGCCACACCTGTGCAGAATCATTCCGCACCAACCCCTGCACCCATTATTAGGTTCCCTGAGTTCCTGAGTTCCAGATTCTACCTTCCCAAAACAATCATTCGCCCATGGCATAGGCGGCGTCTTCGATTTCATCAAATATGCGTTCGCCAAGTTCTATGTCTTCTTTTTGAAACTCCTTTGTGCCCCAGTTACGCGGCTTCTTGGCCCAAACCAAATAACGGTCAATGGCCTCCCGTGCACGGGGAATGTCGCCATCAAGCATGTACAACCGCGCCTTCATCCAGACGAGGCCGGGCTTGCTGACTTCGTTAATCTCATCCCCGACTTGGGAAAGGGTGGTAATGGACTCCAGCCAAGGTACGGCAAGTTCGAGAATAAGCGGGAGTAGCGCGGTTATACTCGCAAGCGCTTGCTCTTCCGTTTCACAGGGCCAGCGGCCTGAATTGTTGTCCCAGCCACGTGGGGTCAAATGATAGCGACCATCATGTTTCTTAAAACTATAATCAAATCCGGTGCCTTCTTTCAGAGGCACAGCATCAACACCACACATTACCATGAATGTCTCAGCTCCATGTGGATCCTTATTTAAAGCAAATTGGCGCACTACGCCTGAACTTAGTACTTGGAGATACGCGCCATTTCGTTCCGCAAATCCGTGCGCATGCAGGTGCGGAAACCAGATTTTTTTCGCCATACGATATAGTGGTTTGGATTTCATAATTTCTTGCTAGGGTATTATTTGCTGTATCGGAATTCCAAAACGACGTCTCCGTTCCCCCAATTCGGAATGTGACCAAAGCCGTCCTGTTTTAAGATCAAAACCTCTTATATTTTTCCCCCGGTACTGAAGAACTGCATCAACAGAAAGCGATCTACTTGCACTAGGCCGAACTGCATCGCCGCTTGCATTCACATACGGCTCAATATCAATATGAATCCCCCGGCCCGCCAGGCGTTCGCTTGTTGCTTTGTTCAATCTAGCGAATTCCCCATGTGCCCGCATACCGAATGCTCCGTGTCTGTTCGTCAATCCTGACTGCTTCGCCACGTCCACAGCCTCTTTAGCGTTGGTATATATGTCCTCGGTATTCCATTGAAAAGTATATTACACAGCGGATGACCGGAATTTCTCAAGCCCCAAGTTCCGTATAGATTCTACTTCCCATTCATTGAGCTGAAACTGGGCCTTTGCGGGATCAGCCAATAACGTTCTACTAAAATGTAAAGCCCTTTCAGCCATCTCACGTTGCCACGGAACTGCCTGATCAATTTGTTTCACAAGTTGATCAAAAGCGATACGGGCTTCAACTAACTGCCCGGCACGAGCGTGCGCAAAAGCTAATGTTTGCTGGTAATACGGATTTATTGGATTCAACAATGCCATAGCTGCTCGCGCAATGTCAGAGGGTGTATCGATTTTCGATAGAAACGGTAATGCATCACGTTTTATGGCCCGGATGAGGTCATGGTGAAGATCTTTGGCATCTGCATTCCAGCATTGTTCTCCAGTAGCTTGACATATTCGTTGGCCAAACTCGAAGCTTATATATTTCCTCGGAATGAAGAGCGGGAGAAAAAACACCCAAACGTAGAAAGCTCTAGCATCACTGCTGTTTTCAAAATAGATACCGCGCAAGGTATGGCTTAATGGGACTAGAAACATCAAAGGTGCCTGGACCTTGAATCCTTGTAGGCTCTTGGTCAGACATTGAGCCATTACCGCAAATTCCCTGTTTCTCATGGTCGTCCTGTCTTCAAATCAAAACCCCGCAGGAACGTGCCTCGATAACTATCCCGCACGGCGCGCAGCTTCTTCGACTTCTGCCAGGATTCGCGCAGCTCGCTCCTTATCTTCCTCAATGTCTTCTGGCAGGAGAATCCTTCGGTGTTCGGGTTTCTCCACGTAGTCTGCATATTTTTCGGCAACCTCACGCGCTCGGGGAATGTTACCATCCAGCATGTAAAGTCGTGCCTTTATCCATCCAAGACCAGGACTTTTGACTTCGTTAATCTCATCCCCGACGTGGGAAAGGGTGGTAATGGACTCCAGCCAAGGTACGGCAAGTTCGAGAATAAGCGGGAGTAACGCGGTTATACTCGCAAACGCTTGCTCTTCCGTTTCACAGGGCCAGCGGCCGGAATTGTAGTCCCAGCCACGTGGAGTCAAATGATAGAGTCCGTCATTCTTCGCAAAGCCGTAGTCAAGATCGGTGCCTTCTACCCGTGGCACAGAATCCACGCCGCACATTACCATGAATGTCTCAGCGCCATGAGGATCCTTACTCAAAACAAACTGGCGCACTACCCCGGAACTCAGTACTTGGCGATATGCACCGTTTCGTTCCTCAAATCCATGGACGTGTAGATGCGGAAACCAGATTTTCTTCGCCATACGATATAGGGGTTTAGATTTCATAATTTCCTGCTAGGGTATTATTTGTTGTATCGGAATTCTCAAGCGCCGTATCCGTTCATATAATTCAGAACGTGACCAAAGTCGTCCGGTCTTAAGGTCAAAGCCTCTCACATTCGTCCCACGATATTGAATAACTGCATCAACGGAAAGTGATCTATTGGCACCACGCCAAGTTTTATAGCCACCTACATTCACATACGGCTCAATATCAATATGTATTCCCCGGCCCGCCCATCGATCTCTTGTCGCCTCGTTCAGTCTGGCGAATTCCTTATGTGCCCGCATATCCTTTTCCCTTATTAGCTGGCAGATGATGTCTGCCTCTCTTTTCAGACGGCAAAACCATTTCTGGACAAGACTTCCAATCAGTTCTGAGGAACATCAAATATTTCTCATTTCTTCGTCTGCACTTTAACTTGGCGAATCTTCGTCCCTGGCGGGAAGTCAGATACAATTGTACCCTTCTGCGTAGCCAAAACCGCAGCCTGTGGGCCGTAATAACACTTACCGATCCTCTTCCAATTCTTCCTAACCCACCGGTATATCTTTTCAAAATAAGGTTTTGTCTCAGGCACGAATTCGGTGGCCGGATCGAAGTGAATACAACCCGCTACCAGGTGGGGTGGGTGGTAGTATGCCCTCGTAAACTCGATCAAAGGATCCGTCGCTTCTCCGATAAAGTGCGGAGGATTCCCATATGGATGTAGTTTTTCGACCGGAAGAAAGGAGAGGCAGCCACTTATCCCAAAATGAGTTTCTTGTGGCCAATTAGGAAATTTGGATAGTTCATCCAGTGAATACGGTAAAGGTCGAAGCCCAAACGCTAAAAGGACTTGCCAAAACTCTTGGTCATCGTCCGGACCAGCGAAGTATGCAATGTTTCTCGCCATAATTGAATTCCTAAGGAACGACACGAAATTTTACGCTCATATTCGTGGAACGACAAATCTCTGACGCCGCAGCAATCTCACGAGCCGCAACTCTTCCTGGTGATATTTCACGCACGAGTTGTATCAACTCAAGTCGTTTGCCCTCTGGAGAAAACGACGCAATATCCACGAAGCGTGAACCGATCTGATTTTCAAATCTGGGAATAACTCCCGCTTGTTCAATCTTCAACGCCTCATCCAGCGTGTACACTCGTGTTTGCACGTTGCCAAGCCTGCCACTGAAACTCTTCCCGCGTGCAATTGTTTTCGGGAACAGCTTCCTGAATTGCGCCAAGGTGCGAGGTGTTTCGCTTATGGCAGGAAACCGTATCCCAGCTTCGGCGGCAGCTTCTATAATCTCCCTACGTAGCCCGACATCTGTGATGCCCTCACTTTTCAAAAAGCGCACAGCCTTCGTCAGTTCAGGAAGATTATCAATCTTTGGAAGTGTTCTGGTGGTCGTTGCATCCGCCACGCGCGCCGCCTTCACCTGTCCCACACGCACCCCGGCGTGCGTGCCCTGCAACACGGTTCCGGTGGCGGCAAGCGCCGCGCCCGTGTAATCCCCTTCGGAAATCGCGACGCCTGTATCGATTGCCGCGGCCGTCGCCTGCCCGGCATTTACGGCGATGTCCGCAGCCCGGTAAACCTTGAGCCCCACGCCTGCGCCCCCGGGGAGAATGGGTATCGCAAAAGCTGCCACATCCAGCCCAATGCCCACCGCATCCACCACCGCGGAAAGGTAGCTGCCCTGGCTTATATTGTAACCAAAGGATGCGGCGCCCAGCCCGATCGAAGCGGCGTCCCACACGTAGTCAGCAAGATCCCCATACGGGTCCACGAACGCGCCGGGGTTATTCCCCACGTACGTGTACGGATTGCCCAGGTTTGCCGGGTCGTACACCGGGTCGGGGATGAGGAAGCGGCCCCGCGCCGAGTCATAGATCCGCTGCCGGTAATCATAGAGGCCCGCTATCAGGTATTCCCGGCCCGTATAGAGCCGTTTGTTTTTGGCATTATCCGCGATGATGCCCGCGCCCGCGCCATCATAGAACGTAGGCATGCCAAACGCATCATAGTCATAGCGCTCCACAACCTCGCCATTGGCGTCCAGCAGCGCCACCGTGGAATACTGCTGATCCGCCAGGAAATAGAGGAACCCCTCGTCCGCCTCATCGAAGTCTCCGTCGCGATTCACATCGCGGCGCATGGCCACCGTATCGTCGATATACGCCGGGTTTTATACCCGGCATCCGTGCGCACCGATCATGCTTGCGCAGAAAAATTCTGCGCCAATCCCACACCCATCCTTAAACTTCCTGATTTTCTGAGTTCCAGATTTTCCCCTTCGTGCCTTGGCGGCTTTGCGGCTTTGCGTGAAATACTCCTCAAAAAATCTGTGCGAATCGGTGTAATCTGTGGATACTATCTAAAAGGCGCTTCCGAGAGACCGATACATTGATTGCAGCCTCGCCGCGCTGTGTCCGTCCGCTTGCTCTCCGAAGCTCGAAGAGCAAAGGAGGGTGCCAGTCCGTGTTCCGCCTTACGCCTAAAACTACTTTGGACGTTGGCGTAGATTGATTCTGCGCCCAATCTTTCGCAGACTGGATTTTATCCCCGGCATCAACCCTGAATCGGACGCATCATCAAGACCCGGACCCCAGGGGAGGTCGCGTTGTTTCAACAGGTGGTCATAGTGCCCAAATTCAGGGTATGGCTCCCAATTCGCGGTGACATCGCACTGAGGGCCGGGCTGTACGAGTTGACGTGAATCTCCATGCTTTGATGCCCTGTATAACGTCGAACCATCTTCGTTGAAAACAATCGTGCGACCGTCCAAAACCCTGTCCGCATCCGCCAGAAACTGGCCCCAAGGATGTCCTGGATCCTTACGCCCCGACTCCAGCCGGGCAATCATCTCCGCCGTCGCCTCGCAATATCTGCGCCGTATGGCCATGGTAAGAAAAAGATGCTCTGGCTTCTTTTCCTGGAACTTCAGTGTCCGTTCCATTCTCAACAACCTGTCAAGATACGTCACTGCCACCATGCGGTTTACTACCTCAACGACAATCGAGGGATGCTCAAAACCACCAAGAACAGCCGTATACTCCTTCCGCTTCTTATGCCTCTGGCATGCTTCCGCTTCGGATAAATCGTCTACAGACTTTCGCCGTTTCCAGAACCAGCTATCGCAATACAAAATTTCAAACATTAATGCTCATGCCCGGTAATATCGCGAATCTTTACCTTTAGCTTCTCTGCACAATCCAGCACACTCTGAGGGATTGGCATGCGCTGGACGGGAACTTCGAGGAAGTAGTCGCCCTGCAGGACATCACCGGCAAGCCCCACCCTTCGGGTCGTAGGCACATCGGCAATCACTGCGCCCCTGGGATATTTGCGCGGAATCTCTCTGATATACCTCATCGCTGTTCGCTCCTGTATCGCCGATAACTGCGTATGCTTTCGGGACACGATCTCGCCAATGTCGGGGTCATAGCCATCCAGACGCTTTAGTCTCTTGTATTTACCTTTCACATAAACTTCACAGTAAGGATACGCTTTAGAACGCACTTTGTCGAAATCGCGGCCTTTTTCCATCCTCACCAAGATCTTGGCTTTCATGCGGGAGGGGGCATCCGCCGCTTTCACCGCTTTCGCCGCCTTCACCTGTCCCACACGCACCCCGGCGTGCGCGCCCTGCAACACGGTTCCGGTGACGGCAAGCGCCGCGCCCGTGTAATCCCCTTCGGAAATCGCGACGCCTGTATCGATTGCCGCGGCCGTCGCCTGCCCGGC
>JAKQOG010000076.1 GCA_029565395.1 Candidatus Hydrogenedentota bacterium | reverse complement strand
CTCGATGAGGATTTCGGTTTCCAGGGTTTGGCCAACAGGGACAAGGCCAAGAATGAGATCAAATTGCGCACTGGGGACGGTGTGGAGGCAAGGACCTTGCGGATCGACGTCGAAGGGAGCGAGGAGTCCGATGAGGGAAGTAGTGAATGTGGTGATGGATTGGGTTTTCGTTACTCTTCGGCAAGATGCCGAAGCCACGGACCAGTCGCCGGTTGCGCCAGTAATCGTCCAGGAACTATCCGCAAGGAGGGCGGCATGCATGTAAAGCTGGGTTGCGCGTCCGGCCTGCGGTTCGATCCCGAAAAGTTCGATTTGGAGAGGATGGGTTTGAAGGCGCACGGGATCGATTGGCGTGAAGGTTTGCCCATCATCGCTGCTGATGAGGAGATCAAGGTACAGGTAATTGCCGCCGGGGGTGAGATAGCCCGGAATCAAACCGAGATTTTCCGCACCGGCGTCGAGGAGGCTTTCCGGGGTATCGCAACCAAATACGGCGATGAGCACGCCGAGTTCGTTGTCGTTAAGGACTTCGCGGGACGCTGTAATGATTGCGCCGGAACTGATATCGCCGGGAGGCGTGATTTCGATGGTGACCGGATCGTTTTCGGAAGTGAGGCCGAAGGCCTGCATGCGAATGCTCCGGGCGCACTCGTTTAAGATACCCGCGCCGAAGTAAGCATCCCCGTCCTGAGCAAATAACGAATTCAATGCAGTGTCCGGCAACCCATTGGGCTGGGTAGTGGCCGAAACAAGGGTGAAAGTGGATTCAGCGGTGAACAGTCCGCCCACGGTGTCTTCCACTTCGATGGAGAGCGTATGCAGCGTGCCGGAGGCGGAGGACGCGAGATGGGTGACCGATAGATCGTAGGGCGGTTGGGTGAAAGGTTCACCGAGGGGCGCGCCGTCCAGGAAAAATTGTAGGGAAACGGTATCCTCCGGACAATCCACGGTGGCCTGGAAGGTCATGGGGATATCTTGGGAACTCATGTGGATAATGCTGGTATTCACGGGATAAAGGATGCGGGCGGTGTTCAGGATGCAGTCGCAATGGACTTTTACAGTGCGCTGGGCGGCATCCGTGTTTCCATGCCCATCGTCGGCCATGTACGTAAGAGTATGGATGCCGGGTTCAGAAGTGGTGACCTGCCCTTCGACGGCGACAGGCAGATCCCCCGCGCAGGCGTCGGTGGCGGTAGCGCCGGGATCGAAAAATACCTGGCCGCATAATAGCGTCATGGAGGCCGGGCCGCGCAAAGTAACAACGGGCGGGACCTCATCATACACTTCGATGCTGCGCTGGACGGTGTCGGTATTGCCGTGACCGTTATCGGCGGTGTATTGAAGCACATAGACTCCAGGTGTGACGGTATCCACGTGCCCTGAAATCGTTACGGGAAGCTCACTCACACAGATACCCGTGGCTATGGCTCCGGGATCGGAAAAAGGCGTTTTGCATGCAATACGCATGTGGGGCTCGCCCAACAGGGTCACTATCGGAGCGCCAAGATCGACCACGTCTACTTGAAGCACAACTTGGACCGTGTTCGCAAGAAAATCGCTGGATTCATAAACCACTTGGTAGCTTCCGGATATGCTTGTATTCACCGGATTCGAGATGATCTGCACCGGTACCACGCCATCCACGAAATCCACTGCCTGGACCTCGGGCAGGATGAATTCACCGAGGCATTCAATGATTTGCGGATTTGGTCCCAGAATGCTGATAACCGGCGGCGTGCGGTCGAGCAATACGGTGTTTTCCACGCCCGTGGATTCGAAGTTCGGTTCCTCCTCTGCATCCATAACCACGTCTGCGGGTAGCCGTGGGATGATGGTGCCATCGCCATCCGCAGCGGTGACTTCAAGGCGATAACGGGTCGGTTCAAGTTCCGTCAACGAAAAGGTTACATTATATGCGGTACCGTCATTCACAAAGTGGGTGGCTTTGAGACCAATGGGCGGTTCACTAAAGATCACTTCAAAAGAAATAGGCAAGGTATTGGCGCTGGCTGGTTGACCTGTTGTTTTTTGGATGGTGGATGTGGGACCTGTATACAAGGTGGAGGCATATAAACCCTTGCTTATTAAGTTCTCAGGATAGGACTCGGGCATATATGCTTTATACATTAAACGTGCACCGGCCCAGAGTCCCGGACCATCCGTGATATCGCCCGGTGTGGAGCGTTTAATTACAGGACCGCCTGCGATGGGCACGCTGTAGATTTCCGGGATCTCATCAGTTTCCTGATCTGCCTGATAAGAAATGCATTGGCTGTCCCCCCGGATGGCAAATGATAACACGTTGCCTTCGGGGATTAAAGGGCTGTTCAATTTTACGGGCGCGGAAGAACCGGTGATGGGCACACAGAATACCTGCGCCTGCGTTGATCCGGCATCATAACCCCGGAAAAC
>JAKQOG010000075.1 GCA_029565395.1 Candidatus Hydrogenedentota bacterium | reverse complement strand
GATTACCCTGCTCGGCGACCCCCTGCTCTGAAAATACGGGGGGCTCGTTTCCCAAACTAACCGCTGGCCACTTGCCGATAACCGCTAGCCAGCCAGTGGACCCCTCGTTTCCCGTTCCCCCTAAAGACCATTCTAAAGACCATTTTCATGGTTTCTGGGGGAATCGAAGATTCATGGTAACTCGTTTCCCACGAATGCCATACCCCCTATACCGACCCCGGAGCCACCGCCTCCGACACCTGCGATACGGCCCTTCCATCGGTCAATATCGACACCTCCGCCGTAAACACCGACGTACCAGGCACTTATGCCGTTTCCTACACCATTACCGACGCTTCGGGAAATTCCGCACCCCTCGTTTCCCGAACCGTCCAGGTAACCGATACCTTACCTCCCGCCATCACCCTTGTCGGCGATAATCCCCTCACCATCCAATGCCTCAGCACCTACACCGACCCCGGCGCCACCGCCTCCGACACCTGCGACACCGCCCTCCCCGCCGTCACCATCGACACCTCCGCCCTCGACCCCAATGCCACCGGAACCTACACCGTTACCTATAGCGTCACTGATGCTTCTGGCAACCCGGCCCCCCTCGTTTCCCGAACCGTGATTGTCGAAGGCTCCTGCATCCCCCCCAACCACACCGCCGACCAAAACGCCGATTATGTCATCAGCCTCAGCGAACTCCTCCGCGTGATCCAATTCTTCAACTCCGGCGGTTTCCACTGCCAAGCCGCCACCGAAGACGGCTACGCCCCTGGTCCCGGCGGCGATCAGACCTGCGCCCCCCACGCCAGCGACTACAACACCCAAGACTGGGCCATCGGCCTCTCCGAGTTATTACGCCTCATCCAATTCTTCAACTCCGCCGGCTACCATGTTTGCTCCGGCAGTGAAGACGGGTTCTGCCCGGGAGTTGGCGCAGAATAATTCTGCGCATCTTCAAACAGCGCAGAACGATTCTGCGCCAACTTTCTCTCAATTATTGGCGGGAACAAATCCCGCCCTACTGAATCCCTCCTGCATGCGGGGGGAACAAAGGGGGGCAATTCGATTATGATAGGGGGAGAACTGCGGATGGAGAAGATCCATGAGAAAATATGCAATATGGATGATCCTAGTGGGTGTGGCGCTCGGCGGATGGGCGTTTAATGCGCCGGAGGATACAGCGGGGCCGTTGCATGTGCGGATGGATGGTCCGGCGGTAATGAGCGAGCATACGGCCGCGTTAGCGGTGACCCTGACGAACAAGGGGACGGAATCCATTCAGGGACGGGTGCGTCTGGAGGTGGTGGACGATTGGTCATTTTCTCCGAATGAGACGACAGTGTTTACGCTGGGCGCGGGGGAGCAGAAGAAGCAGGAGTTTGCGCTGAAGTGCGGGACGAATACGTTTAATGCGCTGTATCCGGTGCATGCATGGGCGGAGTGCAACGGGTATGCCGCGCATGCGGTGATGATTGTGGAAACGCGGCTGCCGGACCCGCCGCAACCGGAACGAATGGCGGTGTGGACGCCGATGACGGTGGCATCGGATTCCGCGCTGCCGTTGTGGCGTGCACCGGTGCATCGGACACTCCTGAACGTGTTTGCGGACAATGCAATGATCGTGGAGCCGGTGGGGTGGCAGGGGGAAGACGGGAGCACGCGTGCATGGGTGAATTTTGATCAGACCGTGGATCGCGGAGGCGCGCGGCAGGCGATTTCGGTGCATCCGCCCTGGAGCGGCGGGCGCGCGGGCATGGCGCTGCTGGAATTTCCGCTGATCCTTCCCGCACAGACGCCATTGCGGCTGCGGTTTGCCTACGCGATTCGCACACATGATGCGGCGCGTGGCGAGCCCGCGAGCGACGGAGTGACGTTCCGCGTGCGGGTGGCTCCACTGGAGGCCGACCCGGAAACCTTTGGCGAAGTGCTTTTCGAGCGGCACAGTGCGGCAAAAGAATGGCAGCCTGCGGAAGTGGACCTGAGCGCCTACGCGGGGAAATCCATTTGCCTGCAATTGGAGACGAATCCGGGACCGAAGCAGGATACGACATGCGATCAGGCGTTTTGGGGGCAGCCGGAAGTGGTGGCGGGCACGCCGCCTGAACCCACACTGCCCACCGCTCCCGAAGGCGCGTACAAAACAATCGGCAAAACAGAGGAAGGGGTGGAGATTCGGTTGTGGCCGGGTTCGCGCGGCTTCCTGGATAGTGTGATTGGCTTTTACGGTTCGGAAAAGAGCCTGTATTTCCGGGGATTTGAAGTGCGTGTTGAGGGAGATCCCTTGCAGGATGGGCGAAGCATCACGCGGTTTATCTCGGCTACGGAAGAACAAGGTGCGCATGGCGGGTACGTGGTTCGACATCGTTTTGAAGGGATGAAGGGCGCGTTTGATTTGCTGGGGGAATTGTGGTTTGAGGGAAATGCGTTGCGCGCCCAGTTTCAGTTGGAAAATACCCCCGCGCCGCAGCCGTGGCAGCAGTTGCGTTTGGAGGATCTTGCGGCAGGACCGTGGAGTGAAGCAGTCTCACGGGTGTATGCGGGTACAGGCAATGTGCTGGAGAATCCCGAAGCATTTTCCTTGGGGTGTGACGGGCATCAATTGTCCACATCGTTTGTGGGCGCTGAGTTTATATCGGGCTTGGCGATGGTGCAGGGCGTGGACACCCCGCCGGAACGGCTGGAAGTGAATCCTAAAGAACAGCGGTTTACTTTGCATGCGGCGCATGCCCAAACCATGACCTTTATTCCGGCAATGTCGGTGTGGGAGGGTGTAAAGCAATGGCGCGCGCTGGATGCGCGGCCCGCGGCGGGCGGCGTGGAGAAACTGGCGGGACGTTTTGTATTCGATCTGTGGGATGGACGCTATGGCGGGAGCACCGAGGCGTTGAAACGTGCATTTCACTATGGCCTGACGGATTCGATGGTGGTCTGGCACAACTGGCAGCGCTGGGGCTATGACTACCGGCTGCCGGATATTTTCCCGCCCAATCCGGATCTGGGAACCCAGGAGGAATTTAAGAATTTAGCGGACGCCTGCCGCGAGGCCGGGGTGTTGTTCGCGCCGCATGATAATTACATTGATGTGTACCCGGACGCGGAAGGCTTCTCCTACAAGAACATCGCATTCACCCAAGGGCGGCAACCAGTAAAAGCGTGGCTGAACGAAGGGCGGCAGGCGCAATCGTACCGGTGGCGCGCGGACGTGCTGCGTCCGTATGTTGATCGGAACCTCAAGCTTATTCGCGATGCGTTCGCCCCCTCGGCGTATTTCATCGACGTGTGGTCGTCGATTCGTCCCTATGATTACTGGACACAGGACGGGCAGTTTTACGATTGTGTCACGACGCGGAACACATGGGGCGAGTTGTTTTCATGGATTCGTGAGTATCTGGGTGACAATGCGCCGCAGATTAGCGAGAGCGGCCATGACCAGTTAATCGGCTGGCTGGACGGCGGTCAGACCAATCATTTGCGGGTGGAAGCCGATCCGAAGGGACAGGATTCCTGGTTTACGTGGCGGGTGCGCGCGAAGGATTCCGAGCGGATTCCATGGCTGGATGCCGCATATCATGATCGGTTCATTCTGCATGGCGCGGGGTATGACGGACGGTATCGCGCAGGATTGGACGGGCGTTTACACGGCATATACAGCGATGATTACATGGCCACGGAGGCGCTGACGGGGCATCCTGCAATGGCGCCTGCGCCATTCGGGCGGGATGTAGTGCAGAAATATTGGCTGATGCACGATCTGGGCCGCGCACTGGCATTGCGGAAAATCGAGAAGGTGGAGTTCGATGGGAACAGTCCGCACCGGCAGCATGTGGTTTGGGATAACGGTGCGGAGGTATGGGTGAATCGCAGCATGGAGGATTGGGCGGTTGCGGGGCATGTATTGCCGCGCTATGGGTTTTACGCACAGTCGCCGGTGGACGACGGAACCCTGGAGACTGCCATCGAACGGCGGGGCGGAACGATTGCGGAATGGACCCGCAGCCCGAAGTGTTGTTATGTCAATGGCCGTACGGAACCGCTGGTGCGTGTGGAAGTCAGCAAACTGCAACTGAGCGGAGATCGAACCCTCGATATGACATTGGATTGGCACAGTGCCCTGCCGCTGGATACGGACTGGATGGTGTTTGTGCATTTTGTGAACGAAAAAGCCGAAATTCTATTTCAGGGGGATCATGCTCCGGGTGTACCCACAACTCAATGGAAAGGCGCCGTGCAGACCTCGGCGCGGGTAGAGGTTCCTGCCACACTGCCTCCGGATCGGTGTGTGGAACTGCGCCTGGGATTATGGCGCGCGGGCGTGGGGCGCTGCGGATGTCTGGAAGGTCTGAACGATGGGAGTCAGGGTATTCGCCTCGGACAAGTGGAGTGGAAGCTGGCAGAGGGACGATTGACCGGGATCAAATGGCTGCCATATCCCGCACCGGAAGAATCGTATGCGGCGCGGGTCAACGCCAATGGCGATGTAGTGGATTTTGGCGGGATTCAGACCACGGGCGCGTGCCGGATTCAGCCGGAAGGCGATTCGCTGGTGATTATGCCATTGCCGGAGGGTAAAACGTTTGCGGTAACCCTGGAATGGGAAAAATTACCGTGGAACCTGCCAAAGCCTTCAAAAGTCGAATTGCGGGATGAGACCGGCAAGGTCAAGGAAACGCGTGCGGTGGTGAGTGAGGGGGAACACTTTAAGGTGATGATTGAGCCGGGAGTGTTTGCGTATGGGTTGAGGCCATGATTAACAAAAGGACATAAACGACAAATAAGGACAAAAAAGACGGCAAAGGAGGATACTTTTTGACATCCCTAAAGCTGGCGGGGACGCCAATCCTCTCTTTGTATGCATGATGTTGTGTGAAGGAAAAACTGAAGGACGCATGAGTTGAAGAAGCAGTTGTTTATATTTTTTGCCGGGGTAGCGGCTATCTCGATTGGGACGGGCATTCATGATTCCATTTTCAACAATTTCCTGTCGGATACCTTTCATTTGAGTGCGGATGCGCGGGGTTGGCTCGAATTTCCCCGTGAAATGCCGGGCTTCCTGGTGGTGGTCATGAGCGGGTTGTTGTGCATGCTGCCGATCACGCGGGTGGGGTCCGTGGCGGCATTGCTGTTTTCAGCGGGCATGGTGGGTATGGGTTTGCTGGGTGCGCATTTCGGTACGATGGTGGTGATGATGTTTACGGCGAGTGCCGGGATGCACCTGCTGATGCCGGTGGCAGGCACCATCGTGCTGGGCATGAGCGATGAACATAACCGCGGCAAACGCATGGGGCAAATGGCGGCGGTGGGCACGGCGTCCGCGGTGGCGGGCACCGCCATTGTCTGGTTGTTCTTTGACAAGGTTCACCCTCAATATCGCACCGGTTTTTTAAGCGTGGCCGGATTGTGCCTGCTGGCGAGTCTCTTTTATGCCTCGCTTCATATTCCACACTTGCACCAGCCGCGATCGAGGCTGATTGTGAGAAAAACCTTCCGGCTGTATTACCTCTTGGAACTGCTTGCAGGGGCGCGCAAGCAAATTTTCCTGACTTTTGGTCCCTGGGTGCTGATAAAGATATATGGGCTTCCGGCGACGTCCATGGCGGGTCTGCTGATGACTGCCGCGGTGATCGGGATTTTTTTCCAGCCGCTGGCCGGGATGGCGATAGACCGTTTTGGCGAGCGCACCATCATGATTGTGGACGGACTGGTGTTGATTTTTGTATGTCTTGGATATGGCTATGCGCAGGTGATCACAGGAAGTCCTGAGATGGCCCAGCACCTTGCCTGCGGATGCTATATCCTGGATCAGTTGCTTTTCTCGTTGAGCAATGCCCGGGCCGTGTACATTTCACGGCTGACGAAATCGCACCAGGAACTGAACTCGTCGCTGGCGCTGGGGGTCTCCATCAATCATATCGCTTCCATGACGATTCCCGCGTTTGCCGGGGCGCTCTGGGTGGGATTCGGGTATGAACGCGTGTTTCTGGCCGCAGCATTACTGGCGGTTTTGTGCGCCTTTACCTCGACGTTCGTGCCGCGAAAAGGGGCGTATGCGGCGGCTTTACCGCCGGAAGCACAGGCGATTTACGCCGCCGAAGACAACAAATAGTGTGTTTTGCCTTTTCGCATGGGGCTGCGTATACTGCCAGGAAATAAAATAGTTTCTACTCTGGGAGTATGATATGCGATACGCTGGTTTGCCTTTTATGGTGTGTTCAATGGTTTTGGCATGCTTGTGCGGGGGCGCTGTGGCGGGGATGCCTGGCGTTGATACGTATGTGGTCTTATCGAATTCCGTGGTTTCCGCCGTGCCGGGCCTCCATGTGAATGCATTATGCATGATGGCCAATATCGCGCAGGCCTATGAAGGGGAGGAGTGCGGATTATTATCCGAGAATTTTAACTCGGGAACCGCGGCGAACTGGACTCCGCAGGAAGGCACATGGACCATCGAAAGCGGACAATATATCCAGAGCAGTGCGAGTCCTACGCTGGACACCTCATCGGTATATAGTGGCGCCGGCGCGGAGTCGTGGACCGATTACCGCTTCGAGTGCGATTTTCAGTATGTTTCGGGGACAAACCAGCTCAATGCGATCCAATTCGATTTCAGGCGGAGTGATGCGGGGTATTATTCGTTTTATTTTGCCGATATTCTGGGCACTATTGAAGGGGAGCGAATTGGCTTTTCCAAGACCGTCACTGGGGGGGTAGTTACGACACTGGCGGACCAGGATTATGATCTTGATCATACCCAGTCTCATCACATTGAAATTGAAGTGAGTGGAAATACATTCAACGTATCGCTGGACAACTCCCAAATATTCACATTTCTTGACAACACGTTTTCGGTGGGAACGATTGCACTGCGTTCTGTCCGTATTACCGGGGCTTTTGACAATGTCTGTGTTACATCGTTAACCGCGGGCGAAGGAGAAGGTTCAGAAGAGGGTGAGGGGACGGAAGAAGGCGAAGGAGAGGGAGAGACCGGTTACTGTCCATCAGACTCCGTTTTCAGCCAAGCGCCCGGGGAGGTATCCGGGGAGTGGAAGTCGGTGAGCAGTAAATCGGGGCTGGATCGGGCCTCGGAGCGTTTTACGACAACGGAAGGCCTGGTCTCGGAAGTGCGGTGGTGGGGCACGATCGAGGATGATGCGGGAGATCCCGCGGGTTGTCAGAGTTTTATTATTCGGTTTGCCGAGGCGGGGGATGTGGGCCCCGGTTCAACGGTGTGTGAATATACGGTGCAGGCGCTCACCACCTCCACCACGGAGTTCATCGGCGATTTGCCTATATACCAATTTGATGTGACACTGAACGATCCCTGTGACATTACGAACGGGTGGATATCGATTCAGTCGAATGAAACGGGAAAGACCTTGCGGTGGGTGGGGTCGCCGGACGGGAATGGAATCCATGTGTATGAAACCCTGGGCTCCACAGTCGTCGGCGCATTCGATTTGAGTTTGTGCCTGGTGACGGTGGAAGGCGAAGGGGAAACGGAAGGTGAAACAGAGGGCGAGGGCGAAGGGGAAGGCGAAGACACGTATTCCATTTTGGATTACTGGTGGATTTGGGTGGCGGTCCTCATTCCAGTGATTATTATTCCGTTTATCGCGGGCGGCGTTGGCGGGAGCGGCGGTTTCGACCCGTGCTTTATCGCCACGGCGGCGTATGGCACGCCGATGGCCGCGCAGATTGACGTGTTGCGGGCGTTCCGCGACACCTATCTGCTGGACAATGCGCTGGGCACGGCGTTCGTGGATTGCTACTACCGGTTCAGCCCATTCCTGGCGGATCTGGTGGCGCAGCATCCGTGGCTGGCGGCGGCGATGCGGGTATTGCTTACCCCGGTTATTTTAATGGCCCATCTTTCATTGAGCATGCCGCATGTGGCGGCGGCGGTGGTGCTGGCCATCGGCGCGAAACTGATGCTCCGGTGGAAACGCCGCGCGGAAAAATAGCACTGTAAAGCGATACGGTTGTTTTAACCGTTGGAGGCGCGTTCGGTGATGAGCACCGGCGCGCCTTCGGCTATCTGATCAAACGCCTCGATAACGTCATCATTAAGCAGCCGGATGCAGCCGTGTGAAACGGGGGCGCCAATGCGCTCTTCGGCATTGGTGCCATGGATGTAAATGCAGCGTTCGTTGCTGTCCACGCTGACGCCTTCGGCATTTTTCCCTTTGTTAATTCCCGGTTCTTCGCCGTCGAGGACGATAAGGCGGGTCAACACGAGATCCTCGGTGACCGTGTCGCCGGGTTTCCAAATTTCGTGATTGCCCTTACGGGAGCGGAATATTTGGCCCCAGGGGGCGTTTGCGCCGATCTTTTGTGCGATACGGTGCCAGCCTAGGGGTGTTTTGTTGCTGTTGGCTTCCGCGCCGGCGCCTGCGGCTGCCGTGGAGCATCGCGCCTGCCATACGGGCCGGAGATTTTCGATGATATAAAACATCTGCTGATCCACGGATACCCATACGCCCCGTTTTGCGCCGACGCGTTGTATCCAGCCTTTTTCCGCAAGAAGCTGGAGATCCGCGGGTGTAAGGGCGGGAGCCGCATGAGAATGGGACTGTTTAACCATTATTTGCATTCCTTCCGGCGCTTGCACTTCAACGGGAACGGCGGTGGGCGCCGTGATGGTATATCCTACACCGGCGGCGTATTGCGCGGAAATTTTCCCGCCGGGAATGGGGACGGTCAGGGCGATGTCCGGCAACACGGCGATTTTGGCGGGTGCGACGCCGATTTTTTTCCAGCCGGGTTCCGCGGGTCGGAGCCCCAGGACATATTCCGCGATCAGGTAAATAGGGCTGCTGCTCCAGGCGTGGCACCAACTGGTATTCCATTTCTGGTCCGGGCCCCAGGCTTCCATACAGGTAGTCGCGCCGTTGCGGATCATCTCGCTCCAGGAGTGCTGATCGGTAGAGGTAAGGAGATCGTAGGCGAGATCGTCCGCGCCATTCTTAAAACACGCCTCGATGACAAAGGACGCAATATAGACGCCGCAATTCAGCCGCTTCTCGCGGATCAGGTTTAACATGGCGTCTCGGTTCGCACCTTCGGTCAGGCCGAAAAACAGCGGCACTGCATTGGCATGGAGTGAGCTGTGGGCGGAGCCGGGCGCGTCCACATACAAACCGGTTTCCTGATCTACCAGGCATGCGGGGAAGGCCTTGGCCACACGCTCGGCTCTGGCGTCATATTCGGAAGCGTCGCGGCCAAATTCACGGAGCAAGCCCGCGGAGGTTCTCAACGCGCCATAATAAAATGCGTTCAAAACGGTATTGGCCTTGTCCGCCGCATAGTCATAATCGTAATCATCCCGGAGATTTTTCGGCCAATCCACCAGCACCCATTTTTCGGTCATGTTGGAGATTAGGCCATCACTGTTTTCGAAGCCGGCGAAATAATCGAACAACCCATTGAACACGGCGTCCGCCAGGGCTTCGGTAAGGGCGCGGTCGCCTGTGTGCCGGTAGTAATTGTCCAGCATGAGGGGCCATTGCAGGGAGTATTCTGCGATTTCCTGCATAAAGCTGCTGGGCGCGACGGCCATGAGCCCCGGATGAATATACTGCGAACGTTGGAAATCGCGCAGCGCTTTACGGGTTAAGGTGGGATCTCCGGTGAGCCAGAGATGTGCGCGCGATTCGATGAGTGTATCGCCCAGATACTGGCCCTTTTCCCGCGTGGGGCAGTCCACAAACCCGCCTTGCGCATTCATTTCGACACCATTGCGGCAAATGGTCCAGATATTTTGCAGTAATTCATTACTTGACGTGAAGGTACTTTTGGCCGGATCGAAAGGATGCCGCCGCACGTCCACCCAGACTTCCGGCGGCTTGGGGGCATCGAGAATTTCCATATACCGGAATGCGCGGTAATCATAAAACTCGATGAGATCGTTGCCCCCGGATAAAATGGGCTTTTCCTCATACTTGCAGTTGGCGCGCAGCTCGAATCGGGGCTGATCCGGGCCACTGAGTTCCTCCGCGTGATGCACGGTGAGTACGTGTCCGGCGGGGCCCTGAATACGAATGCGGGTATGGCCCACGATTTCACGTCCGAAATCATATACATACCGGCCTTTGCCCATATCTTTCGAGGTAATGGGCTTGAACACGGTATGCTGCAGCGGCGGTGTGATCTGCTTGACGAAGACGTGGTCCTGTTTTCCGGCGAGGGGTGCGATCCAGGCGGAGTCATCGAATCCGTTTCGTTGCCAGCCAAGGGGCACTAAGCGCATATCAATATTTTCCGCGAACTGCGTTTTATAGCCTATGGTATCGCCTGTGGGGAAGGCCTGGAGTTGGAAACATTTCCAGGAAGCGTCCGTGGCGAAATGTTCGGTGGAGTTGTCGGGATAGGTCACGTCGAGGGAGAACATGAATCCGGAGCGGTTGTCCGCGCTGACCCATACGCGGTTGCACAAGCCCTGGTAATAACTGTGGCTGGCGAGGCAATTGGGGCCGGGTTCGAGAAATTCGGTGATGTCGAGGTAGTAATAGGGATAGGCCTCGGGATAGCCGGATTCGGGGCCCTGCACCACAAACGCACCGTTTACATAGAACTTGTAGTAATCATCGCCAGTGATATAGAGGACGGCGGAGGACGGCTTCGCGCGGAGTGTGATCTCCTTGCGGAACAAGGTATGCACATTTTGCGGGCCACGGAATTTCGGATCAGATTCCTTCTCGCGATGGTAAGTGTTGATAATGGAAACCTCCTGAAATACCGGGTCGCGAATCCATTCCGCGTTGCTGAATACGTCGTTCGGCTGCGCGGAAAGCGTCGCGATCACACACCAACCTGTTATCAGGCAAAAACTCATGACTACTCCTTACACGTCCCCAGGAAGCATACAAACAATTGGCGGTAATTATGCCGCACTCCGCCTCAGACTACAAACTGCGGCAAGATTAGTATGTGTTGTTTTTATCAGGGAAACACGGTAGGCTTTACAAACAATAGTAGCTCCCATCTCCAGGTGGGAAAAAGTTTGGTTCCGGAAAGAACGCCTAACTGGAGCTAGGCGCTACTACCGGAACGATGTGAATAGTAGCTCCCATCTCCAGGCGGGAGAAAATTTGGTTCCGGAATAAAGAACGCCTAACTGGAGCTAGGCGCTACTACCGGAACGGTGTGAATAGTAGCTCCCATCTCCAGGCGGGAGAAAATTTGGTTCCGGAATAAAGAACGCCTAACTGGAGCTAGGCGCTACTACCGGAACGGTGTGAATAGTAGCTCCCAT
>JAKQOG010000074.1 GCA_029565395.1 Candidatus Hydrogenedentota bacterium | reverse complement strand
GCAGCTATCAGCGGTCAGCTATCAGCCATCAGCAGTCAGCTATCAGCTATCAGCTATCAGCGGTCAGCGGTCAGCGGTCAGCTTTCAGCGGTCAGCTTTCAGCGGTCAGCTTTCAGCGGGCAGCTATCGGCGGTCAGTGGGCGACACGGACGGGCACGGACTGACACGGGCAGGGATGGACGGGGCATGGACGGGATGGACCGGACGGAGACGGACGGGGATCCCCCTTCGTCACGCGTGGCGCGTGACTTCCTCCTTCGCTAAAGCTTCCTCCTACGACAAAGCTTCCTCCTACGCTAAAGCTTCCTCCTACGCTAAAGCTTCGGAGGACATGTCGGAGGACAAGAAGGGGGACAAGACGGAGGACAAGAAGGGGGACAAGACGGAGGACAAGAAGGGGGACAAGACGGAGGACAAGACGGAGGACAAGACGGAGGACACGTCGCAGGACAGGGCGATCAGCCATCAGCTATCAACTTTTTTTCGGAATGGGTGTCGGTGTCCCGGATACCAGGCGCCGGACCCCGGATTCCGCTAGTGTTTTTTCCATTTCGCAGTAAAATCTGGCAAGACGCGCAGATTCCGGTTTGGGCATCGCGGGCTGAGGGCGCAGCCGGGGCTGATGATATGCACGCCCGCGCACAGACATTCCTCCACCTGCTTTTCGAGGGTCTCCTGTGTGCCATACAGAAGATCGGACGTGTTGATATTGCCCATGACCGTGAAATGGCCCCGGGCAGCCTCCACCATGTCCTGGGGGGGAATCGCCCAATCGAAATTGAAACAGGCAATCCCGGTCTGGGCGAGCATGGCGAGGCGCGGACGGATATCCCCGCAAATATGGAGAATGGCCGGACCCTCGATGCGCCGCACAAGCCGCTGATGCACCGGCAGCAGATAGCGTTCATACATTGCGGGAGAGAGCATCTGCGCACCCGCCCCACCCTCGCCGATCACGATGGCATCCGCCCCTTCCGCGAACTGTGCATTCGCATAATCCGCCAGCAGGTCAATCGTGCGATCCATGAACGCCACGATGCATTCCGGATCCTCCACGAGCGCGAGCATTGTGGCCTCAAGCCCATGCATCACCTGCACCATCGAAAACGGCCCCATGACTTTCCCGATAATTCCCATCCGCTCCCCGTAGTGCTGCTTGGCATAGCGAATTGTCTCAATGCCGGTACAAATCGGTGGACGTGAGAGTATGTCAGAAGGGATGGCCGTGTCCTCGATCCGCTGCCAGGGATGCGAACGGTACATGGGCAATTCCGACGGCGACCCCCACTCCATCGCTGTTCCCAGTGCCGCAGGCTCTATGAAATAATTGATAAGAAATCCCACTGCGTCATACCCCAGCACGTCATGATTCGCCGCAAGCAGCGCAGCCTGCTGAGCCGCATCATGATGCACCGACGGCATCCAGCAGCCTGTATGTTCCTGCAATTCCAATGACGTCAGGACGGCCACATGCGCCACCGCCGGACGATCCACTTTCTCCCCCTTCAATGCCGCTAAAAATCGTTCCCGCGAATTCATCACCGTTCTCCTTACTGTGTTTATCAACAGTATATCGCAACCCACACTACGGGAGAGTACTCTACCTTCAGTCTTTCTGACCGGTGAGGGCGATGCCTTTGACGAAGTATTTTTGGGCGGAGAAGAAGAGGAAGAGGACGGGGAGTATGGCGACGAAGCTGGCGGCCATGATGTAGTGGGGATTGCTGAGCTGGGAGTCGCTGAACATCTTAATGCCGAGGGAAATGGGGTACTTGGTGTGATCGCTGAGGTAAATCAGGGGACCCATGAAGTCGTTCCACCAGTGGACGAAGCCGAGAATGCCGATGGTGAGCACGGCAGGTTTCGCCAGAGGAATCATGATAGTGGTGAGGATGCGGAGGTGTCCGGCGCCGTCAATGAGTGCGGCCTCTTCGAGAGAATAGGGGATGGTCTTGAAAAACTGCCGCATAAGGAACACATTGAATACGTTAACGCCGAAATAGGCGGGCACGATGATGGGGAGCCACGTGTTGACCCATCCGAGTTTGTTAAACAGCAAAAAGATGGGAATCATGGTGACTTGTCCGGGCAGCATCATGGTACTGAGGAGAATCACGAAGCAGGTATCGCGGAATGGCCAGCGCAACCGTGCGAAACTATATCCCACGAGGCACGCGCTGCAAATCTGTCCAAACAGAGCCAGGGCGGTGATCATGAGAGTATTTTTAAAGAAGGTAAAGAAGGGCAACACCAGGAAAATGTCCACATAGTTATGCCACTGCGGCGGAATGGGAATCCAAATGCGCGGTTGTGCAAACACTTGCCGGAATGTTTTTAGGCTATCGCCCACCGTGATGAAGAACGGGATGAGAAACACGAATCCGAGTAAAATCAGAAGTGTCCAAATAATTAACCGTTCGACAGGGGATTTTTTAGAGCTTTCAGCCATCATCGCTTTTCCCCTTCGTAATACACCCACAGTGCGCTGGATCGGAGCACGAGCAGGGTGAAGCAGAGAATAATCGCGAAGAGGATCCAGGCGAGGGCGGCGGCATAGCCGAATTCGTAATCGATGAACGCTTTGCGGTAGAGGTAAAGAACGAAAAACAGGAGTTGGTTGTCAGTGCCGCCGTCCTGACCGAGCAGGATGAGGGCCTGCATGAAAACCTGAAGCGCGCCGATCATGCCCATGATGAGATTGAAAAAAATGGTGGGTGAAAGCATGGGCAGGGTAACGTTCCAAAAAGATCGCCAGCGGCCCGCACCGTCGAGTTCGGCGGCTTCGTACAAATGTTGCGGGATGCCTTGCAGCCCGGCGAGAAAGATGATCATGGCGCCGCCGCCCGTGGACCATAGCATCATGATGAACAGGCCGGGCATGGCCCACTTCGGATCGTTCAGCCATTGGGGTTCCGGCAGAGTGATGAAGGCGAGCGGGGTTTGGTCGAGCAGGTAGTTGAGCTTGGCGAGACCGCCGTTGATGGGGCCGAAGATCGGATTAAAAATATACAACCACATAATGGACGTGGCGACGCCGCCGACAACGTTAGGCACGTAAAAAATCGTGCGGAATATCCCGATCCCGCGCACGCTTTGGTTGAGCAGCATGGCAAGGCCCAAGGCGCAGGCGAGTGTGACGGGCACCGCGACGAAAGCGTAGGTAAACGTTTTTTGCAGGGCGATCCACACCAGGGGATCGCTGGTGAACGCCCGGATATAATTGTCCAAGCCGATGAACACACGGTGCGTGACAGGGTCATAGGGATCCCAGTCGCTGAAGCTCAATACGAGGCTGAACACGATGGGAAACGCAAGAAACACGGAGAAACCGATCATCCAGGGCGAGGCGAACAAGATGCCCCAACACGCCTCTACGCGCCGTTTCCGGCTTTTGATCATCATGCGCAGGTCGTGCAGGGGCGTGCCGGTTTTCTTGCTCAGCCACATAAGCGCTGCAAAGGCTATAATCGCCATAATGCCCGCAACTACCTCAAAAATCACCGCCGATTTTTCCTTGGGCTTGACATGGCCCTCGCCGAACGTCTCCAACTCACTGGCCAGGACCTCATTCACGCGCCGCTCAATCTCCGGCAGGATTTCCTCCGGGACGCCGCGCGCGGCGGGGTCCTCGCGTTCCATCCGCTGGAAGGGCTGGTCGATGGCGCGGCGGACCGCCAGAAATTTTGTTGTGGCGGGCGTAAGGCGGCCATCCTTGTCCATGGCTTCCAACACCACTTCCTCCTCCACCTCCGTCGCCGGGTCGACAAAATATTTCTGTGCATATTCGCGAATGACCGGCACGCCCCGGCCTGCCTTGGAAATGGTGCGCTGGCCTTCCTCACTCAGAAAGTACTTCACGAAACGCCAGGCTGCTTCTTTCTTCGCATTTACCTCGTCCGGACTTCCTTTCATGCGCGCATTGATGCTGATCCCGTCCCACGACACGCGTGTGTATTGCTTGCCGGTGGGACCCTTGGGCATCCGGCACATACCCCAGCGCATGCCGCCTTTTACGTTGCCCAGGGCCTGGGTAACATAGATCCCGGCAGGGGTCATACCGATACGACCGGTGAGCAGTTGGACTTCCTGGTTTAAGCCCTGCAATTCAGCATACCAGACCATGGAATGGTCCGTGAACTTCAGATCCTGCATGAAGTGCGCGGCGGCAATGGCTTGCGGCGTATTGATGACGCAGCGGGTACTATCTTCGTTAAGCGTATCCGCGCCATAGCTCCAGAACAGGGGTTCAAAATCCAACCAGGCAAAAACCTGCATTCCGCCGAATTGGTCGATACGCCCGTCGCCATTCAGATCCTTGGTCAGTTTTTTGGCAATTTCGCGGAAATCATTCCAGGTCCATTCCGCCGTGGGATAGGGGATGCCCGACGCGTCGAACAGGTCCTTGTTATAGAACATCATCACCGCCATGCCGTCCCAAGGCATGCTGGCCACCAACCCGCGATAGGTAAACGCATCGAGGGCAGTCGGGAAGAAGTCGTCCATCTTCAGTTCAGCGTTATCCCGTACGATGTACGGTCCAAGGTCTTCCAGATACCCGCGCGCGGCATACGTAGGATAATTCTCATCGTCCATCAGAATGACATCCGCGGCGGAATTGCTGATGAGTTGGAGTTGCAGCTTTTCCCCGTAATCATTGGGCGTGAATTGCAGTTCGATGGAAATATCAGAATGCTTCGCCTCGAACTGCTGGGACATCCGCTTCCAAAGTTCCAAATCCTTATAACTGCCCCAGAAGCTGAACGATATATTCGTGGCGGCCATGGCCGGAAATGCTCCCGCCATCAAAAAAAACACCAGCGCCGCGCCTATAACCTTCTTATACACCATACCCGATACCTAACCATTTCCCACGGGGCGGTGTCAACCTGTGATAAAATAACGGGCGTGAATAAAGGAGATACCTCATGTTAATCGTTCATGTGGATTGCCGGGTGAAACGGGAGTGCGCGGACGCCTTTAAGGCGGCGTGTGTGGAAAACGCGCGGAACAGTGTGCAGGAGCCGGGGATTGCGCGGTTTGATGTGGTCCAGGATATGAGCGACCCCACGCATTTTGTGCTGGTGGAGGTGTACCGCACCGCGGAGGATCCCGCGAAGCACAAGGAAACGGCGCATTACGCGGTATGGCGGGATACGGTGGCCGACATGATGGCACAGCAGCGCCACAGCACGAAGTACGTGAATTGTTTCCCGGACGATCCGGGGTGGTGAGATTTCACAACGGCGCAAAGCTTGTCCACGATATCGTGTGTATCGGATGAGGAACACATAAAACCCGCCCAATAGCGTTGCGTCTTTACAGTACCATTCTGGCTCTTGCGCCGATGTGGATTGTATCCGGGCAGTCCAGTATCATAGGACCAAACCGCAACCCATGGGAATCGTCAGGATATGAAACAGGTATTGGTCAAAGGCGGCAAGGTCGATATTGTGGACGTGCCGCCGCCGGGGCTGGCCCCGGGCATGGCGCTGGTGCGGGTCAGTCATTCGCTGATTAGTTCCGGCACCGAATCCAGCTTTGTGTCCGAAGGCGGGATGCTGTCCTACGTACTCAAAAAAGCGCGCGATCCGCTCAATGTCGAAAAGGTAAAGCGGAAACTGGCCAGCGTGGGCATCAAGGGCACGCTCGATGTCGTGCGGAACAAGCTCTTTGAATTTCAAGCGCCCGGCTACAGCACCGCGGGCGTGATTGTGGAATGCGCGGAGGACGTGCCGGGCTTTCGCGTGGGTGACCGCGTGGCGTGCGCGGGCGTGGGCTATGCCTCCCACGCGGAATATAACGCCGTGCCGCATCAATTGCTGACACCGATTCCCGATGGTGTGGACTTCGACGAGGCGGCATTTGTCGCATTGGGAGTGATCGCGATGCAGGGCGTGCGCCGCGCGCAGCTTACCCTCGGCGAGACGGTGGTGGTATTGGGGCTAGGCCTGCTGGGACAACTGGCGGCGCAGATCGTACGCGCTTCCGGATGCCGCGTGATCGGATGCGATCCCATTGCGGAAAAACGCGCGCTGGCACAACAACTCGGTGCGGATGTGGTGTGCGCGCCCGGCGAACTGACCGATACGGTTGGGGAATGGACCGGCGGCTACGGCGCGGACGCCGTGATTATTTGCGCAGCCTCGAAAGAGAGTGGTGTCACGAATCAGGCATTGGATCTATGCCGCCAGAAAGGCCGCGTGACCGTGGTGGGCGCGGTCGGGCTGGAATTGCAGCGCGAACCTCTCTACATGAAAGAACTCGACTTTTTCCTCTCGTGCTCTTATGGTCCGGGCCGATACAACCCGAATTATGAGGAAAAAGGGCTCGATTATCCCATCGGGTATGTACGTTGGACCGAAGGGCGCAACATGGCCGAGTTTCTCCGTCTGATCGCGGAGCGCAAGGTGCAGGTCAAGCCGCTGATCTCCGTGGTAAAGCCGGTGAACGAGGCCCAAACAGCCTATAGCGCGATTTTAGAAGGCCGCCCGGACATTATTTCGGCGTTGATTCATTATGGCGATGTTTCCGGCACGCCTTCCGCCCCGAAACGCATTTTCACCTTGAAAACCAAGGGCGCTGCTTCGGGAGAAGCCGGCATCGCGGTAATTGGTGCGGGAGCCATCGCGCAGGCGTTCCATTTTCCGAGCATTGCGAAAATTCCGGGGTGCCGCCTCGAAGCGGTGGCGGATCGCGTGGGGAGCGCCGCGAAACAGGCGGGCGATAAATACGGCGCACGCTACTGCACCACCGAATATCGCGACGTGCTCCAGGACGCCAACGTGAATGCCGTCGTAATTGCGACACGGCATAACTTGCACAAGGAAATTGCATTGGCCGCCATTGAAGCGGGCAAGCATGTATTCGTGGAAAAGCCGCTGGCATTGACCGTCGAAGATTGCGAAACCATTTGCGCGGCGGTGGAACAGAAGGGTGTAGTGCTGACCGTGGGCTTTAACCGGCGTTTTTCACCGTGGTCGCAGCAGGCGAAACAATCCCTAAAACATATGCCGGGCACGAAAATGATTCTGTACCGCTGCAACGCCGGTCCGTTGCCAAAGGGGCATTGGGCCACGGACCCCATCGAAGGCGGCGGCCGCATCGTCGGCGAAGCAGTCCATTTCTTTGATTGGTGCTGCTGGATGCTGGACGCTGATCCCGTGTCCGTCCGCGCGGACCGTGTGGACGCCGTTTCCGACGCGATCATCGCCGAAGACAATCTTACAACGTTGCTGCGCTTCCCGGACGGTTCCCTGGCCACCATCGTTTATTGCTGCGTGGGCCACCCTTCGCTGGCCAAGGAACGTATCGAGGTATTCGGTGGCAATAGCGCATTAACAATCGACGATTACAAGGGCATCGAATTGGCCGGAGTGCCGGGCAAGAGCGTTCGCGGCGCGCAGCAGGACAAGGGTATGTTCGGGTTGATGGAGAATTTCATTCAGGCGATTCGCGGCGAGGCTGCACTAAGTGTGACCGCCCAGCACGGCCTGCGTGCTACACGCATTGCCCGGGAAGCCCTCAATAACGCGCGCGCAGGAGCCGCTCTGTGAAAATTTGCCTGCTCAACGTGCTTCATGAACCCTTTGACAAACGCGTTTTTCAGAAGGTGGCCCGGAGCTTGACCGGGGCAGGCCATGAGGTGGTTTCCATCTGTCCGTGCGAAGGGCAACCTCCCGAGGCGGCGCATGGCGTGCGTTTCGTTGCGATTTCCCCCGCATTGAGCAAAAAGCAGCGGTTGTTGTCCGTGATCCGTTTGGCGAGGCTCGGTAAAAGGGAGCGCGCTGACGTATATGTGGGCCCTGAACCGGAATCCTGGGTCGCGGCGCTAACAGTGAAACTCCTTACGGGCGCGCGAGTGGTGTATGACATGCACGAGCATGCCCCGTCGGAATTCGCGAAATTCTTCCCTGCGCCCATGCAGCCATTCATAACATGGATCACGCGGCGCATGATGCGCCTGTTTGCACGCTTCACTGATCTGATAATTCTCACCCGGCAGAGTTTCGACACCGAATGGACGGGTCTCAACACCCCCCGCGCGCTGGTGATCAACACTAATCACTTGCAAGCGCCTTGCAGTGAAATTCCTGACACCCTGCGCGAACAGTACGCGCCATATCCCACCATTATTCATCAGGGGATATTTGGTGACGTGCGCGGATCGTATCAATTGCTGGAGGCCATGAAAATTGCAGTACAAGAAATCCCAGAACTTCGATGCATTCTGCTGGGTGAATACAAATGGGGCAGCGAAGAAGAATATCGGAAGGCGGTGGAGGCGGCGGGTTTGAGCGATCATATCCTTTTCCTGGGAAATGTGCCGTATGATGAAGTGCCCGCCTACATTGCCGTGGCCCGCGCAGGGTTGATTCTTTTTCAGCCGGGGCTGCTGAATCACACCCTCGCCATGCCGCACAAACTGTTCGATTACATGCGGGAAATGCGCCCGGTGATCGCGCCCGATTTTGCCCTCGAAGTCGCGCATATCGTCAAAGAAGCGGATTGCGGCATTTTAGTGGATGTTACGAATCCACCGGTGATTGCGGAGGCCATCGTAAAATTGTTGCAGGACCCCGATGAGGCGAAACGCCTGGGTGAAAACGGCAGGCGGCTAGTTGAAACGAAATACAATTGGCAAGCGGATGAAAAGCGGCTACTGGAAGCTTTTTTGGCATTGGAGCGGCGATAGGTTATGTGCGGCATTGCTGGCATAGCGGGAAAACGGGACGAGGCGCTCATCAAGCGCATGACGGATCGCCTTGCGCACCGTGGACCGGATGCCGAAGGGTTTTATGCCGATGATTGTGTGACCTTGGGACATCGCCGCCTGAGCATCATCGATCTCAGTACCGGTCAGCAGCCGATGTCGAATGAAGACGGCACCCTGTGGGTGGTGTTCAACGGTGAGATTTACAATTTCCAGGAATTACGCCGAGCACTGGAAACAAAGGGGCATCGATTTCGCACGCAATCCGACACGGAAGTAATTTTGGCTTCGTATGCGGAATACGGAGAAGCGTGTGTCGAACACTTTCAGGGGATGTTCGCGTTTGCGTTGTGGGACACACAAACGAACACGCTGCTGCTCGCCCGCGACCCCATCGGTGTGAAACCGTTGTATTATGCAGAAGCCGATGGTGTCCTGTATTTCGCTTCAGAGATGAAAGCGCTGCTGACGGCGCCGGGCATCTCCCGCGAAATGGATTACGAAGGTCTGGACGATTACCTGACCTACCTGTACACCGTCCCGCCCCGGACCTTTTTCAAGCAAATCCGCCAATTGCCGCCGGGGCACATGGCCACGTGGCGCGCGGGAACATGGACGGAAACGCGGTATTGGCGGCTGCGGATGCAGGAGGAATCGAAAAGCGCGGAGGCATGGGTGGAGGCCGTGCGTGAACAATTCCACGATATCTTCCGCAAGTACATGATTTCCGACGTGCCCCTGGGCGCATTCCTCAGCGGAGGGCTCGATTCCGCCACCATCGTCTACCACATGATGCAACAGGCATCGGCCCCGGTGAACACGTTCACCGTCGGATTCGCGAACGAAGGCGCGCTTTATGACGAATCACCGGAGGCGCGCAGCATAGCCAAATATCTGGGCGCCACCCATCGCGAGTTAAAGGTTCAGGCGGACGCCGCCCCGCTCATGCCGGTTATTCTCCAACATTTCGATGAACCATTCGGCAACCCCACGGCACTGCTGGTCTATTCCATCTGCAAACTGGTGCGGGAGCATGTAACCGTGATTTTATCCGGCGACGGCGGCGATGAATGTTTCGGCGGCTATGCCCGGTACGCCGGCGCGCGCCTGGCGGAAATGTATCGTCATGTACCCGCGTGGCTTCGCGGGAATCTGGTTAATCCGCTTGTCCAACGCCTCCCGGAAAGCACGCGCGGATTTCATGCACTGCGCCGCATCCGCGAATTTTCCGCAGGAACGCTTCTCGACCCCGTGGACATGTACGCCGTGTGGATCAGTTATTTCCAACAAGAAGATAAACAACGGTTGTATACCAATGAAACTCGGCGTGCCATAGGAAGTCGCGATGCACTGGACTTCATTCGTACACTGGGTTATGAATGTGAATCCTCTGACCCCGTAACCCGCGCCATGTACATCGATATTCACTCCTTTCTGCCGAATAACGTGCTGCAGTACGGCGATCGCATGAGCATGGCCCATAGCCTGGAGGCGCGCGTGCCTCTCGCGGATCACAAACTCGTGGAACTCCTTGCGCGCATGCCGAGCCGCCTCAAAGTGCGCGGCACGCAAGGCAAGGTATTAATGCGGCAATCCATGGCGGGGCGGCTCCCGGAAGAAGTGCTGCATCGGAAAAAGGCAGGGTTCAATCCCCCCATGGGCGTTTGGTTGAACACCCAACTGCGCCCGCGCGTGGACGAGTATTTATCCGAGGCCGTGATACAGCAGCGGGGGCTCTTTAATCCCGCCCCTATCCAAGCCATGATCCAGGATCACCGCGCCAGCCGCCGCGATTACACCTGGCACCTCTGGGCGCTGTTGCTGCTCGAAGAATGGTTTCGCAACTATTTAGATTGAATACATTTCTGGTTTAGGTGTTCTAACTCTTGTTGGCTAACGCATTGGCGCAGGTCAAATCCTCAAGTGCAATCCAATCCGTAGCAACATCCATTGCCGTGTCTGATTCTATACGGAACCAAACCGTTATAGAAGTTACTCCATCAGGGAGGGTGATATCACTAATTCGTTCAGGAAGAGGAAATGGACCCGTTTGAACTTTTAGCCATTGATTATTCGTAGCGGAAGTGTATGAAGAAAAGCGTGCCACGAGACCGGCATCTTTGCCTTTGCTGCCATCGGGAAGCGTTGCATTTCCTGCCATTTGATCTGGTGTGAGTTTAGTGTTTGTTGTTCCTTCATGGGCGGCATGAAATGAAAAAGACCAATTCCCTTTTGCAACATCCATATTCAACGTGTTCATTCGGGTATATACGCGATAGGTATGTCCGGAAAACAAACCAATGAACCGGCGGCATAACCCCGATTCTTTGTTTCCTTTTATACCACAAAAGATTCTCTGCATTATGGGTTTATCTTCTGGCTTCATGAAATAATTATAGTACCTCTCCGTTCCATCATGCTTGGTGTTACCATCCATTGCTCGCTTTTGTATCATAGCGTTAATCACATCGTCTTTTTCAGCCTCTGATAATTCAAGACCCATGCCGCTCTTGACATCAAGTCCCCATCTTGTCCAGTTGGGCGCCAATCCATCAATGAATGGTAGAGCAGCAATTTCTTCTTGAATACATGGTGATAATTTTAACGATGCAGGATATGAAGGAGTATCACCTTTATATCCTATGGCAACAAAATCAATATTATTTACATTTTCGATTACTTTATGGCTGCTTCTTTCGCATTCTATAGTACATTTCTCAGCAGCACCAGATATTGTTCGAGCTCGTAGTCCATGTTCATTAATAGCTATCTTATCATAGCAACCAGTGGATGGATTTTCCCAAAATAATTTTATGTCATTGGTTTCTTGACAATAGTATCCAGATAAATTCATCAGTGCTGGCGGAATATTAAAACCCTTTTCCGTACCTCCAAATGCCATATCACCAGGTATAGTTTTTAGTTCTTTGTCTTCAAAGATCAACTCTCCGTTTCGTTCTGTAAACCTGGTGCTATTTTTTGCCATATTTGAAAATAAGGCTAGAGCCTCTTCTGCAGGCATACCGGGTGTTGTAACAAGAGTAATCCGTTCTGCGCAACGATCTAGTGGACCTATAAGAATTAGCTCACCCCCTTGCGCCTTTCCGCTCAAACTTATCGGTTTTGTTGGTCCAATTATCATCGATTTAGGCTTACACGACATACAGACAGTAGAAATAAGAACTATGGCTATGGTCGTGCTTGTGCAGCGAAAGAACATTTTCACCTCCTTTTATTGAAATATCCCGGAAATTCGCCCCAAAAGGTCTGTTGCTGGTTTTTAATTAAAACGGCTAGGAAACATATGTACAAAGGACAACGCATAAGAAGAGACTACTATAGATATGTTTTTGAGTCAATAGCTCTATTCACTAAAAACTGGGGATGATACCTTTCTGGATTTGAATCGTGGCAAGACGGGTAAACATATGCAGAAATTATATTTATACTGCACTCAAGACACATCCAGCATCCCTGCGCCCCTTCACTGCCATCCCCGCGCTCTTCCTTGTCATTCCCGCCACATCCGTCATCCCCGTGCAGAAGGCTTCCAAAAATGGAATGATGTTTTTCTTTCGGCCCTTCGGGACTGATTCTTTGGAGAAACTATTTACCCAGGGCATCGCTTCGCTTGCCCTGGGCCACATTCTTTTGCGCTTGCAGTGCTATGGATCGTGTTTGAAATTGCGAGTATGCTTTTGGGAAGGCCCCCTGCTCAGGAATGACGGGATGGAATTAAAGCACAAAGGGTTCGTATCAAGGCAATACAATCCACCCTCTCTTGCGAAAATGCTATATTGATGAATATTAACACAGGGTTGGGTGTAGAATAGAGTGAGGAACACATACAGGGAGAATGAACCATGAGTGGCATGTGGTTATCGGGCATAAGCAGTGAAGCGGAAGGCATGGAAAGTTGGCGGGCGGCGCGGACCACGCAACTAAATGATGTTCTTTCATTGCGCACCGCGGTGAGGGACCTTTCGCAGGACGTGGCAAAACTGGCCTTGCTGAATCAGGCGCTATGGGAATTATTACGCACCAAGCTTCGTTTGACCGATCAGGAACTGGAACAGATGGCGCGTGAAATTGATCTGCGCGATGGCCGCGCGGACGGCCAAATCACAGCCCAGGCGGTGCAATGCCCCTCCTGCAACCGGATCAATAATTCCAAACACGCCAAATGCCTTTATTGCGGGCAACTTTTCGAAAAACCAATTTTCGGGTAAGGTTTTTTCGAGTTGGTTTTTCCTTCTTCGCGATATGCGTTTGTAAAACTGACTGGGGCATGACTAAGAAAATGCTTGGATAGTAGCTCCCATCTCCAGGGTCTGTCGATTTAATAGCATTGTTACGGCATACGGAAAAAATCGCTTTCGCAGAATGCCCCAGATTCAACGATCAGTAAGCCAGGAGACATTTTTGATGCCCTCGAAATCCTCTTTCGGAGTGTTTTGGGGATTAAATCGACAGACCCTCCAGGTGGGAGTTCTTTTAAATATTGCATCAATCATAATTGGAAAGAACTCCCACCTGGAGATGGGAGCTACTAATGAGGAATGAACAAGAGGTGCGTTTATACTGTCATCGTTGTAATTCCGCAGGGTATACCGTGTGTCCGGATCGCAAAACAATCGGTTTTGTATTCCGATATTAAGATGCGCAACAATGCTGGTATCAAAATCGGCATTCGAGGAGAGAGAAGATGCTTGGGACGATTGCATTGGGATTAGCGTTTCTTGCCGCCACCACAGGTGGCGCACCGGTCACGCCCGATACTGCGGCGGAATTGGAGTTGAGTCAGGCGGTGCTGGTGACACCGGAAGATCTTTCGGGACCGGAACGCAAGGCCGTGGACATGCTGCTGGACGAGGTGGAAAAGCGATCGCGGATTCGCTGGGCAGAGGCGCATGCCATGCCCGCAGAAAATATACCCGTGGTGGCGGTGGGGCCTGCACAGCAATTAAAGGCGCTGGCGGCCAATTATGCAGACGCCATCAACCCGACCCAGGCCGCCGAGGCTTACCAAATTCGTGTCATGGATAACCGTGTAGTGCTCGTGGCTGGTACGGACGCGCGCGGGGTTTTGTTCGGCGTGGGCCGCCTATTGCGTGAATTGCGCATGGAGAAGAATGTGGTACGAATACCGGCAGCCCTGGACATTGCCACTGCTCCCAAGTACCCCCTGCGTGGTCACCAGCTTGGTTACCGTCCCAAGGTGAATTCGTATGACGGCTGGACCGTGCCGATGTGGGAGCAATACTTCCGCGATTTGGCGGTGTTTGGCACGAATACGGTCGAATTACTCCCGCCACGCACCGACGACGATGCAGACAGTCCGCATTTCGTGATGCCGCAGATTGACATGATGGCGCACATGTCGCGGCTCGCCAATGAATACGGCCTCGATGTATGGATTTGGTATCCGGCCATTGGCGTGAATTATGAGAAGCCCGCGACCATCGAAACCGCATTAACGGAATGGGAGAGCGTTTTATCGAAGCTCCCGCGCGTGGACGCCATCATGGTGCCTTCCGGCGACCCCGGCCATCTTGTGCCCAAGGATTTGGTGGACTTCCTCGAAAAGGCTACAGTCACTTTGCATAAAGCCCATCCGAAAGCCCAGATGTGGGTGTCTATGCAGGGCTTCAACCTTGATGGAATTAATGAATTGCTGGGGCTGCTCCAAAAGCAACAGCCCACATGGTTAACCGGCATTGTATTCGGCCCGCAGAACCGTCTGACGCTCCCTGAACTTAGGCAGGCGGTCCCACCGCAATATCCCATCCGCCATTATCCCGACATCACACACAGCGTGCAATGCCAGTTCCCCGTGCCGGACTGGGATACGGTCTATGCCATCACCGAGCAGCGCGAGGTAATCAACCCCCGCCCCACGAACTTTGCCGACATCATCCGCGCCTATGACGACTATACCTGCGGCTTCATCACGTATTCCGAAGGCTGCAATGACGATGTGAATAAAATCATCTGGAGCAGCCTAGGCTGGGATCCTGATGTTTCCGTGATGGAGGTCCTCCGTCAATATGCACGCTACTTTATCGGACTCTCGTATGAGGACACCTTCGCGCAGGGCATCTTGGGGCTTGAACAAAATTGGCGCGGACCGATTCTGACCAACAAAGGCATCTTCAGCACATTGGAGCAGTTTCAAACAATGGAATGCTCGGCATCGCCGCAGGTTTTGCTGAATTGGCGGTTCCAACAGGCCCTTTACCGCGCCTATTACGACGCATATAACGCGCGCCGCTATGCCTATGAAACCGAACTCGAACAACGGGCCATGGATGTGTTGCGGCAAGCACCCATGCTGGGCGCAAACCGGGCCATGAACGAGGCGGAAAAGATTTTAAATCGCGCCATGTTGGAACCGGTGGCGCAGGACTTGCGCGCGCGGGTATTCGAACTGGCGGAAGCGCTGTACCAGAGCATCCGCATGCAGTTGAGCGTCCCCCGATACAAGGCCATCCATGTAGACCGCGGCGCCAATCTGGATCTGATTGATACGCCGCTAAATGATCGCCCCTGGCTGGAAAAACGGTTTGCGGAATTGCGCCAAGCCGGTGACTCAGAGAAAATGTCTGGAATTTCCGCCATCGTGAACTGGATTAATCCCGGCCCCGGCGGATTTTACGATAATCTGGGCTTTGTGACGCAGCAGCCCCACTTGGTGCGCGAGCCCGATAGGACGTCCGATCCAGAATTCCGCGAAACGCCCTTGATGGGCCGGGAATATGAACCCGGCCGCAAATTGGCCTGGACCGGCTATGCCGAGACGCGCTATGACTCCCCGCTGCGGTTGCAGTATGAAGGACTAGACCCGCGCGGGGAATACAAAGTGCGTGTGGCATATTCCGGGGACAATTTTGAGATTAAAATGCGCCTCATGGCGAACGGCCAATATGAAATTCATCCCTATCAAGACAAACCCTATCCCATCCGCCCACTGGAATTTGATATTCCCAAGGAAGCCACTTCCGGAGGGAAGCTCACTCTGTCCTGGACACAGGCCCCGGGCCGCAGGGGCAACGGCCGCGGATGCCAGGTGGGTGAAGTATGGCTGATTAAAAAAACGCCCTGACATGAACTAAAAACCCCATACGGGAAACACCAGAAAGGGCAAACGATGGCAACGATGGAATGGATTCAATCCGCGGCACAGTACGTAATTGATAACACGCGGCACGTGATCGAAACCTTTGGTCCGCGCGATCCTGGAAGTGACGGCGAACGCCAAGCCCAGGAACATGTGCTTCAAGAAATAAAAGAATATGCGGATGAGACACATCTGGAATCCTTCCAACTCGCTCCGAAAGCCTTCATGGGTTTCATGCCGGTTACCGGAAGCCTATTGATCATTTCCATGCTGCTGTTCGCCTTTTTCCCACTATTGGCGTTCATCGCCGCGGCGCTGGGCGCATCCGTTGCCGTGAGCGAATTCCTGCTCTATCGTCAAGTGCTGGATCCTTTTTTCCCGAAGCGGACCTCGCACAATGTATATGCGATCCGGCGCGCTTCCGGTGAAGCAAAGCGGCGAATTATCGTAAGCGGCCACATCGATGCCGCGTATGAAATGCGGTACAATCTTATGGGCCGTTGGGTGTTGCTTATTGTCAGCGCGTGGGCCATAGGGGGGGTGCTGTATCTTGTAGTGCTGAATCTAACCAATGTCGTCCTCGGTGCAACGATGGAACTGCATATCCCCCAACTTTGGCACACACTGGAATGGTTGCAACTCGCATTTCTGCCCTCCTCAATTCTTGCGTTGTTCTATACCCGGTTCTCTGTGGTAGCGCCAGGGGCGAATGATAATTTGACGGGTGTATTTACAGCCACCGCGCTCTTAAAGCATCTACATGAATCCGGGATCCGTTTTGACAACACGGAAGTGTGGTGCCTCAGCGCAGGATCGGAAGAAGGGGGGCTTCGCGGCGCTAAAGCCTTTGTAAAAAAACATGCCGATGAATTAACGGCGCTTCCCACCGCCGTGATTGTTCTGGACACCTTCCGGGATACGGAACATCTTGTCGTTATGAATCGCGACATGAATGGCCTGGTGCGGCATGATGAAAAACTCTGTGCGCTGCTGCAGAGAGCCGGTGCGGTCCACGGAATTCACTTGAAATACAGCACTATATACGCAGGCTCATCCGATGCCACGGCATTCACACAAGCAGGGATTCCGTCAGCGGCGCTTGTCGGAATGGATCCCGCACCGCCCCGCTATTACCACACGCGCCTGGACCATTGGAATATCATGAATGCGGAATGCATTGAACGCGCCCTGATCGTTACATGGGAAGCTGTGCAGCGGTACGCGGAAAATGGGCTGTAAAATGGCTTAACATCGTTCTTCCCAACTGCGCAGGCCCATCCGCGACAGATAGGTGGAAATCACGCGGAATGAAGGATTCAGAGAGGGCAGCGCTTTTATGAAACTGCGCTTCAAGCTGTTCTCCTGTCCGCACAAAATACTGAGTGATCCGCCTTCTCCGCCGGCGCCATTCACTTTCCAGCCGATGCAGCCATGTTCCTTGGCCAGATCGATCACCGCCTTGGCCGCATCGGAAACCAGCGCGGGATGCAGCGCCTGCTGGGCTTCGGTGTTCATGACCATGGCGCGTCCCAAGGCATCGAAATCCCCCGTGTACATGGCGTTCTTTCCATTGCGCGCCGCCTGCCGCAACGGTTCGAGGGCGGATTTGTCCGCGTCCTTCGCGTCAAGCCGCTTAATCACCTGTCCGTGCACCTCACTGGAAGAATGCGTGCGGCCGAGATACACCAGCACCATGCGGCGCTCAAGTTCCCACCAGATGGAATTCGGCACCGTGATTTGCGACACCGAAGCGTGCGGGTAATTAAACATCTCAATGAAACAGATGCCGCCATAGGCCGAGCACAACTGGTCCTGAATGCCGCATTGCAGGCCGAGTTTTTCCGTTTCCACGCGATGCGCGCGGCTGGCGATTTCATGCGGCGTGAGACGGCCCGGCGTGAGCATGTCGAGCGCACCCAGCAACGCCACGCTCACCGCGGCCGAAGTGCCCGTGGAACAACCCGCCGGGGCATTGGAATACAAATTTATTTCAAAAGAGAGATTTTCAGGCAATTCCATGATGTCAACCGACGCTTCGAGCAAGGGGTGCTTGTCATATTCAATCGGGCCGGGATCGAGCACATAACGGTCGCCGAAATTCTCCGCATGGATAATAATCTGCCGCTCCTTGCCGGGAGGCGTTTCCGACACAAAGATCTGCACCTCGGCATAGGGATACACGCCGATGTTGAAGACCACGCCGTGTTCCGCGAACCACGTGTCGGTCCAACCGCCCAAATCGCAAATGCGAATGGGCGCCATTGCGTTAATGACTCGTTTCGGCGGCAATTTCTTCGTCATGGGCATTTCCTTCTCTTGTACGGCGAAAAAGTCATCCTGCGCCAATAAAACGTCAATACCATAGCACGTTTAAATGCCTCAAGTCTTTGGCAACACCGATCTAATGGCCTCCATCACGATGCGCGCCGTGCTATCCCATGTAAATCGCGCAGCCTGAACCAATCCGCGTTGCTGAAGTTCCTTGTGGTATTCATTATCAACAATAACTCGTTCTAAAGCGCGGGCAATGTCATCCACATCATACGGATTCACCAAGGCGGCGGCATTTCCCGCCACCTCCGGCAGCGAGGAACAATTGGAGGTGATCACGGCAGTCCCGCACGCCATGGCCTCCACCACCGGCAATCCGAATCCTTCCCATAACGACACCAGCCCCAAAACCTCCGCCGCACTCATCAATCCAGGCAGGTCGGCCTCCGGTACATACCCCAAAAAGTGGATTCGATCCCGCGCGGACGACCCTCTTGCGGCGTGATAGATCGGCCCTTCCATCCAGCCTTTGTCACCCGCGAGCACCAGGTGATGCGGCAAATCATCTCTTCTCTGAATAACGCGGGCAAACGCCTCTATCAACCGTGCAATATTCTTCCTCGGTTGAAGGCGGCCCACATATAAAATAAATTTGTCTGGAAGCTGATACCGTGCGCGAATTCCCTGAACGGTTTCTTCTGACGCACGTCGAAAGTGCGCGGAACACCCCAAGGGCGCCACCGTAACCCGATGTTCAGGCACATGCAACAGCCGCTGAATATCCTGCAGAGTGGCCTGGCTATCCGCAATAAGATGTGTGGCGTGACGCGCCACATAGCCTGCCTGAAGCCTCGCAATATGCCGTTGCCGGAACGTGAAGTGCCCGCCGAAATCGAAAAAGGCAAGATCATGAACCACTACAATGGCAGGACACGGGCAGAACAACGGAAGCTGAGTTACCGGCGAAAAAAATACATCCGGCGGACGTTGCCGCAACTCCCGGCCCAACATGCGATGCGTCCAGAACCGTCTTTTAGGAAGAACACAAATCTCAGCTTGTTTTGTGGAAAGGGGAAATTCCGGGACAGGCGCAGCATCTAAATAGAGGCGCAACATATCCTCCTCCATGTGCGGGGCAAGGGCGCGCAACAATTCCGCCGTGTAATGTCCAACCCCGGCCCGCTTTTCCGCATTTGCCAGCCGGGCGTCAAATCCCAAAATCATGAACTTAACTCTCTTCCTCTTGGCCAATGCCAACAAGCAGACTACCTGGAAAGCAAGGGCAACGGCAAACCGGTAATTTTCCCTGATAGGCAAACCACCCTGTATAGTGTAAAATCAGTCCATTGGGCAATTGAGAGGCAATGAATATGATCAAACACAAATGCATGGCAGTGGCCTTGCTGGGAATCATAAGTGTGTTTTGTTCTCCCGACACTTCCGCGCAAACCCATTCCGGCGATTACAACCTCGACTATCAAATCTCATTGAGCGAACTGCTGCGCATTATTCAATTCTTTAATTCTGCGGGATTTCACTGTCAGGCGGGCACCGAAGACGGATTTGCACCCGGAACCGGATATACCGGCTGTACCCCCCACAGTTCCGATTACAATCCTCAGGATTGGCTTATTAATTTATCCGAACTGTTGCGGTTCATTCAGTTTTTTAATTCCTTCGGCTATCATCCTGAAACAGGCACGGAAGACGGTTTTGCACCGGGATCCCTCCCAGGAGAAGGAGAAGGCGCCGGAGAAGGGGAAGGCGAGGGGGAAGGCGAGGGGGAAGGTGAGGGAGTATGTGACGTTGAGGGGGAAACAGCTCCCTGCCCTGGAGTGGTCACCTTCGCCGACCCTCATCTGGAACAATCAGTCCGCACCGCCATTAACAAACCCTCCGGAGACATTCTGGGCGAGGATGTTGCAACACTCAACGACTTGGAGGCTTCCTATTCCCAAATAACCGATCTGACCGGCTTGGAATGCTGTGTCAATTTAACATGGCTGGGTCTGGTGGGCAATCAGGTGTCTGATCTCAGCCCGCTGGCCAATCTGCGCCACTTGATCACCCTCAATCTTTGGAATAATCAAATTGCCGATCTGACCCCCTTGGCCAACCTGTGCATGCTTGAGGATCTGTATCTTATGGGCAATGTTATTGTCAGTCTAGAACCTTTGTCCGGATTAACCCGCTTAAGGCGTCTTGGGCTCACAGTCAACCAAATCACCGATTTATCCCCCCTTTCCACGCTGACCGGCCTAACCCTCCTTGACGCTGCGAGAAACGGAATCACCGATCCAAGCCCACTCGCAGGGATGCTGGATATGACGACACTGGATCTTGCTGAAAATCAAATTACAGACATTGCTTCGCTCGCAGGAATGACCCAGATGACCAGCCTGCGCCTGGAACACAACCAAATCGTGGATATCTCCGCCCTGGAAAGCATGACCGGCCTTCTTCAGCTTGGCCTGTGGGACAATCTGATATCCGACATCAGCATCCTGGAAAATTGCCCTCAATTACAGTGGCTGGCCATTGAGAGAAATTCCTTCAGTGATATCAGCGCGCTGGCCGGCCTGGCTCAACTGGAGGAACTCTTTATCGGCAGCAATCCTGTGCAAGATATCTCACCGCTCGAAGGTATGACTGCGCTGCGTCTGTTAAGTATTTGGGAAGACCCAATCGCGGATTTCAGCCCCTTAAGCACGTTGTCCGGCTTAACCTCCCTCGATCTTTCTTCCACCGGCTTCACTCAATTTTCTCTGCTCTACGGATTGTCCCATTTGGAAGAGTTGGACATTTCCACAAACAATTTGAGTGATCTCTCCGGATTGACCGGGCTTCCCAACATACTGGAGCTTGGCCTCAACGGAAATCAGATCTTCGATCTCACGCCCTTAACATCGCTCCCGGTCTTAGGCATCCTGTCGTTGAATTCCAACCTCCTGACCGATATCACCCCATTGGCCAGCATGACAAGCCTCTTTTACATTGACCTCGGGTACAATCAAATCAGCGACATCGGCCCTTTGTCTGGCCTCCTCAACCTGTTTTATGCCGGCCTTATCGGAAATCAAATCACAGACATCACAGCCCTGGTCAATAATCCCGCCGTGGACGCCGGGGATACCATTCTTCTGGAACAAAACCCATTAAGCAATCAGGCCCTGTGCACGGACATCCCCGCGCTTCAAGCCAGGGGTGTGACCGTTGTTTTTGATGGGCATTGTGTTCGATAAGGATTAGCGCCATGGTAAAAATTGACAGAACATATGCTGCGAAAACAATAAACCGCCGTTCATTCCTGGGCTGCGCGGGCATAAGCGCCGCCGCGGCATGCCTGCCTCTCGGTTGTACAACGCACTCGCCCCAGAAGATCAAGCGCCCCCCGAACATTCTGTTCCTCTTCTCGGATGATCAGCGGTTCGACACGATTCATGCCTTGGGCAACCCCATTATTCAAACACCCGCTTTGGATGTTCTGACAAAGCACGGCGCGGTGTTTTCGAACACCTATATCATGGGTTCCACGGTGCCGGCCGTGTGCATGCCCAGCCGCGCCATGCTGCTGACGGGACGGCACGTGTTCAATTTCCAGCATCCGGAAAACATCCCGGATGAAATGCCCCTTTGGCCGGAAATTTTCCGTAACCACGGCTATCACACCTTCGGCATTGGAAAATGGCACAATGGCGCCCGCTCCTTCAATCGCGCGTTTGAGAATGGAGGCAAAATCTTCTTCGGGGGCATGAATGATCATTATGCAGTGCCTGTGCACGATTACGATCCCAGCGGAGCGTATGCAAAACAAACACAGCATGTGGAAAAGAAGTTCTCCAGTGAATTATTTGCGGATGAGGCAATCCGTTTTCTGCACGAATACCATCAAGATACCCCATTTTTACTCTATGTCTCCTTTACCGCGCCTCACGATCCGCGTATGGCCCCGGAACCTTTCCAAAAACTGTACCCCAAGGACCAAATACCGCTTCCAAAAAATTTCATGCCGCGTCATCCCTTCGACAATGGCGAAATGGAGATCCGCGATGAGAAACTGGCCCCATGGCCGCGCACCCCGGAGATCGTAAAGGAACACATCGCGGATTACTACGCCATGATCTCGCATCTGGACGCACAAATCGGCCGCATCATGGATGCCCTGAAGGAAACAGGGCATGCGGACGACACCATAATCGTTTACACGTCGGATAATGGCCTTGCGGTGGGCCAGCACGGGCTGCTGGGAAAACAAAGCCTCTATGAACATAGTCTCAAGGTACCTTTAATAATTACGGGACCCGGGGTGCCGCGCGGCAGACACGTTGATGCCGCGTGTTACTTGATGGACCTCTTCCCTACGCTGTGTGACCTGGCCGGTATCCCGTGCCCGGCGGATTTGGACGGTAAAAGCCTGGCCCCCGTGCTTTCAGGCGCCTCTCAAGCACACCGGGAAGATCTGTTCTTCGCCTATCGAAACGTGCAGCGCGGAGTGCGCACCGGAAATCTGAAATTGATCGAATATTGTGTCGCTAATCAGCGCCAGACCCAACTTTTCAATCTTCACGACGACCCCTGCGAAATGAACAACCTCGCCACTGAAACAGCGCATAAACAGGATGTGGTCCGACTCAGAAATCTTTTACACGCTTGGCACGAAAAACTGAATGATCCGGATTCCTCCAGCTTTATTTAACCCGGCCTTTTCAATATATCATTGTGAGACTCCAATCGCCTTCGATAGCGGACCACAAAAAGGCGAGAATGGGAGGGCGAAGCTCCTGCTGAGCCGTCAAACAAGATCAAGATTGCCGAGAAATTTCATAGCATTTGGATATTTTATTTTACGGCTCGGCAGGAGCCTCGCCCTTCCGATTATAATCATCTTCTTGGAAAACGCGTAACAAAAAATCTCACACCGTTTCACACACAGCTCTTATCGCAATTGGCTTTCGGGGATGAATCCGAACGAGGTTTGCAAAGGATACGCGCATGTACATCCGGAACTGGACTCGGGGATCATAATAATGCCGCCCGCCGGGATAATATTCAGCCAGCAGCCGGGCCGCGAAACCTCTGTCAGCCGAATACCTTCCGTAACAGCCTTATCAGTGGGATACATCCTCGGATTGCTGCCGCGTCCATAGAGATAATATGCGGATCCGGTTAAGCCTCCGCAGCCGCCGCCACCCCTGTAAAGCATAAACTCACGTTTCACACCGGTAAGGAGATCAAACGCAAAAGGGCGCGCATAAACGGTGGAACCCACGATTACGGGATGCTGCCATTGCTCGCCATGCGAACCACCCGTATCAGCAAACTCCTTCCCGCTGGAATTTACAGCGCGGAATTCGGTGTTCCAACGTGCCTCACCCGTGGCCATGTCAAAAGCAAACAGTCCATAGTGCACTTCTTTTTTCTTGTTGAAGGAGCCGGTAAGCACCAGCACACCCTGTGCGCCATTGAGATACATGATATGCTCGAACGGAAGGCTGACCGGCTGTTCCCATTCTTTCTTGCCGTTTTTCAGCCGAAGCGCGGTAAGAAAGGCGCCGCTGTCGCAAAATTGCCGCAAGATAACGCGTCCATTCTTGTTGTTCATGGCCTGTTCGTTCCGGCTTTCCACCAAAAACACCCGGTCCTCCACGATGGCAATGGCATCATTCAAAATCGCGCCTTTCCGGTAAATCCACCGCCGCTTCCCGGAATGGCGATCCAGACAAAACAGGTATTTACTCGCAATCATGGGGCGGTGATCGCCTTCAATGATATTGACCATGCCCTTGCTCAACTCATTAAATGAAGCATCCGCGGCTTGTCCTGAACCAATCAGGCGATCCCCCACACAATCGAGATAACCCCAGTCGCAGGGCTCCTCCTCTTTTTGCGGGGCCTCGAAGGTAAATGCACGGACACCCGTATCGGGACGCACGGCCCAGCACTCATTTTTCGCTGCGATATACAGCAGGTCATCCGTGATCACCATATGCCCGCAATTTTTGAGCGAGCCCACCCTCCGTGAGTTCGGCGCTTCCAAGCGCCAGAGGGACGTGCCGTTATACCCATCCGCGGCCATGACCAGATTGTCTCCCGGAATAAACAAACGCCCCTGTTTAAATAAAGACGACATAGGGCGGTGATGGCGATCAATGATATCGCGCGGTCCCGGCTCACCGAACCACAATACTTTCATTGGGCCCTGTACCTGATCCATGCTGCACGCGGTATGCCCCGAATCGGAATAGAGCTGGGTCCACTCCCCGGCTCCAGGCGCCGGCGTGCGCCGGAGAACTGCCCATACACCATCATCTTCATGAATTTTAACTTCCGGCATCCCGTCACTCCACACATGCAGCGCCTCTGTTGTCAATGAACTGCTCTTCGGGCAACCGATGGGACGCCCCAGAACGGCTGCGCCCCGATAGGGTTCCAGAATACGCACCACCTCGTTTGCGGGAACTTCCAATGCGCTTGTGCGCAATGCGGCCTCCGATAGAACAAGATTCGCCATATAAGTAGTGTAGGGCAGGGTTGTGTCACTGCATTCTTGCACGCTCACCCGCGCGCCATAGAGCCCGGATTCTTTCAACCGCTTCCGTGCATTCCGAACTGACTCAACATCTTTTTCAACATCAATGATGGTAAATTCGCTGTGCAATGCCAGCGTGTGCGCCAACCGGCCTTCCCCGCACCCCAATACAACACAGTATCCCTTGTTCGTTCCAACTTCCTTTAATGCACGCTCCACCAATTGTTCATACACTGGACTCCAGGCGTCTTCCTTCGGCGGAGAAGAAATAACTGTTTGCGCAATTACGGCAGGCTGTGTCACAGGGGACGAAGCAAAACAATGAATGTTCCCTTCACTCGTGCTTGCATACAAGCGGCCTTGCGCTACGCTCAGCCCATATGCGCGTCCCGGCACGGGCGCTTCCCATATCCTCTTGCCATCTTGAATACTGTGCGCGGCCACTTTCCCCTCGCCGCCCACAAACAACGCATCACCCGCTAAAATAAGCGCATAAGGACACTCCGAAGGCTGCTTCCACCGGTAACACGCCTCGCGCTGTTTGTCAAGATCCGCCATGGCCGCCTCAATGGGTTCCATGGCGGTCTTCAGCCGTTTTACTTCTGCGAAATCCAAGCGGGCTTCTGCTTCTCCACGCTGTTTGTCCAGCGCACTGCGCTCGGCATTGCGCTGATTCCATATCCGTGATAATTCCAAAAAATGAGGCCGGTCAAGCACTTTGATCTCATCTTGGGATTGAATATAGGCCATTGGACCATCCACCACCATCGCAATACCATCACATTGCGCAATGCTCTCGTTGGTATTCGGATCCGATAACGTCAATTCCGTGCCGCCGCGGCGTCCCGGGCCGCTCGCCAGTGTGTCACAGGCAAGCACGGCATACGCCCCGCCGCCTCCGCCCAATTGCTGGAGAAATTTACCGGTTTCCCGGTCGAACACTGCCGGGCTGGTGCGGCCCGTCGGGACAAACAACCGCGTTGCCGAGGCCACAAGATACCCTTGAGGCGCAATATCCGCTTCGACCCTCGTGTTCCAGCGCACCGCCCCCGTCTCCGCATCCAGCGCGCAGCAATACACCCCCTCGGAAGGAAACAATCCTGCTAGAAACCACACCGTTCCTTTTTCAACCACTACGCCGCATCGCACCGGTGTCGAGGAAATAACACGGCCATTGCCCGGATAGCGGCGGTCTTCCGGCACGGGCCGTTGCTTCCAGCACAACGTGCCTTCGCCTGCAGTTAGACAATATACCCAGCCATCGTCCGATCCGAAATATACCTTGCCCCCTGCAATAGCAGGCGCAAGGCGGATAGGCGCTTCTGCATAAAATGTCCAACGGCGCTCACCGGCCGCCGCATCAAGACAATAGACTTGGTCATCTGAAGTGGTCGCAAAATACAGCCTTCCCTCTGCAATGACCGTATGATATGCACGATCATACGTGACCACCGGCTTCAATTCCCGGATCTCGTGCCAGAAATCCTGCTTGGCAGGCGGGGGCCACGCCGGACACGGCGCATGCGGCGCCTTAAACGTCCATTGCTCATGCAGCGGCATGGTCAGGCGCTCAGAAGTGACTCCGCTGCGCGCTGCATCATGCAAATACGACGGCCAGTCCTCTGCGTGCAATGGTAAGGAACACGCTATAACAAGGAAAAGCGTACTGGACAAAAATCGCATAGAAATCTCCATTGAAACGTTAGACTGTGCGGCCTGTTCCTCGGGATTCACTCAACTCATGAGACATCCACAGATACACGGTTTCCACCGCCTTGACGGCTTTCCTGCATATGTTGGCCTGATCGTTCTATCACCGAAGCAATTGTCTCCCAAGAACGGCATAAAATACCCCCCACGGATACGGTTACTGTAATGCGGTTTTCACTGATGGCCCGGCTTGAATGCTCCACCAGAAAACGCAACCGCTCCGCCATATTCTCCAATTCAAAAGCGCGGACCTTCGGCATAATCGCGATGAATTCAATGCCTCCCCAACGTCCCAGAAAATCGAACGGACGCATCCCATTCGCCACGCTCTTGGCCACCATCTTGAGTATTATGTCGCCCACGTGACGTCCATACAAATCATTTAATTCCTTGAATCGATCCACGCTCATCATCAACACGGCCAAAGGCGCATCACTGGACATGCGTTCCTTGAGCCGGTGCGTAAGCGTGTTTTCGGCAAAAATTCGGTTTCCGACATTGGTTACCGGGCATATGAATGCAGAACGCTTGAGTTCATCCACTTCCTCTAGTGCCGCCATAAGGGGCGTATTGTCATGAAAGGTTTCCAGTGCCCCTGAAATGGCCCCCTCGGAATCATAGATGGGCGCCGCCGTAACATGTACTGGCACTCGATGGCCCTCTTTATGATGTAAAAATACATCCGCGTGCCGCAGTTGGCCATCCTTGAGCGTGGCGGCAAGGGGGCATCCTTTATTACATAAGGCGGCGCCAGTCTGATCCACGTGCATCAGAATATTATCCGCGCAGCAATGCCCCACCACCTCTTCCTGCGAATATCCGCTGATTTGTTCCGCACCTTTATTCCAATAACGGACCGACCGCTGGGGATCTACAAAATAAACGCCTTCCGAGAGATTATCTATCAGCGTTTTGAACAATGCCTCATTGAATTCCATAAGCAACCCTTTGGATCCGGTCTGTGATCGTTAAGATACTCGGAATATTCATCATAAACTATAGTATTTTCCAAAAAAACTTTCAATGCGCGCTTTGCATTCCGCAATTCCCACATTGCCAAACCGCCTCTCTCTCGTTTATGCTCCTTAAAACAATTCAAGGAGGCATAGTATGAGCATTATTTCTTCAACACGGCGCGAATTCCTTCGCACCACTGCCGCCGCAGCCACAATAAGCATCATCCCGCGGCTGGCATCTGCCCAAGTGCAGGGGGCGAATGAACGCATCCGCTTTGGCGTTATTGGTTGCGGCGGAATGGGCACGGGGCATCTCGGCAGTTTAGTAAATCGCGGCAGCACCGACAATATCCAGGTGGTGGCTGTCTGCGATGTATATCAGCGCCGCCTGACCCGCGCGAAAGGCATCTGCAACGGTGAAGGATATCTTGACTACCGAAAATTGCTCGAACGAAAAGATATCGATGCCGTGCTCATTGCCACCCCCGACCACTGGCATGCCCAAATCTCCATCGACGCATTGGAAGCCGGAAAACATGTCTACGTGGAGAAACCCATGACCCACACCATCGAGCAAGCCTTGAAGCTGCGCGACACCGTTCATCGCACGGGCAAGGTGCTACAGGTCGGCCCGCAGGACACCGGCAAGGAAGCCTTCTGGAAAGCCCATGACGCCATTCAGGAAGGCCGGATTGGAAAAGTGACTTGGGCGCAGGGTAGCTACAACCGCAACGCCCGGGTATGCCTCTTTAATGAACACCAAAAGATTGATCCCACCGCAGGCCCGGACAAAACCAGCGAAGATTATGTGGATTGGGATATGTTTCTGGGCCATGCCTGGGGGCTGGCCCCAAAACGGGAGTGGACACCCGACCGTTTCTTCCGGTTCCGGAAATATTGGGATTACAGCGGCGGCGTGGCCACCGACCTCCTCTATCACAAACTGGCTCCGCTCCTCATCGCCATCGCGGGCTCAAACGGCGCCTACCCCAAACGCGTAAACGCCAATGGCGGCCTTTATATCGAAAAAGACGAGCGCGAAATTCCGGACATGTTCATGCTGTCCGCCGACTATCCCGACGAATTTTCCGTGTTTATGGTCAGCACCTTGACCAACGACACCCAACTTGAAAACCGTATTTACGGCAAGTACGGCACCATGCAAATCGATGATACCCCCATTTTGCGCGGCAACGGCGATTGGGTGGAAGAATTCAAGGCTAAAAACGGTGGAAATGCCGAAGCAACGATAGAAACCAAGGGCCGCCGCGACCTGGAAGGAAACTTTATCGACGCCATACGCGGTCTAAGCTCTGTATACTGTAACATAGACCTCGGATGTGCCACCATGGTGGCCATCCGCATGGCCGTGGATTCCTACCGCCAAAGCAAATCGTTCCTTTGGGACGCCGCCAATGAGGAGGCTAAAGCCTGATATGCGCACTTGTATGGTAATAACATTGACTTTGCTCGCGTGTTCGTCCTTCGCTGTTGACAATCAACTCACGGATAAAGAAAAGGCGGACGGATGGCAATTGCTCTTTGACGGGAAAACCCTCAACGGATGGAAAACCAGCGACGGAAATCCAAGCAAAACGCCCGTGGAGGAGGGTTGCATCAATCCGCACGGCTGCGGCGGCTATATGATGATTCATGAAAAGGAATGGACCAATTTCATTCTTTCTCTCGATTTCAAAATCAGCAAAGGCTGTAATAGCGGAATTTTCCTCCGTACTTTTCCCTTGACCCCTCCCCCAGGCAAGGATGTGGGCTGGAACGGTATCGAGGTGCAGGTACTTGACACCACCACCAACGGCATGACCGATACCGGCGCAATTTATGATCTGGTGGCCCCCACAAAAAATGCCATGAAGCCCGCCGGTGAATGGAACCACATCGAGATTACCTGCAATATGAACCTGATCGACGTGCTGCTCAACGGCGAGAAGGTGACACGCATCGACCTGGACCAATTTGATACAATGGGCAAACGTCCCGATGGGTCGGAACACAAATTTTCCGGCCTCATATTCAAGAACCATTACCGGCATGGCTATATCGGCCTTCAAGACCACGGAAGCCCCTGCTGGTACAAAAACATTAAGCTTAAACAACTCCCCTGATATGCCGATCTGCAGCAGGATGAGAAATGCGAAGTATAAGGATCTTAACAATGCCATCAAATCGTTTGGAACAGGAACTATACGAAGCGATTGCCAGCTTGCCGGTTATTGACGTTCACACGCATATCGTCGGTGGAAAATTGGGAGCTCAGGGTCTCCACGACATTTTGCTCTACCATATGAGTATCAGCGATTTATATGCGGCAGGATGTCCCAGCGGCGCACGCCTGACGGAATACCCCGGCTGGCCCACGCGCGAAGAAGCGCACCAGCGGCTCGCCGAAGCAATTCCCTATGTGAAACACACGATAAACACCAGCATCGGCTGGGGCGTCCGCATGATCCTGGCCGACCTCTACGATTGGCATGAACCCATCAATGAAAAAAATTGGATGAAACTGGATGATCTCATCCGCGAACGTGCCGAGGATCGCGCCTGGCACCGTGAGGTGCTGCGGGAACTCAACATCAAGCGCGTAGGCACCGAATGGTCGCGCCGGGAGGGCGGGGTGGACGATGATATACTCCAGTACATCCTCGAATGGGTATTTTTCACGCGCTGCCAATGGGGCGAATATGACACCGCAGTGTATGAACTTGAACACGCTTGGGGTAAAAAGCCCGGAGCAGCCACGCCTATCGGGAAACGGCCCCCGGTGGATCGTGAGATCCGCACTTTGGACGACGTGCAGGAAGCGGTGAATTGGTATGTGGACGCCCTCCCCAAGGATAAACTCCTCGGAACCGCCCAGGGGATGTCTACGGACCTTGATTTGACCCCCGTTACAGATGACGACATGAAGGAAGCGTTAAAACGCCGTGCCAATGCCGGCGAACGCGAACGCAGCATCTACGCCGCCTATGTCAATGAGTTATATCTCAGCACTTTGGAAAAGAAGGCGCCCAATCTGATGTTTCAATTCAGTTTTGGCGCGGAACCCCTCCCGTATGAAACCGGCGCACGGCTTTCCCAAACCACCCTCGCACAAGTCGGGGCTATGATCAGCCGCCATCCTAAGATCCGCTTTCAAATCTTTCTGGCCAGCCGCCACGCCAACCAGTCCGTGTGCACCATCTGCCGCGAAGTCCCTAATTGTTCCCTCGCGGGATACTGGTGGCATAATTTTTTCCCCTCCAACATCCGTCAGATCATTGAAGAGCGCCTCGACATGCTTCCCTTGAACAAGCAAGTGGGCTTCTTCTCCGACGCCTATTGCATCGAGTGGACCTATGGCAAGATGATGATTGTCCGGCAATGCATGGCGGAAGTCCTCGCGCGCAAAGTCCGTATCGGCCAATACACCTTCGATCAGGCCGTGGACATCGCACGCACCATCCTCTTTGACACCCCAAAAACCCTAAACGGCTTTATTCCCTCAAAAGAACTGTGAAGATAAAAAACAATCCCTAATATTGATGTTCCTCTGCATCACTTAACATCTTGGTCACCACAGCTTTAAGAGTGGAAAGATATTGTGTCGCGATATTCCACATGATCTCGGAGTCCACATTGAAATAGGCATGGATAGCGATATCGCGGAATCCTGAGACTCTTCTCCATTCGATTGAACTATAACGTGTTTTTAACTCTGGCGGGATCATTTTCGCCGCTTCACCAATGACTTCAAGGTTTCTTGTAACGGCGTCTACAACCATATCGTTTTTTTCATATTCTGAAAAAGATAATCCATCCGTATAGCGTTCAATCTTGGAAATCGCATCCAGAATATCAGACAGGAAAAGACGCACATCGCGTTTAGACATGAACCAAATCCTCTTGTATTGAGCGCCACAACAAGGGTTTCCCCATGGCTGCACGTTTGGTTACCATATCCACCTTTGCCCCAAGGATGTGTTCCAAATAATCATGAACATCCACAACATCCCATCCAACAGGGCGGCTGAACGACACTAATACGTCCACATCACTCCCTGGATTCTGGTCTCCCCGGACATATGAACCAAATATACCTACATCTTGAACGGAATATCGTTCTTGAAGCTCAGTTTTGTGATCCGCCAATATCTGTTTGATTTCTTCCAGTGTTTTCATCGAACTCATATACCCTTGGCACTGATTCTTACATGGAATGCTTCACTCCATCAAACAAACCTCTTGATAGACGACATAGGATTAAAATCACAATTATTTTCATCTTAACTCAGTATGCACTATACTTTCCAAAAAAGCGTAAACGTCCCCATAAGACCGTTAAGGGAGAAGAGCGGATGTTTTTGTCGAAGTTCAGCCAATATATTGCAATATCGCTTTTAACAGCCACCTTTTCCGGTCTCTTGGGGTGTGGTGCGGAAAGCGATAGTGACAACGTCATCCGGGTCACGCGCAATATCGGAGGGCGCGAGGGTTTCCGGAAGCATTTCAACACCTGGAAAGCCGTCTTCGAACGCAACAACCCCGGTTGGAGCATGGAACTTATCGATCTGGGGAATGTCGAGGGGTCGGAATTCTATAAATCGCGCATCGCCACCGGCGACCTTCCCGAAGTGCTCATGACCTGGGAATTGGCCAGCTTCCTCTCCGACAGCGGCCATCTCATTCCCCTTCCAAAGACCTATTACGAAAAATTCGGCATCCCCATCCCTGCGCCGTATAAAGGCAAGTGGTACACTACCCAGGGCGGTCTGCAAATCCAGGGCGTCGTCATCAATAAAAAAATGTGGAACGACATAGGCGTTACGGAACCGCCGGCCACTTGGGATGCCTATTTCGACGCATTCCACAAACTAAAAGAAAAGGGATACAAGCCACTCGTGTTGGGAGGCCGTGAATGGTCCGCCGCACAACCCATGTTCTTCGCCCTATCTGTAAATATGTATGACCTTGTAGTGGATCCCGACAGACCCTCCTGGACCAAGCGCAAGGATCTTGGAGAGGTGAGTTTCGCCACCGATCCGGTTGCGCGGCAGGCGCTCGAAAAAATGATATACATGGCTGAAAACTTTGTGGACAAGGGGGCCTTGAGCGATGGCTATAACGAAGAACAGCGTGATTTTTACGGCGGCAACGGCGCCACCTGGATGATGGGCTGCTGGATGGCCGGAGACATCGAACCAAACAAAGTCGAGTTTGACATGGAGTATTGGCCCGTGCCCTCGTTTACCGGACGCCCCCCCATCTATATCAAAACTTCCGGCATGCAAAGCGGCTGGGCAATGTCCACCGCCGCGTCCGGCCCCAAACAGGAAAAGGCCATGGCCGTGCTGGAAACCTTTTACGATCCGGAGGTGTATCAGGAATATTTGAACGGTGAGTGCCAGTTCGGCGAAGCCTCGAAGGTGCCGGTGACCATGCCTCACTACGCATGGCCCGCGGCTCAACGGCTTATTGAAAACATGCGCGCCAACCTGGACAAGTACGGAACCACGCCGGGATTCCATATCGCTCTGGACGATATGCCGCCCCCGGGCATCTATACCATTATGACACGCGTGATGCAGGAGATCATGTCCGGCAATCATGACGTGGATAAACTCCTCGGCATCCTTGACAGCGAATGGGTCAATGCGCGAAAAGGCACTTAACACATATACCGGCCGCAATGCACTGGCCTCGCTCATTCTATGCGGTCCGGCGGTCCTATTATACGGCGGGTTTATTGTGCTGCCCGCTATATTGGGCTTCGCATACAGCCTGACTAATTGGACCGGATGGACGGCCCGCCCGCAATACATTGGTCTGGAAAATTTTCGGGATTTGTGGTCAGACGCGCGCTTCTCCGAGGCCATACGCTTCACCCTGTTGGAAACCGTATTAATTGTCCTCTTCTTCACCTTTGTCTCCATGATGCTGGCGGTCATTCTTGACAAGCTCCGCATTTGGAAAGGCCCCATCCGGGGCTTGTTTTTCTATCCTTACATTCTCAGCATTTTGGTGAACGCATTGTTATTCCAATACATGGCGAATTACCGGGAAGGCGCGGTAAATACCCTGCTGCGCGCCGTAGGGCTGAATGCCGCATGCCAGGATTGGATGGGCGCCGCCGAATGGGCTCCCTATTTCATTTTCATGCTGGTGGCCTGGAGCGGTCTCGGCTTCTTCACCACCCTCTATCTCGCCAATCTCCAAACCATCCCCACGGAACTCTATGAAGCAGCCAGGATTGATGGCGCTGGACCATTTTCGGTGTTCCGCCGCATACAATTCCCCATGCTGCTGCCAACCTTAACGACAACCAGTGTGCTCGCATTAATCACAGGAATTAATCTGTTCCCGCAGATCGTCGTAACCACACAGGGCGGCCCCGGTTTCCGCACCTTTACCATCGGCTACTACATTTATTACCTCGGCGTGCTGAATAACCGGCAAGGCTACGCAGCCGCTGTGTCGTTTGTAACCTTTGCGGCGCTGGTGATCATCGCAGGCATACAAGTCGCCCTATTGCGGCGCAGGCAGGTCAGCCTATGATGCGCACGCGAAGAAATCAACCACTGCCACTCCTGGAAATAGCTATGCTCACAGCGGGAATATTGTTCATCTCCCCATGTTTATTGGCTGTCTTAAATGCCTTCAAAACACTCCCGGAAATCATCCAGTCCCCCCTCGCCGTGCCCAAACACCCCACCCTGGATAATTTTATCTACCTCTTTACCGGCGTGAAACTCGCCCGGCCCATGGCAAACAGTTTCATGATGTGCATCGCGGTGATCCTGAGCCTGATTGCCACCGCGCCCATGGCGGCCTTCTCCGTCATGCGGCGCCCCATGGCCACAGGAAAATTCCTCCAGTTATTCTTCCTCGCTGGGCTGACCATCCCCTTTCAAATCATCATGGTGCCCCTGCTTCAGCAATTCCGTCTTATGGGCATCCAATTCACCTATTTCGCCCTGCTCGTTCATTACGTTTCCTGGGGACTTCCCCTCTGCATCTTCATCTACAGCGGATTCATGTCTTCCATCCCCAAAGAATTGGAAGAAGCCGCCGCCATCGATGGCTGCGGCCCCGTGAGCACCTTCTGGCGCATTATCTTCCCGCTTTTGACGCCCTGCACCGTTACCGTGGTCATTTTCTGGGGATTATGGATCTGGAACGACTTCATGCAAGCCTTCATTATCATGGGGCCGAGAAGTCAGTTGGTGTTCGTCCAACTCTGGCGATTCATGTCCGACAAATACGTCAAAAACTGGAATCATATCTTCGCGGGCGTGGTGGTGTTGTCATTGCCCGTCACGATTCTGTACCTTAGCATGCAACGCCGCTTCATCAAAGGTTTAACTGCCGGCGCAATAAAATAAGAAAAGACGCGGCATGGTTTTTCTCCATGCCGCCAACAAAATGTCAGGTGAACCCGATATGACAGATACCGAGTCATCCGCCCCTCCACAACATACGACATCACCTTGCAGAAAAATCCTGAAGGGGCTTGCCCAGTGGCTGCTGGCTCTGATTGTTATTCCGCTGTTGTTCATCTTCTTGCTGGAAATAGGATTGCGCGTGGCCAATACAGGAATCGACAACCATTACTTCACCAAACAAGAGGTTCGCGGTGAAACCTATTGCGAGCCAAATTACAACTACTTCGGCCTGTATTTCGGAAAACACATTGAGCGTGTCGCCTGGACCTGCGGGTTTCCGGAAAAGAAATCCCCAAACACTTACCGGATTTTTGTCTTGGGCGCTTCCGCGGCCTTCGGTGAACCGGAACAGCACTCCGGCATGGCGCATCATCTTGAAACCATGTTGGCCGCCGCCTATCCGAATGCTATGTTTGAGGTGCGCAATTTTTCCGTTGCAGGCATCAATAGCCACATCATCCGGAACATTGCCAAAGAATGCGCCCAATATTCGCCGGATGTAATCATCGTATACATGGGCAACAATGAAGTCATCGGGCCTTTTGGCGCTTGTACTCCAATTCAAGCCACTTGGCTGGGAAGATTCATCACGCGTCCGGCGGTATACTTTGAAACCCTCCGGTGCACTCAACTGATGGAAAGAGTGTACGGCCGGTGCTTTCTCAATAATTCCTGGTTGCCCTATACGTCGGACATGCCCTATTTTCTTGACCATCAAGTCACCGAGACGGATCCCAGGCTTTTCCGGACATATCATCACTTCAGAAATAACCTCTCCGATATCATCGAATCCGGAGCGAACCAAGGCGCAACGGTTTTGGTCTCTTCCGTGGCTACGAATCTCCGCGATTGCGCACCATTTGCTTCGTCGCATAAATCCGGTTTGTCCGAACAAAGTCTTGCACGCTGGGAGGACGCTTGGAAACAAGGTATCCAATCCATCGAAAATGATCAAAATGAAGCCGCCGTCTCCGCGTTTCGGGAAGCCCTCAATATCGACGATCAGTACGCGGAACTTCACTACCGCTTGGGTCAGGCCTTGTATAAAACAGGCCAATACGAACCTGCCTATGAAGCGTTTACACGGGCCCGCGACCTGGACACCCTCCGGTTTCGCGCCGATTCTCAAATCAACCAAATCATTCAGGAAGTGACCGGCGGATATGCATCGCGTGGCGCCGTGTTTGTGGATGGCGTAGCAGCGATACGGGAAGAAAGTCCAAATCAGATCCCCGGTGAGGAGCATTTCTATGATCATGTTCATTTCTCTCCGGAAGGTAACTATGTGTTGGCGGCGGCCCTCTACAAGGCAATGACACCGAAACTGCCGGAATGGGTTCACGCTCATACCGGCAAGACCAGTGAACCGCCAGACCGGGAACTGGTTTGGAAACTGCTCCCCCTTACAGAATGGAACCATAAACAGCATTATGAAAGTCTCCTGGATCGGGTCGCAAATCCACCCTTCGAGCGCCAACCGGGTGCGCGAATGCGTTTAAACCGGCTTCGCGCGCAGATGAATCAATCTCTGGCTTTCATGAATGATCCTGCCCATTACCGCGATATGGATGAGAACTTTAAGCAGGCGGTGGAAATGCGCCCCAATGATTATCTCGTGCTGGAAACCTGCTGCGAATTCCTGTTCCAAAGCCAGAAGTATATAGCCTCGGAGGAGTTCTCCCGCCGTCTCATCGAAAAACAACCCCGCTACGTCTTCGGCATAGCACACATCATTTTGGGCGATGCCTTGTTGGAACAGAAAAAGGCCGCGGAGGCTATCCCTTTCTTTGAACAGGCCGTTGCCTTGCAATCACCCGGCGGCATGAATCCTTTGAACGCCTTGGGAGATGCCCTTCTGCAAGCAGGACGGCGTGAAGAGGCCATGCAAACGTTCGAAAAATGCCTTGAGATCGCAAAAGACCATGGAAATCTTGCCCAAGAAGCCAACTTTCTGAAAAAACTCGGAAAAGAGGAAGAGGCGGAAAAAATATACCGGAGAATTATTGCCCTTGCACCGGAAATATCCTATTACTGGGAAGCGCTCTATCCTTTGCTCGCCAAAAGACTTTCTAAGCAGGGGTTGATTGAAGCATACCAGGAATTGAGCCGCCAATACCCCAAGAGCATGTGGGGATTCATTGGACTGGGAGATGCCTTGCGCGCGGATGAAAAAAATCAGGAAGCCATTTCCGCCTTCGAGCAAGCCGCTGAAAATAATGAACAGGATGCCTTGCCCTTCCTTGAAATCGCCCAAATCCACGAGGAAAGCAAAAACTGGGAGGCCGCCATTGCTGTTCAGGAAAAGGCTGCTGAACGCGAACCGGGAAATTATTTCTTGCGCGTCAAGCTCGCGGAGTATCACGAAACTCAGGGCGACAAGGTCAAATGTGCCGAAGCGCTTTTAAGCGCCGCAAAAGTTAATCCCGCGGACACAGGCCTGCTGGCGCGATTGAACCAAAAACTGATTGAACTGGACAATCTGCCCCAGCGCATTAAAATCTGGCGGGAGTTCTCCGAAAAATTCCCAGGCTTGGGCGTGCCCCAGTATGCTTTGGGGATTGCACTGTTGAACCAAAATACCCCCGAAAATGATGCATCCGCAGAAGAGGCCTTTCGCAAGGCCATCGCCCTCGAACCAGCCTTTCAACCCGCCTATGACGCATTACTGGCTGTTCTCGATAAACGGCTCTCCCCGGAAGACTTTCAAAAAGCCTTCGATGAACTCAAAGCGGAATTCCAAAAGCACGCAGTGCCGCAACCGGAAATACCACAGGATGATTCACAGAGTACTCCGGAGGGGGCTGCAAAAGATAATAAGGATTCATAACGGAATAGAGGAGAATAAACATTATGTCAATTTCGTTTGCCGTATTGATTTCATTAATCACCCAAGGCGCCGAAACCAGCCAATCCCTCAAAAGCGACATCGGATCCTTCTTCCCCTTTCTCGATGCCTATGCGGGAAATAGCGCCTGCCCACTTTCCTATCTTTCCGGCACGTGGCCCGATCGAGAGGCATGGCGGAAACAGGGCCGTAACAAGATGTTCGAATTACTGCGCTACGGCCCAAAACCTGCTCCAAACGATGCCGAAATCCTGGAAACCACAAAAAAAGACGGGTACACCCGCTATCTCGTACGCTATTCCGTAACTTCTGATCGAAAAACAGAAGCGTACCTTTTGATTCCCGATGGACTCACCAAACCTGCTCCTGCGGTACTGGCGCTGCATTGCCACAGTGGCTTCTATTATTATGGGAAAGAAAAAATCACCGAAACGGAACATCCGCCGAAGATTCTCCAGGATCTAATTAACGGAACCTATGGTGGCCGTCCTTTCGCCGACGAACTGGCCCGGCGCGGTTTTGTGGTGCTGGTTCCCGACGCCTTCTATTTCGGCTCCCAGCGAATCCAGCCGGACTCCATGCCGGAAGAACGGATAGCCGGCCTGAAAAAATTCAAACCAGGCAGTGATGACTACATCCGCACCTTTAACATGTACTCAGGGCGTCAGGAAGAATTAACCGCGAAAAGCATCTTTGCCGCCGGCAGCACATGGCCCGGAATACTGTTCCAGGGCGACCGGGCAAGCGTGGATTACCTACTCACGCGCCCGGAAGTGGATCCTAACCGCATCGGTTGCATGGGGCTTTCCATAGGCGGATTCCGATCCGCACACCTCTTCGCGCTCGATCCCCGAATCAAAGTGGGCGTCGCTGCCGGTTGGATGGTGACCTACCGATCCCTCCTGTTTGATCATGTGAAAAACCACACCTGGATGGTCTATATTCCCGGCCAGGAAGCCTTTCTCGATCTTCCGGACGTGGTCACCCTCAATGCCCCAAATCCGCTAATGGTGATTAATTGCTCCCAGGACAATCTCTTTTCCATGGACGGAATGAAAGCCGCCGAATCCAAAATCGCGGAAATATATAGTCGCATGGGCGCATCGGACCGGTTCCGCTGCAACTACTACGACGAACCGCACTCCCTCAAGATCCCCGCACAAAACGACGCCATCGCATGGCTGGAACATTGGCTGAAATCCGGGGTTTCACTATAAGAACTGAAGGAGAATGCATCATGAGCCCATTAAATCGACGGGACTTCCTCTGGTTAACCGCAGGCGGGCTGGCCGGCATGTCAACAGGATGTCGTTCAGCACGCGCCGAATCAAACCCACCGCCAAACTTCCTGATCATTCTCGCCGATGACCTTGGCGCGAAAGAACTGGGATGCTACGGGGGCACAGGATATAAAACACACCACCTGGATCAACTTGCCGCCGCCGGCGTTAAGTTTGAAACCTGCTATGCCACGCCTCTCTGCCACCCCACGCGCCTTATGATGATGACCGGCCAGTATGGATGTCACAACGGCGTATACAACTTTGCGGGGCGGCGCGGCGGCCCGGATCCGAATTCCCCCGCCGAAGACATGACCACCCATTTCACCTTTGCCAACCTGCTCAAGCAGCAAGGATATGCCACGGCATTGTCAGGCAAGTGGCAGCTTTCCGGAAAACTGCCCACCCTGATCCGTGAATGCGCGTTCGATGAATACTGCATCTGGGCTTACGAGCATAATTTGCCGGAAGGGGTCAAGCACACCGGAGGATATGAGAACGATAAGAAACCCGCCCGCTACTGGCACCCCTCCATTCTTAAAAATGGCGAGTATATGCCCACCAAACCAGAGGAGTATGGACCCGACATCCATGTGGATTTCCTTTTGGACTTCATGAAACGCAACAAAGAACATCCCTTCCTCGCCTACCATACCATGTGTCTCACGCATGCCCCTCATATGCCCACGCCCGATTCGATCAAACCAGGCGAAGACCGATTCCGCAGCGGCGCACAAAACTTTAAGGCGTGCGTTGAATACGTCGATAAACTCATCGGACGTTTGGTTAAAGGCCTCGATGACCTCGGATTGCGGGAAAATACGATCATCCTCTTCACCACCGATAACGGCACGGGGGGCGACGGCAAAGGTGATCCCACGGAACTGGGTGCGCGGGTTCCCTTGATTATCAACGCCCCAAAACTGGTGAAGGCTCGCGGTTCTAGCATGGAATTAACGGATCTTTCGGACGTGTTGCCCACGCTCGCCGAATTCGCCCATGCACCGCTCCCGAAAGACCGCGTGATCGACGGCCACTCGCTTGTCCCCTACCTGCACGGCGGCAGCGAACATACCCGTGATTGGATTCACAGCTACCTGGGCGACCGCCGGATTTTGCGCACCAACCGCTGGCTCCTGGAGGATAATTCACCCCATCACTTCGGACGTTTATACGACTGTGGTGACAGCCGCAATGGCGTAGGATATAAAGAGGTTGCCGATTCCACCGAACCGGAAGTGCTGGCTGTCAAAGAGCAGTTTAATGCATTGCTCAAAAACCTCCCTGCGCCCATCCTTGAAAATGACGGCGATATCAGCGAGAAAAAGTCCGGAAGGGTTTTCAAACGTCAACAAAAGAAAAATCAGTCTGCTACACCAGGTGAATAGCCGCTTATTATATTTACCGGATTAAATTTACTGGAGCACTTCCTCTCCAGATTCGTTGGTACGTATCCTGATCGCTTCCTCTACGGGTAAAATAAAGATCTTCCCGTCCCCAATCTTGCCCGTGGCTGCGGACGTCTGTATGCTTCTGACCACCTGCTCCACCTTGTCATCGCCAACCACGATTTCCAACTTGGTTTTGGGCTGGAATTCAACCATATATTCGGCGCCACGATAGATCTCCTTATGTCCCTTCTGCCGACCAAATCCTTTCACTTCGCTGATGGTCATGCCGCTGCACCCAATGGCGGTCAATGCCTGTTTGACATCATCCAATTTATAGGGTTTGATAATTGCCTCTACTTTTTTCATAACGTTTTTCTCTCCAATGCATTTGTTTATACGAACATGCCCAACGGATACAACCGTTACAATACATAACCCGCTTCTTCATGTTCTGATATATCCAGCCCTACTGTTTCAGCCTCTTCATTGACCCGCAGGCCAATTACCGCATCAATGGCCTTGAGCAACACAAACGTGACCACCATACAGTAAACAGCGCAAGACACTGCCGCGAAGGTCTGGACTAAAAACTGAGACACCATATTCAGGTCTGCTTTACTTCCACCAAGGGCGGTGGATGCAAACACAGACAGCAGCAGGGTTCCTACTACGCCACCCCCGCCGTGCACGCCTACAACATCCAGCGCATCATCATAACCAAACCGGTGCTTGACCGATGTTGTCAGCCAATAACAGAACAATCCGGAAGCCAGCCCAATCGCCACCGCACCCAACGGCCCTACGGTCCCGGAGGCAGGCGTGATCGCCGCCAACCCGGCAATGGCGCCCGTAGCGAACCCCAAAGCACTGGGTTTGCCGTTGCGATACCATTCAATCGCCATCCAGGTTAGTGCGGCAACACACGGTGAGATTTGCGTGACCACCACCGCCATCCCTGCCGTGCCATTGGCGGCCAGCGCACTGCCACCATTAAACCCAAACCATCCCACCCACAACATGCCGGTGCCCGTCAGGGTCATCGTCAGGTTATGTGGCGGCATGGCCGTAATCGGATATCCACGGCGCCTCCCGGCAAGAATTGCGGCGATCAACGCCGAACTTCCCGCCGTTACATGCACCACAATCCCCCCGGCAAAATCAATCACACCCATATCCGCAAAAAACGCCCCCGGGCCTCCCCAGACCATGTGGCAAATCGGCAGATACGCCAAAACCACCCACAACCCGCTGAATATACACACCGCTGCAAATTTAAACCGTTCTGCAAAGGCGCCGACAATGAGCCCCGGCGTTATCACGGCAAACGCCATCTGAAAAATAAAGAAGACCACCTCGGGAATGCTTCCATTCAGGTGTTCAGGACTAACGCTCCACAAAAACACCTTGGAAAATCCCCCCACAAATGAATGCAAGCCCTTGGCGCCCGCCTGCATGCCTTCCGTACTGAACGCCACACTGTACCCGAAGAGCGTCCAAACCACGGAGACGATGGCGGTAATCGCAAAACATTGCATGAATAACGATAACACGTTTTTAACTCGGACAAGTCCCCCGTAAAACATGGCCAAGCCAGGGATCATCATGAACAAAACCAGGGCGGCGGATACTAAGACCCATGCCGTGTCCCCCGCATTCAGGCCATCCTCCGCAAAGACGTCAGAGGGGAAAAATATGGCGTAGATGAAAAGAACCAAAAAGACCAGAATCCGTTTTTGCAGAATTCTCTTATCGAACATTGCCGGGGCTCCTCTTGTTAAATAATTTAACCATCTAATTTGGACGCTACCCCAATAATCGCGCCCGTCCCGCCAATGCCAACCGGGAGTATGACATACAGCTTTCGGATATTCAACATCAGGGAGCATTCTCAGAAATGAAGGGAGGTGTGCCCAACCGAAATCTCTTATTGGTCGTACGCTTTGGATTGGGCGCGAAGCGCATCCCGGTTCCGCGTCTCTTCCGCCTGACGTGCACGATAACGATCCTGGCGCGCCGCATCCACCCCGCATAGAGCAAATCCGGGATTGCCCACGTCCGGTTTCTGCTCAAGCATCTCTTTTCCCGCCATGATAATACCGAGCGCTTCCTGATACGCTTCCGGTTTTTTCTCGCGAAGCGGGGCAAGGCACGGGCTAAGCTCCGGACGATCAAAACTCACCTGCGGCCCCTGATTTTTTCTGCAATCCGCCAACTCGGCAAACGGAATGCCCACAAGATCGCTTAACCGTTTGACTTGTTCCGGATTGAGCGGCGAGCGTCCCGCAAGATTTTCAGGATAAGCGCTGGCATAGTCCGCATAATAGGGCGCATTGATGTCTATCCATGTAACAACCCGGTCAAAAGACTCTGAATCTAAAGTAGTCTTTTTATGCCTTTTTTCCAATACCGAAACCAGTTTGCTGGCATGCGATCCCCACGAGTATGCAGGCTGAATTTCCGCCGGACCGGCCCCCGCCGCCTTAATAACACCCTTGCGCCAAAGTTCGGTATAGGATGTATTAAACGCAAATGTGCGGTCCCGCGCAAGATTCAATTTCTCTCCGGCGCGCTTTCCATAGTCGTGACACCGGACACAATATTCATCAAAGACCGGTTGCACTTCGTCCAGATAATTGAACATGCGCGCCGGACCATGCCACCCCTCCAGCGCACTCGGAGCACGGCGCAATGCCATGGGAAATTCAGACCCAGGCAACGAAGGGGCGCTCCGCCGCTCTTCATGACATCCAATGCATCCCGTCCGCTCGCCGGGCTGAATTATCGTTCCACTGCGCATCGACTGCACCATCATCCCCTTCTCATCAAGTAACTGAAAATACACAAATTTCTCTGAAGGCAGACTGAAGTAAGCAGAACCATCCTCTTCCACCGGCGCCGTCCCCAAAATCCGCTTGTTGTTGAAATCATGCCAATTCATCGCCGGGGCTTCCTGCCCTTGGCCATTCCACGGGGGATTCGTCCAAAACCGTTTTTCAGGTGATTCCACCACCCGCAGATATTTCACCGAACCCCGCTCCACCCCCTTCATATGCGTGCCCCGATAGACATCCGCCACATACATCCATCCTTCCTGCTGTTCAAAATCGCGCCGCGCAGGAATCATCGGCGGCCGCACACGGGGCGCCAGCGGCATCGGATCAAAACAACCCGGCGCTTCCGCATAAACGAATACCTCTTCACCAGAATCGCAAAGAAGGTAGATCCCCATCTCCTCTCCCGCACCCGTCATCCGGGAACACAAAAAATGATGCTCATCCAGCGGATAGGGATCCTCATACTTCGGGCTCACTTGCTTAAACGTGTCGAAATCCCCCTTGCCTGTCAGTTCAATGGCGGAGGCGGGCCATGTGCGAATCACCGGCGGACGTCCATCCATGCCCAGTCGCCGATCCACAACCGCGATGGCGCCCCAGGGGCGATCATGGCAGGAAGAGAACGTGCAGACCACTTGCTGTGTGCCTGGAACTTCCCGCGCTTCCAACACTGCCCCGGGAGAGTTGGTGTTGTTCCCCCAATACACGGCATGGTTTGTCCCATCCGGATTAACCGTCCAAAGCCCCTGCGCATCGCCGAAATTCCGATCCACATACTCCCAGCGATCATACAAAATACGGCCGTCAGACAGCAGTGACCCATGTCCCTCAAACAACGTGCTCCTGCCTATTTGATGAATATTTGCGCCATCATTGTCCATCCTAAAGAGGTTCGCCATGATGTGCCGGTTGCACATGCAATACTTCGGCTCGCGTGTGGACGAAAAGACAATGCTGTCGTCCGGAAGATATAACGGATCGATATCCGTTATGCCTGCGGTGCGCGTCAATTGCCTGGCTTCTCCCCCCTCCGCGCTGATTTCATAAATGTGATACGCGTCCTCCTTGGTCCGTCGCATGGAAAAGAGGATCTTTGTCCCGTCAAAATACACTTCGGGATCCCGGATGATCCCTTCCGGAACCTCCAGCAGCGTGTGAACCTCCCCCCGCCTCGCATCCAGGACTTTCAGCGCGCTGCCCCCCTCAAAACTCCCTTCATTGATTTCCCCCTTTTGGAACATCGTGGCCGTATTATGGTGATCCGGCTTATATTGCTTCCGCACCACAAATAAAATCGACTGCTCAGCAAGCAACGGATTCTTCTGGAGATCTTGGCCCGCGCCCGTGCCGCCGGTGGTCATCCAGGCCATCAGAATGCTCAGCGCCAATCCGGACACTCACGCCCTCCCTGTGCTCATTTGCCATACACGCCCCCAAGATACAGCCCTTCTCGTGACATCACGAGAAGAGGCTGCATCCAAAAGGGCACACATGCCTTAGTTCAGGAGCCGGTCTATCTCGCGTTTGAGCTGCTCAAAACGAACCGGTTTCGTCAGCAGAACATCTGCCTTGACCCACGAACGCTCTTCGTCCGTGACCGCGTCGAACTCGATGCCCGCTTCACTCGCCACAGAGGTCACCATAATGATGGGAATGGCCTTGTCCCGTTTCTTGAGCTTATAGCACAACTGGAAGCCCGCGTCATTTTCTTCCATCATCAGGTCGACAAGGGCAATATCGGGGGTGGCTTTGGCGAGAATAGCCAAAGCGTCCTTGACGCTATTCGCTTCCAGCACCGTAAAACCGGCGGCTTCCAGTTGGGTTTTCTGCTGGAACAGAAAATCCGGGTCATCATCCACCAATAACACTGTCTTTTTTGTTTCACACGTACTCATGGTTCCCACCGTCCTATTCATCTTGTTGTACAAATCATACTTTATATCAACAGGCTAAGCGCCTGCCACTACACTGCCATAGGCTGAATGGCGCGGAAGAGACACCGTAAACGTCGAGCCCGTCGGAAAATTCGGATCCGTATTCGATTCCACGCGAATATCGCCCGAATGCATCTTCACTATGCCATACGTGATGGCTAAGCCCAAGCCCGTTCCCTTGCCAATGCCTTTCGTCGTAAAAAACGGCTCAAATATCTTGTCCAAATGCTCCTTGGGAATCCCGGTCCCGGTATCCTGCACCCGCAATTCCACCCGGGAACTGTTGCCTACCGTCTGAATCGTTACGGCGCCGCCCCGCGGCATGGACGCACAGGCGTTGTTGATAAGATTGGTCAACACCTGAATCATCTGGTCGGCATCCAAATCCGCTATGGGATCTTCCAGGTTGTGTTCAACATTCACCTGGATTCCGGGAGGTATGATGCATGCTTTGATGCTGCGTTCCACAAGGTTGCACAAATCCGCCGGCTGCCGGCTCACCTTGTTCTGCCGCGCAAAATGAAGCAGCCCCGACACAATTTTCTTGCAGCGATCCGCCTGCTCCGCAATCATTTTTAAATCTTCGCTCACCGGCTTGCCGCCTTCCTGTTCTTCCAGAATGTGCGCGTACATAAGCACCACGCCGAGCGGATTATTCAATTCATGCGCAATGCCGGCCGCCAGTTGGCCCATGCTCGCCAGTTTCTCCGCCTGAACCAGCGTTTCCTGCGTCTTCGCCAGCTTCTCCTTCGATACCGCAAGACTCTTCACCGTTTCGCGAAGCTTCTCTATCGTATACGGCAGGCACATCTCATTTTCCGCAAAGCCCCGGTATATCGCAATCGCATGCTCCCGGCACGTTTCATACCCGCACGCCCCGCAATTCAACTCATCCTCCGGAACATATTTGCCCATCCGCTCCAAAATCCGCGCCAACGAAGCGGGGGAAGGCTCGGACAGCCGCCGATCTTCTGGCGTAAAGGTGCGCGTCAAATCCAAATCAGCAAACTTTTCCATACAGCCCCGCCACTGCTCATAATCCAGGTGGTTGAGACGGCCCCGGACATAATGACTCACACGCGTCCGCCGCCGGAAAAGCGGCTCTTTATTGCTGATGCCCGGCCCCATGATGCAGCCTTCACACGCCAATACCTCAAGCAACCGTGGATTATAACTGCCCGAACTGAAATCCTTAATCGCCTCCACAAACCCCGCACGCCCACCCGCCACCAACACATCGCACGCCGCCAGATTTTCCCAAATCTCCGCCGCCTGCAACAAGCCGTGACTAATCGGAAACAAGGCCCCCGCCCCCGCATACGGCGGATCAAAATCACTGGGCACCACGCAATGCCGTGACAAATCCCGCTCCTGCGCCATGTGGCGAAGTTCCACAAACGTGAGCACCTCGTCAACATCTTCGGGGAAGGCGCCGCGCGCTTCACCCTTTTTGGCTATGCACGGACCGATAAACACTATCTTAAGATCCGAACCATGGATCCGTTTCAGCGCTCGCGCCACCGCCACCATGGGCGAAACAATGGGCGCAAGCGCAGGCGTCAGTTCGGGAAAATAACGCTCCACATACGCGACAATGGCAGGACACGTCGTCGCAATGTAATGCTTGTCCTTCTCGTTTTCCATCAATTTGCGGTATTCACGCGCTACCAGATCCGCCCCAAAGCCCACCTCCACCACATGCGTAAACCCAAGCGCGCGCACAATCCCCGTTAGCGTCCGGTGATCCCAGTCGGAAAATTCCGCCGGAAAACTCGGCGCAATAACCGCCGCAACAGTAGGCGATTCTTTCAGCAGCCGCGCAACCTCCCCCGTGGAGTCCAACACCTGCTTCGCCCGCTGACCGCAGACTTGCACGCAATTCCCGCAGCCTATGCACCGCTCGCTCATCACCTCCGCCTGACCGGTGGCAATACGAATAGCCTTCGCCGGGCACTCGCGCACACAGGTGTAGCACACGCGGCACCGTTCTTTAATGGTGGTCACCAGCGGTATTTTGGCTGTCTCATTCATTCCGGCCCATTGCGCTTGAGTGGCACGGCCCGCCGCCTATCCGCGCGCGCCGGCCATGCCACTCTATTTTTTCCACTTGCCGTCTATCTTACAGCATCACTTCGCGCTTGGCGTAGTGCGTATGTAACAGATGATGACTCTTTTCACCCAACGGTTTCACCAGGAACTCCTCGTACAACCGCTGCACATACTCATTCGAGTGCGACGTGCGTTTCGGACCTTCGGCGTCCAGTTTGTACAAGCCCTTCATCCGTTCCCGAATCGCCGCTTTATCCGTCTCCAGCGGTTGTCCGCCGCCCGCAATGCAGCCGCCGGGGCAAGTCATCACTTCAATAAAATGAAGATCGTTGCGGCCTGCCCGAATCTCATCCAGCAGCTTCGCAGCATTGCCAAGTCCGCTCACCACCGCCACGCCAACGTCCAACCCGTCAATATTCACCCGCGCTTCCTTGCGGCCTTCAAGCCCGCGCACGGCTTCGACATTGAGATCGCCCAACTCCTTCTTCGTGATCAGGAAATACGCCGAACGAATCGCCGCTTCCATCACGCCGCCGGATGCGCCGAAAATCTTGCCCGCCGTCGTGCGTTCGCCAAAAGGCGTATCCGCCGCTTCCGGCTGGAAGTTCTTCAGGTCCATGCCCCGCATGCGGAAGAGCTGCGCCAGCTCGCGCGTCGTGAGCACCGCATCGATGTCCGGCACGTCATTATTCATCATTTCCGGGCGCGACGCCTCGAACTTCTTCGCCGTGCACGGCATGATGGACACGCTGTAAATCTGCTTCGGATCCAACTTCATGCGTTCGGCGAAGAAACTCTTGATGATTGCGCCCATCATCTGCTGCGGACTCTTGCACGTGGACACATTGGGGATAAAATCCGGGTAGAATTCCTCGACAAACTTTATCCAGCCCGGCGAACAACTCGTCAGCATCGGCAGCTTGCCGTTATTGCTCACCCGATGCACCAACTCAGAGCCTTCTTCCATAATCGTCAGGTCAGCCGTGAAACTCGTGTCGAATACATACTTAAACCCGAGTGCGCGCAACGCCGCCACCATCACACCATCCACGTCGGTGCCGGCGGGAAGGCCAAATTCCTCGCCCAGCGTAACCGAGATGGCGGGCGCATGGCTGACCACCGGAACCAGATTCGGATTCGACAACGCCGCAACCACTTCCTTAATATAGGTGCGTTCGCGCAACGCCCCCGTCGGACAGGCCAGTATGCACTGCCCGCAATTGATGCAACTGGAAACGTTCAGACCTTCATCAAAAGCCGTTCCGATGTGTGTGCGGCTGCCCCGCCCGATAAAGTCAATGGCAGCCACTTTCTGGATTTCCTCGCATACCCGAACGCACTTCCCGCACAATATGCACTTGTTCGGATCGCGCAGAATGGACGGACTCGACAAATCCTCTTTCCAGGTGCTCTTCTCCCCGCCGTAGCGTTGATCCCGAACCCCCAGATCCGCCGCAAGCGTCTGAAGATCGCACTTTTGATTGCGCACGCAATACAGGCAATCATCCGGATGATCCGCCAGCAGCAACTCCACTATCGTCTTCCGCGCACGAACCGCGCGCGCGGAATGCGTGTGTATTTTCATGTTATTGCCAACCGGATACGAGCAGCTTGGGATGAGGTTGGGCATGCCCTCCACCTCAACCACGCAAATGCGGCACGCGCCCGTCGGCGCAAGACCTTCCAGATAACACAACGTCGGCACGGCCACCCCTGCGCGGCGTACGGCCTCGAGAATCGTCTCGCCCTCTTTCGCTTCAAAGGGTTTTCCGTTAATTTCAATGTTCAACATGACGATGTTCTCCTCAACCTTAGGACACGGCTTCCGCGGACGCTTCCGCCGCGATCGTGTCTTCCGCCATTTCCACGAGCTGGACCGCGCCGGACTTGCACACGTCCACGCACGACCCACAGCCTATGCACTTCTCCGCAATAATATAGTGCGCTTTCTTCAATTCGCCCACAATGGCCCCGGACGGACACCGTTTCAGGCACAGACCGCAGCCCTTGCAGAATTCCTGATTAATCTCAAACGTGCGCAGTTCCTGGCACACGCCCGCCGGACAGCGCCGTTCATAAATGTGCGCTTCATACTCATCCCGGAACCAGCGCAGGGTGCTCAACACCGGATTCGGCGCCGTCTGGCCCAACCCGCACAGGCTGGTGTCCTTGATGACATTCGCAAGCCGTTCCAGATACACCATACCGCGGAAACGCTCCAATGCATCCACGCCCGTCTCATTGCGCCGGCCGCGCGTGGCACGCTGCAAAATCTCCAGCATGCGCCGCGTGCCTTCACGGCACGGAATGCACTTGCCGCAGCTTTCCCGCTGGATAAAGTCCATGAAGAACTTGGCCACGTCCACCATGCAGTTGTCTTCATCCATGACCACCATGCCGCCGGAGCCCATAATGGCCCCGACCGTCTTCAGCGACTCGTAGTCCACTTCAATATTGACATGCTGTAACGGGATGCAGCCTCCGGAAGGACCGCCCATTTGAACCGCCTTGAATTCCTTGCCATTCGGGATGCCGCCGCCGATATCATAGATTATCGTGCTGATCGGCATGCCCATGGCCACTTCCACGAGCCCCGTGCGATTCACTTTGCCAGACAACGCGAACACTTTCGTGCCTTTGCTGCCCTTCGTGCCCAGCGCCGCGTATTTCTCCGCCCCCGCAAGCATAATCGGCGGAACATTCGCCAACGTCTCCACATTGTTAATAATGGTCGGCTTGCCGAAGAGTCCTTTCACCGCAGGGAACGGTGGACGCGGACGCGGCATCCCGCGGCGCCCTTCAATACTATGAATAAGGGCCGTCTCCTCGCCGCATACGAATGCGCCGGCGCCCATCTTGATAATGATCTTCAGGCTGAAGCCCGACCCCAGGATATTGTCGCCCAACAAACCATATTTCGTCGCTTCCGCAATCGCCACCTTCAACCGCTCAATCGCCAGCGGGTATTCCGCACGGATATATACATACGCTTTCGACGCGCCGATGGCATACGCCGCAATCACCATGCCTTCCAACAGGCGGTACGGAACGCTCTCAATCACTGCGCGATCCATGAAGGCGCCCGGATCGCCCTCATCCGCATTGCAGATCAAATATTTCTGCTCATTCTCTTGCGCACGGGCGAACTTCCACTTCTTGCCCGTCGGGAATCCGCCGCCCCCGCGGCCCCGGAGACCGCTCTTCTCCATCTCATCGCAAACCCCCTCCGGATTCAGCTTAAGCACCTTCGCCATCGCCTTGTACCCGTCAAACGCCAGATACTCCGCCAAACTCAGCGGGTCCGTCACCCCGCATTGCGCCAGCACCCACCGCGTCTGTTGCGCAAAAAAAGGATGCTCATCCAGACACGCCACATCGGGCCACATCTTCACTTTGTCCGAACGGAACTGGCCCAGCACCATGTCTTGTGGAAGCGTTCCCGCCAATACTACGTCCAGCAGCTTCTCCACCTTGTCGCCCGTAACATGCATGAACGACACGCGCGCCTGACCCGGCAACTGTACGTCCAACAACGGCTCCGACGAACACATCCCGATGCAGCCCACCTCCACAATCTCCGCATCCACCTTCTTGTCGTCCAGATACTTTTTCACCGCCGCGATGGTCTTCTTGGCGCCGGCGCCCAATCCACAGGTGCCCGCGCCAATATAAATCACCGGCTTGACCACATCCTCACGGCGCAACTTGGCCTGCTGTTCCGGCAGCGCCGCGCTTCCACCGCCGGTCAACGCCGCCACAAAATCCGCGCACACACTGTCCGTGCCACAACCACACGCACATCCCGATTTGCTCTTTGTATCACTCATTGTACACCTGCCTCTTTTCGGATGTCCCGGATTATCTTTTCCGCTTTGGAGGGAGTCATCCCCGCAAAGAATTCGCCATTCACCGTTATCACCGGCGCCAAACCGCACGCGCCCAGACACGCCACCACCTCCAGGCTGAACAATCCGTCCCGCGTCGTGTCGCCCGGAGACACATTCAGCGCCTGCTTCACCGCCGACAACACATTAATCGAGCCCTTCACATGGCACGCCGTGCCCCGGCATACCTGTACGTGATACTTGCCCAGCGGCTTAAAGCGAAACTGGTTGTAGAAGGTCGCCACCCCGTAAATCTTACTCGCGGGCAAGTTCAGGTGTTCCCCAATCTTGACCACCGCCTCGCGCGACAAATAGCCAACCTTCTCCTGCACCTCCTGGAGCAGGGGAATCAGCGCGTCCCGCTTGGCGTCCGGATAGTTGTTCAGTATCGCTGCAATGTCCGATTCCACCATCGTTTCCGTTGTCATACCTTCGCTTCCTCTCTTGACGGCGATTCCACCCTCACCATCCCGTGATGGGCAAAATAAGCCACCTTTTCCAGAGCAACCGTGATATTCAGATTGCTCACATACACATCTTCTGGCACCCGCAATCGAACGGGCGCAAAATTCAATATCCCGCGCACGCCGCCTTCACACAACTGATCCGCCACCACTTGCGCCGCCGCTGGTGGAACCGTTACGATCCCCAGCGTGATATCCTGCTCCTTCATCACGCCATGCAGCTTCTCCATCGGAAAACACCAGCACCCATGAATCAATCGATTCACAATCTGCCAATTCACATCAAACGCCGCAACGATCTGTAACCGTGACCGCTGCCCCGAAAAATTCGACAATATCGCCCGCCCCAAATTCCCTATCCCCACCAACGCGATGTTACGCCCGTGACCATCATCCAAAAATTCCGTGATGCTCGCGATCAACTTCCCCACTTCATACCCCTGATTCGGACTCCCCGAATAGCCCAACACCATCATGTCCTGCCGCACTTGAGCGGAACTCACCGCCGCCATCGCCGCAAGCGCATGTGAAAATATATTGCGCTCACCTTCTGCCAGTATACCGTACAGTAGGTAGCGATATAAACTTAAACGTTCTACCGTTTTTTCCGAAGGACTTTGGGGAATTCTATCCGGCATTTTTACTGATAGTCTCTTAACGCTGTTAGTTATTTCACAAACAGAATATCACCCCACATACTAAGAAGTCAAGATATATTTTCCAGGATTTTCCATGACATATATGTAGAATTTCAATAAATACCATATATAATTGTGATTAAAGTTAAATTCAAATAATGTGTGCTTTGTAATAAAGACAAAATTCGCCACGATTTTCCTGATCCTTATAGTCTACCCCAAGAAAACGTAAAGCGGAAATTCCTGCCACATCCCACCCAACCTCTCCCCTCAAACTTCCATGCCCCTCCATGCCCGTCATTGTCGGTTCATGCCTGTCCGTGCCCGTCCGTGTTTCCGCCCAAAACCCTCCTCCGCAAGCATGGCTCGCCGAAGGCGAACATGCGGAAGGCGTTGATTCCTGTTTCCCATTCTTATTCCCAGGTTTCAGGCTCCACCGATGAATCCAGCATGGTGTGGCTATATATACTGAAAGTACAGCGCGATATGAACGCAATTAGAATTGGGGTTTAGGGGGGAAGAAGGCTATGGGCTGGCATGTTGCGCCGGAACAAGATCTTGAAAAAGAGTGTTCATCCCTATCTGGAGCGGGAGTATGTTACTATTGGGAAGCATTTTGAGACCTATCATCAAGAGTGAATATTTTGGAGACCATGTCATGATGCGCAAGGAGATGGCGGTATGGATTGCTGGAGTTGTTATGGCGGGGGCGATTTTTCTGACCGGAGATGCTGCCGGGCTTGAGAAAGATATTTTACAGAAAATTCCGGTAATTTTGGAGATGAAGACGCCTGCCGCGGCCAAGGTGTACGGGGAATGCAAGGGGCTCGAAGACAAAACACATTATACGCACGTGCTGGAAAGTCTGGCGCAGATTGAGCGGGAACAGGCGGCATGTTTAGAGGCGTTACGCACGAAGAAGAGCGGGATAACGGAATTGTTTCGCGTTAAGCGGACCTATAACGGGATCGCATTAAATGCTTCTCTAACAGAAATGAAATTGCTTGAGGGGTTGCCGGGGGTAAAAGCGGTGCACCGGCTCCGTATGATGGAGTTGAGCAATTCGACGAGTGTTCCGTTTATTGAAATGCCGGAATTGTGGCAGGGGCCACTTCCGGGACTTACGGGACAGGGGATTTCGATTGGTATCGTGGATACGGGGATAGATTATCTGCATCCGGATTTCGGAGGGAGCGGGAACGCGGCGGATCATGCGCAAAACGATACATCCGTCCTGGGCGATGTGCCGTTTCCAACGGCGAAGGTGGCGGGGGGCTATGATTTTGTCGGGGATGCGTACAATCCCTTAAACGCGGGCACGGCGACGCCTGTGCCGGACCCGGATCCGATGGATCTTCTAGGGCATGGAACCCATGTGGCGGGGACAGCGGCGGGATTCGGGACAAATGCGGACAGAACCACCTACACGGGCGGGTATGGCGTGGAAACACTATTCAGTTTGATGGCGGTGGGGCCGGGGGCGGCTCCGGAGGCCACCTTGTATGCGTTGAAAATATTCGCCAAAACGGGGAAGAGTTTTGTGTTCCTGCCGGCAATCGACTGGGCCATGGACCCAAACGGCGATGGTGATTTTTCGGATCATCTGGATATTTTAAATCTTTCGATTGGCAATGATTTGGGCGCGGCGGATGCGCCGGAATCGGTGGCGTGCGGCAATGCAGCGGACGCCGGAGTGATTATAGTGGCGGCGGCGGGGAACCGTGGGGATGTGTTTTTTACCGGCCAATCGCCTGCGGCCGGGGCTGCGGTAATCAGCGTGGCGGCTTCGGAAGATGATGATCCATCCGAATGGACCCTGTCGGCGGATCGTCTCTATTCGCTTTCATCCCGTGGTCCGGCGGGCCGTGCGGATGGACGGTGGCTGTTGAAGCCGGATGTGTGTGCCCCGGGCGCTCGGATCCGTTCGGCATGCGCATATGTGGTAAATCCGTCAGCGTATTCGAGTGTGATGGACGGCTCCTCGACGGCGGCGCCGCATGTTGCGGGGCTCATGGCGGTGTTGCGGCAGCAGCATCCTGCATGGACGGTTTCGGAGTTGAAGGCGCTGGCAATGAACACGGCGGTTTTTGATGTGTATGCAGGCGCGGATCAGATGCCGCCGCGCATGGCCCCCATGCGGGCGGGCGCGCGGCGTGTGAGCGCGGCCACGGCGGGTTCCGTTGAGACGATCGCATTCAGTATGGCGCATCCGGAGCAGGTGAGCGTGACATTTGATACACGGGAAGTGTTTACCGATGCCAGCGAGACGCAACTCGTCCGAGTGATGAACAAGGGTGCGGAAGCGGCGGCCTTTTCTGTTGCGCTGGATGGTCTGACGGAAATTCCCGGTGTGGCGGTGGATGTGGGGGCGGCGGCGACGGGTGAAATTGCGCCGGGGGCGAGTGTGGAGGTTCCCCTGCATCTGACGGCCTCGGCGGCGGCGATGCGCCATGCTAAAGATGGCACGCTTGCGGAAGAAATGAGCGGCCGTCCCAGACATTGGTTGAGCGAGGTTTCGGGGTATGTGGTGTTTACACCCGAGGGCAGTGGCACGGTGTTGAGTGTTCCCTATTATGGGGCGTTGCGGCCCGTATCGGAGATGGAGGTGGCGCAGCAAACGTTCGACGGGCGGGCGAAGGCGGATTCGGCGATTTCGCTGGAGGGCCAGGATCTCAATACGGGCGCCGGGTATCCGTATGATGAAGTGTCGCTGATAAGCGCGTTTGAACTGCTTTTGCAGAGTCCGAACGAATCAGATAGCACGGAATTGGAGGATATGGCCGATCTGCGCTTGGTGGGGGTGTCGAGCGATTATAAGCACCGTGAATCCATCGGGCAGGGGCTTGCCGAGAGTACCCTGTACTTCGCCGTGGCAACGTGGGCGGATTGGACCACGCCCAATGCAATACGGGTTGAAATCCGCATCGACACTACCGGCGATGGATATGCCGAATATGTGTTGTACAACAGTTCCGATGCGAGCGATTCCGGAACCGGGCAGGGCATACAGGATGTGTTTGTGACACGCCTGGACAATCTGCACGGGCAGAATTCCGTGGTGGGCGACGTTAATTTATTGACGCCGGATCATTTCGACACTGTCCCGTTTGATACGAATGTGATGATATTGCCCGTGCCGGTGTCCGCGCTGAGTCTCAGCGGGAGCAATCCGGAGATCCAATTCCGGGTGGAGACGCAGTTGGCGATGGATGCGCCGTATCCTCCGGCGCAGCGGGTGATTGATGCTATAGGACCGTCTGTCTATCATGTAACACATCCCGGCGTGTATTTTCCCAATAGCGATCTGGAAGGGCCATTCTTCCGCGATTTGAACAATACGGAAATTTCAGTGGGATATACCCAAAGTGATTACCGTGACAATGGGCCGCTGAACCCATTTTCCCGTCAGCCGTCCGGCTCCCTGGGGATTTTGTTGTTCCACCATCACAATGCATCGGGGAACAAGATCTCCTGGCTGCCCGTGATTACCGACGGAGACACGGATGGGGATTCCATTCCGGATGCGGAAGAATGTTCCGATAGTGTGGCGAGTCTGGATCTGGATGGAGACGGTGTGCCCAATCTGGCCGATACGGATTCGGATGGAGATGGGATTTCAGACCTGGAGGAGGGGGTGGAAGACTTGGATAACGACCATATTCCGAATTACCTGGATTTGGACAGCGATGCAGACGGGGTGGACGACGTGGTGGAATCCACGGAATGGCATACCAATCCTTTCTATTTTGACAGTGATTTGGACGGAATACCCGATGGCGTGGAAGGCGCAGGCGACCCGGATGGCGACACCATAATTAATGCCCTGGATCCGGACTCGGATGAGGATGGCATTCCGGATGCCTTCGAGGGTACGGGCGACCCGGATGCGGATGGTACACCGAATTTTCTGGATCCGGATTCGGATGATGACGGATTGCCGGATATCAACGAAGGCATATCGGATATCGATGGGGATGGCACCTTGAATTTTCTGGATACCGAAGCAGACGGCGATACCTTGGATGATAAAGATGAACTCACGATCTACCATACCAACCCATTGAACCCGGACACTGATCAGGATGGACGCCGCGATGATATGGAATTGAATCAGGGAACGGACCCGCGTGTGGCGCAGAGTCCGGACGCGCCGCAGAATGTTCAGGCAAGCGATGGCGCGTTCGCAGACCGCGTTCAAGTGGAATGGGCAGCGCTGCCGGGCGCCGCGCAATACCAGGTCTTCCGCAACACTGTAAATGATTTTGCCAGCGCTGTCATGGTAACGGATTGGCAACCAGCAGCCTCCTTTGCGGACACCACGGCCCAGGCGGCGGAAGAAATCCCAGGAAGCGGCTGCCGCGGACCCCAAACGGTGTTCCATACCTTCTACTACTGGGTTCAGGCCCGCATCGCCCCAGACGGCGCCGCACCGACCGAACCTGGCCCCGTGAGCGCGCCGGATTCGGGATATCGTGGGAAGTGAAGTAACATTTGTATGCGATGCCGTGCATGGGATCAGTAGGACCTATATGTCCTATAAGTCTTATAAGAAAAAACGGTGTGGTTTTTTGGGAAAAAGTGGGCAATGCTCGATTCGAGGTTGGTTCAGTTTTCGTGGTATACTCCTTCCTCTTTAAGAAGGCGTAGCCGAGATAACGGCAAAAAATCAGGAGAAAACTGGCATGCTTGGGTGCACGTTAGGATCGATGTTTCAGGTGTCGGTGGCTGGCGGGAGTTATCAGGAAGGCTTGACGGTCTTGCTTCAAGGGGTGCCATCGGGACTGTATATCACGGAGGCGGAGATTTATGAGGCGCTGCTGACACGGAAGCCGGGCCAGAGTGAATTGGCGTCGCCGCGGCGGGAAGCGGATGTGCCGGTGATCTACAGCGGCGTGAATGCGGCGGATACGATGCCGGGCTTTCATAATGCGGGGTATACCAATGGCACGCCGATGGTGGTTTTGATTCCGAACGTGGACCGGCATTTTGAGCATATCGAACAATATCAGGTGACAAACCGCACGCCGCGTCCAGGGCATGCGTCATGGGCTTCCTATGAAAAGTACGGCGAATGGGATGATGCGATCGGCGCGGGCTTTTTCAGCGGACGGTATACATCGACAATCGTGGCGGCAGGCGCCGTGGCCCGGCATGTATTGAAACGGCATGGCATCGAAGTGTTTGCGTATGTAAAGGAAGCAGCGGGGGTTCGCGCGAAGGATGTGGATCTGGAAACGGCGCGGCAGAAAACAGAGACGTTCCGCAAGGTGCGGCGGGATTATGACCCGGTATATCAGTGGGCGTTTGCCGAAGGGCGGATTAATCCGAACATGCGCTTCCTGCATAAGATGTCGGTGATTGCGGAACTGGAAAGGGACCTGCTGGAAATTCGTGATTTGGCGAAACCGGTGGACCCGAAGGCCATCCGCAAGGAACATGGAATTCATTTCACGATGAATTGCCCAGACGTGGATGCGGCATTCGAGATGGAAAAGAAAATTCTCAAAATCCGGGACGAGGGAGATTCAAGCGGCGGCTTGGTGGAAGTAGTGGTAACGGGGCTTCCTGTCGGCATGGGCGAGCCGGTGTTCCGCAAACTCGACGGAGAGATCGGGCGCATGCTGAGCATAGGCGCGGTAAAGGCGGTGGAAGTGGGGGCGGGGTATGCTGTGAAAGACCGGCGTGGTTCGGAGTGCAACGATGCCATGCGCGGTGATGGAAAGAACGTGAGGTTCAAGTCCAATCATGCAGGAGGTATTACAGGTGGGCTGACGACGGGCCAGCCGGTGGTGGCGCGGCTCGCGGTAAAACCGACTCCGACCATTGCGAAAGACCAGGAAACCATCGACAAGGTGAGCCGTGATAATGCGACGTTGAGCGCGGTGACACGGCGCGATCCCACCATTGTGGCGCGGGTATGGCCAGTGGCGGAGGCGTTCATGGCATTGATCGTACTGGATCATTACATGATGCACCTGGGATATCAGGCCTTGATTCCGGGCCGGGGCCGGGCCTAATATACTTCCTTTCGGGTCATCGAAAGCATGGGCCGGTGCGTTACCTTGTTACTGCGTGCGGGTTTTCGCAAGGCCCCTGGGTTCCGTGATAGAATATTTTAATACATGATACAGTAGAGTTTTTCAAAGACAGGAAGGGGACTTACATGAATAAGTCTGCAATGTTTGGATTCGCGATTGGCGTGGTGGTGTTTGTGTTGCTCATCACGGGCTATTTTATGACAAAAGGCCCCGCCACGGCGCCTGCACCCGCTGCCGCTCCGCGGCAAACGCCCGTTAAAACCGCAATGCCGGTAAAACCACCCGCGCTGAACAAAAGAATGCCGGCGCCGCTGGGGCAGACGGCTCCTGGCGCAGGGGATACCAAATTGACCATGATGCGCGAGTTGGCCAATGGCGGTGCGTATCAAAAAGGCGGCACGATGGATGTGACGCTTACACTGGCCAGCGAAGGTTCGGAACCCGTCCGGGCGATGGGCGTGGTGGAGAATCTGCCGGACGGATGGACCTTTGACGGGGTCGTTAGCACCGACCGCCCGGATCTTTCACCGCAAAAGGGGCGGGACAAAAAACTGGAATTTGCATGGTTCAATATTCCGAAGTTTCCCGCCACGTTTACCTACCGCATCAAGGCCGCCGATACGTTGGATGGAACGCGTGAACTGACAGGTGAAGCGCTGTATCGGACGAATGGTCCGGAGTTGCGCTCTCCCGCAGTTACATCGATACTGACTCCAGGAGGTCCGGCCCCGGCGGCGCCGGCCGAAGCCCCTGCTCCCGCTCCGGCGCCTGCGCCCGCAACCCCCGCGGCGGCAGCGCCGGCCCCTGCACCCGCACCTGAAGCAGCGCCTGCACCTGCCGCATCGGATGCAGCGGAACAAGGACAAGATTCCACGGAACCGGAAAATGGCTGATCAGTAAAAATTCCGCGTTATTGCAAACAGCAAAACGTTCGCCATTTTTCCTTTTTTCAGGAGCTGCGCCTGCTTCTAGCATCAGCCTTGGCGCGGGTCTGCTATTTTGCCTGTTTATAGGAAGGGCACTTCAACATCTTGTTCAATTGAAGACAGGGGAACACCCTTAGCGAATTAAATGAAGAAGGATATTAAATGAGAATGTTTAGTTGGGGAGTGGTGATCATCGCACTGCCGGGATACGCCGCTTTAACAGTCTGAGCATCCTTGGCGAAGGGATTGGCCGCTTGTGTTTTCGAGGCCATGGTCTGTGGGGCGGTCTGAACTCCCGTCTGAAGTGTTTGCCGGGTTGTGTCCGCTGGAGCCGGTTCGAGAAAACGCGGAGTGAAACGCTCCTTCTGTTCTTGCTGGGCGCGTTCCAGTTGTTCTTGATATTCTCTAAAAGCTTTCTGGACTTCCTCCACCGTGGGAACAATGTCCCGTGCACGTTGAACAGAAGTGTCAATGGTCCGCAAGGCGGCGGTAGGCGCGGAAATAGTGTTTTTGCCAAAGCCCACTTGCAGGTCAACTTCGGCCTTTTTTTGAAATCCGAGATCTGGCAGGTTTTCTTGTGAACGCCTGGGAAGCTTCACGCTCCCGGCGCGAAACATCATCAGATCGGGGGCTATAGTGGAAACTTGCACACCCATCGTATGCTTTCCTGTATACGCCGTACGCTATAAACTGGTATTTCTGGCTTTTCCTATTAAATTGTCGCATTAACAGCGGGCATTGTCAAGCGATATGAAACAGAGGGGCCAACTTCTTAACGATAATTAAGCGTTGCCTTTGGTCCAGATGACCCGCTCAATAAGGGGGAGATATTCAGACCATTCCTGGCCGTTTTCACGAGTTTCTTCAATGATCCGGGTGAAAGCGGCGGCTTGTGCATCCAGATTGTCAATATGATGTAAGACTATGGCTTCCAAGGTCTTAGGAACGACCGGCGATCCATTGATGAGCTCACCATGATGAGACAAGATGCAATGGAGAATCTGGAGGCGGAGTTTTTCAGGAAATCCGGGGATGGTGTTGATTCTAGCCTGGACCATATCGCAGCCAATCTGCAAGTGGCCAAGGAGTTTGCCCGCGTTGGTGTAATCCACATAGAGTTCATGGGACATTTCGTGGATCTTCCCGGCATCATGAAGGAGGACGGCGGTAAGGAGGACGTCCTTGTCGAGTTCGGGGAAAAGTTCACACATAGTGAGGGCAATTCGGGCCATTTCTAGGCAATGGCGGAGGAGCCCGCCGCGGAATTCGTGGTGCCATTTCTTGGCGGCCGCGGCCGCGGTGAACTGATCCATAAATTCCGCATCGTTCAAGAAAAGGTGCACTAATTGTTTGAGGAATGGATTTTCGACCGCGTCGAAAATGGCGCGAAACGTTTGAAGGTCATTGGGAGTAGTGGTGATGGTCGCGACAAGGTCGGCGAGGTTATAGTCGGTTTCCCGCAGGGGAAGCACCTGATCCACCTGAACTTGCAGGCGGTTTTGATAGGTGGAAACGCGGCCGCGGACATTGACGACATCGCCCAATTCAAACAATTTGGCAACTTCCGTGGCATTATTCCAGAGAACGCCGCCGATCTCGCCGGTCTTGTCCTTGAACACCATGCCGAGGAATTTCCCGCCGTTTTGTTTTGCACGCAGGTCTTTGCGGATGGCAACAAAGTAGTCGTTGATATAGTCGCCTTCCTGGAGCATATTCACGTATTGATTCTTCATTTCATCCTCAATTGGGGGTTCTAAACCGATATTGATCCCGTGCAAGGTACCTTGCCGAAAGACCTGCTGTCAACTTTGTGACAGATACAGATTTCCTGATGTCAGAAAATCGTTGAAAAATGTGCGTGCCCTTCGTTCCAAAGAAGCGTTTTCCCAGCCGCACGATGTTCATTTCTTTGTGAATAACCGCCAAAGCCGCACGTATTTGCTCGCACATGGGAAACATATATGGAAGATAGTGTAAAATCCCTCGTAAAGAGTCTATTCGGTATGAAGAAGAAAAAATTTGATTGTGTCGCGATGAAACGAAAAGGCGCCCGACGGGTCTATGATGCCGTAAAGGGCATGACCGTGGAGCAGGAAGTGGCGTTCTGGCGGAAAAAGACCCGCGAACTGCGTCAAGAAGCTAAATTCGCGAAGAAAAGCACCGGTGCAAACGCGCTGTAGCGGGGCGGTACGCATTTTTTTAGCAGGTGGTACAGGTACAGAAAAAACGCCGGTTAATCACTTCGATTATTTCTTCGAATAAGTATAGGCGGAGCATTTATTGGCACATTGGCTGAATACTCTGCGGATGGGGTGGTGGGTACCACAATACTCCCACCACATTTGTTGCAGCGGCCGCTTTTCCCGGCGTGTTTTTCTTTGATATGAAGTTCTTGATTGCAGTGCGGACAGGTATAGTCAATCATTGTTGATCCCCTCGATTTGCCTAAAACTGTTTATTTCCAACCCACGTGAAATCACATTCCCTTGTGTGGGTTTGCGGCAGTATACCCCCCCCGCGCAGTAATCAAGCCCTTTATGGATGTTGATCAGACAAGGGATCATCGCCGCATCCGCAGAATAAAACCGAGTGTATCTGGGCGGGTTTTACGAATATTGTCCAAGATCTAACAGATTGTCACCGATATTATTGGAAATACTGCACGCAATGCCCAAAAATAATTGACATTGAAATTAAATTTTCTCATCCGTGTATTATATCCGCGCAATCCGTGTCCTCCTTGTTCAGTTTTGTCGCCATACCCATTCTTTGGTTGCAGCTATACCGCGCTGGGGATTTCGCGCATCTCGCGGTAAAAAAAGAAGAGATTATTCACCACGAAAGACATGTAATGGACGAAAAAACGCCGAAAAGATGGGTGATATTACTTACGCGTTATGCGCTTTCCAGCAGGAAGGGCTGGGTCCAGGCCATGGCATCGCCGGCGCCCCAGCATTCGACGCGAATGTAGGGCGGGAAGGGGAAATCGTCCGGTATGGTATAGCGCATAACGGGGCCGTCGATGACAACAGGAACGCGCCCGTGTTTCGCGCAGATGTAATGCCGGTGGGCATTGGGGGTGACGACTTCAAGAGTATTGCCGTTGATTATGCGGATGGACTCAATGATTACGCCTGTGCTCGCGTAGAATCGGCCATTGCGCAGAGCCTCCAAGATCGCGCCGGCATCGCGGGATGCTGATTGTACCATGTTCCATGCGAGACCGCGATCCTGGTCTCTGTGACTGTCGTCGTTGGCGAAACCCCACACCGTGCGCCCGGCGCTGAGGAGACGATCCCATCGGTCGGTGGCAAGGGGGCTTCCTTCCACGCGGCGGCAAATGCCGTTATAGATCTCGATGCCGAGATACCCCTGCCAGGTTTCGAGGAATTTATGATCGCAATGGTTGAAATCATCCAGCCAGTTGGGATGATTGACAATGGAGAACCCGCCGCCGTTGTTGTTGATTTCGTCAATGACTTTCTGCCGATCTTCAAACGGTTCAACAGCAGCATGCGCGTTTACGTGGAGGAGGTGGGGGCCGTTGGCTGTAATTTCACAGCCGGGCAGTAACGTCATGCCCTTTCCATCCAGACTCGCGGGATCCGTAAATTTGTCATGATCTGAAAACATGAGAAAATCGAAACCGAGCGCGCGATACGCCTCGATGGTATCCTGAGGCGGGAGATTTCCATCGCTGTTGGAGGTATGGGTGTGCAGATTGCCCTTAAGCCATTGCGAATGATTGTCGCTATAGGGACTGCGAATGATAAACGGCATGACTACTACTCCTTAATCTTCGCCCCACAACTGCTTGAATTCGGACTCCACAGCGTCCTGCAGGAGATCCGGCCGCACCAGACGCTTCACGATGGGATCGGGAATGCGGTTCAGTTCTCCGGAATCGGGAAGATGCGTGAGTTGACGCAACACCTTCTTTTCCGCATCGCATTCGTAGTAGGTCCACGCGTCTCCTTTGCCTGGAACATATTGCGAGGTCTTGAAATACAACATATCCTTTCTCCTTTAAAGGAATCACCGGATTTGGATCATGCGATCAATGGGTTGTTTGGCGCGCTGGATGATATCCGGAGCAAGTTCCACTTTGTATTGAATTTTCTTCAAGGCTTCCAGGGTATCTTCCAGCGTGATCTGATTCATGTGTTTGCAGCGCAGGCTGCACGCGCGCACCACTTCCTTGTTGGGGAATTCGGCGGCGACGTTGTCACCCATGGTGCATTCCGTCAACAGAGCATAGCGGGGGGCGTCAACTTCTTTGATATAGTCGATCATGGTTTTTGTGCTGCCGGTTACGTCCACGTGCGCGATGACATCGGGATGGCATTCCGGGTGCGCGATGATCACCACATCCGAATGCTGGCGGCGGACATTTTCCACGTCCTGAACGGTGAACAGTTCATGTACTTCACAATGCACGTTCCATCCGATGACTACGGGCGTATCGGCAGGAAGATTTTCGCCGGTGGCATCATTGCCGGCGAGGTAGGCAACGTTGAGTTGATCGGCAGTGTTCCGTGCCAGGTATTCATCGGGGATGAAGATCACGCGTTTGTGGCCTTGATCGAAGAGGTATTTTAAAACCTTATCTGCATTGCCGGAAGTACAGCAGTAGTCCGATTCAGCCTTGACGGACGCATAGGTGTTGACATAGCTAACCACGGGCGCACCTGGGAAACGTTTGCGCAATTCGATCACATCTTCAGCATGAATACCCTCGGCCAGGGAACACCCGGCATGCTCAGAAGGCACGAGCACGGTCTTTTGGGGATTCAGCACCTTGGCCGTTTCACCCATGAACCACACACCGCAGAAGACAATGATGTCCGCGGACGTTTTCGAGGCGATGGAGGATAATTGAAGCGAGTCGCCGGTGTGATCCGGCACGGAATGATACAGGGCGGGCTCCATGTAATTATGACCCAGGATGATGGCGTTCAGTTCTTTCTTGAGAATGTTAATCTGGTGCGCCAGTTCCGCTTTCATCTGAATTTCAAAGTCCGGAACAATCCCTTTCAGCTTCTTCCGCATGGAAGCCAGGGTTGCCTCAAAAGAGGCCGGTACTGTCATGGGGCTTGTAGTGGCCATATAAAAAATATCAACCTCATATCGTTGGGGAATGCACAGCCGCCGCAAAAACAGATTAGAATCAGACTTTAGCACATTTGACTCGAAAAGCACAAATAAAGTTCTCTGTTTACCCAAATCTCCGCTGGAAAGGCTACAGATCTTGTGGTTGTTGGTACGAAGGTTGTTGTATAATCCCGCCATGGCAATTGAGCAGCAGATTCTGGATGAAATAGTGCGCCGTGTCATAAGCGTGGTTCCGGCTGCGCGGATTATCCTCTTTGGATCCGCTGCCACAGGGCAGATGACCCGGGACAGCGATATCGATCTGTTGATTCTTGAAGACACCGTCACCGATCCAAGAAAAGAACGTCTTCATGTTCGGCAAGCATTGCGGGGATTAGGATATCCATTTGATGTCATTCTAATGACAAAGGACCGATTTGAAGAGACCAAAGGGGTTATAGGCGGCATCGCCTACCCCGCCAACAAATATGGCAGAGTGATTTATGATGCCGCCTGATGAGATTCGACGGCAGTTTTTGATGGAATGGTTAACGAAAGCCCATGAAGATCGTGAAGTTGCACATTACTTGCTCGATACAGAGGTCCCTTACCTTGGAATAATTGGATTTCATGCTCAACAGGCCGTTGAGAAGTACCTGAAGGCCTATCTCGTTTGGAAGCAAGTTGAATTTCCGAAAACCCATAATATTGAGCAATTACTAGACATCATTGCCACGTGTAATTCATCATTGGCATTATCTTTACACCAGGCAATCATACTAACCGATTATGCAGTGGAGGCACGATATCCGGGCAATCTACCGGAACTGACCCCAAAAGAAGCCGCCGGTGCTGTTGGACTTGCTGATATGACTTATGCCGAGGTCATGGATGCCTTAAAAGATATCATTACTCCGTGCTGATGGCGTTGTTATGTCCGTCGAGGGCGGAGGCCATGGCGTGCCAGGCGAGGGTGGCGCATTTGATGCGAACGGGGAATTCCCGGACGCCGCTGAAGACGCGCAGTTTGCCCAAGGCCGCTTCATCGACGGGGGCGTCTGGATTGGCGGTGATCATCTGGTGAAATTTGGTAAAAAGCATTCTTGCCTCGGCGATGGTCTTTCCCTTGAGCACGTTGGTCATGACGGAGGCGGAAGATTTTGAGATGGCGCATCCCGCGCCGGTGAACGCAATATCGCTGATCCGGCCGCCTTCCAAACGGACGTAGACGGTGAAATGGTCCCCGCACAGCGGATTCAGCCCTTCAACTTTGCAATCACAGGGCTCAAGGGCGTGAAAATTCCTCGGGTTCTTGTTATGGTCGAGGATGACCTGCTCGTAGAGCGCACGGGTATCAGCCATCACGCGAATACCTTATTAACTTTATGCAATGCGGCCACAAGCGCATCCACATCATTGCGGTTGTTGTACATCCCAAACGAGGCGCGGGTGGTTGCAGGCACGCCGAAACGTTGCATCACGGGCTGTGCGCAGTGATGCCCTGCGCGCACCGCCACCCCTTCTTCGTCAAGAATTTGGCCAACGTCGTGGGGATGGGCGGCATCCATGGTAAATGCTAAAACACCGGCTTTTTCCCGGGCTCTGCCCATGATGTGCAAGCCGGGCACGGTCTCAACCGCATCCGTCGCGTACTGGAGCAGATCCTGTTCATGCCGATGGATAGTTTCCATTCCCGCCGCATTCAGATAATCCACGGCAGCGCCGAGCGCTATCGCACCCTCGATATGGGGTGTTCCCGCTTCAAATTTACTGGGCAGGCGGCCATAGATCGTTTTGTCGAAGGTGACCGAAAGGATCATATCGCCGCCACTCTGATAAGGAGGCATGGCATCAAGCAATTCTGCGCGTCCGTAGAGAATGCCAATGCCTGTCGGCCCGTACATTTTGTGTCCGGAGCAGGCGAAGAAATCACAGTCCAGCGCTTTGAGATCGATGGCGGTATGCGGCGTGCTTTGCGCGCCATCCACCAGCACGCGCGCACCCACGGCATGGGCCTTCGCCGTAATCTCCTGTATTGGATTCACCGTGCCCAGCGCATTGGAAACATGCACCACGGCAACCATTTTAGTGCGCGGATTCAACATCCGGTCAAATTCGTCCATAATTAAGTTGCCATCGTCGTCAAAAGGGATCACGCGCAACTTCGCACCGGTTTGCTGGCACAAAATTTGCCAGGGTACGATGTTGGAGTGATGTTCCATCCCGGAGATGATGATTTCATCCCCTTCATGGATAGTTTGGCGGCCATAGGATTGCGCGACTAGATTGATGGATTCCGTGGTCCCCCGCGTGAAGATTATTTCGCACTCAACCGTGGCGTTTAAAAAGGCCGCGATTTTCTGGCGGGCATCGTCATACAGGCATGTGGCCACCTGGCTCAAATGATGAACGCCCCGGTGGACGTTGGCGTTTTGCGCCGTATAATAATGATTAATAGCGTCAATGACTGCCTGCGGTTTTTGGGTGGTAGCGGCATTGTCAAGATATACCAGTGGCTTTCCTCGAACCAATGTATTTAGTATGGGGAAATCCTTGCGAATATGCTCGACGCTGAATGCTTGGCAAGACTGCCGGCAGGGGCGCGCATCAATTTTTACCGCCGTAGAACCACTCATGGCATTACCTTATTTCTTTTGGTGCGTATTTCGCAAGCACATGGGCGCTCAGATATTCCCGAATAGCGTGTGTCGGCGCCTCTTCAATCAATTCCTGGGCAAAACCGCAGGTGAGCATGCCGCGCGCGGCCGCTTCCGAAATGCCGCGGCTCCGGAAATAGAATAGAACTTCCTGGGGCGGAGCGCCTACTGTTGCCCCGTGCGTGCACTTCACATCATCCGCATAAATCTCAAGCTGAGGCTTGGTCTCGACCGAGGCACGCTCAGAGAGCAGCAAATTCTGATTCAATTGCCTGGAATCCGTTTTCTGGGCATCAGGATGCACATATACCTTTCCAAGAAAAACCGCCTTGCTGTCGCCGTCCAAAATGCCCTTGCCCGTGATCCGGCTAAGGCCGTGTGGCCGGGAATGGAGTACACTGAACTGTGTATCAGTCAGACGGTGTCCGTCATTCAAATAAAGTCCATTCAACTGGCATTCCGCGCCATCTCCCGCCAGTTCGACGCATACCTGGCTTCTGACGATGTTCCCATCCAGCACAGCCATAAAGCCGTTAAAGCGGCTGTTTTGATCCTGACGCACTTCAGCGGTGGCAAGATGATTGCCCTGCGCTTTTTCCTCCACCAACCGGCAGTAATCCAATTGTGCATTCGGCCCCAGGATGATTTCCTCCACGGCATTGGCGAGGTACGGTTGATGTTCAGACAGGGAAACAAAATGGGTGGTAATGCTGGCTTGGCTGCCGTCCTCCAAAACCGCCAATACGCGTGGATAGGCGGCAGAAGGTTCCTGGCCCGGAATAGTTAGGGCGATAATATGGATAGGCGTTTCCACGAGAATATTTTTGGGCACATAAACGAACGCGCCATCCTGGAGGAACGCGGTGTTCAGAGCCGTATAGGCGTTACGGGCTTGTAGACAGCTTCCCAGATGTGTTTTCACAACCCGGGCAAGCGGGCTCTGTATTGCCCGGCGGAGACTTCCCGCCGCAACGCCTTCCGGTAATGCCGGCAGTCGGGAAATCGTCTTGTTATACCGTCCATTGATGAATACCAATTCTGTGGCTGCGGGATTTTTCAAAAAGAACGGTTCAACAGCTTTTTGGGTTAGGGCAATTGGGGGAGAAGCCGGCGTACTTCTATATGACGTATTGTTGATGATGCTGATATTGGTTCTACGCCATTCTTCCATGCGGGTGTTGGGAAATTCGGTATCCCGAAACAGGTGGGCGCCCCGAATGCGTAATTGTTTCAACCAGATCGGATCGCCGTTTAGCGGAATACGGGACCATTCCGACACATAGTGCGCCTTTTTCAGATCCTGTTTATCTTTTACCGTACTCACGCAATGCTTCCTTTATGCCGCGGCCATGACTTCGTCTTTGATCCAGTCGTAACCGCGCTCTTCGAGTTCCAACGCCAGTTCTTTGCCGCCGGAACGTACAATCCGGCCTTTGTACAGCACATGAACAAAATCCGGCGTCACGTAATTCAGCAACCGCTGATAGTGCGTCACAAGAATGAAGGCCCGTTGCGGCGAGCGCAGCAGGTTGATGCCTTCCGAGACGATGCGCAGGGCGTCGATGTCCAATCCGGAATCGCTCTCATCCAAAATGGCCAGCCGGGGCTCCATCACGGCAAGCTGCAGGATTTCATTGCGTTTTTTCTCTCCGCCGGAGAAACCGAGATTCACAAAACGCTCGGCAAACGTGGCCGGGACATTCATGAGTTCCATTTTTTCCTTCAGAAGATCCTCGAAGTCTATTGCATCCAATTCCTCCAGACCCCGGCTGACACGGATTTCATTTAACGCCGCACGGAGAAAATGCGCATTGGAGACGCCGGGAATTTCGACCGGATATTGAAATGCAAGGAACAGTCCCGCGCGGGCACGCTCTTCGGCAGGCAGCTCCAACAGATTTTGCCCAAGAAAGGTCACGCTGCTCTCTTCGCTGACGTCATACGCTTCATGACCCGCCAATACCTGCGCGAGCGTGCTTTTACCCGACCCGTTCGGCCCCATGATGGCATGCACTTCGCCCTCATTCACCGTAAAGTCAATTCCCTTCAGAATCAGATTGCCGTTAACGGAGGCTTTGAGGTTTTTAATTTCCAACATCTATCCGACACTCCCTTCGAGGCTGATACTCAGCAGTTTGGCGGCTTCCACGGCAAATTCCATCGGAAGATGATCGAACACTTCCTTGCAGAAGCCGTTTACAACCATGGAAATCGCGTTTTCAGGGCCAATCCCGCGCGACTGACAGTAAAACATTTGATCTTCACTGATTTTTGAGGTGGACGCTTCATGTTCAACCGACGCGCTTTTGTTGCGCACATCAATATACGGGAACGTATGCGCCCCGCACTGATTTCCCATCAGAAGCGAGTCGCATTGCGTGTAATTGCGCGCATTCTCAGCCTTAGGCATGATGCGCACAAGGCCGCGGTAGCTATTGTTGCTCTTGCCGGCGGAAATCGTTTTCGAAATAATAGTGCTGCGGGTATTTCTTCCCAAATGCAGCATCTTGGTGCCAGTGTCGGCTTGCTGGCGATTGCGCGTAAGGGCGACCGAGTAAAATTCACCCACGGAATTATCGCCCATCAACAGGCAACTCGGATATTTCCAGGTAATCGCCGAACCGGTCTCTACCTGCGTCCAGGAAATTCGTGAATTATCGCCCAGGCACTTGCCGCGCTTAGTCACGAAGTTGTAGATCCCGCCCTTGCCTTCCTCATTCCCAGCATACCAGTTCTGCACCGTCGAATACCGGATCACGGCATCTTTATGGGCAACGAGTTCCACGACGGCCGCGTGCAATTGGTTTTCATCGCGCATGGGCGCCGTGCAGCCTTCGAGATAGCTGACTTCCGCGCCTTCGTCCGCAATAATGAGCGTACGCTCGAATTGACCGGTTTCCGCTGCATTTATGCGGAAATACGTGCTCAAATCCATCGGGCACCGAACGCCCTTCGGGATATAGACGAACGAACCATCGCTGAACACCGCACTGTTCAATGCCGCATAAAAATTGTCATTCGGCGGCACCACGGAGCCCAAATACTTCCGCACCAATTCCGGATACTCCCGGATGGCCTCGGAAATCGGGCAAAAAACGATCCCCTTGCGCGCAAGAATTTCACGATGCGTCGTGGCGACAGAAACACTGTCGAAAACGGCATCAACGGCCACTCCTGAAATCCTTTTTTGCTCATCCAGCGGGATACCCAGCTTCTCGAAGGTTTCGAGCAGCTTGGGATCCACCTCCTCTATGCTTTTTCTCTGTACGGATTTTTTGGGGGCGGAATAATACCGAATGTTTTGAAAGTCGGGTGTATCGTATTTCACATTGGCCCAATCGGGATCGGTGGAACCCAGCCAGTGCCTATACGCGTTCAAGCGCCATTCGTACATCCACTCCGGTTCATTTTTCTTTTGGGATATGCGCCAAATGACTTGTTCATTCAGTCCCTTGGAGAGGGTTTCGGACTCGATATCGGTGGTCCAGCCATATTTATAGTGCTGGCCGGCGATTTCCGCGACTTCACGGTTGCTGCGTTCCACACGGGTTCCCGTATAATCCGCGTCCACCAAATGTTCTACCGGCGCTGCCATCTTCTTGTCTCCAGCATGTTCTTCATTCTCGTAACACCACCCGGTTCATGCCTTGTTCCCATCCCTCATCACGCGGAATTGAGAAATCCTGTCTTTGACCACCGCTAAAGTTGTATGCAAGAACAATCTGTGTAACCTCAATATTCCCAAGGGTAAGGGAAAAATGGTGTAATGGCGTTCAATTTCCGACGTCAGGGTTTGTTCATAAAACTAAACACACCATTTTGTAGGTTTTCCCGTTCTTCCAAATAGACGGCTTGTGATGATTTCCTTCAGAACGAGTTTTCTTGATTTATTCGCACATGAATTGTTTTCGCCCTTGGCGTGATTGCCGAAATGTTTCCATTTTTCAAGAGAATTTGTGCCTTTCAAGAAGAAATGACTGATCGATAGGTGGGATGCAGGCGCTTGGCAAAGAGGGCGTTGAATACACTCCGTCATAATTTTTTTGTGCGTTGGCACAACAGTTGCTCTTTCAAACCAACCCACAAAACAGTGGGAGGTTCAAGAGGACCATGCTGCAAAGTCTGGGTCGGATGAAGAACAGCGCGAGCACTGTTTTTCGCAATAACAAGGAGCGGATAACATGAGAGGTATAACTGTTTTTTTTGTAATGGCGAGTTTGACCTTGGTCTCCTGGTCATCCCTCGCGGAACTGCAAAATGTGGAAGTGGGCGGGGTTATCCGAATCCGTGGAAATTACTATTCCGCGCCGGCGACAGGAGACAATCCCAATCGGCCCAACGCGGGATTGCGGTATCCTGCGGCGCCGGGCCGTCCTGCAATTACGAGTATTTTTTCGTGGGATGATGATGGAAGCGGGTATTCTGCGATTGAGCAGCGTACAAAAATCAGTGTAAAAGCCGATTTCACGCAGGATGTATCCGCTTTCGTCGAATTGGACAGTTACGATATCTGGGGAGAAGATTTTCGATCTCCGAACTACATCACCGGCGCGGATGGGCGCGCGAATTCCGGGGATGACGTCGAAATATATCAGGCGTACATTGATGTGGATAAGACCTTTGGACTTCCCGTGCATCTGCGCATAGGCCGTCAGGAACTGCAACTGGGCAATGGTTTTTTGCTTGGCAATAATGATTCCGGAAAGGTTTTTTACACAGGACTTTCTTTCGATGCTCTCCATCTCGTATACACGCCCATAGACAAGCTGAATATCGGGGCAATCGGGGCGAAACTCGTGGAACGCACCGGTATAGAAAGCGATGGGGACGTGGATCTCTATTCGCTGTATGCCCATTACGAAGGCCTAAAGGACACCGTGCTGGAGGCGTGCTGGATCTTTGTCCGCGACGCCCGCTCGCTCTCCGATAACCGGGGTTCCATAGCCCAGGAATGGCTGGAAGACACTTTCGGGGTAGACGACTATGGGGTCACCAACTTGCACACCATCTCCATACGCGGCGCGGGCACTATAGACGCTTTTGAGATAGGCAAGTTTGATTATAATGCCGAACTGGCCTATCAGTTTGGCAACGCGGATCAAGCGGGCCAAACATTCAATCTGGCCGGTGCAGGTGGTTTCTCGCTGTATGGCGATGATTCCGCCAAGTGGAATGTATGGGCGGGAAATGCAGAAATAGGGTACGCCTTCAACACCAAATTCACCCCGCGCATCTATGTGGGCGGGGTGTACTTAGGCGGAGAAGACAACCGCAAACATGATTTCTGGGATACGCTGGCGGCGGCGGTGTATCCGTTCTATAAGCAGCGGGCAAGCATCAGTTTCAACCGTCTCTTCTCCAACTTCGAATACAGCAATTTCATCGACAGCACGGATTTGAGCAATTGCTGGATCGCGCGTCTGGGGGCCAGTGCCAATCCAATCGAAAAATTAACGGCGAATGTGGGCGTCTCCTATTTCCAGGCGGTCGAAGGCTTTGACGCCCCCCATAGCAACCTGCCGCTGCTCGCCTTCTGGACCAAAAAGAATTCCAAAGAGTTGGGCTGGGAAACCCTGTTGAGCGCCAAGTATGACTATACCGAAAACCTCTCGTTCGAGGCGGGTTGGGGCCATCTATTTGCGGGTGACGGCCTTACAAAAGGGAGTTTCTCGCTTGCAAACGGATTGGGATTCACCGGAGGGACGGATGACAAGGATGCCGATTATCTATACGCGGAAACCAAGCTTGCATTTTAAAAAACGCGTGCGCCAATAAATATGTTTTGTGATACAGCAGTTGTAAACCAAGAAGGAGCGAGACATGCATATTCACGTGGTTACGCAAAAGCGGCCCATGAAGGCTGAAGTGTACACGGACATACTGACCAAGGTTCAGTTGACCGCGGAGACCTTCATGACGGTTCGCGATGCCATAAACTCCGTCACCTCCAAGCAATAATCACCGCTTGAGGCAGCCCGCAATTGGTCCACGGCCGGTTGCGGGCTCAGTCATTTTTAGCCCGCTTGAGACGGAAAATCCCACGGAAAGCAATCATTGCCAACATCAAAAACACAATCCCGGGCCAGGATAAAACGGGTGTCGTTTTCACAACTTCGAGCATGACCTCCTCGGAGGAAACGGCATCCGTGCCACTGTCGGTAATGTCCACGGAATAAAGGCCGGCGTCATCTTGAGAGACATAATCCAGGGTCAGGGAATCGCCAGAAGTTTTCGGGACCTCGACACCATTCCTTTTCCAGAGGTAGTCCAGGGGGGGAATGCCCCCTGTTGTTGTTACACTGAACGTATACGAACCACCAGCCATCACTGAAGCCCCCGCCGGTGGAGTTTCCATGGCGAGATGTTCATATACTGACAACGTGGCGGGAAGGGTGGAGCAGGAACCGATCTCGTCGTGAACTTCGCACCAATAGATGCCGGCTTCATTCTGCGTGAGCGGGCTGCGGATCAATACACTGGTGTTACCGCCAATCTTTGCGGGGGGAGCAGTTCCCTCGAACCACCAGTCATACTGCTGCTCGCCCCATCCGCCATCGGTGATAACGCTGAATGTAATGTGACCTCCCACATAGGCAGCGGCTTCCTGGGGTTGAATCTCTGCGTGGAGTGGAGGAACGGCATTTATAATGATCGGCTCCGCCGTGTCGCTTCCGGCGGAGGTGGTCACGGTTAATGAAACGGTGTAAGCGCCGGGTGACAGGAAGGTATGGGAGGGATTCTGGTCATTGCTGGTTCCGCCATCGCCAAAGATCCATATCCATTCCGTAATTGGGGAACTGCCGGGCGCGGAAAGGTCTGTGCAGGCCACAGTGAAGGGAGCATATCCGTGATCGGATGAAACACTGAACGCTGCTACGGGGAGAATGTCCGGCGGGGATTGAACCATAATTTCGAGTGGATCGGCCTGATCGCTGCCAAGCAGTGTTGTTACAGTCAGATGAATGGTGTAGGCGCCCGGTTCCTCAAATATATGCGTGGGGCTTTGTTCCGTACTAGAGTCTCCATCCCCAAAAGTCCATTCCCAGCCGGTGATGGGCGATGTTCCCGGCAGGGAAAGGTCCGTGCAGGTTACGGACAAGGGCGCATATCCTTGTACTGGGGCGGCGGTGAATGCCGCCTGGGGCGATGCGCTAAATTCATACGCGCCCATATCCACTCCCATTCCTTGAGGCCGGAGCATGCCAAGAATATCCGCCGCTGGCGCTCCGGTTGCTGTGCCCTGATCGATGCAGGGGGAAGTGGAAGGCAGTTCGAGATTGCCTGCGCTTGCCTCCAGGAATTGCGGATCAATATCCCGATTGCCGGTTCCGGAAGAATATCCGTCTTGTATGTCACAATAATTTACACTGGGGTTCGCACTGTTCTGATTGCGGATTTCATTGGGGAAATCATCCCAGAGTATGCAATTGGTGATTACAGCGGCGCCGCCGTAATTCAGGATGCCGCCGCCCGCACCGTTGGAGAATAACACGCCCGTTGTACTGTTGTTAGAAAAGGAACAATTCACGATAGAGGGTGAGGCGCTTTGGTTGTATATGGCGCCGCCATAGCCGGAGGCCGTGAGGGCGGCCAGGGCCTTGTTATTAAAAAAAGTGCAGTTGACAATGGTGGGCGAGGTGTTATTGTTGTAAATGGCCCCGCCAAAGCCTTGGGTGAAGTAGGTGGCGGTGGCGGTATTATCAATGAAGCGGCAGGCGGAAATGAGGGGTGTGGAGCCATTCCCATTGTAGATGGCGCCGCCGCAATACTGCGCGGCGTTGTTCGTAAACGTGCAATGGATCACGGTAGGGGAAACCCCTGCATTATACAAGCCCGCGCCCCGATCACGGGACAGATTGCCGTTGTCGGCCCGGCCGCCGGTAATAATAAATCCGTCAAGGGAGGCAGTGTTCGCGCCCGTTACGACATGATACGCAGGATTGCCATTTCGGGCGATGGAACCGTCAATTGATGTAACATGGGTAAGCCAATTGCGCGCTTCACGTTGGATTTCCAGACCGCTGAATCCACCGTACAGGTGAACATTGGCCCGAAGCACCAGAGCGCCATTGGCGTCCGTGCGCGCTTCACGATAATTTCCTTCGGCCACCCACACTTCGGGAATGCCCGCATTGGCGGCCGCATCGATCCCGTCCTGAATCTTGGTGAATGCCGTAGCCCAGGAGGAACCGGTATGGATTCCGGAAGCATTATCCTTATCCACGAAAATTACGGTAAAAACGTGAATATAACCGGTGTGAGTGAAGGTGTTTGAGCCTATGGCCGTGGTTACCGTTAAGGAAACTGTATAGACGCCGGGGGCATTATAGAGGTGTACTGGATGCTGAACATCGCCGGAACTTCCATCTCCAAAGTCCCAAAACCATGCCGTGATGGGCTCGGATCCAGACTCCGATTGGTCGGTGAAATGTACGGAAAGAGGCGCCTGGCCTGTGGTGACATCGGCCGTAAACGCAGCAATGGGTTGCTGGGTGGGATTCACGTGAATGGAGGAGAATCCAGGGGCCGTATTACTGCCCACAAGGGTGGTCACGGTCAAATGCACGACATAGTCCCCGGCGTTTTCATAGGTGTGTTGCGGGTGTTGTTCCGTGCTGCTCGTGGAGTCACCGAAATCCCACAGCCAGGAAGTGATGGGGGAGGTGCCCGGCGTGGAAGTATCGGTAAATTGAACAGCCAAGGGAGCATTGCCGCTGTACATATCCACCTCAAACGAAGCGGCGGGGCCTATACCCAATTGCACGGCGAGATAATCGGGTTTTGTTTCAGAGTCCGGGCCGGCGGCGGTGGTAACGGTTAAGGTTACCGCAAAAGACCCGGCGGTGGTGTAGATATGCGTGGGATGTTGCACGGAGCTGGACGGAGTTCCGTCGCCAAAATTCCAATTCCAACCCGTGATTGGCCGTGTTCCAGGCGATGACAAATCAGTAAAGTGGACGGTCAGGGGCGTGAAACCACTTGTGAGATCGGCGCTGAATTCCGCCGTGGGCAACACATCCGCCGTAATATAGCCGGCCTTGGTGCGGGTATCCGTCTGCCCGTCGAGGGTTTGAACCGTTAATGAAACCGTATAGACCCCCGCGGCAAAGTCGTATTGGGGATGTTGAAGTGCGCTGTCTTCCAGGCCGTCGCCGTTGAAATCCCAGGACCATGTTACAATGGGGCTGCCGCCATCCAGGGAAAGATCCGTAAACGTAACGCTGAGGGGCGCTATGCCGGAAATCGGGGCGGCGGAGAAATCGGCGCTGGGTCCCGATGTGACATTGATTAAATCCACTTCCGTGCGGGTATTGCTTCCCATGCCGTTGGTAACGGTCAAGGAAACCGTGTATTTCCCGTCTGCGGCATAGATAAAAGAGGGATGTTGTTCCGCGCTGTCTGGTATGCCGTCGTTTGTAAAGTCCCAGGACCACGCGGTGATAGGAGAGGTGCCGGAAGCACTGGTATCGGTGAAATACACGGTCAAAGGTTTGCTTCCGGAAAGAGGGGAGGCGGAGAAGGAAGCGGTGGGCGCCTGCCCGAACTCATAAGCCCCTATGTCAATTCCGAGGCCCTGAGGCCGCATTACGCCTGCAATATCCACTTCCCCCGCGCCCAGGAACGCGCCGATATCGATGCAGGGGGAACCGGACGCCAGATGGAAGTCGCCGGTCAGCGGGTCCACGAAACCGGGATTGGCCACCTGCGAATGGCTGTCCTGCCCAGTGGCCGAACGCCATGAGGCGAAATTCGTTTTGCTGCCATTCCATTCAAAGGCGGCGGAACCATCCGGGAAATAGACGTTATAATCAAATATGGAGTTGGTGGCCTGACTGTTCCGGACAAGCTGTTGCTGCGACTGCGCCACGATATTGTTGCGGAAGGTGTTGTTGTTTCCGGAACCGGGGACATTGTAACACGCCATATAGATGCCGGAATGAATCACATTGCAGATGGTATTGTTGAAAACATCCACATTGCTGAAATTGAAAATCTGGATGCCTTCGTATTCGTTCAGAATCAGGTTGGAATAGATCTGGTTTCCGATTTTGTCGGGAACGCCGATATACGTGTCGCCGTCAAATCGAATAGCGCCGCTCCGCGCCGTGAATCCCGGAATTCCCACTTCTTCATCCGTGAATACATGCTGATCGTGAATGAGATTGTATCGTATGCGATTATTATTGCCCGCCATATATAAATTTACGCCGAACCGGTCGTTTTCCAGCAGGCAGTTTTCATACACGTTGTTTTTTTCGATCACATTGCCGCTCGAGTTCAACCCGCTGATGGAAATGCCGGAGATCCCGTGGCGATACGCGGTATTTTCAGAAATAAGGTTGTCCGAACTGTCGATGATGAGAAGTCCCGCCCCGCCGTTGTCATGAACGATGTTGCCGGCAAGGGTGTTGTGGCTGCAGATGTCTTGCCCCCAAATAAAAATGCCATGACCATAGCCCCCGCCGGCCATGGAGTCGGTGCTCCCGCTTATCCTGGAAACCGTACACTGGCGTATGGTGTTATTTGTGCCTTTGCCGGCAGTGACCGCGCACAGGATAATCCCGCCATACCCCGCGCTATCCTTGACCGTCATATTCTCTAACGTCACCCCGTTGCTGTCATACAGCCGGATCCCGTCTTCCGCATATTGGATCGTCAAATTAATAACGTTAATATAACTCGCGGTAAAAATCTCCACCACGAATTGGCGGGCAGAGACTTCCACGTTCTGAGGAGTGCCTGCGGAGTATATCGTCAGTGTATTTCCGGTCCAGAACCAATCATTAAGACTATCCACGGACGCCGCCGAGTCAACCCGGTTCCCTTTTACCCCGTCAAACACAACCACTTCAGGCTCTTTCGTAATGGTGGCGGTATATCGATTCCCGCCTTGCGAAGTCCAGGAGGTTATCACGTCCGCACCATTCAATACTGGATCTGCGCCGGTGCCATAAGCGCCATACGTGATGGGCAAAGCGGACGTGCCGGACATGGCTATCAGGAGACGCTCCCGCCAGACATTGTCCCGTTTCAACAGAATGACATCGCCTGGTTGAAAGGACGTCATGTTGACTTTGCTTAACGTTTTCCAGGCGTTTGCAGGAGAGGTGCCCGCACGGGTGTCATTGCCATTGACGGCATCTACATAATAGGTTGCGCCCCACGCGGAAGAATTGGCAAGAAATACAACAAGAAATACAAAGAGAGACCCCATACCCCATAGAAACCGATTTGTTTCATGTGTGTAGAGCATAACCGCCATGCGTCTACAGGGTTTTCTAGACCAACGGGCCCGTTAGGGTTCAAACACTAAGACCGCGCGAAGCACCCTTCCATATGCTTCAAATGACGGAAAAGAGTATAGACAATTTCTCCCTCACTTTCCATCAGTATTTTTTCCGTGGCTCTTGTTGAATAATTAGATGATCAAAGGAATGGAGGCGAGCGTTGGAACACGGATGACGGATTAAGACATTAATAGGGATATGCGTGATGGTTTTACACTGGGCGTTTGTATCAGAAAGGATAATCCTTTTTTCATTGCGCCGGCGCAAAGAAGGGTATAAAATCAGTTGCATCCCGGCAGTGGATAAGCTGGATCACCGGCGTGTCCCAATAAAGCGAAGGATCTGAAAAATAACGCATTTTATGAATTATGTAAAATCTGGCATTGCGTTTTTGTGTATGGCGGTTACGCTCGCAGCCTGTGAGCGCCCGCTTATCTTGAAGGGGCAAGTGAAGGATGTCCAGGGGCAAACCCTGCCGGGTGTGGCGGTAGCGGTCCGCAACAGTGAATATGAAGTGGCGACTGACGGGCGGGGACAATATTCCTTGCACTGTTCGCCGGGTGAAATGACGGTGGACTTCATGAAAACCGGATACACGCCGGGGGTTTTGCAGGTGACGATACAAGATCGGATCACCGCGGAGGCGCGGGACGTGGTGTTATGGCCGCTTCCGGTGCGCAAAGGCGTGTATCTATTCGAGAATTTCCGATATCAGGAAACCACTCGAACAGAGCCGAAGCGGTACTTGTCCACGGAGAATAAACCGGTTTTCGGGATAAAGCGGGATCCGGCGTGTTCCACGCAGGTCCCCATCACGGGAGACAAAGGCTTCCAGGAGCCCTTGATTATTGCATTCAAAATGCCGGATTACGACCTTCAACTGCACCGGGTGAACAAAATGGAGGCTATAATTCCGCAACAACGTCAGGTACAGCCGTTGGAGTCTTCTCCAGGCGATTTACCCGCCTCTCAATTGGTGAAGGATTCCGTATGGACGGCGGTGGATACTATCGAGACCTTGTTGGCACCGGTGGATGAACAAGGCCGGCAATTGTTTATTGTGCGTCCTTTGAAACCCTTGTCCTCCGGTGTGTATGCGGTGCATTGGGGGGCTTTGGAAGGTCACACGTCCACGGCCCCGGAAGTCTATCTCTTCCAAGTGATTGGCCCGCAAACACCGGAACCGGATCTTCCCGAGATAAAATTGATGGACAAAAAGAAACCAGCCGGTAAAGAGAAATCTGATGGAGAGAAATCAACAACCGGTGAAGTGAAGCCCAAAGAAGAGAAAACGTCCGAACCGGAGAAAAAATCTCAAGGGGATACGAAACCCAAAGAGGAAAAAAAGCCCGAAGCAAAAGCAAAACCTGAACCCGTCAAGCGTTAATATGCGGTTACTTTGGCCGATTCCGCTGGCGGACGCATTCGCTCAAGGCTATGGCCGCGCTTACGGAAACGTTGAGGGTGGTAATAGGTCCGGGGAGAGGGATGCAGAGGCGCAGATCACAAAGTTCCCGGGTTAGGCGCCGGAGACCATGCCCCTCGTTTCCCAACACCAGGGCAATTCGGCCTTTTAGATCCGCTTCCCAAACCGATTGAGTGGCCTCTGCTTCCAGCCCTGCCACCCAAAATCCCGCTTTTTGCAGGTCTTTGATTGCCCGTGCCAAATTGGTCACTTGGATTAAATCGATGTATTCCATGGCGCCGGCGGCCGCTTTCGCGGCAGCAGGGGAGACCGGTGCGGCCCGGTCTTTCCCAAACAGTACACCACAGGCGCCGCAGGCCGCCGCCGTGCGGGTGATGGCCCCAAAATTGTGCGGATCTTCGATTCCATCCAGAATAACCAGCACGGCGTCTTGTGGAAGGGGTTGATTAAGCCATTCCGCCAGATTCCAGAGTGGGAGGGGGGAGGCTTCGAGAATCACCCCTTGATGGACGGTGTTGCCCGCCATCCGGTCCAATTCCTCTTGGGAATGTTCCAAAATGGGTACACCTCGCCCCGCTTGGCGGATGGGATCTAAACCTTTTGCATCTCGCGCCAAATATAACCGGTGAATTTCACGTTTGCCCGCCCGGAGACATTCCAATACCGGAATGCGTCCAATCACCTTCTCCATTCGCTGGCTCACTAGAAACCATGCACTTCCTTGAGTTTTTGCGCGCGCAGGTTGAGCACATCATTATTGTTGACCCGTTTGTCCACCTCGCTCGCATTGGCCGCAATGAGATCCAACAGAATGTTGTAACTGTCCTGATAGCGGTCCATCTTTTCATAGCAGCGCGCGAGGCAATACTTGCAATAATAGTAATTCGCGCCATTGGGATAGCGGTCAATGGCTTTTTCAAAGATGCTGGCCGCCTTTTCATAGCGGAACAGGTACATGCAGTAGCCGCCCAAACGGGCCAACCCTGCCTCGTCCGAAATGTCGCGCTTTTCGTCCTGACCGGGGACGGATTTGGTAAAGTTTTTCTCCATCCAGTTGACGCCGCCGCTGGACAGCAACCAGCCGACCACCACAACAACCACAATGATGAGAGGCCATTTTAATCCACTGAGATCCATAACACCCTCCTAAATTCCCAGGATATCCCGGATTTTCCACACAACATCTGAAAGCACTGGCACATCCATGAACGATCCGGCCACACCGAGTGCCACAAGCGCCGCCGCAATGATAATCAGCGTGCCCAGGATCGATCTCAACTTGATAAATGCGCTGCCTCGCGCCTTGCCGTCCAGTTCCTGGGCGCGTTGCGTATACGCCTCATGCTTTTGACGGCAGGATTCAGAACAAAACCGGCCCGTGGAGCCTTGGACCACACAGGTGTTGCACACCGGCTTGCCGCATTGTTTGCAGCGAACCGTGGCTTCCACCCCAGGATGATTGATGCAACTGGATCGTGTGCCATCCATCATACGCCGTTCCTCCTTCTTATTTTCCCAAAATACCAGTTTCTACCTCCTGTACTTTAGCATATTGCTCAAAATTGTGCACCAATAAAATCTCCCCTTTGCAAGAGGGTATGGTATACTGCGGGAAAGGTTGAATAATGCCAGGAAACCAGCGGGCAGTTACGGGTGAGGAGAACGAACATGCGTACGCTTATCCGCCGTATCAGAACGTGGAGACACGGGTTTAAATTCGCCCAAAAGGGGAAACACTGCCGTTTCCAGGGAAAAGATCTGGAAATTGACGGCCATGTGGAGGTGGGCAACTACTGCCGGTTCCGGGATCATGTCATCATGCGCACCCACGGCAAGGGCAAAATTATTTTCGGGAACCACTCCGGGTGCAGCTATTTTTGCTATATCGAAGCGGAGGATTTGGTCCAGATTGGGGATAACACGGCCATCACCGAATTCTGCGTGATCCGCGACACCAACCACATGATCTACGGAACCGATCACCATTGGGTGCTCAACCCCCATATCACCAAACCCATCATTATCGGCAACGACGCCTTTGTTGGCAGCCGCACTTATATTCATCCCGGCGTTACCATCGGAGACGGCGCGATCATTGGCGTAGGCAGCGTATTAATCGAGGACACCCAGGTAGGCCCCCTCGAAATCTGGGCAGGCGCTCCCGCCAAGAAAATCGCACACCGCGTCGAAGGCGTGCCCCCCCAAAAGCTCAAGGAAGCCCAGGAACTCATCGCCAAACACGGCTTAAGAGAATTCCGGTACAGTGACCTCTGAAGTAAATGATGTGTCAGAAGGAACGAAAGGGCTCGGCTTTGAGAGTATCCACTAAAGTCTCTTTTGTGCTCAGTTGATAGCGCTCTAATAAACAGAAAATACCCCTAACAGAGGGTTTGTGACAGCTTTAATCAATAATGGTATAATTCACCCTATTGAAGTGATTTGTATAAATAATTGCAGCATTAGAGTGAAGACAATGGTCCAATGTGCGCAGAATATAATGAAGGGATTGACAAATGACAGCTAAACACCCTATGCCAAAGGGGCCCGCGCAACAATTGGAGGACATTTGGAACACCATTTCTCCCGAACCCTTGTTAACCAAGCAAGAATTGGCGATTTTCTATAAATCGGAGCTTAATGAAGTGCGCGGTGGGGATAAGGTGGAAAGACTTAAGTTAGGGTTGATACGGGGATTCCAAAAAATCCCCTATAAAGTGCTTATCACGGGGCATCCCGGAGTGGGGAAATCCACGGAACTCACACGCCTCATATTCGACGATGAAATTCGGAAAAGATTCCATCCCATACGCATTAGCGCCACCTCGGAGCTAAACCCCGTGCAATTCAATCCTCTTGATGTCTTGCTGATTACTATGATTGAAATTGCCGAGGAATCGGAGAAGATAATAAAGGGTTGGAAACCGTCGGAGCATCGCCTTAAAGAAATTCAGGACTTCTTCGCAAAAGAAGAAGTGTCCGTAACTACTTCTTCTGGCATGAGTGGATCAGCGAGTGCTGGCGCGAGTCTTTCCGGAGGGGCGCTATGGGAAAAGATTACCGGACTTTTTTTGAAATTGCGCGGGGAAATCAAATTCGGCCAGGACCGCACTGAAAAACGAATCGAATACCGCCTGACGCGGATTTCACAACTTCTTGATATAACAAACAGATTACTCGATGAATGCAATGACAAATTGCGTGAAGGCGCAAATAGAGAGTGGGTGGTGATTTTCGACAATTTTGAAAAGCCGGAGATCCCGCCGGATAAAGTGAGAGAACTCTTTTTAACCTATGGCAGTACCTTAAAAGCCTTGCGGCTCCATATGATGTTTACCGTACCGGTAGCCCTGACATACTCTACAGCGGCGGTAGGTTTGCCCTTCCCTCACGAAATTATCCCCGATACCCCTGTATTTACCTCTAAACACACACCACACGTACAAGGACGGAAAGCCATCCAGGAAATCCTCAATGCGAGAGTTAATCCCTCCCTCTTTGCTAAGGGGCAACAGGAACGAATTATTCAGGCTTCGGGCGGCAATTTGCGCGATCTTTTTTTTCTGGTTACCTTCGCCGCCGATTCAGCTTTGCTGAGGAAGACAGGCTCCAAGATTATCACAGCCGATGACAGTGATCGGGCCATAACGGAATTACGGGTCCAATATGAACGAAAGATTGGGCAAAGTCCTTTTGATGAGAAAAGCGTTACTTATGCGGACAAAGCGAAGCGGTTGGTGAAAGCGTATTGTCAGGACCCTGAAGTCAAAGTTCCCGATGCTGTGTTGCTTTCGTTATTACGGGCGAACGCTATTCAAGAGTTCAATGGTGACCGCTGGTTTGGCGTTCATCCCATGGTGGTTAGAATTTTAGAAGATCAAGGCCTAATCGCGCCGAAAAAATCAAAGGCAAAAAGAAATGCCAAAAAAACGGGCCGTTCCGCGCGGTAAAGGAACCATTGGGGAGACCGTGGATCGTCTGGCGTCTTGGTGCCGCCGCGCCTCGCACGGCTTTGCGCGCGCTGAGTTTGTTTCCGAACCTGCCCGTCAGCGTGTCATGGACCAACTAGCCAAAGCCTTGCATGAACACGGCATTACCATTTATTCGGAGATCACCCTGCCCACAGGGCTTACCCCCATGCAACTGTCCCAGGAACTTCTCTGTCAGCTCGATCAATTATCTGGGGCGGAAGAGGGTGTAGTATCTATTACTGGTTTTGCAACCGCCTTTCCCAGCGATGCATCCCTCGAACAATCGCTGAAGGTGTTTAATTTTTACCGGGAAAGCCTTAATCGCCCTGGACTCCGGCAAATCTGGTGGATGCCAACAGCCTTCGCGGAACGATTTGTACGGGCCGTGCCGGATCTCGATTCCTGGTTTCTCGCGCGGGTTCGGTTAATGGAAAGTATCCCTGTGCCCACAACAATGCAAGCCTTTGAGTTTGCGGAAGAAAAAAATCTTTCCCCGCATATCGAAGATGCACGGAATCGTGCTCAAAACCTTGCCAAACGATTCCAGTTCATTGTCGAAACATCGAAGACGACCGAGGAGGTTATCGCCGCTATAGATCTCGCTCGTGATGCCACAAAAGCTCTGCTCGATGTCCCCGCAAGAACAGAAGCTAGAAGACTTAGTATCCAGTTTCTGGATCTTCTAGAACAACATTTCCCCCCCGTTCATTACACGATCAAAGATTCACTTGCCCGTAAGGTTCTAGATTATATCTCGCATCGTAGTGGCAAGGTGCCCAAAGAAGCAATGGTTTTCGTGGATACACTTATAGACTTATATACGTTGAAAGGAAATTCGGCAGAAGAAATTGACTTATTAAATGTCACACTCCATCACTTTGTTCGTGAAAAAGCTGCATCATATGAAGGTACACTGCCACCTCATAATCTCCCGCTTGACCGCCTTGGCGATCTATTCAAAGGCCGTGAAGACGCCCTAGTCTCACTCCACACATCTCTCTCTCAAAAGAAAACCACCATCGTGGTTCAGAAACAGGCCATCCATGGACTCGGTGGCATCGGAAAGACCCGCCTCGCCATCGAATACGCCTATCGCTACGCCCGCGAATACACCGCCCTGCTGTTTGTCCGCGCCGATTCCTCAGTTGCTTTAAATACCAATCTCGCCGCACTGGCTGACCTCTTAAATCTTCTGGAACATGAGGCACGCGAAGAACCCGTCAAAACCGACGCCGTCCTGCACTGGCTCGAAACGAATCCCGGCTGGCTCCTCATCCTCGATAACGTAGACTCCAAGGACGCTATAGCCGCTGTGCAATCGATATTGCCACGGTTGAATATCGGTTGTGTCCTCATTACCACCCGCCGCGCACAATGGCCGCTTTCCGTGAAGCGCCATGGACTCGATACCCTCACCATTGAAGACGCCGCCGCCTACCTCCTCGAAAGCACCGATCTCGACCGCGCCAAATCCCCCGACGACCCCAAACGCGCCGAAGAACTCGCCCAAAAGCTTGATGGATTGCCCCTCGCCCTCGAATTGGCCGCAGCTTATATCGCTAGCCGACACTGGAGCTTCGACCGCTATCTCCACCTCTGGGAAACCGAACGCGAATCCATTCTTGAATGGCACGATAAGCACCAAACCGAATATCCCTTTTCCCTTGCCTTCGCCTGGCAAGCCAGCTTCGACCAACTCACCCTATCTTCCCGCGCCCTACTGAATATCTGTGCCTTCCTCGCCCCAGATCCCATCCCTGAATTCCTCTTTGAAGGACAACAAGAACGTCTACAACAATCCTTGGTCCTATTGCAGGGAACAGGAAAAAAGAAAAAGAAACCGCCCCATCAAACCACATTCAATGTGTCCGAAGCCCTAGCCGACCTCTTCGCCTATTCCCTCATTACCTCCGAAGAAAACAACGCCTTCTCCATCCACCGCCTAGTTCAAGAAGTCGTTCGATCCTGCCTCCCAATCGATTCCCACCACGATTGGATAAAAATCGCCCTCGTACTTGTCGATGCCGTAACCCCTTATGATACCGAGGATGTCAGATCATGGCCGGTGATGAATCAGCTTCATCCCCATGCAATGACGATTACCGACCAAGCAGATATTATTAGGATACCTGAACCTACTGCGCGAATAATGAATCAATTTGGATGGTATCTGAAAACTAAAGCATTGTTTCTGGAAGCAGAGCCCTTGATGCGACGTGCGCTTAGAATCAACGAAAATTCTTTAGGGTATGAGCATCATATAGTCGCCATCTGCCTCAACAACCTAGCACAATTGCTCAGCGACACAAACCGATTAGCCGAGGCTGAACCCCTTATGCGGCGTGCCTTGGAAATCGACGAAAAATCTTTTGGCCCGGACCATCCCGAGGTCGCCATTCGCCTCAATAACCTGGCCTATTTACTTAAGGAAACCAACCGGTTGGCCGAGGCCAAATCCCTCATGCAACGTGCTTTGGAAATCGACGAAAAATCCTTCGGTCCTGACCATCCAAAAATCGCCCTTCGACTCAACAACTTGGCGCTGTTGCTAAGGGTCACCAACCGTCTGACCCAGGCTGAACCTCTCATGCGCCGCGTTTTGGAAATCGATGAAAAATCCTTCGGCCCGGACCATCCCAATGTTGCCAGAGACCTCAACAACTTGGCTCAGTTACTCAAGACCACCAACCGTCTGGGCGAGGCCGAACCCCTCATGAAACGCGCCCTGGAAATCGATGAAAAATCCTTCGGCCCGGATCATCCCAATGTTGCCATTTGCCTCAACAACTTGGCCCAGTTGCTCCATGATACCAACCGGCTGGCCGAGGCTGAACCTCTCATGCAACGCGCCTTGGATATCGAAGAAAAAAGTTTCGGCCCGGACCATCCCAATGTCGCCATTTGCCTCAACAACCTGGCCCAGTTTTTCCATGATACCAACCGGCTGGCCCAAGCAGAACCCCTCATGCGACGTGCTTTGGAAATCGACGAAAAATCCTTCGGATTGGACCATCCCAAAGTCGCCACTCGCCTCAACAACCTAGCTCAGTTTCTCAAGGCCACCAACCGGCTAACCGAAGCCGAACCCCTCATGAAACGCGCCTTGGCCATTTTCGAGGTCAGTCTGGGACCGGATCATCCCAAAACCTGTGCTGCACGGGAAAATCTTGAACTTCTTGAAGCAGAAATTGCCCAATCCTGCGGCAAAAAGAAGCTCAAATCATAATGCTACTTTCGAATTACAAAGAGTTTCTCAATACCCCACCACAGGCCTTTGAAGAGATAGCCGAAGGGACCGAGGATTTTGCCGCGTTCGAGACTCAACGTAATGGTGGCGAAATCCACTTTCTCTTTGAGGGATTTGATTCGTCCTTCCATGGAATCCACATCGGCCTGGACGCGATTCAGTTCCGTTTCGATGGCGAGGATATCCTTAACATCTACAGCCTTTTCCAGCAATTGTTTCAAACTGTCCCGAAGCGCGATCTTATTTTTGAGTCGGGCTTCCACATCAATATATTCTTCGGTAACGTCCTGACCGGTAATGGTCTTTGATTTGACCTTGCCCAGTTTTTCCAGGAAACCAACGGCTTCATTGAAGTTTTTAGAAGGAATACGTATACGGAGATGGACGGAACCATCGCTGCTGCTGGAATTCTCTTCAACATATCCTCCGGATTGAGTGATGGCGGCGGAGGCATTGTCCATCGACTCCTGCACATTGTGGACTTCAACAGTGATATAGGCAGTCCAGATTAACATGCGCTCCGGTTGAACCTTGTTCACATCGCCCTTGCCATCAATGGATGCCCGAGTCGTACAAGGTTCGCTTTTTTTGTGTTTACAGCCGGTCAACACGCCAAAAATGCACAAGATAGCAAGAACCGCGATGATGCTCTTCCGAATCATGGATTTTCCCCTTGCCAGTTGGTTTATTCTTTATTCAACACACGTAAAATATTTCCGGTCGTTTTTCCTGATGGCTATTATCCCAAACTTGGAGCAATGGTTTCATTTTTCTGGTGTATTTTTGTTTCATGCTCCTCATCAGTTTAAAAAAACCGAGGCAAACAATCGTAAAACTGTTTGCCTCGGAAAAAGTGCGATGGAATGGCTTAGTAGCCGTACACCTTCTTCATGTCGTCGAGGGTGATGGGCGTGTAATCGCCAGCGTGACCGGCTTGTCCGAAGGCCTTGCACCGGGCCACATAGACGGCGTAGGCGGCTTCGCGCGCGGGCTTCAGGTAGTCGCGCATATCGAATTTCTCCGGCGTCTCAAAGAATACTTTCCGGATCGCGCCGGTGATGGCAAGGCGGCTGTCGGTGTCCACGTTGATTTTACGGACGCCGTGCTTGATGCCGTCTTGGATCTGTTCAACGGCGATGCCGAAGGTGCCGGGCATTTTCCCGCCGTACTGATTAATAATGTCGACCAGTTCTTTGGGTACGGAACTGGAGCCGTGCATGACCATATGGCAATTGGGCATGCGCTTATGGATTTCGTGGATGCGGTCCATGGCCAGAGCGGGCGGCAGGATTTCACCGGTCTTGGGGTCTTTGCGCCCGGATTTATAGGCGCCATGGCTGGTGCCGATAGCGACGGCCAATGCGTCCACGCCAGTCAATTTGACGAATTCTTCGGCCTGGCCCGGATCCGTGAGGTGCTCATTGACAGCGTCGCCTTCAAGTCCGGCGCCGTGGCCGTCTTCGATGCCGCCGAGGCAACCCAATTCACCTTCCACCGTCACACCGAGCGGGTGTGCCAGCTCGACAACCTTCCGGGTAACCTCGACATTTTCCTCGAAGGTGGCGGGGGATTTCCCGTCGGACTTCAGGGAGCCGTCCATCATTACCGAGGTGAATCCGAGATCGATCGCCATTTTGCAGGTGTCCACGCCGTTGCCATGATCCAGGTGCATGGCGAGCGGAATATGAGGATATTCCTCGACGGCGGCTTCCATCAGTTTCTTCAGGTAGATCATTTTGCTGTATTTCAATGCGCCGCGGCTGGCTTGCACAATCACCGGGCTGTTGGTGTCGTTCGCGGCTTGAATGATGGCCTGAAGCTGTTCCATGTTGTTAACATTAAACGCGCCAACGCCATAGCCGCCTTTTGCGGCCTCATCCAGAATCTGTCGCATGGGTACAAGTGGCATATTGTGAAACTCCTTTGGGTAATTCCAGAAAAACGCGAATGCGCTCACAATGAGAGGTAAGTATAGCATAGTGCCGGTTAATTTTAAAAATTACGGTTTGACGCAAGGCGGGACGCTGTGAAACACTGTTCTTTGTTGGTGTTATTCGAGGAACCGAGAGAATGTCCCAGGAATACCGCATACCGCTTCCCGGCGAGAGACCGGTGGAGAAAAGCCATGCCTGTTTGTATGGCTGTCTGATTCTTGGTATCGGCATGGTCTGCATGCTGATTATGGGGCTTATGGGCGGATATTTTTTCTATAAAAAGACCACGGACTACTTCCTGGATGACAAGCCTGTTTCCTTGCCGAGTCTCACGGTGAGTGACAGCGAGAAACAGGCAATTCTGGATCGCTGGGCGGCTTTTAAAGAGGCGGCCGCGGCGAAGAGCAATGCCTCCATTACATTGGATACAACGGAGGTCAACGTGATCCTCCAATCCATGGAAGGACTGGAGAACATTGGAAAAACCGCATATGTCACTCTCGAAGGCGATACAATTAAAGCAGAGATAAGCACTGAGTTTTTGCCAGGAAAATATATCAACGGATTGGCGCTTTTGTCGGTGTCCATTGTGAAGGGCCGCTTGGTTATTTTCTTGGATGATCTTCAAATCAAGGGAAAATCCCTGCCTGATTTTTTCATGCAAGGGTTGAAGGGCGAAAATTTCGCCAAGGGCTATGAAAACAATCCGCAAGTGTCGGAAATCCTGAAGCATGTGACGGAATTTTCCGTAAACGATAGCAAGCTTACGATACGGTTGGGAGAAGAGTCGCCTGCCGGTACCATGGTATAACGGTTCCGGCACGGACGTAACCACGAGGAAAGGAGAGAATGTGTCATGGCCATTAATTTGATCAGCACGTTGGAAGGTTCTTTGCTGAAAGGCTTTTTCCCGGAAGGCTGGGATTTAAAAACGCTGGACGAGTTATGTTCGCGTCCACCGGCGAAAATCGTCGAGAAGGAAAAATGGTGGCACAAGAACTTCGAACCAGTGCCCTGTGAGAGCCTGGCGGACTTTGACACCATGATGGGCCATGAAATCGCCGTCGAGATTCTGCGCGCAAAACAAAACCGGATTCCGATTGCCTTTATCCTGCCCGTCGGACCCATGGGCATGTACCGTTGGGCTGTCTACTTCCTGAAAGAATGGAATATAGACTGCAAACACGTGCACGGATTCAATATGGACGAGTGGTCGGATGCGGACGGCAATACGCTGCCCGCGAAGGATCCCGGCGCCTTCCAAAATGCCATGGAACAGGCCTTTTACGGCCCCTTGGGCAAACTCACCGTACCGTCCGCTCAGCGGCATTTCGCGACGAAAAAGGAATTGCCGGAATTCGGACATCAAATCAAGGCGCTGAAGAAAAAAGACGCCCGGTTGGTGACGGTGTTCGGCATTGGCCGCGCCTGCCATATCGCGTTCTGGGAACCCCATTTTGCCGCCGAATACAAATCCATTAAGGAATGGCGCGACGATAAATTCCGGCTGGGGGCCAAGCTCTGCCCCCTGACCATTGAGCAAAACGCCATCACAAGTTTCAAAAGCCGGACCACGCTCGTGCCGACACGCGCCAACACCATAGGCCCAGGCCTGTTTCTGCAATCCGACAAGATCATCGGCGGCGCGGACGGCGCGCTCGGCCGAGGGATGATGTGGCAGGGAATGTCGCTGTGGGCGACACTGCACCACAAGCCCACCCCGTGGATACCCAGCACCTTCATGCCCACCCTTCCCGGACGCCTCTTCTTCTTGAAAGAACTCGCAGGCCCCCTGGAACCCGAATGCAATTAGGTCCGGATTTCTAACAGAATAAACATGCGAGATCGGGAGGGCGAGGCTCCTGCCGAGCCGTAAACAAAATATACCTTGTTGATCTTGTTCTGACGGCTCGGCAGGAGCCTCGCCCTCCCGATCATGGCCGCTTTCTTGGCCGCGAAGCGATCAATCTTGGCGGAATGCAAAAAAATTATTTGCGTGCAATGGCATTCATGAGATCGCTGCTGAGCAGCGATGGGCACCAGTATTTTTCGATATGTTGAACCACCCGTTCCGTACCCTCGTCATGGGTGACCCGCGGGGGCATGGCCGGGTTGTACATGGTGTCGGTGAGATCGCGTACAAGAAAACACTTCACCCCCCACTTGGTCATCTGGCGGATGCCAAAGGATCGGCCCAGCACGCACATATTGGTATGGACCCCCATGAAGATCACATTCTTGATCCCCTCCTGCCGCAAGTAGTTATAAATTTCCCGGCCATCGTCGGAAATAATGTCCGCATCTGAAATCACAATAGCGGGATGCTGCCGGGTCCAGGCGCCATACGATTTGTCTGACAACGGACATCCACCGTCCGAATCGTCGATGGGCAGAGGAGGTTCATCAATGGTTATTTCCGCAGGCGGCTCCACCGGTGGCGCGGCCTGCGCTCGCCGGCGCGGGGGAGTGTCCACATAAAATCCCAAGGTTTCCGAAGGCGCATGGATAATCTGCACTCCGGCCTGGCGGGCGGCGGTGATCACCGTATTCATCCTGGGCGCCATCGCGGCCACCCGGTCACTGGCGAACGTACACCAATGCTTGTCCCACATATCGCAAAGTAAAATAGCGGTCTCCGAAACGGGCAGCGCTTTTTCAACAACCGTTTCCGGCCATGCGCCATTCACTTCAGATCGAGTGCGTAATGTGAGCAGGAGTTGCCCTTCCATCCGGCTCCTGGGCGTCAGTATGGGAAGTGGAACGCGGTCTACCGCCCTCTGGGCAGTCCAAAACAAGGCATTGGCCAACATGCGCTTAAAACTCTCGCCGTCAAAATCGCCCACGCCGCCCAGGGAGGTGTAAACGATGCGCCCGCCCTTATGCTCCCGCGTCCAAGCAAGCGGTTGCGGTCCGTTCGAGAAGGGCGTCTGCCCGTACAAAAGCACCGCCACGTCCTTGGCCACGGGTTTTGTTTTATAAAGCGAGTAGCGGGACCGAATAGGTCCCACGCCTTCCAGCACCGGATGATTTTTCAGCAACGTGGCCACATGGGTGTCGGTGGTGGGGCCTTCATCGAGATGCCCCTGATAATTCCCGCCCAACACTTCTTTGTCGAACGCAAGCCAATGTTGAAACCCGTGACTGGCGGTGCGCACGGCCACAATCGGCTTTCCGGAATCGCAATAGTGTTTGATGCGGTCCAGATCTTTTCCTTTCAGCGTGAGGCGGCGCGTGAAAAACAGCGCCACATCACAGGTGTCCAATGCTTCCAGGCCGGGCAACTGATCCCAATCCAAGGCTTTCAGGAGCGTGCAGTCCACGCGGTAGCCGGATTCCAGGTATTTCTTTAATCCTTCCAGCGAGGTATCCGAGGTATATTCGAATGAACCGGAGATGAGGCACACATGGAGTGGGGGAGGTTGCGCCGCGGCGAATGCGGCGCAATGAAAACAAAACAGCCAAAAAGCAGCCCGCATAAACCCTCCTCATTGTGTTCTGCAGACTTTCTTTAGTTGGACCATCAATTTCCTCCCAGGTTTCAAAGGCGGCGCCTTGCATTCCAGGAGGGAAAAATCAGACTTCACTGCGTTTCCTGATTTTAAAATCGCCCAGCAGAAATTATTCGTAGCGAAGGGCCACCACCGGGTCCACGCTGGCGGCCTTGACCGCCGGATACACCCCAAAAAACACGCCTACGCCAAGACTGAAGAAAAAGGCCATCAGGGCCGCCCACATCGAGATGCCTATCGGAAGATTGGGATACAGAAAATGAATCACAAACGCCCCAAACGCCCCCAAACTCAGCCCGATCAATCCGCCAATAACACTCAGGGTGACGGCTTCTATCAGAAATTGCATCGCGACATCCGTCCGCGTGGCCCCCACGGCCTTGCGCACCCCAACCTCCCGCGTGCGCTCCCGCACCGACACCAGCATGATGTTCATGATGCCAATCCCGCCCACCAGCAGCGATATGGACGCAATCCCCGTCAGCATCAAACGCAGCATGTCGAATATACGCGAGAAGGTTTTGAGCATTCCGTCCTGATCGGTAATGGTAAAATCCTCATTATTATCGTGAGCCGACTTAATAATCCGTTTTATTGCGGCCGAGGCGATCGGAATATCTTCCTGGCTGCGCGCCCCCACCAGAATCTCGCCCACGCCTTCCATGTTAAACATCTGCTGCGCGCTTGGGAGCGGCACAATCACCAGGTCCCCCAGATCGATCCCCAGTGCCATTCCACGCTCTTCAAGAATGCCCACAATCATGTGCTTGCAGCTATTGATGGATACCGTCTCATACAAGGCCTGTTGGTCGCCAAACAGTTCCCGTTTCACCGTGGTGCCGATGACACAAACCTTGTTGTTGAGCTCAACGTCTTTTTGAGAAACAAACCGGCCTATTTGCGTATAGAGCTGCCGGACGCCTTCGAAATCCGGCGTGGTGCCTATCAACAATACATGCCGTTCCCGGGTGCGGAATTTCACGGCCGCCAGCCCGATGCAGTTCGACGCAACACCGGTCACGCCCGATGCTTTCCGTTTTATCGATTTGGCGATGTCATAGGTCAATTTCCGGTGCGCCCCGGCGCTGATAGGGAACATCCCGGTGGTCTCCTGCCGCCCTGGCGTGATAATGAGCACATTGCTCCCCATAATGGCGAATTCGCGCTCTACATACGCTTGTGCCGATTCCCCCAGTGCAATCAGCAAAATTACGGACATCACGCCAATGATCACGCCTAGCGTGGTCAGTATGGCGCGCACCTTGTTCTGGCCTATCGAACGCAATGCCGTGAGAAAATATTCTATTCCATTCATCCGCCGCTGCCCAGTTCGCTTACAACCCGCACTTTCGACCCGTCTTTCAACGCCTTGATGGCCACCGAGGTTATGATGGTCTGGCCTTCCTCAAGACCTTCCAGCACTTCCTGCTGTTCCCAATTGCCGATGCCCAGCTTCACGTTATGATGGACCGCATGACCATTTTCGATTACATAGGCAAACTCATCCCGAACCAGCGATTCACTGGGTACCGCCAACACGTTTTCCTTGCGCTGGACGATGATGGTAACGTCCGAGGACATCCCCGGCATGAATTTCTCCTGTTGTTCCAAGATCTGCACTTTGATGTCCAAGGTGCGCGTCAATTCCTTGTTTACCGTGACGACCGGGGAGATATAAACAACTTCGCCCTTGAATGTCATGCCGGGATACGGATCCAAATTGAGCCGCACCTCCTGCCCCAACCTGATTTGCGCCGTATTCGCCTCGTCAAACGGCGCTTCAATATAGCAGTCGTCCAAACGCACCATTTGCAACAACGGAAGACCCATCGCCACCGCTTCGCCCACTTGCAGGATTTTCTTCGCAATCACGCCCGGAAACGGCGCCCGCACCAAAGCACGATCCCGTGCCGCCTCCGCCACCCGCACTGCCGCCTCCATTTGCTCGATGGCCGCTTCCGCGGAACGGATCTCCTCCGCACGCACCAGGTTTTCCTTTTGGCTCGCCTCTGCCGCCGCCTTGGTCTCCCGCGCCACCCGAACCGCCAGCGCCACCTTTTCAAAATCACTCTGCGAGACGGCTTTTTTCTCCGATAACTCCTTCACCCGGTTGAAATCCAGTTGCGCCTGATCCAATTGCGCCGTCACTTGGCTTACCCGCGTGGCGGATATTTCTTCGTAAATCTTCGCCGCGATACGGGCCTGCTCCAACCGTGATTGACCCACCTTCAAATTCGCCTGGGTCAGCGCCAACTGCGCATCCAATTCCTTGTGATCCAACTCCACCAGCAAATCCCCCTCGTTCACTTTGTCGCCTTCCTCCACCAACACCTTCGAAATTGTTCCCAGACTCCCCGCCGCCACCATTGACCGCTCCTTGGGCATCACGGTTCCCGATGCAATCGACGATATCGTCTCCTCCACCATGCACCGCTCCACCTTGCCCGTCGTCACCTCGATCTCAGGCTCCCGCGTATAAAAATACGCCCCGGCGCCTACGATCACCACGGCTATAACGGCCCATATGAGGATGGGTACTAGGATTGATTTTCTCTTTTGCGTTGCCATACGTCTTTCACCGCCAATCCGTCTTTGAAGCTTATGACCCGTTCCGCATGCTGGGCAATATCCGGTTCATGGGTCACCATGACGATGGTCTTGCCTTGGGCATGCAACTCATTAAAAAGCATCATGATGCTTTCTCCACTGCGCGAATCCAGATTCCCCGTCGGTTCATCCGCAAATACAATCGACGGCTGATTCACCAGCGCCCGCGCGATTGCCACCCGCTGCCGCTGCCCCCCCGACATCTCGTTCGGGCGGTGATGCGCCCGGTCCCCGAGACCCACCGCCTCCAGTGATTCCCGCGCACGGCGCACCCGCTCCCGGCGCGGCACCCCGTCATACAGAAGAGGCAATTCAACGTTCCCCAGCGCCGAGGCGCGCGGAAGCAAATTGAAATTCTGAAACACGAACCCTATTTCATGATTGCGTAACTGCGCAAGCCGCGCTTCGGAAAAATCACTGACCTTTTGGCCCTTTAACCAATATTCCCCCGACGTCGGACGCGACAGGCACCCCAAAATATCCAAAAACGTCGTCTTCCCCGAACCCGACGGCCCCATGATCGCCACATACGTGCCTTGTTCTATTTCCAGCGACACCCCCACAAGCGCTTCTACGACAGAATCGCCCATGTCATAGATTTTCGTAATATCTTTGACCCGGATAAAACTATCTTGACTTTCATTCGTCATAGGATTGCATACTACCATATCTCGCCCTCAGAGGGCTCAATTTGTTCCACCGGGCGGGCGCTACAGGTTGTTGGTCTGCTTTTTTCATTATTATTCAACGCTTCTCCATCAGTAAATACTGAAACAATCCCCAGCCGCGGCCTTTGCCTGAAAGACCATCCACCCATCGCACCCATCCCGAAGGACCTGCCGGACACGCCAGAAACCGGCGTGCCTCCTCCACCCGGAATAAAGACCCTCCCAATGCCGCCAACTCATCAAAGGGCAGGAAACGGTGCGGACCTTCCGGCAGCTTGAGGTGAAGCCGTTCCAATAGTTCCAATAGCCACGCCAAGTCGCCATTCGGCGTGATTGCTAAAAAACGTCCTCCCGGCGTCAACACCCGCGCCGCTTCCGAAACCACTTGCGGCGGCGAGGATACATGCTCCAAAAGATTCACGTTCAAAACAAAATCAAAGGTGGAATCTTGAAACGGAAGCTGCTCGGCATTGGCCGTCGCACGGTGTACCAGGCATTCCTCTTTGCGCGCCACCATCATTTGAGGGGAGAAATCCGTGGCTACCTTAAAGGGCGCATCAAGATCTGAAAGCAGCTTGCCCGTCCCCGCGCCGATTTCCAACACCCGCTTCGCATTGCCGAGCACCCGCCGGATCAATTCCGCATAGGCGCGCTTGCAGGCTTGGTTCGCCTCCCCATCATACGAACCCGCCAGCGCGTCATAATGCGCCCGCAATGCCGCTGTCTCCTTACCCATCGCCATTCCGAACCCTTACTTCCCAATTATTTCTTCTCTTTTCAAAACCCGCAAATAATACCTGGAACCGCGCCGTTTTTCGATTTTGTCCTTTCTTACTCCTGCACCGGTTTCAAAATATGCACGCCATTTGCGGGCAACACCCCTTCCAACGAACCGCCATTTACTGCCATTCGAACTCCCGCCGCCGTCTCTTCATACGCTTGGCCATCAAATTCTTTCATTCCCCGCAAGGTATATGCGCAAGGCGTGGGCATTTCATTGACTACTATCCACCACGTCTTGTCCGCCACCTGTTTTCCCAATGCGCGCACGTTGAAGTATGTCCCCAACACGTGATAGCTGAACCATTCCGTTGCCGCGGTTGCCGCGGTTTCAACCTCCGGACGCACCGCGGCATCCGGCGCGGAAAGCAACGCCTGATGGTCCGATAGTTCCCGCGCCACCCGCAGCAAGCCGTGCCAGCATGGGCTATCCTTGCCCAACGTGTGCGTCCCCCAATACAACACACCGCGCGCCCCGCATACAATCGCGTCATAGGCCATAAAGCGCGACTCCTCAAACGTGGGATATTGACCCGTCCCCGGACGCTTCGGGAAAATAACGCCAATATCCGCCCAACTCATCCCCTGAAGCACCATCCACACCGGTTTTCCCGGCGCCGCCGCCTGCATGCGCAAAGTACACGTCCCGATGGACCCTAAAACACTGTGCGATACATCCACCGGCCACATCCGGTACGGCAACAAAGGGTATTCATCACATCCCACGATATCCGCCGCCCGGTTTATGGCCGCCAAGTCTTCCAGTTGATTGCCCGCCGCATGATTCATCCACACCGGATGATCCGGATCAAGTTCTTTCAAAACACCATACCCCGCCTTCATTCGGGCGCTTAATACGGCGGAATTCTCCTGGAATATCTTCCATCGCTGCACAAACGGAACCGGCTGTCCCAGTGCCCCCAACATGCAACTCCACAACGCTTCATCGGGAACTTCCCAGACCAGCAACGCCGGATGCTTCCCCCAACGTTCCACCATCTCCTTCAGTGGTTGCGTTCGCTCTGGGGAGGGATCCTTAATTTCAATTCGCCCCCCTGTGTTCAGCCAGACATACATCCCGCGTTGGTGTATCCGCTCTATATCCCCCGCATCTTCCGAACCCCGTATCAGATTGAAACCCGCCTGCGCCACCGTATCCAACACCGCATCTTCCTTTGGATTTTCATATAAACCGATGACAAACAGCCGCTTTCCCTCCACCTCAATCATCCCATCCGGAGCAAGGCTAACCTTCGATGCGCCGGAAGACCCCCCAATCCCAATCAACAGACATCCTGCCACTACCGGCAATAGGCAACGCATCCGTCATATCCTCCGGCCTCGGTTTGCACAATATTCTCATCTCTGACGAATATTAGACCCCTCTCCATGGATTCCGGTTACAGCATCAAAAAATAAGACCGTACATTAGACGGGTTTCACACTATAGTGCCGTCTGCCTTCTTCTTTTTCGAGTTCATTCGTGTCTGCCCCTATCGCTTGACTCTCGCGTAACGGACGCTCTAGGCATGTGTAAATGGTGGTTTTTAATCGCTTATTGAGAGGTTTGCCATTGGGGGGATACTCGATGATAGAACAAGCGGGTTGGCAAAATGTTTTATTCAATATAATTAATGGCGGCGGACAGGAGTTTCCCTATATAATATAGGTGTGCAAATACGCTGAATTTTCACCCCTGATTGGCATGTGTGGCTGCTTGTGGGCCGGGTAGGGCATCGGTTCTGGAGGTCACGTACGATGAGTACATTTCGAGACAAACTGAAGGTCAAACTTGCCACGGTCGAAGATCTGCCCACCTTGCCATCCATCCTGACGGAACTGGAGAGACTGCTGCACAGCGAATCTTCAGGGGTTGCCGAAATTGCCCTGGTCATTGAGGAGGATCCCGGGATTGCCGGAGGGGTGCTTCGGGTGGCCAACTCCGTCATGTTCTATAGCAGCATGTCGGGGACAATCGTATCCGTTCGAGACGCAATCGTACGCCTCGGGCTCAAGGAAGTCGGCCAGTTGGTCTCCAGCGCCGCTCTTATCCGTACGTTTAAGACCACGGGATCCCACTTGAATCCAAAGCGCTTCTGGCGGCGAAGCCTATGTACTGCGGTGGCCGGGCGTGTTATCGCCCGCGCTGCGAGATCATCGAAATCTTTCGCGGAGGAAGAGGCGTATATGGCGGGCCTTCTTCATGATCTTGGCTTCCTCATCCTGGACCAGTATTTCCCCGATGATTACGAACAACTTCACGCAGCCTTTGAGTCGAAGGGGGCGGACAGCGCGGACATCGAACGAGACATTCTTGGGATCGACCACGGAGAAATCGGCGGATATCTTTTGGACCTCTGGAACCTTCCTATGCCCCTGGTACATGCAGTAACTTGGCACAACCAGCCGGAAAACGCCGTGCCCGAAACTCGGCTTCTCACCGAAACGGTGCGGACATCGGAGCTTATCACCGAGATCCTGGAGGCAGAGAATGCTGCTGATGAACGGATGCAAACCCTGCTTGATCGGGAATTGTGGGCGGAATTATGCATTCCCACGGAGGATGTTGCTTCCATCGTCGCTGAAACCAAGAAAGACAGCACCCCTGTCTTCGCGCTGGTATGAATTCAAGAAAACCCCTCAACATTCTCGCGGCATCGGCGCCTTAAATCGCTTTCAAAATAACCTCCACCAACTGGACGGCGGCATCAGGCTTGCCCAAAGCGCCTGCGGCGTGGCCCATGGCCGCTAAACGCTCCGGACGTGAAAATAGTTCCTTGAATAACCCTGTAAGGCGCTCTCCCGTACATTCCGCATCCGTCAGTACTATCGATGCGCCCGATTCTTCAAACGCCCGCGCATTCTTTTCCTGATGATTGTCGGTGGCGAAGGGGAACGGGACCAATATCGAGGGTTTGCCAAGCACGGCCAGTTCCGCCGTGCTCGAAGCTCCCGCACGGCTTACAATGAGATCCGCTGCCGCGCACGCCCCTGCCATATCTTCTATGAACGGAAATACGCGCACCTGCGCGGTTCGTCCACTTGCCACGTCACGCGCTTCTTCCGCCTCATACTTGCCGGTCATCCATATAAACTGAGGATCACCGGAACCCAGACCCTCCACCACCGTTTTCATCGCCTGATTCAGCGTGCGAGCGCCTTGGCTGCCTCCGCTCACCAGCACCACCGGCCGGTCCGGATCCAGATCAAACCTCCGGCACGCCTCGCTTCGGTCTGGCGGCGTCAGAAAATCCGCCCGGACGGGATTGCCCACCACCACCGCCTTCTCCTTGGGATACGTGCCCAGCGTGTTTTCATAACTCAGGAATAACCGAGATGCCCGGCGCGCCAAGATCCGATTCGTCATTCCCAGCCGTTTATTTTGCTCATGAAGGAACGTCGGAACGCGCAGCAATTGCGCCGCCAATCCCACAGGCAACGAAACATACCCGCCAACACCCACCACCATGGTGGGGCGGAAAAAAACCATTATGCCCAGCGCCCGCACCACCCCCGCCATCAATTTCAACGCCACCCAGACCCGCCGCAAGGAATTGCGGCGTGGCCAGCCCTCCGACGGAACCGATCGAAAAGGCACCTGCTGCATGGCGCTCACCCGCTCCTCAACCGCCCCCCGGCAACCCGCCCACATCAACTCCACATTCGGAACCCGCCGTCGAAGCTCCTGAATAACCGCCACGGCGGGTGAAGTATGCCCGCCCGTGCCGCCGCCTGTAATCAATACGCGCATGCCGCCTCATGAAATCCCGCGTACGGCCGCTGTAAGGCTGTTCCCATGCGCCCGTACGCGGTGGGATTCGGGAACCGATGCCTGAATGCTGATATTGATCAATACCCCCACCATCCCCAGGAACACGGCCAGGGCCGTGCCGCCATAACTGATAAAAGGAAGAGGCAAGCCCTTGGTGGGCAGTAATCCCGTGGTTACCGCCATGATAAAGGCCGCTTGCAGCGAGATCATGCAGGCAATCCCTGAAGCCAATAGTCCTCCGAAATTGTCCGGTGCATGCTTGGCAATGCGGTATGCCGCCCACGCAAACACTCCGAACAACGCCACCACCGTCAGCGTACCGGCCAGACCGAGTTCCTCGCCCACCACCGGGAAGATAAAATCCGTATGTGCGGCAGGAAGATAAAACAACTTCTGTTCTCCCGCCCCCGCACCGCTGCCCAGGACGCCCCCCCGCGCAAACGCGGAATACCCTTGAATCAACTGCCATCCCGCATCATCCCGGTAATCCCACGGATTAACAAAGGCGAATATGCGGCGCACGCGATGCGGGAAAAACGCCACCAACCCCACCGCTAACGCCGCAGCCGGAGCAATGCTCAATGCCAGATAATGCCACCGGATGCCCGCGACAAACATCATGATGCCCGCCACGCCTAACATCATGGCCGGAATGCCCAAATCGCGTTCTGCCAATACCAATCCTGCAAACAGGCAGGTTACGGCCACAGGCGGAAAAAAGCCCCGGAAAAATTCCCGCCCGTGTTCCCGGTTCTGGGAGAGTTTGGCCGCCAGCCACAGAATCAATACGAATTTCGCCACTTCCGACGGCTGGAATCGGGTTATCCCGCTGATGCCCAGCCAGCGGCGCGCACCGTCCACTTCGATGCCTATGCCAGGAACCAGCACCAACAACAACATGCCTATCCCCGTCAGTAACATAACCCGAAACACGAATTTATCCGTAAAGCGGTGATAGTCAAAGCGCGCCGCCCCGAACATCAAGACCACCCCCACCCCCACATAAAACAATTGCCGTATCAGCAAGCCCCGATCATTACCGCCTACCGCGCTTGCGCTATACACCATCAATATCCCCACCAATGTCAGGACGAGGACCACTGTGATTAATAGAGTCGTTTCTTCTTTCATGTCTTGATCTCCCTGGTCATGCGGGCCACACAAGCTTTAAAGTCGCGGCCGCGTTCCTCAAAGTTAGAATACATGTCAAAGCTGGCGCATCCGGGCGAGAGCAATACCACGTCCCCGGCATCGGCGGAAGCCCGTGCAAGCGCTACAGCCCCTGCCATGTTTTCCGCCTGTTCCACCGCCACCACATCGCCGAATGCTTCCGTCAGTTTCGGTGCATCTTCCCCAAGCGTCACCAGCTTTTTTACCCGTTCCTGCATCAATTCGCGCAACACCCGGTAGTCGCTGCCTTTGCCCCGTCCACCGGCTATAAGCACGACTGGCTGTGTGAAACTTTCCAAGGCCACGCGAAGGCTGTCAATATTCGTGGACTTCGAATCATTGTAGTAATTCACGCCGTCCGCCTTCAGCACATGCTCGATGCGATGCTCCACCGCCTTGAATGAACGAAGCCCTTCCAGCGTCTTCTCCCAATTAAACCCGCCGGCCCGCATAATTGTCAGCGCCGCCAGTACATTCGATAAATTGTGCCGGCCCGGCAACGGATTGTCCGAAAGCCGCGCCACCGCCGTGTACCGCCGCCGAATTACTTCCCCATCCACCCAAAGCCCGTCCAAAACCCGTTTCTGGGTGCTAAAGGCCAAAAGACGCACATCGTCCGGCGCCGTCATTTCCGCCGTCCACGGGTCATCATCGTTGATCACCGCCACATCGCCCTCCCCCTGACGCGCAAAGATCCGCTCCTTGACCCGCGCATAGTGTTCCATCCCCCCATGCCGGCTCAAATGATCCGGCGTCAGGTTCAGCACCGCGCCAATCCAGGGGCGGAACTGATCCACCGCCTCCAGTTGATAACTGCTCACTTCCAAAACCACGTATTCCGGCGCCGTGCGTTGCAACACCGTCAGCGAAAATGGCGTGTCGTTATTGCCCGCCAGCGCTACAGTGGAACCGCACGATGCAATCATCGCCCGCAATAATTCCGTGGTCGTCGTTTTCCCGTTGGTTCCCGTCACCGCAATCACCTTCGACCGGCAAAACCGCCAGGCCAGTTCCAATTCCGCCAAAACCGGAACGCCCTGCTCCCGTGCCGTACGCAATTGCGGCAAGTTCACCGGCACCCCCGGACTAATCACCACCAGGCTCGTATTCGCAAATGCATGCTCGCTGTGGCCCCCCAACTCATATTGCACATCCAGTGCATCCAATGCTTTGCGGTGCTCCAATAACGAAATGTCATTCTTCGCATCCGTCACATACGGCTCCGCCCCTTCGGACAGCAACAGCTTCACCGCGCCGATGCCTGAACGGCCCATCCCTACTACAGTCACTTTTCGTCCGCGCAATCGCATGCGCTTTTTCCTCTTTTTTTACCGCAATTTCAATGTGCTGAAACTCATCAGCGCCAGCAACAACGCTATAATCCAAAAACGTATGGTCACCTTGGTTTCCGACCAGCCCAACAATTCAAAATGATGATGCAGCGGCGCCATGCGGAACACCCGCTTGCCCGTCAGTTTGTATGATCCCACTTGGATCACCACGCTTGCCGCCTCTATCACGAACAAGCCCGCCACCAGCGGAAGCAATAACTCCTGCTTCGTCAGAAGCGCCATCGCGCCAATCGCCCCGCCCAGCGCCAGAGAACCGGTATCTCCCATGAACACCTCGGCGGGGTGCGCGTTAAACCATAAAAAGCCCAATCCCGTTCCCAGCAGCGCCAACCCGAAAACAAACAACTCACTGGCTTCCGGAACATAGGTCAAATAAAGATACTGCGACCAGTCCGCACGGCTCACCACGTACGCAATCCCCGCGTAGGTCAGAATGGAAGAAATCGACGCCCCTGCCGCCAGACCGTCCAAACCGTCCGTCAGATTCACCGCATTGGAAATCGACACAATCAAAAAGACCACAAACAGAACATAGAGCGGCCCCAGAGGGATAAACACATCCTTCAAACCGGGTATCCCCACCTTGGTATGGAGATTGGGCACGCTCTTCGCCAGCGCATGGGGCATGGAGGCCTCCAACAACAGACGATCCAGCCGCACCACTTCCAATTCATGCAGCGTATTAGGATCTGTCTTTAACAATTCCTGAGCTTCTGGAACTAACGTTTCCACGGGCCAAATATGTTCATCATATAGTCTGCGCTCGCCAAGAATATGGTTGATTCCCTGCAACAAGGCGCGGCGCGCTTCCACGGACGGCGCTTCCGAAGACGCAATCGCCTGGGCGGATGCTTGCGCGTCCTGTCCCAGGTTTTTCCATATTACCGCCGCGCCGGCATTCCCATGAGAGGATTCTGATTCCGATAACTCTTGTGCAAGCGCACGCCAGTCCACCACGTCCCGGGGATAGATATACGATGCGCTCACGGTGATGGGATTATTCACCAAATACACGCCCAGTAATAGCCCGCAAAGAATCTGGCCCATGAATTTCGCCTTGGCGCTCAGCCCCATGTTATGTTTCCGCCGAAGCTTGATATAATCATCCAAAAATCCCACCGCCCCCAGCAGCAGGAGCACCCCCGCACACAAAAGCAGCAGGCGGTTGTTCAATTTGCCCCACAACGCCAGCGACAGCAATGTGCTCAGTATGATCATCGTGCCGCCCATCGTCGGCGTGCCCGCTTTGCTCTTGTGCAACTGGTGCAGATCTTCCACATGCTCTTTGCGGATGTATTGACCTATCTTCAACGCCCGCAACTGTTCGATTAGCCAGGGACCCACCAGCAGGCAGAAAATAAACCCCGTCACTGCGGCGCCGCCCGCGCGCACCGTGTGGTAACTAAAAACGTTCATGGCGCTGAGATACGGTTTCAGCAGAAGCGCCAGATAGTACAACATACGTATCCTCTTATTCGCTTGTTAACGGCCTAATGCCGTGCGTTTTCAGCCGCTGGTTCTTTATACAACGCCCGCAACTCGGGCAGAATGGTTTCCATGCGCGTTCCGCGCGATCCTTTTATCAGGAAGGAATCTCCGGGATGGGCCACGGCATGAACGGCGGACGCAATCGCGGCATGATCCTGTACGGCTTCCGCATGCGGCACGCCTGCCGCCAAGGCGCCTTCTATCATATCATGGGCGTGCGCGCCATACGCAAAAAGATGCTTCACGCCCCATCGCCCCGCCGCCTCGCCAATCTCCCGGTGAAGCCGGCGTGCCGCCGCGCCCAACTCAAGCATGTCGCCCAGCGCCGCAATCCGGGCCCCGCCCCCGGGCCGCGCCCCCAGCGCCTCCAGCGCCGCCGCCATGCTCGCCGGATTCGCGTTATAACTGTCATCCAGCACTTCCAATACGCCAATCCGGCTGACGCGAAATCGCGCCGCATGCTCCAACGCACCCCGCAGCGGGGCTTCAAACTCCGTCACTCCATGGTGCAGCCCCACCGCCACCGCCAATAGTACATTGGCAATCTGCGCGGGCACCGCCAACGGCAAACGCAACCGCCCAATGGGCCGGATATCCACCACCATCTCTCCCGATGCATCCCATTCCTGACGATCCACCACCACATCGCCTGAATGCCCGAAATAACATTTTCCGCCTGAAAAACGCCCGCCAATTTCCGAACACCATGCATTGTCCGCGTTTACATAAAAAAATCCATCGGGGGAGAGCCCTTCCATGATTTCCGCTTTCGCCGCCGCCACATTTTCAATAGAACCAAAGCCTTCCAGGTGTGCCGGAGCCACCAGTGTGATCGCCGCTTCCGTGGGCCGCGCCAGGCGGCAAAGATGCGCAATTTCACCCAGGTGATTCGCGCCCATCTCAATAACGGCCCGTTCCGTGTCCGCATCAAGCTGCAATAGCGACAACGGACACCCAATCTCATTATTGAAATTGCCCTGGGTCTTGATCACACGGTATTTGGCGCCAAGCACCGCCGAAATGCAGTCCTTCGCCGTCGTCTTCCCGCAGGAACCCGTAATCGCTATCACGGGCAGGCTGAACCGGCCCCGGTGATGCGCCGCAAGCACCTGGAGTGCCTTCAGGGGATCTTCCACCACAACACACGGACGATCCGCCAAAGCAATCTGAGACACCACCCCCGCCGCACCCTTGGCGAACGCTTCCGCCACAAATTTATTCCCGTCAAAATTCGTCCCCGGCAAGGCAAAGAAGACCTGCCCCGGCTCAAGCGTGCGGGTATCGGTCGACACCCCGGAAAATGCCGCATCCCGCGCGGGAGCAGGCGCGTTCACAATCCGCGCAAGTTCAGAAGCTGTGTAGCGCCAATTCATCGGCCACGCGCCTCCAAAGCTGCGCGAGCCGTTTCCCGGTCGTCAAAATGGATGCGGGTGGTCCCGATTATCTGATAATCCTCATGTCCCTTGCCGGCAATCATCACCAAATCCCCCGCCTGCGCCATGTGTATCGCCGAATAGATCGCTTCCTTGCGATTCTCAATTACCTCATATCCCTCTCCCTTGCGCCTGCCTTCCCGCTGCAATCCCACCTCAATATCCAGCAATATCCGGTGTGGATCTTCCGTCCGCGGGTTGTCCGAGGTCACAATAATGGCATCCGACAGCGCCGCCGCCACCGAGCCCATTTTCGGGCGTTTCGTCTTATCCCGGTCCCCGCCGCATCCGAACACCGTAATGATCCGTCCCGAACACATCCCCCGCGCCGCCTCCAGCACATTCCGCAACCCGTCGTCCGTATGAGCATAATCCACAATCACATGAAAATCCTGGTCCGCCTTCACCGCTTCAAATCGCCCCGGCACGCGCGCCAGATCGCGCAGGCCCGCGGCCACCGCCTCCAGCGAAATGCCCAGGCCGCCCGCTATCGACGCCGCGCAGAGCGCATTCCAAACGTTATGACGCCCCACAAGATGCATGAAAACCTCCTGCATGCCCCAGGGAGTCGTCAACGCAAAGCGGGTTCCGTCAATGTCCGTGTTAAAACTCTCCGCCCGTACCTCGCCGTTTGTGCCATACCTGATGCACGGAACCTTCGATGCTTCTAGAAAGGCCTTCGCTGAAGGATCATCGCCATTCACCACGGTAAAACTGCCTTCCCCTGTGATTCGTTCGAATAGTTTCAGTTTGGCCTGAAGATAACGTTCCATGTCGTGGTGATAGTCCAAATGATCCTGCGTCAGATTCGTAAATGCGCCCGCCATGAAACGAATCCCCGACACCCGCTCCTGATCCAATGCATGCGAACTGACCTCCATCACCACATGACGCATGCCGCAATCCCGCACCCGCGCAAAATGCGCCGCCAGCTCTTCGCAAAAAGGCGTTGTATGCAGCGCAGGCAATACCTCCCCCGCAATTTCATACCCCAGTGTACCGAACTTCGCCGTGGGATGCCCCGCCGCCTGCAGTATGCTTTGCACCATAAAAATCGTGCTTGACTTGCCATTGGTGCCCGTCACCCCTATCACCGCCATGCCCTGGGTCGGATCACCTGCAAGTTGATGCGCAATCAGCCCCGCGGCTTTGCGCGCCTCTTTCACATAAACATAGGGAACGCCGCAGTACTCCGATATCCCCGCCCGGTCCCCCAGAATTGCACATGCGCCCCCCGAAACCGCCTGCGCCGCAAAATCATGACCATCGGTGTGTTCGCCCCGAACCGCCACAAACAGCGCCCCATGCTTCACCCGGCGCGAATCTTCCGTCACCAGCCCTATCGGCAAAAGGGCCTCGATAATTTTATCGTCTGGACATCCGCCGCAGCAGGCCAGCACGTCATGTAGTCTGTTTTTTTCCATCTGCCTCTTCCACCGCCGCCACATCGGGTTTTGGGGAAAACTCCAAAGTGCATACCGGCACCAACCCTAACGGCGTGCCCGGCGCCGGTGTTTGCGCCACTACCCATCCCGTGCCTTTGGGATCCCAGGGGATACCCAGGTTCCGCAAGGTTTCCAGGGCTTTGCGTTTGGTCATCCCCGTAAAATCCGGCAGCGGTTTGGTACGATTAATACCATCCGGATTTTCCGCTCCCAGTTCCAAACCATCCATCGGTTCCCACAAATGACTCAGTGACGCCGCAAACGCCAGTTCATCCGCCCGGTCCCCTATTGTGTCCGCATCCCCGGATTCTTCTTCCGCCTTTTCCAACTCTTTTTTCGCTTTTTTCTCCGCCGCCGCCAGCTTCTCCGCCACTTTCATTTTTTCCTTCAGATCGATCCGCTGGCCGTTCTCATCCAGCACTGGATCTTCCGGCACATTCAGACGGATCAAGGTGTCGCGAACCACATTTTTAAATACCGGGCCGCATACCCAGCCGCCATAATACGGATACGTCAGCGGATGCTTCACAATGATTACCGCCACCACCTGCGGATGGTTCACCGGCGCAAACCCCGCAAAAATCGCCGTGTAATTACCGGGAATAAAGCCGCCGCCTTCCGCTGCCGGCCGCGCCACCTGCGCCGTCCCCGTTTTACCACCCGCCCGGTACTCTGGAATTAACGCCTTCTGCCCCGTCCCGTTCAATACCACCTGAAAACAAAGCCGCTTCATCGTCTCCGCCGTCCCGGGCGACAGCAGCCGAACCGGTGTTTCCGGCTTGTGCCAATAGGTCACTTCCCCCGTCCGCGATACTGCGCGCTCCACAAAATACGGCTCCACCAGGTACCCGCCGTTGGCAATCACCGCAAACGCCCGCGCCAATTGGGTCATGGTCACCGCCACCTCCTGGCCCATCGGCAACGACCCCATTGTCAGGCGGGACCACGTCTTGCGCGGCGGTACTAACCCGGCGCTTTCCAATGAAAAATCTTGACTCGCTTTCTCCCCGAAACCATACCGGCTAATCCATTCCGACAAACGATCGGGGCCCAGCATCGCACCCACCTTGATCATCGCAATATTGCTGGACTCTTCGAAACACTTGGTGAAAGGAACGGTTCCCATTTTATGCACGTCTTTGATCCTGTGTCCATATGGATTAAAAGAACCGTTCTCGCAGTTAATCATGGTCTCTGGTGTGATTATGCCTTGTTCCAGCGCGGCGGAAGCGGTGACGATCTTGAAGGAAGAACCCGGCTCGAACACGTCGATGATCGCACTGTTTTTCCGAAGCTCCGGCGCATACGCGTCATAGCGGTTCGGATCAAACGCAGGCCGCGTCGCCAGCGCAAGCAGGGCGCCTGTAAACGGATTCATGATGAGCCCCATGGCACCCTCCGCCTTCGTTTCTTCCATCTTCTGATCCAGCGCACGCTCCAGCGTATGTTGGATGTCCGAGTCAATCGTCAGTTGCACCGACTCCCCGCCCCGGGGCTCCTGATACTCCAGGGTCAGCGATTCTAACAACTGACGCGTGCCATCCTTCCGCGCGCGGTACTTCCCGGGAACGCTCCGCAAATGCTTGTCAAACTTCTGCTCCAATCCTTCGCAGGCTTCCCCCGCCCGATTCACAAATCCCAGCAAATGCGACGCCGTATCGCCCTGTGGATAAAAACGAATCGGTTCGGATTGTACCGCCACCGCCCCCCCGCTCATGTCTTGGATCTCGTTGATTACACTCTCCGGAACGTCCGTGAGCCAGCGCTTTACCCATACAAACCGGCGAAGATTCCCCTTGCTGTCTTTTTGGGAAAATCGTTGAAGCAACTCCACCGGATCCAACCCCAGCCGCTTGCTCAATTCCTCCGATAATCCCGCTGCGTCCCTTACCAGCCTCGGATCCGCCCACAACGACGGAACCTGCCGTTCCGTCGCCAGCATCAACCCGTTCCGGTCGAAAATCTCCCCCCGCGGCTCCCGAAGCTCCACTTCGCCTATGTGAAGCGCCTCTTCTTCCGTCAATTCATGCCGTGGATTTAACTGAAGCCAGAATAGCCGGATTCCGATTATGGCATACGCCACGAAAAACGCCACCAAAACCCACTTCAGCCGGGTTTGAACGGTTTTCGGCAACAGACCGCCATACGCGGCCGCTATTCCCTGACTTTCCTCTCGGCGGCGCATATCCATCTCGATCTCTCCCCTGGGGCATCGCCGGCGCGGCGCGTCTTCACGATGCCGGTTACTCCATCGCTATGCTTCCCAATAATTTTGCCTCTTCCATCGATTCTATCGATGCAATGCTCGGCGTTTCCGTAACCGCTTCCGGCGATGGAGAAACGGGGGGGGACGCCAAGGGGATATTTGCAGCACCGGACGCCGCAGGATCCGGCGCCGGAATAACCAGCGGCACCGGCCCCGTCGCGGGAATCGCTGCCATTGTATCTATCGTGCCCTGCGCCCTGGCCAGCGCAAACGGAATCTCACCAGGCCGTTCCCGCCACTTGCCATCCCAACGCATCGTTATTATCTGATTGGGACCCGGCTCCACCAGGCCAAGATTCGGCGCCTTTGCCGCCAGATCCTCTAAATTCTCATTCTCCGCCTTTTGCGCACGGGCCTTTTCCAGCTCCCCTGTAAGCGTGCGAACCTGATTGCTCAACCGGGCAAAATCGTAATCATTGTTCCGCGTTGCAATATTTAACCACGCATCAAAAAACATCAATGAAAACGGAATCCCCAGCACCGGTATCCATTTAATCCACCCATACAGCGCCGCACGCTGACGGTGTCTGCTTATCAATCGATGCATGTGTCATTCTCCTCCCGCGGTCAGCTTTTCCGCCGCCCGCAATTTCGCACTCTTCGCGCGCGGATTCTCCCGCACTTCTTCCGCATCCGGAAGAACCGGCTTGGGCGTCAAAACCCGGAGTATCGGCGGAATCACCTTCCGGATGCGCCCATCACGCTCCAATTCACGCTGCGGACGCGACATCTCCTGAAATATCCGCTTCACCACCCGGTCTTCCCCGGAATGGAACGATATCACCACCAAACGTCCGCCCGGCTTCAATAGCCGCACCGACTGCCGAAGACCCGCCTCCAGCCACCGCAACTCCTCGTTCACCGCGATGCGGATCGCTTGAAATACCGTCCGAACCTCCTCCGGCACGCCGCGCACAAAATCAAGCCCTGCGCCCACCGCCGCCATCAGATCGCTGGTCCGGTGCAATCCTCCGGATTCACGCCGCCGCACAATCGCGCGTGCGATGCGCTTCGCCGGGCCGATGTCCCCGTACCGCCGCAGCACCGCCGCCAACTCCGCCTCCGGCACCCAGGCCAAATACTCCCCGGCCGTCATGCCGCGCGTCGGATCCATCCGCATGTCCAACGGACCATCCGCCTGAAAGGAAAAACCGCGCTCCGCTGAATTCAACTGTCGGCTGGATAAACCAGCGTCTAAAAGAACGCCGTCCACCGGGCTCACGCCCAAGCGGACCAGCGTTTCAAGCATTTCACCATAATTCGCGTGGTGGACCGATGCCTGGCTGTACCGCTTCAACCGCGCGCAGGCCTGCGCCACCGCGTCCGGATCCCGATCCAGAGCCACCAACCGTCCGCCGCCGCCTAACCGCTCCGCAATCAGCGCCGAGTGGCCGCCCAGACCGGCCGTCGCGTCTACATACACGCCCTCCGGCCGCACCGCCAGCCACGCTACCACCGCCTCCGCGAGAACCGGCACATGTTCCGCCGCGCCACTCATGGCGCAACCATCACGCCGCCTCGCGATACGCCTGAATCGCCAGCGGCTCTGCGCGGAACATCTCAAACACCTTCGTCACCCCCACCATCCGGAACAAACGCTCCGTATACAGATTCACGCCCACCAGTTTCATATCGCCCCGGTACGCGCGAAGCTGACGCAGCCGCTCCACCAGAACCCCCACCGCCATGTAGCTCACAAACTTCACTTGTTCCAGATTCACCACAAGGTGACACCGCTGATCCTGGATGCACTTCGCCAATGCCAGACGAAGCATGTTCATCCCGTCCTCATCAATGTCGCCATCCAGACGGAGCACTGTGATCGCTCCACTCTCCAATCGTTCGATCTTAAGCACCCTGCGCATCTCCCTCGGTTGCGGCGATCTGACCTGTCTTACGCCCAAAAAGCCGGACCGCCATCGCTTTGTATTGTTCCGCCTGTCGCGCCTGATATGCACGCCAGGTTTCCTTCGACCAAACCTGCAAATGATCAATCACCCCTATGATCACCGCCTCGCGATCTATCCCCGCATACTCGCGAAGCGCCTGCGGCAGCGGAATGCGCCCTTGATTGTCCCGCCGCACCTTCGCCACGCCGCCAATAAAAAATCGCCGGAAATCCATCATCTCCGGATCCAGCGTCGAACTCATATCCATCTCTTTCAACAACTCCCCCCACTTCTTGCTGTCAAACAAAAATATCGAATTATCCCACCCCCGCGTGCAATACCACGTGTCATGATCAAACACCTCCATCACCATCCTGAATTGCATCGGAATATTCATCCGCCCTTTATCATCCAACGAGGCAGTCGACTCCCCAGAATACTTGCCCTGTTCGGCCGTACTTCCTGTCGACTCTGCTATGCTCATACCCAAGCCCCAATTTAACCACTAGTTTTCCACTCAGTCTCTACTAAGACTCCAAAAAGCTACCACAAAATACCCCCCATGTCAAGCCCGCTTCTTCACTTTTCACAAAGTGCCCTTTCCCCAGTATTCCCAACCACTTACAACTGCCCTTTTTGCCACAACAGCTAGTGGCAATTTCCTACCGCACCACAATATATAGAAAATCCGACAAATTAAAGAAAATCCACCGCATTGTCTAAAGATTTCCCCTCTGCACCCCAAAAAAACCTGCACACCCGCGCAACTTCGCCCCCTTTTCCCCTATAACAGCTTATTCAACCACAATTTCACCACTTCCTGCCACTGCTCAAGATTAATACGCCCCCGCTCAACGTCAAGAGAAGAAGATCGCCGAACAAACCATTGGCTTTCCCTGGCGTTCCGGCCTTATCACATCCACACTCAGGTTTCGGCTCTTCGCCTTCACCCTCGCCTTCATTTCCGCCTTCCCCTTCGCCTTCACTCCCGCCTTCTCCTTCTTCTAGCCCTTCTCCTTCTTCTACTCCTTCTCCTTCTCCTTCTTCTACTCCTTCTTCTTCGCCTTCCGCTGTGCCTTCTATCGCACCCTCCTCTTCGCCTTCCGCATCCGAGACATTTGGATCCGTTCCTTGGGCGTATTCCTCGCCGTTGCTGTATAAATCGCCATCCGGATCATCTTCCGCTGTTAGAATCAAGCTTTCAAAATTCTCCTCCTCCCACCAGTCGGGCAGCGTATCCGTATCGGAATCGGTGAAGCCCGGTTCCACCTGGATTGTAATCGTGCTTTCCGCCGGATTGCTATCGCTGTCATGTACGTGCAACGTGATGGTGTGTTCCCCCACGGAAAGCATGGACGTGGAGAAACCCTCGCACCCCCGTGCCAATTCCCCATCCCGGCTGGACGTCCAGACATACGTGGCGCTGTCTACAGTGCCATCCTCCGCGTCGTATCCGAATCCATTAAACGACACCGTGTCGCGCTCGTGATACACCGCGCCGGTTTCCGGATCGCCAATGATCGCCGACGGCGCCTTTTTCGGGACTATAAACGGAGCGGACACTTCCTCTACGGTGTTAATGCCATCGGAGGCCACGACCTTGACGGTGCAGGCGCTTCCTCCGGGCAAGGGCAGGCTGTCAAATGTAAATGCGCTCTTGCCGTTCTTCTTCTTCTTCGCGAAACTGCTTTCCAACGGTATCCACGTAGTCCCATCATTGCTGTACGCCGTCAGAAATTCCATGCTGTCCCCGTCTTCATCATCCGCCGTGCACGTCATCTCAAACCAGTCATCGCCCGTCCCCAATACTGTGCCGAGATCCAGTTCGGGCGGGGTGGATGAAACGCTCCGTTGCGCCAACACGGTTCCCTCGTGCCGCAGAAGCACATTCGCCGTGCCTTCTGGGAATGGTATGGGGAAAGCAAAGCAAGCGAAGACGCCTTCTCCATTATTCTCGAAATACGGATCAAACGAGGTGCAGGACAAGATGGCGCCGCCCTCCGCCTCACAATCGAAAGAATAGGCCCCCGCCTCCGGCGGCATCTCCATGCCGTCACGCGTAAAAAAAGGCCACAATTCCGTCGTTCCGTCTTCCTGGATCTCGCCGCTCACAAAAAGCATTCTCGGATCGCTCCCGCCGTTAACCAATCCGCCCCAAGGCCACATCCCATCCATGAGCCGCCTGTAGTTTTCCTCCCTAACCCACGGGGACGGTACGCAGTGATCCCCCATGTGCGTGAGGTGATTAAACGGTTCGCTTAAATCCGTTGGCGAAAAGCTGTATCGGGCATGACTTCTGGTGCTCAGCAAGCGGCTTACGGCTCCTCTCACATCCCAGCCGTTTCCGGCGGGGTACAAGGCGTGAATATTGCTCGCAGAGAGATATTCTTCGATATGTCCGCGCCCACCCGCGAGACCCCACGTATGGCCGATCTCATGGGCGCTCACATGCAGCGGGAATCCTTGCGTCTCATCCACAAAAACGCCAATCCCGGCCTGTGGTTGCGCCACTCCGGCAGTGCCCAACCCTAACGCCAAGGCGGGAATCACCCACACCACCGTATCCACCCAGTCAAACCAGGATATCAACGTAGCCTTGCGCGCGAGCCGCACCCGTTCGCCGACCCAGAAACTGTAGATCGTCGGTGGGTCCAGCGGGCGGCCTTCTTCGTTTACCCGGCTATACCCATAATACTCGCGCACCTCCGGAACCGGGTAGATGGCCTCCAGAAACATCGCATGATTGTGCGACAGTGTCACATGCCGCGTTAGCGGACGCGTGTGATCGGTTCCCCAGGAATCCAGGGGCATATAAAGAATCCGGTATACGTTCATGGTGGATTGTTTGACGGCTGCCGTAGCCGTGGCATGATTTACGGTCAGGTCCGAATCCCAGTTCAACAATTCCGCCTCGACCGTCAGAGTTCCCACCCGCTTCGGCTCTGGACCCGTGCCAGCGGCGTGCTCCAGATTCAGTGCGTCCCAGCCATTCTCAAAAAGGCACTGCTTCAATTGCACGGTATTGTTCATGAGATTCTTAAACATGCTCACTTTATTCCGGGGTACAATGTATCCCGTGCCCTCTTTATCCACCAGACTCATTTCCGGCGCGTCCGGCATTTCCTGCGGCGCATTGCCATCATCAAAACTCACCCGGGCTTTTATCCCATGCACCACGGAGAATACCTCCTGGCAGAAGGGCGCCAGCCGCATGAATACCCGCGTCATCATCACCTTGTTTAAAATAAGCGGAACGTCCCGCACCACCTGAATCGGAACTACTTCCGTGATCTCTAGATCCGGAATCACATGCAATACCGCCGGCTTCACTGCGGAATTGTTCGCCCGGTTCAAATCAAGAATGTCTTCTTCGGGGTCAACAACTACCTTCAATTCCAGAGGCGGTTCCGCCCAGACCGTATTGGCCGCATCACGGTTTTCCGCCTCAAGATCCCGCATGTGCAGATGGATCATATCCACCACGTTCCAGCTAACCGTTGTAGAGGCCGAGCCGCCCGCCGGGATCGATGCAATCATGCTGCTGCCCGCTTGGAAACCGTTGGCGTATAAGACAACATTTATATTTCCGGCAGGTCCCGCCCCGAGATTCCGGACCGTTGCACTCACTTCTTCGGTTTGTTCCGCCGACTCCGAAAACATCACCTCAATCGTACCCGGCACGGTGATATCGCTCGCCGTTACCGACAGATCGGGCAATGACCCCACAAGCGGATGAAAATCGCCGGTCCAGGATTCCCCGGACCCATCCGGCCCCCCGCCCGCGATCCCATTGCCATACGGCAGAATCGTGTCTCCAAGACCGTCCTCATCAAGATCAGCACCCGCATAGTCATCCCAATAATTTCCCCCGGTAAACTCCCCCCCCAAAATGTTCCGCTCCTCCGTTTTGTCTATATTCCACCGAATGCCCCGCGCCCCTTCTGGCGCCTTGATATGATCCATATTGTTGGCAAAATAATTGTCATAGACAGTGTTGGTGTCCGCGGGCAAATCGGTGTAGCCGATATTTATCCCCGCGTACTTGTTGTTCATGATGACGCACTTCCGGATCGTGTTGTTGACCTCCGCCTCGGCAACATTGGGAGTAAAATTAATCCCATAATTACATCCCGTGATGGTTGCCTTCTCAATAAGATGATCATGACCGCTTAACAATAGCGCTTCACGGCAGTGTGAAATACTTACTTTTCTGAGCGTATTATGCCCAGAGCCGCTTGAAGTCAGGATTCCATACGTGTTGTCCTGGACAATTACGTCCGAAACCTCCATATTCGACCCCTGCAAGCTTATCCCTGACCCGCCCCAGCCTTCTGGTTCCAAATTATAATTATTCGATACTAAACGAAGGTTCCTAATCCGGATCCCATCCGCTATGAGATACATCCCCAAGGAACGAAAATTTCTAATCGTGAAACCCTCTATGCAAACATTTGCGCTCCTCACATCAACGCCAACATCTTCCGTCTTCTGACCGTCAATAAAGGTGACATCGCGTCCATGCGACGAACAAACCGTGATAGTGTTAAAAACTCCGCCTATGTCAAAACCCGGATAGGTTCCGGGCCCCACCATGAGCGTATCCCCTGGATGGACAATTGTTTCATAGGGATCTTCGGGATCACGCGCGTCTATCGCCGCCTGAACCGTCGAAAAATCCCCGGGTATGTTCCACACCGTGGCCCATACCGAAAACACCGGCACAAACAACCCGCAAAGCACCACAATAATCCTCACCATACGACACCTCTCTTCCTTGTGGCTGCTCAAAGAGCACCTCCGTCCTGAAACCACTAGAAAATTACTTCACTCACCCATGCAACATCCCTTCAACCACTCTTCATGCATAAGGGAATACCGCTACACCCACAGTATAACACTTTTTTATGCTTTCCGGGTCTTTTACAGATAGCTTCCCGCTTCCCGCTTCCCGCTGACCGCTGACCGCTGACCGCTTCCCGCTGACCGCTGACCGCTGAAAGCTGACCGCTGAAAGCTTCCCTATTGCTGCACCAGTTCCACGAGTTTGGGAAGCATCACCCCCGCAGGCCCTTCCAGGAAAGCATCCGTGATACGGTGGGTAAAATCGGTGGGTTCCGTGTTGCATTCGATGATATACGCGC
>JAKQOG010000073.1 GCA_029565395.1 Candidatus Hydrogenedentota bacterium | reverse complement strand
GTTTTCCGGTGTGGTAACCCATAGCTATCCTTATGAGGGCGATGAGCGGGGATGGGGCACCTGGTTGAGCGAACTTCTCCGAGATGTTCCAGTATTTGGGGACTTTATAGACTGTGCGAACCGGCACAGTTTTGAAGGCGCCTACCTCAAGGGCCAGGCGCGAGGGGCCATTTGGAACAAAATATGCCAATACAGCGACTGCGGTTGCGAAGCCGGCGCAACAGAGACCATCCTCCTGCCGGGCAGCGTTCCGCTGGAAATGATCTGTATCCCGTCAGGCACCTTCCTGATGGGCCGCTACCCGGGCGAGCAGGACAGTTCTAGCACTGAAGACCCGCAGCACGCGGTGAGGGTGTCCAGTTTCTGGATGGGCAAGTACGAAGTGACCAAGGCGCAGTGGACGGCGATGATGGGGACGACGCCTTGGTCGGGGCAGAGTTATGTGCTTGAAGACCCGAACAGCCCGGCGGTGTATGTGAGTTGGAATGATGCACAGTCATTTCTTACGGCATTAAACACGTATACGGGGTTGACGTTCCGTCTGCCTTCGGAGTCGGAGTGGGAGTATGCCTGCCGTGCGGGGACAACAACCCGGTTATACTGGGGGGATGACCCTGGGTATACGGTGGGCAATGACTATTGCTGGTGGTATTATGATGCACATGGAATAGGCGAGAGTTATGCGCACATAGTGGGTTTGAAACTTCCGAATTTCTTCGGCTTGTATGACATGAGCGGGAACGTTTGGGAATGGTGTGAAGATGACTGGCACTATGGATACACTGGTGCACCATCGGACGGGACTTCCTGGGTGGACTCACCCAGGGGCTCGAACCGCGTGAAGCGGGGCGGCGGCTGGGGCAGCTACGGCTACAACTGCCGGTCAGCGCTCCGCCTCAACTACATCCCGGCGGGCGCGAACTACTTCCTCGGCTTCCGCCTCTCCAGGTAATTGCCCCTTGCTCACTTTGTCACTTTGTCACTTTGGTACTTGCAGAGCGCGGAGTGTAGCGCAGGGCTGCAAAGGGCGGCCCGCCGAAGGCGGAAGGCCGTCCAGGCAGCCCATAGCGAAACGGAGCGGTTTATGGCAGGCAGTGTTGGAGATAGGGCAGAGAGAATTGGGGGAGATGCAAGAGGGGGTGTCCCCCTCTTGCCGTTCCGGGCGGAGCCCGGCGGCGGTTTTTTTGCGATATTGGCTTTCACATGCGGGTCTGGCGGTGATTGAGCGATGCAGATAAAGATATTCAGCTTGCCGTATAATCCTGCGCTGGGCGGGTTCGATGACGAGCCGCTGCGGCAGTTCCTCGTTGACAAGGAGGTTCTGTCTATAGCACCGCAATTCTTTTTGAAAGACGGCGTCCCGCATGCTGGGGGCGTGGGGAAAACATGAATGATAGACACAGGATGACGAATTCAGAACTTTGCGTTCTGCACTTTGAAGGAGGAAGATGATGCTTGTGTACGTGGACACTTCGGTATTCGGCGGGGTTTTTGATGAGAAGTTCGCGGAAGCGAGCCAAGCGTTTTTCGACGAGGTTCGCAACGGACGTTTCGATGTGCTCGTTTCGAGCGTGGTGCTCGACGAGTTGCGTGGCGCACCCGAAGAAGTGAGGCGCTTGTATGCGGAACTCGGTTCGCGAGTGCGGGTTGCCGAATTGTCCGAAACGGCGTTGGTGCTGGTGCGCCGGTATATTGCCGCGGGCATTGTGGGGGAGGGGTGGCGGCCCGACGCCGAGCACGTTGCGATGACTACGGTCAGCGGGTGCCGTGCCATTGTGAGCTGGAATTTCCGGCACATCGTACATTTCGAGAAGGTTCCGTTGTATAATGGAGTGAACATGAGCCAAGGCTTTGGGCCGTTGGCCATCCACACACCGCAAGAGATGGTACGCTATGAAGACAAAGACCAAGACGTTTGATTGCGTGGAGATGATGCACCGGGAAGCGTCCCGCATCTACGAGGAAACCAAGGGCATGAACGTGCAGGAAGAATTGGCATACTGGCGGAAACGCCACACACAGGCCCTTCGTGAACTGAGCGCGACTCGATCAACGAGCACGCCCGCCAAGTGAAGCGCGCGGTACACGGCTTCGAGCAGGTCACATTTCGGAAGACAAACTCGTTCAGAGCACAGGGAGCTTGATTGCCCACATATCGCATGCGAACACCATGGCTTTGCGGCGGAAATGGTTCGCCGCACAGTAGGTCCGATCTCCGAATCGGATATCCTTGAGGGTAGCGGCCGAAGAGGCTCGAACCGCGTGAAACGGGGCGGCAGTTGGAACAACAACGGTAACAACTGCCGTTCAGCGAACCGCAACAACAACAACCCGTCGAACACGAACAACAACATCGGGTTCCGCCTCTCCAGATCATCGCGCCGCCAGATCGTCAGCGTTCAAGGATGTTGACGCCGCGCACCGGTGATGACCCGGCCGCTTTCCTGCTCCGGGCGTGGCCCGGACAAACATGCACCGGCGGGGCGGCTCGGTAGGAGATTTCGAAGGGCCGCCTTTTGAGTTTCTTGTGTAAGTCATTTTTTCAATTTGCTACAACTCATGGCGGACATCTGAAAGGTTAAGACTACTCACTTATAGGAGGTGGAGAGTTCATCCAACTGTTCAAGCTCCTCCCGCGCAAGCTGAAACCGCAACGCCCCCACATTATCCTGCGCCTGATACACCTTCGTCGCGCCGGGAATCGCCACCACACTTGTCCCATGAAAATGCACCAGCCAATTCAACGCCACCTGGCTCGGCGTCGCCCCATACTTCTCCCCGATACGCCGCATCGCCTGGATGAGCGGCGCCGACTTCCGCAATCCGCTTTTCCAATAGCCCGGCAAATACTTGCGTCCGCCCACCAGCTTCACCAATTCCGGCCGCTCATGAAACTTCCCGCTTAATAACCCCTGCGCCAGCGGCGAAAACGCAATAATCGTAATGCCCAATTCCCGCGCCGTTTCCAGAACGCCGTTCCGTTCTATGTTGCGATGCAGAAGGCTGTACTGAACCTGATTCGTTGCCAGGGGAATGCCCAGCGCCGCAAGTTCACGGTGCGCGCGCCGCATCTGCCCCGCCGAATAATTGCTGATGCCCACCGCTCGGATATCCCCCCGCCGAACCAACTCCGCCATCGCCCGCATCTCCGCCCGGATTGTCGAAAGCGACAACGGCCAATGGATCTGGTACAAATCGATCGGATACGGATTCAGCCGCCGCTTCCGCTCTTCTATCGTATCCACCAGCGACCGCGCCGTCCGCCACGTCGGGATCCATTTCGTGGCAATAACCACCTCGCCCGGGGTCTTTCCCGCCGCCTGCAATCCCTTCGACAAATCCTCCTCAGACTTCCCCCGGCCATATAACTCCGCCGTATCAAACCAGTTAATCCCCCCCTCCAGCGCCGTCCGCACAATCTCCGTAAACGGCACGTCCTTCATCGTCGCCCACATCTTCGCGAAAAGGCCCTTCCCCCCGCTAAATTGCCAACACCCCAGCCCAATCGGCGTCACCCGCACCTCCGACGCCCCCAGATTGCGCAATTCCATACACGTCTCTCCTATGATTCATTCCACGGCACGCCAGTATACCAAATTTGACGATCCGCGCCATTGAAAGGTAGACTATTAGCCGAATCTTGTGGGCAGCGCGGCCAATCGAATACACATGCCGCGGATGACAAATCCCCAAACGGAGTGCCCGAGACCAAGTATCAATTACTACAAACGCCACGAAAAGTACAACAAGGAGCATGAACACCATGGCCGTAGCGGTTAAAAACAACAAGAAATGCGACGCACCCCTTCCTTACAAAGTGGCCGACTTGAGCCTCGCCGAATGGGGCCGCAAAGAAATCGATATGGCGGAAAAAGAAATGCCCGGCCTTATGGCCACCCGCGAGCGATACGCGTCCAAGAAACCGCTCAAGGGCGCGCGGGTTATGGGCTCGCTCCATATGACCATCCAGACGGCGGTGCTTGTCGAAACCCTGCAAGCGCTCGGGGCGGACGTCCGCTGGGCAAGCTGCAATATCTACTCCACCCAGGACCACGCCGCCGCGGCCATTGCCGCCAAAGACACGCCCGTTTTCGCATGGAAAGGTGAAACCCTGGAAGAGTACTGGTGGTGCACCTACCAGGCGATGTGCTTCCCCAACGGTGAAACACCAAGCATGATCGTGGACGATGGCGGCGACGCCACCCTCCTCATCCATCGCGGGTATGAGTTCGAGGAACACTTCACAAAGACCGGAAAATTACCGGAAATCTGCCGCGATAATAAGGAAATCGCCATCGTCGACACGCTGTTGCATAACATCCATGCAGAAGAGCCGGATCGCTGGCACCGCACCGTGAAAAGCTGGATCGGCGTCTCTGAAGAAACCACCACGGGCGTACACCGCCTCTACGAAATGATGCGTGAAGGCAAACTACTGACCCGCGCGATGAATGTGAACGACTCCGTGACCAAATCGAAATTCGACAACCTCTACGGCTGCCGGGAATCACTGGGCGATGGCATCAAGCGCGCCACGGACGTCATGGTCGCCGGTAAAGTCGTCGTGGTCGCGGGCTATGGAGACGTCGGCAAAGGCTGTGCGCAGGCCATGAAAGGATTGGGCGCGCGCGTGCTGATTACGGAAATCGACCCCATCTGCGCACTCCAGGCCGCCATGGAAGGCTATGAAGTCACCACGATGGAAGACGCCGCATCCCGCGGCGACATCTTCGTCTCCGCGACCGGCTGCTGCGATGTCATCCGCGGCGAACACATGGCCAAAATGCGCGACGAAGCCATCCTGTGCAATATCGGCCACTTCGACTCCGAAATCGAGGTCTCCTGGCTCGAAGAACAGAAGGGGGTCACCGAACTCAACATCAAGCCCCAGGTCGACAAGTTTATCTTCCCCGATGGCCGTTCCATTATCCTGCTGGCGCGCGGACGCCTCGTCAACCTTGGCTGCGCCACGGGCCACCCCTCCTTCGTGATGTCCAACTCCTTCACCAACCAGACTCTCGCCCAGATCGCGCTGTACACTGACCCGGCCAGTTATGAAGTCGGCAAGGTCTATACGCTGCCAAAGAAACTCGACGAAGAAGTCGCGCGCCTGCACCTGGGCAAACTCGGCGTCAAACTCGACCGCCTCTCCGAAAAACAGGCCAAATACCTCGGCGTCTCTGTTGACGGCCCCTACAAGCCCGAAATGTACCGCTATTAAAATTCAGCCCATAAAACCATCGCCCCCAGCTTCTCGCCGGGGGTGATTTGTTCATCCCCAACAGTTCTTGTTAATTATTAGCAAGTGTTCCAACCTGCGCTTTATCCCACTGTTAGGTTCACACTGGTATTCCCTTATCTACAGCCTTTTAAAACTACAAACATCACGAACATCCCAATAAAAGGCAAGAGGCTTCCTAAAGCCCCTTTAAACAGGTGGAACGGTTTTATGTTTTCCAGATAGAAGGGCCGGTCTGTGGATAATGATTTAACACCCCATGAAAACATCAGCACCCCATGAAAGATACCAATAAACAAAATCAGAAACAGAATGGCGAATGGGGCGCTCACTAGAATAAATACAATCAACAGACCAAGTATTGACAAATAACTATAATGTAGATATTTATCATAAGCTTTCACTACGCTAAAAAAACCGCCGTTTACTGAGAAAACAAGCACACATATAGCAAAACACACAATCATCACGATGCCCAGGGGAACATGTTCCTCCACCGCAGTGGGATTGCCAAATGCGGGCGGCGCAATCAAGAGTAATAGACCGATAAACGCAAATTTTCTTTTTAATTGGTTCATAATCCCTCCTGCTGCCCCAGGAACCCATTGCTTTCATTTCCATGTACTCTAATCATTTCGTTTCAACTTTTTTTACATAAATATAAACAGGATCAGGATGCCACAAAAGGGACACATGGTCCCCAGTCCCGCAATAACCAAGCGCCACGGTTTGGCATTCTCCAGATAGCAGGGGCGATCAAAATATTTCACACGAATAGCCCATACTAACATTTCTATTCCATGGGCGGTTCCAACAACAACTGCCAACAACACCGCGGCAGGCGCGAAAAAGGCAATGGAGAGCACCGCTAACATACTCACCGCGACAATATAGAATTGATCGCTAAAATATGCTCTTCGTTTTCGTATATGAAAAAAGCCGCCCGCCCATAACAAAAGGAGATACCAGACGGCAAAAATTAAGGCCACAACAATAAATGGCCTGTTTAAGTCTGCATCGCTAACAGGATTAGCGAAAGCATAGGGTGAGATGCACGGCAACAGGACAAACAATGCAAGCAACGTCCTAACAGAATTCATAGCACCTCCCATTTAAATATCCAGTCTTCTTGCGGCATAAACCGTATCCGGGAAAAACCTAGCGTGTTCCCCGTCAGCGTTTCAAGCGCATAGTTGGACTTTACCAGCCTTACGCCATGCATGCGTGCAACGAAATCGGCCTTTTCCAAGGGCCGTTTCCATTGCAGGGTGGTCGTAATCAAATAGCACCCCTCATGTAATGGTGTTTTTTGAGAATACCGGATTCGGACATGGCGTTCTCCGTGTGGCGCGAAAAATACCGGTAGATGATATTCTCCGAAAACACGGAATATCTTTAGTGAATATGACTCTTTCTTCGCATCTCCCGCCGCTACTTCAAATGGCGGAGGCCAATCTGAACGGGAGGGAAAGGGTATCTGAAGCAGTTCGATTCTGGGAAATACAGACGTATTTTTATAATGGTATGTTCCGGTAATGGTGATTGACTCCGGATGGATATCCGCTTCTATCCTTTCATCGAGGAAATGAACCGGCCGCCAGTACGCACTGCCCAGTAATGCAGCCCCACACACACCAGCCAAACCTGCGATGCACCATATTGAAAACCTGGACGGTCTCATATCGTTTTCCCGCCTTCAACGCAAAATAGCATGAACTTATTGTACATGAACCCAATGAAATCCGATATGGAAATCTTTCATCCGTTTAAATAGCGTTCCATTCTTTATTCTCCCACGCGATCCCCGCCTTCTTTCAAAATTCCCGGTTGTCATTCCGGGCAATTTGCGCTACCATAGCCACACCATAAGAAGGAGGACACGCTCATGGCGGAAATCGACCGGTATTTTAAGATGATGGTGGAATACAAGACGTCCGACCTGCATCTCAGCACGGGCTGTAAACCGATGTTCAGGAAAGACGGCTCAATGGTGCCGCTGCGCACCGAAGAAGCGCTCACCGGCGACCAAATCGAAAAACTCGTCTTTGAAATCACCCCCGAAAAGAACAAGGAAGAATTCCTGCTGAAAAACGACACGGACTTCGCCTATGAACTGGCAGGATCGGGACGCTACCGCTCCAATATCTTCCGCGACAACAAGGGCGTTGGCGCGGTTTTCCGCCTCATCCCCAGCGAAGTGCTCACGTTCGAGCAATTGAAACTCCCCTCCGTTATTAAGAAGTTCTGCATGCTCAGCAAAGGGCTGATATTGGTCACGGGCCCCACGGGCAGCGGAAAATCCACCACCCTGGCGGCTATGATCGACCTCATCAACAAATCGCGCACCGACCACATCATCACCATTGAGGACCCCGTGGAATTCGTTCACCAGAACCAGCGCTGCCTTATCAACCAGCGGGAAGTCCACTCCCACACCACCAGCTTTAAGGCCGCTCTGCGCGCCGCACTCCGGGAGGACCCCGATATCGTGCTCGTTGGCGAAATGCGCGACCTGGAAACCACCCACATCGCCATTGAAACCGCCGAAACCGGCCACCTGGTCTTCGGAACCCTCCATACCACCACGGCCGTTTCCACGGTTGACCGGCTCATCGACCAGTTCCCCGCCGATCAACAGCAGCAAATCCGGACCATGCTCTCCGCCGCCCTTAAGGGCATCGTAGCGCAGAATCTGCTGAAGAAAAAGGGGGGGGGCCGCGTGGCAGCGCTGGAGGTGCTCGTGGTCAACCAAGCGGTCGCCTCGCTCATCCGCGACGCTAAAACCTCCCAGATCATGAGCATCATGCAGACGGCCAAAAAAGAGGGCATGACCCTGCTGAACGAAGAACTTGGACGCCTGGTGAAAGAAGATATCATTGAACCTGAAGAGGCCTACCATAAAGCCGTCGACAAAGACGGGTTTGTAAAAACCCTCGAATCCATAGGGGTCAATTTCAAACCCCCGGTCGAGTTATAAATCAGGCGGAAGATGTCAAGCGCCGGATGGAGAACGGGGTCCGGGGGCCGGGGTCCGGGGGCCGGGAAAAAGGGGGTTCAGGGTTCAGGGTTGGAAAAAAGCTATCAGCCATCAGCGGTCAGCTATAGTTGCGAAACGAGGGTGCCCCCTTGGGGCATAGGTGGGCGTCTATCCAGTTGCTGCCAGCAGAAGGGACGTATCTGAGGGTTTAGAAAACGAGGGTACCCCCTTGGGGCATAGGTGAGCGTCTATCCAGTTGCTACCAGCAGAAGGGACGTATCTGAGGGTTTGGGAAACGAGGGGTACCTCTCCCCCCAAACACCCTATTGGGAATTTGTCGCTACTTTGGGGCAAGGTGTTGGGAAACGAGGGTACCCCTTTGGGGCATAGCCCATCTTCCGCAGTAGGTTTCCAGAAAATATATAAATAGGCCATTTACTCTTCGTAAGTGCATGTAATCCTTTGGGGGTAGTTTTCAAAGGCGATGTAGTGGAGAAAACCCTCTTGCAGGATCGGAGGAAAGGGGAGATAATCGTTGTGTGATTAGGGAGACGCTACGATGTATTTGCGGCGGAATCGGCGAAAAATCAACGGTGAGTCGTATGAGTATTGGACGCTGGTGGAGTCGGTGCGGACCTCGCAGGGGCCGCGGCAGCGGCTTGTGGCGGCGGTGGGAAAGTTGCCGGGGATGAATGAAGAGATTCGGGTGGGTTGGGAACATATCGGGGAGATCTTGGACGGACGCGCACATCAACAGGATTTTCTTCGGGCGGAGCCGGACCCGCCGCAGTGGGCGCACGTGGATGCCTCACGGCTCCGCGTGGAGCGGCTGCGTTCGTTTGGAGACGTATTCTTAGGATTAGCCTTATGGGGCCGACTGAAGCTGGACCGTTTTTTCGATGAAGTGATGGAGGCGGGCCGCGAAGAGATTGCCTGGAGCCGGATAGCCTGTATTCTTTCGCTGGCGCGGTTTTGCGCACCGTCCTCGGAGTTGCAGATTGCGGATTTTTGGTACGGCAAGACGGCGTTGGATGATCTGGTGGGCGTTGCAGCGGAAAAGGTGAACGATGACCGCCTCTATCGGGGTTTGGATGAATTGTTGCCCCACAAAGACGGTTTGTTTCGTCATTTTCAGAAGGTGTATGGGGAACTGTTCGGGACCACGTTTGACCTGTTGTTGTACGACATTACGTCAACCTATTTTGAGGGGCAGGGCAAGCTTAACCCGCAGGCGCGCCATGGGTATTCGCGCGATGGGCGGCCCGATTGCATTCAGGTGTGCATCGCTTTGGTGGTGACGCCGGAAGGGCTTCCTCTTGCGTATGAAGTGTTCGATGGCAACCGGGCGGACGTGACGACGGTGGAGGAAATCGTGGAGTGCATGCGGGATAAATACGGCCAGGAACGGCGGACGTGGGTGATGGACCGGGGGATGGTGAGCGAAGAGAATCTGGAGATGCTGCGCCACACAGGGGCTTCCTACCTTGTGGGCACCCCCAAGTCCATGCTCAAACGGTTCGAGCGGGAACTGCTAAACGAAGACTTTACCCATATTGAACCGGGTGTCGAGGTCAAGCTTTGCGCCGCCCCGGACGGTAGCGCAGAGACCTACGTCCTGTGCCGTTCACCCCAGCGCAGCCAGAAAGAACGCGCCATGCGTGAACGTCAGGTAACGCGCCTGGAAAAAGAATTGGCGCGGCTGCAAGCGCGCTGCGCGGCAACCAAGAACCCCTTGCGCGACACCTTCAAAGTAGAACGCCGCATTGGCGCGCTCCTGGCCCGCTACAGCCGGGCCGCCCATCTCTATGAAGTGAACGTCGAACAGACGCAGGATCCCCCCGGCAAACAGCGGCTGGCACTGCGTGTCATCCGCCACGAGGAACGCCGCGATTGGGCGGAGCTTGCCGACGGATGCTACCTATTGCGCACCAATTTGCAGGGGTACTCCGCCGAAGATCTCTGGCGCATTTACATCGGCCTGACGCAAATCGAAGACAGTTTCCGCATCAGTAAACACGACTTGGGGCTGCGCCCCATCTTTCATCAGAAACAGGACCGCACCCAAGCCCACATCCTCGTGTGCTTTCTGGCCCTGGTGATGTGGCGCACCCTTCAGCACTGGATGAGCGCTTCCGGCCTCGGACAAGCCCCCAGAAAACTCCTGGAAGAAATGGCTGAAATCCGCTCGCTGGACATCCTTTTGCCCACCGCCGCAGGTCCGGAACTGCGCTTACGGGTGGTCAGCCGCCCCGAAAACCACCTGGCTATTCTTCTTCAGCGTCTCGGACTCTACCTGCCCAATAAACCAAAGTCGATCCAAAATGTAGTGGAGAAAATCATCCCTCACCCCCCAATTTTCCGAGGAAATCCTTACTCCTGACCTTCTATCTGCGGAAGATGGG
>JAKQOG010000048.1 GCA_029565395.1 Candidatus Hydrogenedentota bacterium | reverse complement strand
CAGGGGAATCCGAGCACCACAATGCCGCCGGGGTTTGTCACTCGCAGCATTTCTCGGATCGCCGCCGCAGGATCGTGCAGATGCTCCAGCATGCTCACATTCACAACAGCGTCGAAGTGTTCGTTGGGATAGGGCATGGCCAACGCGTCGCCAACCTGCAAGTGTGCGGAGACGCCCGCCTTGCGCAGGGTTTCCTGCACCACCTCCTGACGATCCAGAAGGTCAAGCCCGTGCAATTCATCGCACAGGCCATGTAAGGTGGGAAGAAAAATACCGCTGCCATAGGCTACTTCGAGCAGTCTGGCATACCGCCTATTCCCCAGCGCCTCCACCACCATCCGCAGCCGTTTCCGGTAGAACCATCCCACCATCGGCCAATAGTAATAGCGCGTGGGTTCTTCCCGCGGGTCTGCGGGCGTGATGTCGTTTCGTTTGGGCAAACGCAACAATTACAGCGCCTCGATTCGGATATTGCGGAATTTTGCCACGGCATGCGCATCGTGATTTTGCAAACCAATGTATCCACGCAACGACCGATCCAGTTCTGCTTCCAACACGTTCTCTCCGTTCATTTCAAAGGCAATTTTCGGGCCTTTAGCAATAATAGTGACCGTGTTCCATTGTCCCGCCGGACGCACCAGGTTTTTCATGGGGGCAACAACGTCATAAATGGCCGTGGCGCTCTGCTTGTTCGGCGGTTGGCCAAAGGCGTCGACGATTTGCATTTCATATCCGGTAAAAGCGGGATTTTTCTCTAGCGCGGAGCGGAAAAACACCCCGCTGTTGCCGCCTTCGTTGATGCTGTACTGGAGTTCAAGGCGAAAATCGCCGTATTCCTGATTGGTACGGAGCCAGGAACCGGTTTTCTCCGGATCGGTGGACCAATTCTTGCCATTTCGGCCCACTAGCGCGCCATCTTCCACGGTCCATTCGCCGCCTTCCACCAAAGACCACCCCTCCAGGCTTTTCCCGTTAAAAATGGGGACGCACCGCTGTTGTTCCTCGCGAATTCTCTTGAGGATGTCGCGTGTTATGCGAATCGCAGCGGGTTCCTCGTCTGCCGAGGGCGGTGCGGATTCCACCCCCACATAGCCGGTGTAGCCGCCATCGCGGACAATCCGCAGCATCCGCCGGAAGTCCGTGTCGGTGATTTGGCCGTCCGCCGAGAACTGGGTGGCTTTGGCGCTCACCGCTTTTGCGTACGGCAATAGGGCCTCCACGGCATCGTAGCGATTCGTATCCGCCGGGAAGTTCCCGAAATCCGGCAGCGTGCCGAAGTTGGCCTTGCCTACCTCCTTCATTACGCCGGCCAGCCACTGCGGGTCGGATGATGGCCCGCCATGATTTTCGATGGTGATGTTGATGCCAAGGGCCGAGGCGTACTCCGCAAGCCGTGCGCAACTTTCTACAATGCCTGAACGCAACACATTGGGATCGTCAGAACCACGCGCGTTGACACGGATCGTCCGGGCGCCAAAAAATCTCGCGGCGTCAATCCAGGGAAACGTCTGATCCACGGCCTTGTCCCGCCGCGCCTTGTCCGGAGAGCCCAGGGGGCCATTGGTGTCCAGCATGATCAGGCCGATGCGCACCCCTTCATCGTCCGCACGCTGCTTGAATGCTTTCAGGTAGTTCATGTCCTTCGATTTCGTGGCAAAAAACTGATCCACAAGTTCAATGCAATCGATTTCATAGTCGCATTTGGCCGTTTTCGGAAAGTCCATGTGGGTTAATTTTTTCGCCGCCAGGGCGCGGTTCAGCGACCATTCCGCCAGACTGATCTTGAACGGCTCAATTACATCCGGTTGCGCCGCCGCACGGCGTGCCCAGGGCATATTTAATCCCACCACCACGCCTGAACTCATGACTAGGAATGTTCTACGATCCATGATATCCTCGCTTTCCACAACCACTATATTGACAGTAGGAAGTATGATGCAATTCGGGATCATCTATCCAGCCTCAACGGATTTTTTCAGGAGGCCATTTCTCTCTTTTTACCGAGGCATGGACGACTGATAGCCTGTTACCGGTTCAATGAATCTTGGCCATCCGTCTCTTGGCTGTTTGGAAAAATCTCGTCAGGGGAAATAACCGGAGGAAAAGGTTCTTCAGCGGGTTCGATGTTATGTTCCCCGCCCCTGCTGTTGTCGGAAAATATAGGCAACGGAGGCTCTTCAGATGTGGAAATGTCGTTCTGCGGTTTTTGCCGCAGAAAGAGGAGGGCTATCAGTACAACGCCGGTTGAAATGAGTGAAATGCCAAGACCGGCATATACCCGCACAGGCTCGAAACGAAAGATCACGTGGTGAGCGCCGGCAGGCAATGCGATGGCTTTAAAAGCATCGTTGGCTTTAAAAATAGGGGCAGGCTGACCGTCTGCATACGCCTTCCACCCCGGATAATGGGAATCTAAAAAGGTAAGAATACGGGGGGCGGGCAGCTTGTCGATCAACAGTTCAACTTCGTCAAATGAACGGCTGATAATGTGAATCAAATTGTTTTCATCCGCCCGGTCTTTCAACAGTTCTGCCCGTATGAGCTGCAATGTGTTCGGCGGCGCTTCCCACTGCAAGGTGGCTTGAAGATCCATGAAGTCGGGCAGGGCAATCTGCACCTTGGCTTCCTGGCCGCGGGTGGGTTTAAGGCGGTTCCTGAATCCGTCTTCCCGTCGTTTGGTGGAAGGCTCATAACACTGGATATTCAAATCAACCTGACTGGTTGTGGTATACGTTAGCTCGAGTGCACTGTGTATATTGCCAACGTTTATGGTTGGCAATGCAAGACTCTCTTTTCTCTTTGTTTTTTGGGTGGCGGGCTTTTGTTTGAGTTGCGCTTCTTCCGCCACCAGAACACGTTCGACATCCTCGGAAACAGCCCTGGCAGGCACTTTAGCCCGGGGCACTTCCGGTATGGGAAGCTCCGGCGGCGGGTCAGGCAAATATACGGTAGTGCTGCTGGGGAATAAGGCGTGTTTGGGCGGTAAGGGTCCGCGCACGAAATCACGCGCCAGCCAGAAGGCGCGTTTCAGGAACAAATTGCCGCGCTGGTTGTCCACTTGAACTTCCCAGGTATGCAGCACCCGGTAGTAATTCCTTTCCCGGCCCGGCGTGCAAAGCGCTTGCCGCACATCATGGATATACACCGCATCATACCCGTTAATCGCCGGGGACAAAGTCCAGCAGTTGGTGTTTGCCCGCGGCACGGTGCCCCGAATGTTATCCTTCCAAAAAACAGGCAGTTCACCCGTCCCTGCAATCGTGCTTCGCGGCATACGCTGGTTGATGTAGACGGGCACATAATAATACGCCCAGGCGGCGATTTCTGCGAATACAAGCAGGGCAATTACCGGCCGGAGAAATGCCGGCCGGTTTAACGGTGTGGCGAGCAGCAGGATTCCCAACGTAATGGCCGGAAGGATAACAACCGCCAGGGAAGTCTGTAAGAAAGGATGATCGGTTCGCCAATCCATAACGGCCTTCAGGGCCAATGCGCCAATCAATAAATACAAAAACGTGCGTAATGCCGTGCCTGATATGGTTTTTATCCGTTCCGTAGCGGCATCCAACCCAAATCCAACCAATAGGGAAAAGGGAAGGCTGGCAGCAATGTTTGACCGCCATGGGGAACCGAAATTGAATACGTCCACCATGGCCAGCAGGCGGCCAAAAGGCATTGGCGGACCAATAACCAGGTCATTCATGATGATACAGAAAGCGCAAAACACAAATACATCGCGGCGGCGGCGATGGCCAAACGCAGCCATGCCCAGCAATAACGATGCAATACCCGCTGCGCGCCACCCCTGGCAATTGTCTTTCGCGCCTGTGAATATCGCCAGGTTTTGCAGCAGGTGAACTGGGTTCAAATCCTGGGGCGGCGAACCGACACGAAGCCCGCTGCCGCTGATTCGTGAGCTTAAGCCCGCGAATTCCGCGGCCGGCAGAAGAAATGCGGCGGCTATCAGGCTTGAAACAAACACAAGAACCCCTAGAATGATCAGCGTGGAAAAGGAACGCCTGAACAGACGGCGGAAGCGTCCGCGCACTTTCCATTCCACATGGGCCAATACGTGCAGTCCGCAAAACAAGCCTAAGGCCAGTGCTGAATAATAGGTTACCTGGGGAAATCCGGCAAGAATGCACATGGAGAACGCCAGCGCGCCTAAAAGCATATATCTCACCCGGTCACGGCCTTGATCCGCCTCCATCGCGCGCCGCGCTAAAAGAAGTACCAGCGGCAGCCAGGCGGTAATTGCGAAAAGGGTCCAGTGCTCCATTACCCGCAACATGGAATGAGGGCCGAAAACATAGACTACGGCGGCCGTGAACGACGCAGAACGGCTTAATCCATAGCTCCGCGCGAAGGCGATGGTGGCCATGCCCGCCAAAAGGATGTGGAAGCCCACCAAAATCTGCAAGCTAATGGCAGTGGCCCACGGAGTGGGCTCCAGGGTGAGAACAGACCGGAGCAATTGGGGAGGATAAAACAACGAGGTCTGGGGATTCGCCGCGAATGGTTGCCCGCAATACGACAATGGATTCCATAATGGGAAATGCCCCTCATGTAACGCCGTATCCAAAAGATAAGCAAAAGGGCCAAAAAGCGTGTACACATCCACGGCGCCAAAATTCTTGGGGAAATAAGGCGGCAATAAGTAATAATGATAAACGATGACAATGCTGACAGCCAGCAACAGGAACAATATGAGCCAGTCCAGACGCCACCGGATACACACCGTCCCCCTCTGACTTAATGAAGTTTTCATAGCTGCTTTCTTTACCACACCATGCGTGTATGCCGGGTATTTGATTCTTTTAACAAAATGAGGCCATAGTGTATCGAATCATGTTCATAAATGCCACTTATCAAGGTCTTTCCACCATGCTTGTCCGCCAAGTCTTAGAAAATAAAGCGTTTTTGAAGCGTTTACACCTTTACTATCCTCCAGAACCCGCAAAATCCCTCTCCCGCCCCTTTCCCCATTTCCACCCCCATTTTACTGGGGATAATTTTCCCGGCGGAAAGACTTGACGCGGGGCGGATTCTTGTGTACTATAGGGAGACGTTTCTTTAACGAACGTTAGGTAGGTTTTTTATTAACCCGGATTGCGAAACACGTAGGGAAAGGCTGACCAATGAAGGAAATTAAGCGTGTCGCAGTGTTGGGTTCGGGCGTGATGGGCGCCGCGATCGCCGCACACATGGCGAATTGCGGGATTCCCAGCGTAATGCTGGACATCGTGACACCGAACCTGTCCGAGGAGGACAAGAAGAACAAGAAGAAGCGGAATAGTCTGGTGGAGGGCAACAAGGCTGCCCTGCTCAAGGCTAAACCGGCGCCGCTTTTTGTGAAGAGCGGCGTGGAGATGATTGACACGGGCAACTTTGACGACAACATGGATAAGATCGCCGATTGCGATCTGATCATTGAAGTGGTCATGGAACGCCTGGATGTCAAGAAAACGGTATTCGAGAAAGTGGCGCAGCACCGGAAGCCGGGCTCGATCGTCACCTCGAACACCAGCGGTATACGGATGAAGGATATGGCGGCCTTTATGCCCAAGGAAATGAGCGAGCATTTCATGGGCACGCACTTCTTCAATCCGCCGCGGTATTTAAAACTGTTGGAGCTGATCCCCGGTCCGGACACCCTGCCGGAGGTCATCGAAACCATGGCGTGGTTTGGGGAAAATGTGCTGGGGAAAGGCATCGTGTATGCCAAGGACACGCCCAACTTCTGCGCAAACCGCATCATCACCTTCGCCATGCAGTATTTGATGCATGAAATGACGAAGGAAGGGTTGACGCCGGAAGAAGTGGACGCGTTGACAGGCCCGGCCATCGGGCATGCCAGCTCCGCGACCTTCCGCACGTGCGACCTGGTGGGCCTCGACACCTTCCAGAAGGTGGCGCTGAATGTCTACAACGGCTGCCCGGACGACGAGTGGCACGACATTATGAAAGGCCCCGACTGGTACGATGCGATGGTCGAGAAGAAGTACTGGGGCAACAAATCAGGCTCTGGCTTCTACAAGAAAACCGCCGAGAAGGACGAAAAAGGCAAGGCCATCATTTACGCGATTGATCCGGCCACCGTCGAATACCGTCCCCCGGTGAAGGCGAAATTTGACTGCACGGGCGCGGTGCGGAGCGTGGAAGACCTCACGGAAAAGTTCAAGATCATGCTTTTCAGCGAGGACAAAGGTTCCAAGTTCCTCTTCAAGTTCTTCGCGAACCTGTGCGTCTATGCCGCCAACCGCATCCCCGAAATCTCCGACGACATCGTGAACATTGACAACGCGGTGCGCTGGGGCTTTGCATGGGAAACCGGCATTTTCGACACCTGGGACATGCTGGGCTTCGAAGACTTCGCGGCGAAGATGGAAGCCGCCGGCATTAAGATGCCACCGCTCGTGGAAGCGATGCGCAAAGCGGGCGCCAAGTCCTTCTACAAGCTGGAGAAGGGCGTGGAAATGTTCTTCGATCTGGCGTCCAAGTCCTACAAGCCGGTCAAGAAAAATCCCAAAGAAGTCAAGCTGGCATCCATTAAGAACCTGGACAAGAGCAAGGTTCTTGCATCGAATGACAGTGCCAGCATTATTGACATCGGCGATGGCGTCATCAACGTGGAATTCCACTGCAAAATGAACGCGATTGACGGTGATATGATCCTGATGCTGAACAAAGGCGTGGACCTCCTGGACGAAGGGAAATACGACGGAATGGTCATCGGCAACCAGGGGCCGCATTTCTGCGCGGGCGCCAATTTGTTCATGCTGCTGGGTGAGATCATGCAGGAGAACTGGGCGAACGTTGAAGCGGTGGTGAAAGCCCTCCAAGACACCGGCGCGCGCATGAAATATTGCAGCAAGCCGATCGTGGCGGCGCCCCATCACTATACCTTCGGCGGTGGCGTGGAAATCTGCATGCACACCGACAAATGCGTTATCTCCGGTGAAACCTATGCAGGGTTGGTAGAAGTGGGCGTGGGGTTGCTCCCGGCTGGCGGCGGCACCAAGGAAATGCTGGTCCGCGCGCTGGAATATATTCCCGCGAATGTATCCGCGGACGCATTCCAGTATGTGCGCCGTGCATTTGAAGCGATTGCCACCGCGAAAGTGGGCACGAGTGCCGGCGAGTTCATCGAACTCGGCTACCTGCGGCCCACCGACATCATCGAGCCGAACTTCGAACTGCAATTGGGCCGCGCGAAGAACGTGGTGCTCGGCATGCTCCAAATGGGCTACCGCGCGCCGCGTCCGCCGCGCCTCTGGGCGCTCGGCGAGAGCATCGAAGCGGCCTTCAACGCGGGCGTCTGGGGCATGAACCAGGCCGGTTGGGCTTCCGAACACGATATGATCATTTCGGGCAAGATCGCGCATGTGCTCGCGGGCGGCGACCGGATCCAAGGGATGCCGGTCACGGAACAGGATATCCTGGATCTGGAACGCGAAGCATTCTGCAGTCTGTGTGGCATGGAAAAGACCCAGGCGCGCATGCAGCACATGCTGGCCAGCGGCAAACCACTGCGGAACTAAGCAGGTAAGGAGAAAAGACCTATGGATAAGGTTTATGTAGTGTCAGCGGTGCGGACCGCGGTTGGCAAGTCGCGCGCGGGCAGCCTCATTGCCCATGCGCGCCCGGACTACATGGGCGCCGTGGTGGTGAAAGAAGCCGTGAAACGTTCCGGCCTTCCGCCCGAACGCATCCAGGATGTATTGCTGGGTTGCGCATTTCCCGAAGCGGAATCGGGCATGAACGTCGGGCGCATTGTGGCGCTGGCGGCGGGTCTGCCGGATACGGTGAGCGGCGTGACCGTCAACCGGTTCTGCTCTTCGGGTCTGGAATCCATGGCGATCATCGGCGCCAAGATAGAAACCGGTATGCTGAATTGCGCGGTGGCCGGCGGGATCGAGTCCATGAGCCTGATCCCCATGGGCGGCAACAAGCTGTTGCCCAATCCCTGGCTGGTGAAAAACAATCCTGAAGCCTACACGAGTATGGGCCAATGCGCCGATAACGTGGCCAAGGACTTCAGCATCACCCGCGCCGAATGCGATCAATTGGGTTATCAGAGCAACATGCGCGCCGTCGCCGCGATTAAGGAAGGCAAGTTTAAGGAAGAAATCGTGCCGCTCGAAGTAAAAGGCCCCAAGGGCATGTATATCTTCGATACGGACGAGGGTCCACGTGCGGAAACGACCCTGGAAGGGCTTGCCAAACTGAAACCGGCGTTTGCGGCCAGGCCGGATCTTGGCGTTGCCACCGCGGGCAACTCCAGCCAGACCAGTTGCGGCGCGGCGGCCAGTGTGATCTGCGGCCCGGATGTCCTGAAAGAGTTCAACCTGAAGCCCATGGCCAAGTTGCGCGGTTATGCTGTAGGCGCGGGTTCTCCCAAGTACCTCGGCCCGGCCCAAATCCCCGCGATTGATGACGCCCTTAAGCAGGCGGGCATCACCATCAAGGATATCGGCTTGGTCGAGTGCAACGAAGCCTTTGCTTCGCAGACGCTCTACGTTGTCAAGCACTATAATCTCGACCTCGGTATCGTCAATGTGAATGGCGGCGCCATTGCGCTGGGCCACCCGCTCGGATGCACCGGCACCAAGCTCGCCGCCACGTTGATCCACGAGATGCGCCGCCGTGGCGTGAAATATGGCCTCGAAACCATGTGCATCGGCACCGGCATGGGCGCCGCAGGCGTCTTCGAACTCTGCTAACCTAAAGAATCAAATCCATTATTGCCTCGTTCTCCACAGGATAACGGGGCAATTTCTTTTTTACGGGGTTTCGGCGGGAGAGATTTCGGTGGGAGAGGTATCGGCGGACTGCTTTCCGCTCCGGATTATTTGCAGAAAACGGATTAGAGCGGTAAAGAAATAATCCTTCATGTCTTCAATGAGTGTATAAAAAAGCGGAACAATCGCCAGGGTTAAAATAGTGCCTGTGGTCAAGCCGCTGATGAACGAACGGCCTAAGCTCACGAATGACACCGTGCTGCCGGCCCTGGCTTCGAATGCAAGCGGAACTACGCCCAGGATGGTGGTAAGCGCCGTCATCACCACCGGCCGGAAGCGGTCATGGCCAGCTTGAACCACCGCGTCATGGCGCGGCATGCCTTCCAGCCGGAGAAAATTGATGTGATCCACGATTACAATTCCATTGCGCACCACCACTCCCACCATCAGGATGCATCCGATAAGGCCAATGGTATCCAAGGGCGTTCGCATGAAAAACATCCCCCAATACACCCCAACAAAGGCCAAGGGTATGGAAACCAGGATTGAAAGCGGCAGCACCAGGCTTTCAAACAGCGCCGCCATTACAATGTACACCAGGACGACCGCGAACATGAGCGTGGCGAAAAAGTTTGCCATATTGTGCCGCAGTTCGTCGAATTCATAGCCCAGATCGATGGTGTACCCCGTGGGCAACTCGAAGGAGTTGACCACGCCCTCCAGGTCTTTCAACACTATGGATAATATGTTTGTGGAAACGCGCCCTGAGACCGTGATGACGTTCCGTCCATCAACACGTTCGATGGAGGTAGGGCTGAAGGCCTTGTCATAGGTCACCAATTGATTCAGGGGCACCAATCCCCCCAGACCGCTAAACACCGATACATTGTCTAGATTCGACCGGCTTTTACGATCTTCTTCTTGAAACTGCGCCCATACCGGAAACTCACGGCCCCGCTGTTTCAAGGGGGGCATGCGGTTGCCGCGCAACGCCACATCCACTGTGCGCGCCACAATCATGGGGCTGATTCCGGCATTACTCGCAAGGGGTGTGTCAATCGCCAGTTGGACTTCCTGCTTCAACTGGTCGCGGTTCACTTTTACATCGCTGATATTGGGCACACCCGCCATTACCTTTGAAAAACTATTTGCCAGATTCTCCAGCATCCGCGAGTCATCGCCTCGGAGCCGCACGGAGACCATGCTGGCTTTCTGTCCTTCTTCCCGGCCGGTTTCCGGCATCGAGATTTTTATCTGGCGGCCGGGCATCCGTTTTGGGATGCGTTCTTGCAAAAAAGCCAATGCCTCTTTGGTCTTGTAGGGAGGGAATTCCCCGGCTGGGTAATCTTCATCTTTTTTCAGATAGATAGTGATTGTGCCCATACTGGTGGAGTAGTGGGTGAACACATTCTTAATGCCCAATTGATCCCGCAATTCGTCGACCGTTTTTTTCAACATGTCAAACGTGTTCGTAGTCATGGCCAAGTCAAAGTTTTGCTCGAGTTCCACGTCGATGTCGATCTGGCGCATATCAAGCGTGGGCATGCTTTGCATTCCTACTTTCTGGTAGGGCAGCGCCACCGTGCCAACCAATAACAAAATGAGCCCCATAACGACCAGCGTCCGCCGTTTCAGCGCCCAATCCAGGCTTATGGCATATGCCCGGATCACCCACGTGAAGGGATGCACGTTAAACGCACGCGCGAACCATCCCTGGCGTTCCGCAGACTTATTTCGCTGCCGCCACCGGCGCAACACATCGAGCAGCGAGGTGTCCTTCATGCGGCTTGTGGCCAGTGGGATAAGCGTGAACGCCACGAAAAGACTGGCGAAAAGCGCCGCGCACATGGGCACCGCGAATTGTTTCATGTGCACCGCCATTTCCCCGCTCTGCATATAAAGCACGGGAATGAACACCACCATGATGGTGAGTGTGGAAGCGGTTACCGCAATCACCACTTCCGACGCGCCCTTTTCCGAACTCACCACCAGGTCTTCGCCGTTCTGGTGGTGGCGGTAAATATTTTCGATCACCACAATGGCATCGTCCACCAGCATGCCCACCGCCACGATCAGAGAAACCATCGTAATTACATTGAGCGTCATGCCCGCAAAAAACATGAACGCCACCGACGAGATGAGCGAAGTGGGAATCGCCAAGGTCACCACCAAGGTTGGACGCAGCCGCAACAGAAATGCATACAACACGATAATCGCCATAAAGGCGCCGCCCAAACCCGCTTCTTTCAGCCCGTTCAACGCGTATTCAATCAAGTCCGCCTGATCAAAGAATACGAGACTCTCGGTTCCGGCGAACACGGATTCCTTCTTGATGTTTTCCAGTTCGTCACGCACCCCATGGCAGGTTTGCACCGTGTTCGCCTCAGACTCTTTCATGATCAGCACGAACCCGCCGCCTTTGCTGTCTATGTCATAATGGCCTTCCATTTCCCGGGTACGGAAACCTACTTTCGCGATGTCTTTCAGGCGCAGGCCCGCGGGGGAAACAATGATGTTGGCAAGGTCTTCCGGACGCTTCATTTCTCCCGCCACCCGGACGAAATACTTGGTTTCACCTTCAGAGAGGTCTCCGACGGCCAAATTCAGATTGGCGGTCTGCAGGGAGGTGATAACCTGATATAGGGCGATGTTGTGCGTGCGCAGCAGGTTTTGATCAAATTCAATCAACACTTCGGGTTCTGGCCGGCTGGCGAATACCCTTACTTCCGCCACGCCATCCAGGCGTTTTAATCGCGGTTCCACTACCGTCCGCACCAAGTGGATAAATTCCGCCTCGTCGCCCCCGCGGAAAAGCCCTACGGCCATGATGGGCAACGAGTTGATGCTGTGCCGGGCAAGAAACAGTTTGTCCACTTCCTTGGGGAGTCTCAGTTTGAGGCGCTCCATCCGGTCGCGAACTTCCGCGGATGCGGTGGACATATTGACACTGTCTTCAAAACGGAGATTAACGCTGCATCCGTCGCTGTTGGAGATGGTGTTGATTCGGCGGACTCCCGGTATCGTTCTGAACTCTCCCTCGGCGGGGATGGCGACTTCATTTTCCACCTGTTCAGGCGTGGCCCCCGGATAGGGGATAAAGCACCGGATAAATGGAAAATCCATTTCAGGAAGAAATTTCACCGGCATCCGGAAACACGCAATAAGCCCCACCCCGACGATGGACACCAACACCATCAGCACCGTGACGGGGTGCCTCAGCGAAAACGATGGCAATGAGAATTTCACCGTTTGTCCCGTCCACCGAATAGGTCATATACCACGGGGATAATCACGAGGGTTAACATCGTGGCCACTGTAAGCCCGGCAATCACGGTAACCGCCAACGGCTTGCGCAATTCGGAGCCATCCCCGCCGCTCAGCGCCATGGGCACCGCGCCGATAATCGTGGTGATGGCGGTCATTAACACCGGGCGAAACCGGACCAATCCCGACTCATAAATGGCTTCGCGGCGGGTACGCCCGCGCTTACGGAGCTGGTTGGCATAATCCACCAGCAGCATGCTGTTATTCACCACAATTCCCACGAGCAGGATGCCGCCCATGAAGACCGCGATGCTCAGCGGCATATCTAATAGATAAAGCGCGTCAATAACACCAATAAAGCCAAGGGGAATGGTAAACATGATCAGCGCCGGTTGTATCAAGGATTCAAACTGGCACGCCATCACCACATACACCAGGAAAATCGACAGCATCAACGCAAACATCAGACTGCCGTATGACGTTTGAAGTTCACGGTTTTGGCCGCCCAGCACAAAGCTGAAATCGTCGGGTTTTTCCACGTGCTGCATCCGCTTTTCGATTTCCCGCGAAACGCTGCCCAAGTCGAACCCTTCCACGTTGCCCTGAATCAGCACAACCTGGCGCTGGTCTATGCGCCGGATTTCACTCGGACCGTCTTGAATGCTGATGTTGGCCACGGAAGATAGCGGTATGGGCGGATTGCCATCCACGATCGACAGAGAACGCAGATCCTGGATAGTCTGTAATCGCGTCTGATCAGAACGGACACGGATGTCGATACGCTCGCCGCCCTGGCTGAACCGCGTGGCTACGTCTCCCTGAATTTCCGTGCGCAGTTTTTGCGCCACCTGAATCGGTGAAAGATTCTTTGAGGCCAGAAGGTCGCGATCCAGTTCGATGATTACTTCTGGATACCCCCGTTTTACGCTGAGTTCTGCATCCTTCAAGCCGGGGATGTCGCGCACCGCTTCCAGGGCGCGCGCGCCCACCCGCTTGAGTTCTTCCAGATCATCGCCCCGGATTTCCAGTTCAACGGCCGTCTTAAAACTAAATAGCGTGGGGAAAACAAACGTGATTTGTTCCGAAGAGACCGTCATGATCTGTGTCCGCAACTCAGCAACAATATCGTCCTGATGTTGTGCATTTTCTTCCGGATCCCGAAGCAATATATTGAATTGGGCGATGTTCTCGCCCCGTTCCACCTTCGTGCTGCTCTTCTCTATGCCAATTTCCACCCCCACGGAAGCCACTTTCGGGTTATTTAGCAACACTTCTTCTATCTTGTCCGCCAGCTTCTCCGTTTCCTCCAGCCGTGTGCCCGGCGGCGCCTGCATGCGGATGCTGAATTCTCCCTGTTTCAGCGGTGGAATCAGTTCGCGGCCCAGATAGTTTGTCAGGTACCAGGAATGTCCCGCCAAACCGGCCATAACCAACAGTACTACCGGCCCAAACTGGAGGGCCACGCGCAACAGTTTCGAATAGGCGTATTTAACGCTCGCGAACACAATGTTGAAGATGGACAGCGGCGCCCAGAGCACCACCTTAAGAACGCCGCCTGAAAGTAAAAACGTTCCCAGCATCGTGATGGCGATAATAAAAAGCGCCATCAGGAAAAGCGTGGAAAGCAGGGTGATGAGCAGTTGCAAGACAAAGAGCACAGCCACGAAGGGAATGGCGCACAGCGCCAATACACCCACGCACAGGCGGCGCAGGCTTACCCCTTGTCCCAGTTCTCGAAGGGAGTTCACTGAAGGCCCAAAGGCCTGCTGTGCGGAGTCCTTGATTCCTATTCCCACAAAACGCAGGCTGATGGGAATCATCTTGGCCATGGCGGACAACCGCCCGCCCGCTCCCTCGTCCAACGCCGTCTGATAGGCCCGTATGAACCAGATACGATCCAGATTCCCCATTGCCTTGAAACGGCCCAGGGAAGCCAGCATGGGATCCAAGTAGAGCGCTGTCACCAGAGAGGCTATCAGCGAGAAGGTCATGGTAAAAGCGAAATTACCGAAGATTTGCCCGGCCACCCCTTGCACAAAGGCTATCGGAAGGAATACCACGATGTTGGTGATGGTGGTGGAAACATCCGCCGATAAGATCTCTTTCACCCCACGTTCAATGGCGTCGAGTCCCGTATCGCCTTCTTCCGTGCATCGGTAAATGCTCTCCAATACAATGATGGAGTCATCCACCAGATGGCCGACGGCCAGCGCCAGCCCGCCCAATGACATTACATTCAGGGTTATACCCCACATGTACATGGGACAGAACGTGGCGATCAGTGAAATGGGAATGGCCAATCCGATGATAATGGTGGTGTTAATTTTATGCAGAAACAGGAAGATCACCAGAAGCGCCAGAACGCCGCCCAATATCGCCGCGCTTTGGGCTTCCTTGATGGCGCCCTTGATAAACCGCGACTGGTCGCTGATCAATGAAAATTCCGCGTTTTTGGGCAGGCGGGAAAGGACCATTTTAACAAGCTGATCAAGAGACCCGCCCTGCACCACGGCGTCATGTCCCACGCGTGTGGTTTGAGCCTCCGCAAATAAATCGGAGAATTTTTCGCCAAGGGTTTTTTCCCGGGGAAAGCCGAACACATCCATGAGCTTATTGCACACCACCACCGTGTTGGCGTCGCCTTCCTTGAATATGTCCAGCGCCACCGCTTCCTTGCCATTGATGTGTACGATGGTTTCCCGCTGCTTTTCTCCTACCTTGACTTCAGCCACATCCGACAACATTACTTTCTGCCCCTTGGCGGAAGTGACTATGGTATTCGCAATTTCAGCAGGATCACGATATTCATTCAGCGTCCGGACCAGGTATTCAGTCTTGCCCTCGCGCAAACGGCCGCCGGAAAGATTGATATTTTGCTGGGCCAGCCCGTTCGCCACGTCATTCAGCGAAATGCCGATATCCTTGAGGCGTTCCGCATCCACGCTCACCTGGATTTCCTGTTGCCGGCCGCCTTTAACCAATACTTGGGCAATGCCGCTTTGCGCTTCCAGGTCTCCCTTTACATGCCGTTCGGCCGCTTCGCGGATGGCGGTAAGTTCTTTGGTTTCCAATTCCGTGCGCTTGACAGGATCCGCCACATCATCAAAATTTGACCCCGTAATGGCAATGCGCATTACCGGATCCAGCGAGGGGTCGTATCGAAGGATAATCGGCTTTTCCGTCACTTCTTTCGGGGGGTCAAACAAGTCCAGGCGATCCCGGACTTCCTGCAAGGCCAAATTCATATCGGTTCCCCAGGTAAATTCGAGCGAGATTTCCGATATGCTCGGTGTGGAAACGCTGCTGATCTCCACTAATCCCCCCACAATGCTCAAGGCCTCTTCCAGGGGGCGCGTTACCAGTTTTTCGACGTCTTCAGGAGCCGCCCCTTCATACTCTGTGCGAACCGTCAAGGTGGGGTAGGAGATGTTCGGCATCAGGTTGACCGGCAACTGCTGGTAGGATTTCCAGCCGAAAACGATCAACGTTATAAAAAACATGGTTACGGCCACCGGACGGCGGACCGCAACACGATATTTTTTTTGAGTGGCAGTATTATTCATTTAATTCCGTTGAGATCTGTACACCTTCCGCAGAGAAAATTTCATGTAAGCCATTGCCCTTAAATGTGTTAACGCACTTTCCAAGACACTCAAAAGTCACCAGGCCTCTCGTTGTAGTACATCCCGCGCGAAATACCGTTACATACCTCGCCATTCTTAGACTTGACCCGGCATGGCGCCGTTTCATATTCCGTCCAGTTTATCATTCATTCCTTGTATAGAACAAACCACCGCCTTATCTTGATGCCCTGGTGTCATCTTTTGCCTTCCCGCAAAAAAGTATTGGAATATACGTGTTTATTTTTATGGTCCGAGCCAGTAAAAGCTTATTCAGAATCGCGTTCCGCACGGAGGCGCAAGATGAGGTTCATGGCCTGATCCTGGATCTCCGTGGCGAGTTCTTCGACCCGGCGGGTGAATATGCCGTGGAAGGCTACGGCGGGAATGGCAATCACCAATCCGCACACTGTCGTGATCAGCGCCTTGGCAATTCCATCGGAGAGAACCTGGGGATTCCCCAACCCTGCAATGGAGACCGCGTTGAACATGTCCACCATGCCCAGCACCGTACCCAGCAACCCCAGGAGGGGGCTGATCCCGCCGATGATTTCGAGCGTGGTGAGGCCGCGCTCGAGTTTGCCCATTTGGACCCGCCCGGCGGCGCGCATATTCTCCACCCAATGTTCGTAATCGAGTTGGCGGGAGCGCAATACTTCGGCAATCACTTCCGCGAACGCCCCTTGTGCGCGCTGACAGGCGCTTAAGAGCGTTGTGGCGGAAGACTCGCCTGCACAGTGCTCGACGGCACTCATGATTTTTGGATCGATCACGGCGCGGCGGCGCAAGGCAAGAAGCCGTTCCAGAATGATGGCGAGCGCCAGCAGGGAACACATCCCCAGCGGCGCCATGGTCCAGCCCCCTTGTTTCAACATGGCGAACGTATGAAACATTGCTACTCCTTATAGAAAACTGAAGGTCCAGCGGATTTCCAGGTTCTTGTTACGATACATATCCGGCACCTTAAATGGAAATGGCTTGAAGGGCCCGGCCTTCTCCACGGCTTCCTTGCACAACGCGGCATACACCCGATCTTCCGGCTCGCCCACGATTTCCACGCGTGCCAGCCTGCCATCGGATGCTATGGCGCAATCAATAACCACCTCCGTGGGACTAACCCCTGAATAGCGGGTCAGCAGGGCCGCGTTCCACCGTTTTTCCACGCGCCGCCGCACTTCGTGCAGATAGGGGGCCACCTGGTCTTTTGAGGCTTCGAAACCCGGAAATCCTATCGTGTTTACTTTGTCATAGAGCCGGCCGCGGGAAACGCTTTGTACGTTTTCAGGGATCTCGGGCGGCGCGGGGGCAGCTTCAGGTTTTGGTACAGGCATTTCCATGGTTTCTGGCGGAGATTCCGGTGTCTGTTGAAACGGCGGCGGTACATACGCTTTCGCCACCTGGAAAATTTCCTTTTTCTCCCTGGGTTTAGGTTCGTGCGCGGCGGATTGCTCAAGGAGGGGAGGGGAGGATTCTGGCGGAGGTGTTGCCGCGGTTGGAGAGGGAATTTCCGGCATGGGCGGCGGAGGCGCCACGGTTTCTTCCACTGGTTTCACCGGCGCGGGGGGTGTCAGTGAATCATGGCCGGCAATTTGATCCAAGTGAGGGCCGGGCTTTGTTCCATCGCGCAATGCAATATCGGTGGCGTTGGAATTTTCCACCGCAATCAAATCATTTTGCGCCACCGGGGCATTGGCCGGTGTATGTACATCCACCAATTGCCGGACGGGCGCCGGAGCGGGTTCGGGATGTTTAAAATTCAGCACCACTGCCGGTGGGCGCGGCATCGGACCGATATGAATGCCGCTCCGGGCGGCGCTCCACGGCGCCAGAAACAACAGCAGGTGACATGCCAGGGAACATGCCATCGCGCATTGCATCCGTTGTGAATAGGTTGTCAACCACATATCTTGTTCAGCCCTGAGGGGATTGTATCAAATTATGGTTGGTCCGCGTCCTCTGAATCGTGTTGCAGGTGGAAGCGATGCAACAGCCGGTGCGCCATAGGGGCGAGGAGCACCCCCATCGCAACCACGAAAAACAGCCCGGAAAACAGGGCGTATCCCGATGCAAACACTTTTCCGGCGGCGGTGTGCAACTCATTCACAGGCCCCATGCCTCCCAGTAACATGGAGGCGTTTACCAGCGCGTCCACCCAGGAAAGGCCCTCCAGGCCATGATAGCCAAGCAGGCCAATGCCCAAGGCGCCCACTACCATTCCCACGAAAATTAATCCGTGCAGGGCAAGCCGCGCCACGAAGGCTTCCATCGATAATAATGGTTCCCGATAATGCTCAAACATTTTCCTGTCTCCCTGATAAGATATTTGTAAAAACCGGGCCGGGCAATTGTTCAGGAACTTGCTTCCCGGACCGGATGAATTCAAGATTCTACCCCGTGTTTCTTGATCGACGATACTATTTTTTCGTGGTGGATCGGGTCTATTGTGCATGCGTGGTGGTTCTGGACCAATCTGCGGAGGATGGCGGCGGCGTAGTCTTCGGGGAGCCGGAGTTCGGTGTAGGTCTTTCCGTCTTCGTGAAGGAAGGGCGCAGTGAAGTGTTGAACTTCGGTTCCGGTGTCGTCGAAGACGTGGACTTCGTGTTCGGAGGCGTCGCCCCAGCCGAAGCAGCCGCTCGTTCGCGTGAGGATGCGCTCTTTTCCGAGGATGTATCCCTCGTGGAGTTCGAGCGGTGTGATGGGATACATATAGTGCGTGAATTGCGGATGCGTGGGGATGACGGTGAGATCATTGTACCAATGGTAGACACAGCCGTAGTCGAGTGCGCCGAGCATGACGTTGTAAGCGTCGCGTTCGCTTCGCTCGGTAAGGTGGTCGCCGAGCGCAATGGGGGAGTGCAAATGGGCTTGGGTGCAGTGGGTGATACTGCCGGTTTCGACGAAGCACGGAAATTTCAGCGCGGCCATAGCGCGTGTGAAGGGCGGGCCGTTTCCAATGAGGGGCCCGCGCGCGAGAATGCGTTTGGCCAGCGCCAACCGCCACGATTCGCTCAGCAGCGTGATGGACGATTTCAAGCCCGATACCCGCATGGTTTTCGGATCGATTTCGCCGGTGCATCCATCCCAGGGTTCGCCGCACTGATAGCTGACGCGGCTGTATTCGTGTTCGTCCCAGTAGACGCCATCGGCGCCGATGACATCGAGGATGTTGTCCACATTTTTCACGACTGCCGCGCCGTAGGAATTTTTATCGGTGGGGAAGTACAGCCGGTCATGGGCTTCGCCGTAAGTGGCCTGGTTGCCATCGGGCTGGAGCGTGCGCGCATCGGCGAAAACGGAGGGACCGTCTTCCGTTACGTCGATGAAGCAATGGAAGTACAGGAGGCACTTGATTTCCGGAACGAGTTTCCGCCAGCGCGCGAAGGAGCCGATGTAATTATCGTAGGTAATGCGCTGGAAGGCGGTGCCGTGGGGATACCAGCCGTGGTATAGGGGATAGTCAATGGAGCTGCATACGTAGCGCGCATCCTTGAATCGCAGAAAATCCGTAACTTGCTGATCGGACCATTTGTCGGTGAGGGGGCCGGCACGGAAGAATGCGAATGCGCCGTCGATGAGGAAGTTGGCACCGAGTAGGCGGCGCGCGGGATTAATGAAGGCGTAGTAATCGGGCTGGCGCGTGGGGATGATGATCCATTCCGCAGTGTATTTAACTTTCGGGGGGAGTACGAGGAGGTTATCGGCGAGGCCAATGGTTCCGTTTTGCGCATAGTTGGTGGCATGGAGGCGAAAGGCGTCGCTGAGGGGCATCAGGCCGATGCCGTGCGCATCAGTGGCGGCATAGGTGGTGGGATTGGCGGGCTGATTCATGGCGGCGGTGGTTCCGCCTTGTTCCAGACCGGAGAGCCAGAGTTTTTTGATGCGGTCCTTCAAATTGATTTGGTGGCGCTGCATGATGCCGAGAGTTTCATTGCCCAGGTTTTCAAATTCATCGCGGACGATGACGAGTTCCGGGGTGGATTCGATGCGGCGGGCATGTGTGAAATACGTGCAGGAACCGTGGACCCATTCCGGCATCGGCGAGGAGAATTGACTCTCAATCAGAAAAGTTTCGCCATCAATAGTCAGTTCGAGTTGCACATTGGGCAATTCTTTGACGGAAAAATCCGTAGCTGCGGGGTGTGGTTCGTAAAAGGGGAGGGGACCCGTAGGAGGACCGGCTTTGGGCTTGGGAGGCGGCGCGGGGGTGCGGAACTGGAGCGTGGCGTTCTCGATAATCAGCGGATTCTGAATAGAGGTGGTGATGTGGGCGATTTCGAGCGTATTCTTGCCGGATTGGAGTTGATCAGAAATACGAAGATCAAAATAACAGGCACGGGTGCCGTCCCTGAGGCCGTAGTGCGAGTCGAGGTCCGCGCTGTCGAAATCGGGCGCGTAAAATACCGTGATGGTTTCGCCGCCGCCGAGGGTGAACATTTGACCGCCGCCGGATTTGGCCTTGACAGGGCGATTAACGAAATTCGCGCCGGTTACCGGCTTGCCATTGAGCGTGAGCACCATGGTGGGACAATTCCCCGCGACTGTTTTATAGTCCAGACGGGCTTTGAACGACAAAATTGCGTCTTTGCCTTCCGGAACAGGCGGCGCATCAAACTCAAAGGCTTGTTTTTTGCCCGGTTCGATGCGCGCTTCTTTGAAAATGACTGCGGCGGGCGCGGCTTCGTGCGGGACGCCATCGCTGCCCGCGAGCACGGCACGGCGTAAGCGGGAGCGGACATGTTCCCATCGTGCGGTGGAAGAGGCCAGCAAGGTTTCCTGTTGTGCTTCATTCGAATCGGTGTCCGATAGCGCCGCCTCGAAATTCAGGGCCATGCCGGAAGTGGGCGCGGAGATACCCAAAGCGCTCCAGGGGATGGCCGCTTCAAGGGTCCAGCCCTGTTCCGTTCGCGTGGAGGCCACAATGGCTTCCGGTATTGCTTTCTGATGGGGATGAAAACAAAACGCTTCGGGAAGGCGATCCACAAGAGGATCGCCGGTGTGCTGGAAATTGCCCGGACTCAGCGCAATTTGAAATGTCTCATCGCCAAAAGGTGCGTGAACCTTTGCGGTGTCCGGCTGGGTATCCACATAGATCTCTATATGGTCGCCTTTCCAGATTCCACTGCCCGCCTGCGTTTGATGGAATTGATCATCCGTGACCTGCGCGGCGATAAACAGGCTGTCATTGCGCCAAGCCAGTTTTACCCAGCCGCTGAAATCGGCGGGACCCGTCCATTGCGCCGCGCCCCACACGGCATGTTCTTTTTTCTCCATTACATACGCATTCGGCACCGAGGTCCATTCACCGAGCGCGCCATCCATCGCAAACGGCGGATCAGGCTTGAGCGGAATACCAAGAAAGTCATCGGCGTGGAGAGTGGGAAGGTTATTGAGGAAGAAAAATACCACAGAGAATATGTAAAGAATTGAATAGCGATTCATGCTGCAAAGTTCCTATGTCGTACGTGATGACATTTAACCGCATCAACCACAAAGATTACAACGTGGCGAAGCCGCTAGAAAAGAATGTAATGAGGATAGCACACAAAAAGACGGTTTGAGAATATGTCTGCTGTGATCGTCTTTTCATTAAAATTAATTTGCCAATCATCCTGTGGCAAATTCTTTTGTTTTTTTGTGGATTTGGAATAGTATTATTACTAGAAGTAAGAGAGTGGTGAAACTTCATTCGTTATTTTCAGCAGGAATAGATGCAATTCATAGTGGCTGAAAGTTGAAGGATGCGGAGATGACTTAGGCTGTGAAGGTGTATAGGTAGTTTAGGGCGTATATTGTAATCATGTGAGTATGTTCAGAGATCAAATTTTTATTATTAACCGCGATAGAGGGGAGTATGGCTTTCCAAGGCACTTGGCAGTATCAAGAAAGATGTGGATGAGGTTGTTGGGGATTGATTTATCAGATACGTTCCTGGGAAGCGGGCAATCACCCATAGGGGCTCATCCGGCGGATAAGGAACCAGAGACACGCGCGCATCGAGAACGAGTTCGCCAAGTTTTCGATAGTTGGCAGAGAATAGTTCGGGAATGGAAATCTCCACCATCCATAGATGTTCCGGCAATACTTTAACGAAGCGATCCAAAATTGCCTCTGCTTCCGAATTGCTTGTCCAATCCCTGCATTCCCGAAGGTGTCCGACATATTGGTTCCGATTCAGGCACAAGGTGCGCAGGACCACATCCTGCTCCCCGATGTGGTGAATGAGACGTCTTATCCAGTAGTTGTCATGAGGGCGCAAGAAGTGGATTGTGGAATAAAGACAATCGACTGCAATTGCTTCCGCTTCTATCGCGCCATATTCCGTATTGGGCGGACGCAACGCCACAACGTATTTCACTTGGCCGTATTCGAGAAATTTTCGCGGCACGCAGTAGTTACTACCGAAATTATCGTCGTGGCCGATGAAGCTGCTCAACCATTCTTCGCTGGAGATGTATCGCGTGTTTTCACCAACATGGAAGTAAGCCAGACCTGCCCGTGGCACCCATGTATCTTGATTGAATGTGTGTCCATAAAAGGGAATGATGTGTTTTTCTCCATGCGCTCCAGCGCCGGAAAGTTCAAACCCCAACAAACCGCCCAAGCTATTCTCTATTCCGGCATACAGGATCCGGGAATACGGGATAGCCGCTGTATTATCCGCCATATAGTCAAAATCATCATACAGGATTTTATAGTGATCGAGGATGCAACGAATTTGATTCGTATCAAGACCTTCAGCCGGATTGAATCCAGGATTATTTTCCCCCGCGATTTGATTCATTATGCTATAAGGGAGGTCTTCATTTAATAGAATGCGGCTGAGCAAGCTTCGGAGGGCAACTTGGGCACATGCCTTGTTCAGTCCGTTCTGCTGACAATACATAACACCATTAACAGTGAAAATCCGGTTTCCGCTGCGCACCATGAATGGCGCTTCGCCTGGAACACAATTATGTTCGTGTGGATATTTTCTAAATACAGACTCGAAAATATGCCATACTGGCGGTCTGTCAGAAACTACATCTTGTTTGATAATGGCATAGCCCAAAAGATCTTCATCCGAAAGATGCTCAATACCCTGTGTGGAAGTACAGGATTGTTTCCAAAATGTAAGCCGCTTCACCCCATCACAGTGATATCCGGGAAACAGGGTGGAGAGTTCAACGATCTCATCAGCCACCGCGCCAACTGCCTCAATATCTTCGAGTATCAGAGTTTTTCCATCGCCCCTCCGAGCCAAAGAAAACAGGCGGCGGACGGCCCCGTAATCCCCATTGGGCAGGAGCGTATCCACAAAAAGGAAATTCGAGAAAGGTTGACGAATGTCAACAAGATTGATGTCAATAGATTGTCCCAAACGCCCTAAGCACATACCTCATCCCCTTTATCCATATCAGCCAAACTTTATAGTATGTTTGCGTGTAGCCGCTTGTGCGGACTGCAGTTGCTGAATGAATTTGGGAACATCGGGGCAATCCCGTTGCGGGATGGAGACTTTGCCGTTTGCCATGCCAGCAAAGGCCTCGCCCAGTTGACGGATAGACTGGGTGTTACTGTATATGGCTTTTTTCTTAGGCATGTTTGCTCTCCCTTAGATGATGGACTATCCATCCTCCAGTACAGTAACAGCCTATACAAGAATTGGGGTGCTTTGCAACTGAATTCCAATTAATCCAATTAATGGGGTCAGTGGGGCATTCGGGTCCAGTTTTCGATTTCGAGACCGGGGATAGAGGTGAAATGGCGTTCGTTGTTGGTGACAAGGCGGTAGCCCATTACCAGGGCAGTAGCGGCGATGATGAGATCAAAATCGTCCGGAGCGGCGTTTTTTGCGAAGTTCGTTCGCGATAGTCTTTTCGGAGCGGTCATCGGCCCAGGGCAAGCGTAGCGATGCCCTGGGCCGTGGATATCTTCGCCAAAGTAGTCCCAAAGGGCCGAAAGAAGGACATCATTCTATTTTTAGAAAGCCCCTTTCGCGGAAATGATGGTGACGCGAACGTGACATGCTATTATTACCTTGTATTCCGTCTGTCAGTAAGTGCCGGGATAACTTTTTGAGTCATCCCCAAGTTGATGGTAAAGATGAAATTACACCGATCTGCACGGATTCGGTATAGTTTCACCCCAAAAACTGTTTGACAGAGTGTTACTATTTTTCTAACGTTTCCGACGAAAGGATTTTCGGCATTATGATCGAGACGGTGCTTCCGAACGTGTTCCGGATTGAGGTTCCACTGCCACGGAATCCGCTGCGGAATATTAACGCGTACGTCGTGCGGTCGGGAGAGCGCACGCTGGTGGTGGATACGGGGATGAATCAGCCGGCGTGCCAGAATGCGCTGGAGGCGGGGTTTAAGGAACTGGATATCGATCGGGCGCGAACGGATTTCTTCATTACGCATTTTCACGCGGATCACCTGGGCCTGGTGACGGCGCTGGCCTCGGAAGGTTCCCGCGTGTATTTTAATGCGCCGGAGGCACAATGGGTGCACACATTCAATGTCGAAACCTTTCTCGCCCGCTTGATCAAATTCGGGCGTGCCTGCGGATTCCCGGAAGAAGGGCTGACGGACGCCATGAAACAACACCCCGGCATCCGGAACAGTCCCCCGAAATACCCGGAATTCACCATCCTGAGGGATGGCGATGTTCTTAATGCGGGCGACTACCAATTCAGGTGCGTACACACGCCAGGGCACAGTCCCGGTCACTTGTGTCTATATGAAACGAATCACCGGATACTTATATCGGGGGATCATGTGCTGGGGGATATCACGCCGAACATCTCCACGACGGCCGATGATACGGATACGCTGGGAACATATTTGGCCAGCTTGGACAAGGTATATGGCCTGGACGTCGCCCTGGTTCTCCCCGGACACCGCCGCACCTTCACCGATTTCCAAGGACGCATCCGGGAACTGAAGGATCATCATCAGGAGCGTGAGGACGAAGTAGTGAAAATTCTACAGGAAGGAGCCCGTACGGCATACGAAACCGCAACACGCATGACATGGGATTTCGCCGCCCCCTCCTGGGACCACTTCCCGATGATGCAAAAATGGTTCGCCGTGGGGGAAGCAGGCGCGCATTTGCGGCATCTTGAGGCGAAGGGAAACGTGAACAAGACGGTGCGGGAGGGGACATTTACATACACGATATCTTAAGGGAACAAGGAAAGGGGCGAAGGATTTTGAAGTCGGTGTATGGCGAAGACAGATATTTAATTGCCAGGATCACACTATACCTTCGAGCGCTTCAATGTCGGCTAAATCCTTTGCGCGGCCAAGGGCGCGCTTGTTCAGAATCAATTCCCGTTTGCCGAGATAATTAACCGGCACCTCACCGTAGTTATCTGCACAACAGCCGGCCATGCATTCCTCCCACGTTACGCCGGTGAGTGAGGTGAGGATGTCGATTCGTACAGGCGCACACCCCAACTGGACAACCTTGTCAGGTTCGGCAAAATCCTCTTGAGTTAATCCTAGTGAACCAAAGCCAAACTGGCCTAGTGCACGCACGATACGTATTGCATTTTCAGGATTAGGTTGGACCAGAATATCCAAGTCGCCCGTATAGCGCGGGACGCCATGATATGCCAATGCGTGCGCCCCGACAACGAGGCAGGCCACATTATTAGCGTTGAACAATGCGAGTAATTCTCTGAAGTCGGGCTGCACTTCCATCCCGTTGTCTCCGCAGTATTTCGACCGCCTCAACACGTTCCAAGGGGCGGCGCGACAGCCAGTATTCAAGATTCCGGGCAACCTCATCCCAGTCCCGCAAATTGCCTTTTCTCACTACTTTCTCAATCACGGTATTCTTATTCTCCAAACAGTGCATTTACTATACGCGCGAGGTGCCAGAGGTTCAAGGATAGGAGCCGATATCCGGGGTTTGGTGCCAAATGCAAAATACGAAACCCATGTCCTGAACCCTGTACCCTATACCGAATACTGAAGACAGGGCAGAACATGCGGGGAACAAAGGCGCAGAACGAATCTGCGCCCACAGGAGTTCAGGTTGATTATTCGGCGGGTTTTTCCTCGGGAATGAGTTCCTCGAAGCCGCAGCCGGGTACGGGGCAATGCCTCGTATGGGGTTTTGTTTTGGATTTGGTGGTGTACGTCCAGGAATTGCCACATTTCGGACACGGCGTGGCCTTATCGAGTTGGCCGAACACGGCGAAGTGACATTCGGGGTGTTTGTCGCAACCAATGAAGCGGCGGCCACGTCCAATTTTGCTGACGAGGGTCCCGCCGCAGCCGGGTCTGAGGCAGTTCAGGCCAAGTTCCATGGGTTTGGTGAACCGGCACTTGGGATATTTTTCGCATCCGTAGAATTCGTCGCCGCGGCGGCTTTTACGGATGAGTAGAAACGCGCCGCATTCGGGGCATTTCTGATCGGTTTTCTTGGGCGGTTCTTTAGGAGGACGGATGACTTTGTTGCCGTCTTTATCGATGCTGAAGGTGTTTTTGCACTTGGGATAGGTCGAGCAGGACATGAATTTTCCGAAGCGCCCCTGGCGGATTACCATGGGCGCGCCGCATTCGCTGCACGTTTCATCGGTTTCCTGCACGGCGGACGTTCGGGTGACCTTTTTGGTGCCTTTGCACTTGGGATAATCCTGGCAGGCGATGAAAACGCCAAACCGGCCTTCGCGGACTTCCATGGGTTTTCCGCATTTGGGGCATTTATTGTCCCCTTCCATGGAGCCCATGGCCATTTTGTGTTGAGCAGCGGTTAGGTCTTTCTCAAAGGCGGAGTAGAAGTCTTGCAGAAGGTGATGCCATTCGCGCTGGCCTTCTTCGACAAGGTCGAGGTCTTCCTCAAGGCGTGCGGTGAACTGGTAATCCATAATATCGGGGAAGTGTTCCATGAGGATCTTATTGACGTCTTCGCCGAGTTCAGTAGGTTTAAGGCGGCCTTTTTCGCGTTCAACATAGCCGCGGTCAAGGACGGTATTGACGGTGGGGGCGTACGTGCTGGGCCGTCCGATGCCGTTTTCTTCCAGAGCGCGGATCAGGCTGGCTTCGGTGTACCGCGCGGGAGGCTTGGTGAAATGCTGGTCCGGTTGGAGGCCTTCGGCTACAAGGAATTCGCCCTGATTGATTTCAGGGAGGCGGTTCTGTTCGCTGCGGTCTATGTCAACGTTGCCATTCCCATTAGTATCGGGTTCTTCGGTGGTTTCTTCATAGAGTTTGGTGAATCCGGGGAATTTCATGACGGAGCCGGTAGCGCGGAAGGTATAGACCTTGGCCGTGACATCCACCGTGGTCTGGTCGAGAACGGCGGGAGTCATCTGGCATGCCACAAACCGTTGCCATATAAGAAGATACAGTTTGAATTGTTCCTCAGTGAGGTATTGGCGAATGCTTTCGGGGGTGCGCGAGGCGGCTGTGGGGCGGATGGCCTCATGGGCGTCCTGGGCGCCTTTTTTGCCCTTGTAGAAGTTGGGCTGTTCGGGGAGCATGGCCGGTTCAAAGGTTTGGCTGATGTAGGCGCGGACATCGTCGAGGGCTTCCGGTTCGATGCGCGTGGAGTCGGTGCGCATGTAGGTAATGACACCTATGCGGCCTTCGCTGCCCAATTCAATGCCTTCGTAGAGTTGCTGGGCGATTCGCATGGTGTTTCGGGGATTGAAACGGAGTTTCCTCGAGGCTTCCTGCTGTAAGGAACTTGTGATGAAGGGGGGATACGGCCGGCGGCGCACTTCCTTGCTGTCCACGGAAGCAACCTGGTATTCGGCGCCGTCAAGGTCGCGGAGGATGCGCTCGGCGGTTTCTTGATTGGGGACCAGGGCTTTTTCCCCCTGGATAGCGTTGAGACGGGCGACGAAGATTTCCGCGCGAGGGGTTTTCAGGGTAGCGTCGATGGTCCAGTATTCTTCGGCGTTAAAGGCGCGGATTTCGTTTTCGCGGTCGCAAACCATGCGGACGGCGATAGACTGCACACGCCCGGCACTCAGGCCTTTCCGGATACTCCATTGGAGAAGGGGGCTGAGCTTGTAGCCGACAAGACGGTCGAGGATGCGGCGGGCCTGTTGTGCGTTGACGAGGCTTTCATCGATGGGGCGGGGGTGCTTTGCGGCCTCCAATACACTTCGGCGGGTGATCGCGTTGAACACGATGCGTTCGATGGGTTTCTTTTCTTTTTCAAGCAATGCGGCGACATGCCATCCGATGGCTTCGCCTTCGCGGTCGGGGTCGGAGGCGATAAGGATATGTTCGGCCTTTTTCGCGGCCTCGCGGAGCCCCTGGATGGCCTTGGCGGCCTTTGGAATGGAGACGTATTTCGGCGCGAAGTCATGCTCGATATCGACGCCCATTTCATTTTCAGGCAAATCGCGGACGTGGCCGTTGCTGGCCTTCACCGAATACTGCGTTCCGAGGAACTTGTTAATGGTGCGCGCCTTTGCGGGTGACTCCACAACAACAAGATATCGTGCCATATTTATGTTCTCCCCTATACGCGAATAACGCCCATCCTAGTGGGAATGGGCGAAGTTACCGTCGTATAGAACCCTGCCTAATGCAGGGTCCGGCTACCTTCAAATACGTTAAAAATTGTCTGCTGTGACTCGACATCCCTCGTGGAACACAGAATCCACGAGAGGAGGTAATCGAGGTCTTCCATGCCGACCTCTCCTTCAAATTGCCCCAAACGATCCAGGAGCATTTCCCGTTCCATGGGGTCCATCAGTTCGTATAAGTCCAAGCGGGCCAAGGCCTCCCGGGCTTCCCGGGAAAGCTTTTGGGCCTCGTAATTTGACAACTGCCGGACGGCCCCCGGGATACGCCGGGTCACAGGGCTGGCGCTAATGATACGCTCCCACACCATTTTGATGGCGGCGTCGATATCGCGTTTATTATAGCCTTGCCGGACCAGCCAGGAACGCATCCGGCTCTCCGAAGGCGGAATGCCGGGCTGTTCCTCGATTCGGCGCAAAATCACGCCGACCAGTTCCACAAGCTGTGCTTTCATTGATCCATCTTCTCCCTGCGCCCACACCGGCGCACCTGGACCGCAACCTGTGCATATTGTAAGTTTCTGGAAGCGCCATGTCAACCACGGCGGCAGCGGTTCTTCTTTTCGCACTTCTCAAGGAGTCCACGATAGGCTATGGTTCACTATTAAATGAAAGGAAATCCGGGCATGATACCGCTGGTTCCATTCGCTATGTTGGCGCTTTCTTCTGGCGCGCTTCCCATGTTGTTTCTGGGTCCAGGGGACCTTCGGGAAACGGGGGGGGTGACTATCGAAGCGCAAGTACCAGAATCGATGTCCGTGCTTATCACCCCGGATTCCAGCCGCCCGAAACTATGGCCATATCCAGTGGCGGCCTTCCCCGAGGGAGAGAAGATTCGTGTATGGTATCAGCGTGTAGATAAAGGCGAGGCGGAGTATAGCGATCAGCGGACCCTCTGTCTGGGGGAATTGGAGGGGAAAGGTTGGAGCCTGCCCCCCCTGTTTCCAGAGGAGCCTGCCTGGAAAGGGCCGAACAATGTGGTGATGCGGCGGTCGCCGTATCCGCCCACGTGGGGCGGCTTTAATGTTTTTCAATTGGTACGCGAGGGCGGGGAATACCGGATGCTGTATTGGGATCAGCCGGAAAAAGGCGAGGCGGGCGCCATGCTGGCGAAATCACCGGACGGTGTGCATTGGGAAAAAGACCCGCGCGGCACAGTATTTACGGAGCATAATGACGCCTTTACGCTCATTAAAAAAGACGGGGAATACTTCGTGTATCAGACGGCACTGGAGGACTGGCCGGAGAAACCCTATGCGGATAATCTGGACAAGAAGCGCCGGGTAATCACCTTGCGGAAGTCGACGGACGCTATCCAATGGTCTCCCCAAGCAGCGTTGTTGCGCCCAGATGCGGAGGATGCGCCGGAAACAGAGTTCTATTTAATGAAGGTGTTTGCATATGGATACGGCTACGCGGGATTGATCATGAAATACTATGGCGACCCCAACCGCCCCAATCAGCACAGCGGCCTGCTCAAGACGGAACTGGTAGTGAGCCGGGATGCGCGGCACTGGGAGCGGCCTTTTCGCCCTGTGGATCTCGGCTTCTGGACGTATGCCGATCCTTTCATGCACGCGGGCAAATGGTGTTTCGTGGCGGGCAAAGACGCCGGAATGTACCTTGTCTCGTATCGCCGGGAAGGATTGACGGCGGTAGTGGCGTCGGAAGAAGGCGAATTTACCACCCAGCCCTTCGCGCCACCACCCAAGCCTATATCGTTGAATGTGGACGCACAAGCGGGCTGGCTCGAAGTGGAACTGCGCAATGCCGAAAATGCACCCATACCCGGCGCATCACCTTGCCGGTTGGAGGGCGTCAATTCAGAACGTGCTCCATTGCCACCGGAATTTTTCCAGGCGGCGGGTTCAGCGCCATGTCTGCTTCATATCAAAATGCACCGGGCAAAGCTCTACGCCATTTCAGACGAAGTGTCCTGACCGACTATTTCGGCGGTTCCGCCAGATAGGAGAATTGATAGGCGAAGTGCAAGGATTGGCCGGGCTTCAACGTTTTTTCCTGAGAGAATAATTCCAGGTTAATCTGGGAAAATGGGGGATGCCACCAGAGGTAGGGGCGTTCGTATTGTTTGGGATCATAAGAGACTTGCACGCCGAAGTTTGCCTCATGACTGAAAAAGGCGAACGCCCCGCCCTTGGCCTTGTTCAGAATTTCAACGTCCGGTCCCGTTTCCATTTTCCATTCACGGTTAATTTTGGTCCAGGCGGCATCCTTGATGTACGCGCTGACCACGTCGCAATTGTCCGATTTGGAGAGAGGATCAAATTCCGGGTGCGCCTTGAGTTGATAGGCTTTGGGCTCTTTGCCCTGATGGGTTAAGACAGATTCGCAAAAGACCACATCCGGACGGCTGGCCTTGAGTGCAATGGTATGCTCCAGCGTGCTTCCGTCTTCTAATTTCTTCGTCAATTGGATGGAAGTTCCTTTTACTTCTGCGGCAAAAGCCAGAGGCTTGGTTTGATCGTACCCTTTCAATCCGATGTCTTCGATCGTGCCTCTCAGAATGTCGTTATGGGTCATGGCTTTGAGCAGGTTGCGATTGGTGGGTTTGTGGAGCATTTCGACCAGTTTCCCGTTTTCCTCCGGCAGCACGGTCAAACGCCATATGTCATTTTCGATCCGCAGAGCCTTCAAGGCATTTTGCCGTTTCAACTGTGCGATGTAATCCGCCATCGGCCGCCCTTCATTCTCCATGCTCACGTTGTATTGCTGGCAGAGCGCGATGTAGCGATCCACCAGTTGATTGAAGCGGGGTTCGTTCCAGGTGCGGCGGCATTCGCCGTTTTCATAGGCCCATTGCCCGCCGCCCGCCACGATCATCGCCTTGTAAGCGCAGACCGAGGCCTTCTCCACGCGCGCCCGCACCGCATCGCTCTTTGCAAGCGCATGGGCCTGTTCAAAGTAGTCAAAGGCCTTTCGCGCGATATCCGGGTCTAAACCGATGGCATCGGCGTTGGGGAAGCAATTGGGATGTTTTCCTTTTCCGGCAGTGTTGTCATGGAGCATGGTGAGGTAATCGAGGATGGGCTGGGCCGATTCCGCGTAGTGGAGGCGGCAAAATTCCTCCACCAGCGGCCAGCTCTCCTGGCCGGGATGCCACAGGCAGCGGGCGATTACATAATTGCGCAATTCGGACATTTCGCCGCTGCTGCCATTGCCGTTAGCCTGCATGAACACGCCTTTAACGTTGTTATTCAGGAAAAACCGCACGTTTGCTCCGATGCTGCGGAGATTCGGGAACGGTAAATCGTAACAACTGAAATTCGTATTGTAATTCCAGATCCAGATGTCCTTGCACATGGCTTTCCAGCCTTGGAGATCCGAGCAGAATTTCTGGTTGAGAGGGCAGGCAGGATCATCGAGGGCATGGAAGGTGCAGCATTCGATGCTGCAAAGTTGAATTTGCATATTTGCGCGCGGGGCGATGGTTTTCGGCGGCTTGCGGGTATACCAATACGCGAGCGTGCCGATTTTGACGTTCGGATGTTTTTTCTCCACCCGCTCGGCCACGGCATTCACCATGGCGAGGTGGGGGCCCATGGGCGTGCCTTCACGCTGAGTGATTTCCTCGCATTTCGGGCAGCGGCAATATACATCGTTGTCATTTTGGCTCACACTGATGTTTTGCAGTTTCGGGTTGGCGTCCAGAACCTTATTCACGCCGTCCGCGACGATCTCGATCACCTCCGGATTCGTCACACACGGTTCGGGGCCGCCGCCGCCCACCTCAAGCTTTCGCTTTCCATCCACCAGCGCAAAATACTCTGGATGCGACTGGCCATACAAGCTAGGATTAACCCATTGATACAAGGAATGATTGATGAGGTTTTGATGGGTTTTCCCGCCGAGTTTTTCGTCATCCGATACCGTATTTACATGAAGTTTGGCGGCGAATCCAGGATTATTGCTGTTTTCCCAATAATACGGCCACCGGAAAGAAAAGGTGGGGATGTAGGAATAGTCCTCTTTTTTCAACGCGGCGAGTTTGGTCTTTTCAGGGAAATACGTGTGGTCCGCCGTGAGAAAGCGCACGCCGAGGCAACGATCAAAGAACTCATAGACGCCATAGAGTGTTCCTCGGGGAAGTCCACCCGCAATAGCAACATTATAATTTCCGATCCGTATCCGCAAGCCCTCTTCACCCATAGCCGCAATATCAAAGGCCAAACGGCCTGCTTTCGCTACCGCGCCCGGCCCAATGAATATATTGTGCCATCTGCCTGGCGCGCTATCCTTGATGGGCAATTCAAATCCCGATGCCTCCTTGAACAACTTCTGAAATTCTTCCGCTGCGTATTTTTCACTGGGCGAAGCATCAGGCGCACAGACAATCGTCCAATCCTGCATCTTTGCCACATCTACCCCTGCCATCGCCGTAAGGCTCCCTAAGACCATCATGCCCGCTATGATCCATCGCATTCTCATGGCTCCGCTCCTTCTATTGTTGTCAAGGCATCCAAACTACTCCACTACACAGGGCACATTCAATTTCTCTCTGAAAAAGCCCTTGATTTCAATATAAATTCGCAGTAATATCATTTACAGGTACTCATGGAGGGTTTGGTCATGGTTGCGAAACAGTGCAAACACTATTTCTGTATCATTTGCATCATTTTTTTGTTAAGTCTTCTACCCGTCCTTCCTGCCGGCGCGGAAAGCCGGGTCACCTTCTCCCTCCGGAATGTCTGGATGGAGGAGGGTGTGTACCGTGCGGAGCTTTGGGCGAGAGTCAGTGCGTCAGGGTGGAGTGTGGGAACCAGTGTCATTACCGTGCAGGCGGATGAAACTGCGCTAAATCCAGCGCCGTATCACTATCTTGAGGCCATGGATGCCTACTATGCGATAAGCGGCTTTGGAAATTATAATGATCTGGTGCAGTTGGATTTAGGCGGAAATGACACCGCCATGTTGATTCTCCATCAGGGGGGGGCATACCACACGTTTCCCGCTGGCAACTATCACCTTGCCACGTTCCGGTGGGATGTCATCGATCCGTCCGTTTCCGACCAGTTGGCTTTCGATTATTTCAACTGCACCATCAGGCATGAAACCACCGTGCTGTCCTATAATGTAGCCGATGATACCGGCTATACCCCATTGCAGCCCGATCCGCAGACGATTGGCGCCCCGCATATCACGGTGCAACCTGAAATAACGGTGGTGGATGTGTGCGATGGCGCGCGGCTGGAAGTACCGTTGGGCATTGCGGGTGCGGCGCCCTTATCGGTGTATTGGGAGCATTCTGAAGATCCGGGCGATCCCACAAGCTGGCATGATGTGACGGGTCAGTCCGGAACGCCGCTGGTGTTGGATCCAGTCAAGGCAAGCGATTCCGGTTACTACCGGGCGATTGTACACAATGCATACGGGAGCGATACCAGCGATATAGTCTTTTTTGGTGTTCAGGTGGCGCCGCAGGTGATTATCCCCTTAATCGATGAAAGTACATGCGCCGGAGAAGATGTCACCTTTACAGTCGAATATGACGTGACGAACGGAGCGGTCTTTTGGCAAGTCTATAACCCCGTTACCGAACTTTGGGATACTATTGATAGCGGGGATAACCGCACCTATACGTTCACGAACGTGCAGCCGGAGACACACGACGGGCTCCAGATCCGAACCTACGCGGGCAATGGTTGTTTCACCACATTTTCCGGTCCTGTGACCCTGTCTGTCGCCTATCCTTTCACGCTAGCGTCAGAACCCGCGGATAAAGAGGCCGTTATCGGCGACCTGGTCGAGTTTGACGTTGCCCTCGATCCTGATATCCCTGCACAGTACCTATGGGAAGTGGATCGAGGGATGGGATTTTCCATTCTATCCGCGGAAACAAGCCCGGCGCTCTCCCTCGCACAAGTGTTCCCAAGCGACGCAGGCCGCTACCGCTGCACCGTATCCAATGCCTGCACTACGCTTGCTACTCGGGAGGCCGTTCTGACGATTGCCCCGAATGACAACCACGAATGCTCAGACGACGCTGTTTTTTCCCAGCCTCCGGCCAGTCCCCGCTTTGCATTTGAAATTCCGAGTAATGGGGATGATTATCATCGGCCCCATGAGTCCTTTTCCGGCTTAACAGCGCCCATTGGAAGAATCCGGTGGTGGGGCATTAACACTCAGTATGATGAATTTCTAATGCAAGCGGTGCCTTGTGACCGGGATCCTGACACGTTCCGCATCGATTTTTATGAAAATGACAGCGGTGCGCCCGGAGAGATCCTGCAGGCCTATCAGATAGAGCCGATGCGCATGGAAACAGGCCAGTTTTTTTCCAGCTTTCCCGTGATACGGTATGAAGCCGTCCTTGAGCCGCCGTTGTCTATAACAGAGGGATGGATTTCAATATTCGGTGTTATCGATGTTTCCTGCCGATTCCATTGGATTGGTTCTCCCATTGGCGATGGAACCATGTATATGCCGGTCAACGGAGGGCACAAGGAGATTCCTGATTTCGACATGAGCCTTTGCATGGCGCCTGTTATGAGTCAGGAAGGCGAAGAAGGTCTTCTTGAGGGTGATATAGAAGGCATAGTGGAAGGGCAACCTGAGGGAATCATAGAGGGAGCGCCTGATGGCGAGGGAGTTGTCGAAGGGCAACCTGAAGGTGAAGGTTTTGCCGAAGGAGCTTTAGAGGGTGCAATTGAGGGGCAGCTTGAGGGCGAAGGGGTTGAAGAAGGCACAGAAGAGGGAGAAGCTGAAGGTCAGATCGAAGGCTCCGCCGAAGGCGGAAGTGAAGGCCAAGAGGAAGGTGAGGGTGGTGAAGAAGGTGTGGTGGAAGGCGAGTCCGAAGGCATGCTTTCGGAGGGATCGCTGGAGGAAGGTGAAGGGGTGGTGGTGGAAGGAGAAACCGAAGGTCAGGTTGAAGGCATGCCCGAAGGCATGACCTCCGAAGGTTCACCGGAGGAAGGTTCCGCCGAAGGCGGAAGCGAAGGCGAAGTCTACGGTGGCATTCACTCCGCGGATTCCAACGGCGACGGCCTTATCAGTCTTTCTGAACTGCTCCGTGTAATCCAATTCTTCAATTCAGACGGATTCCATTGTGAAGCGGGCACGGAAGACGGGTATGCCCCCGGTCCGGGCGATACCAGTTGTGCGCCATATGATAGCGATTACAATGCTCAAGACTGGCACATCAGCTTGTCCGAATTGCTGCGCGTAATCCAGTTCTTCAATTCCGGCGGGTATCATTATTGTCCAGGAGAAGGAACGGAAGACGAGTTCTGTCCGGGCTCCTAAAAACACTCTCTTCTGCCGCAAGAAAATATTTCGCTTTGGGGAAAAGATGGAGTATTATGAGTTCAATAACTGCCTGTCCGCCGGAAGGGCGGTTTATCTGGCGGGCAGGGAAGAAAAATCACATCGCAGAGGAGTATCCCAAGGGTTAATGCGTGGGAACGAAAGGATCAATTTCATGAACAAAGCGGCTAATGGGCGAAAAGGGCTTGGATGGGGAAAACAATTTGTTGCGGGTGTAATGCTGTTGTTGTTTGTGGGGAGTTGGGCGCAGGCGGCCACATTTACCGTGACCGACTCCGGAGACGGGGTTATCAACCCAACCCTGCGCAAATGCATTGGATCTGCCAATTTGCTTGCAGGCGCGGATACCATCGTGTTTAATCTTCCAGAGGGAGATCGCATTATCAATCTCACTTCCGAACTTCCGGCGTTGGACGACTCCTCGGGCGGGACCACGATAAATGGAGGAGGGATAATTACCTTGAATGGCGCCTCCGCCGGCAACAGTCATGGCTTGATCCTAAGTTCCAATACGAATGTTATTAACGGGCTTATTATCGGCGGATTCCAGAAGTCGGGTATTGTGATCGGCGGATCATACAACGTGGTGACCGGTTGCCTGATCGGCTATGATGGCCGTTTTGTGATAGCCAATGGCTGGGGTGTTTCCATCACGGGCGGGCGGGCCACGTTAGGGGGGAGTACTTCAAGTGAGCGGAATATCATAAGCGGCAATACGAACGCTGGGGTATACGTCACCTCCAGTACGGGCGCCATCAATATCTACGGTAATTATATCGGCGCCACCGCTACAGGAGGGAGCGCAGTTCCGAACGGTGGCCCAGGTGTTCAACTGGCGGACGCGCCCAGTGTCCGGATAGGCGGAACCAGCAGCGCGGCGGGGAACGTGATTTCCGGCAATACAATGGAAGGGATAAGCGTATCCGGCGCCGCCAGCACCAATATAACCATTCAGAACAATTACATTGGATTAACCGCGAATGGCAGCAGCCCGCTTGGCAATGGCAGCCATGGAGTTTCGGTAGAAGAAGGATCTTGTTCCATCAGTGACAACATTATTGTGGGCAACCTCGGCCATGGGATTATCCTCGGTGGCATCGATGGGGCCGCCATTTCCGGCAATCTCATCGGGAACTGCGCCGACGCCACGGGCGACCTGGAAAATGCGATGAGCGGCCTGGTGCTGAGCGGGTCAAGCGGCGCCAGCGTGGAAGGCAACGTTATCTCCGGCAATGCTGAAGACGGCGTGCTGATCAACGGGGGCGCTCAGACGAATACTTTCACCAACAACATTATCGGTCTCAGTGCCGATGGAACCACGGATGTGCCCAATGGCGGCGCAGGCATGCACATCGATAACGGCTCCAACAATGTTCTGGAGGTGGCGGTGGATGGGACAGTGTTGCGCAACATCATCTCCGGCAACACGGGCAACGGCGTTTGGATAGAGAACATCGCCTCGACGGGCAATACTGTGCGGGGGTGTCTCATCGGAACCAATCCTGACGGGACCACTGCTATTCCAAACGGCGGAGCCGGTATTTACCTTGACAATGCGCAAGCCTCTATCATCGGCGGCACGGGAGAAAACGACGGGAATCTTATTTCAGGAAATACCAATCAAGGTATTTATCTGTATGGAGCGGGGGGAGACATGAGCGCGGTGATTCAGGGGAATTCCATCGGGACGGATATGACGGGAGTCTCCGCGATTTTGAATTCGAGCCATGGAATTATGGTGGAAGAATCCGGCAGCAATACCCTTGGAGGGGCGTTCGAGACGGAGGGCAACCTGATTTCGGGGAATGCCGTGGAAGGCATCTTAATCCGCAACAGCAGCGGTAACAGCGTTTTCGGAAACCGCATCGGCACAAACCGGGAAGGGACAGCCTCGCTAGCCAACGGGCAAAACGGGATCGTGGTGGACTCAGGGTCCAGCGGCAATCACATTGGCGACGGGGTGGCGGGGCATGGGAATCTGATATCAGGCAATTCGGAAGAAGGCATTGATCTTGTTTCCTCCAGCAATTTCCTTCAAGGGAATTATATCGGCACGGACATCAGCGGCATGCTATCGGTTCCAAACCGGTCAGGGGTGGCGGTGGAATCAGGCGCCCAAATGTGCATGATTGGCGGCACTGCCGCAGGTGCGGGAAATCTGATTTCCGGCAACAGTAATTTTGGAATTATCATCTTCACCACGGATACGGCCAACAATGTGGTAAAGGGGAACAAAATCGGGTGCGATGTTTCGGGAAGTAATCCGTTGCCCAATGGTTCCATAGGCGTGTATTTGACCGACCACGCAAGTCAGAATGTTATCGGCGGCGCGGAAGACGGCGCCGCCAACATCATTGCGTTCAATGGAAGCAAAGGCGTATGGGTTCGCGATGGAAGCACCGGGATCAGCATTCTCCGCAATTCCATACATGACAATACGGAAGAGGGCATTGTGCTTGATCCCGGAACCAACGGCGATATCGCCGCGCCGGTTATCACCACGCTCGGTTCGGTGGATGGAACCGCGCCCCCCTATGCGCTGGTGGATGTCTTCGTTGATGAAGCAGACGAAGGGCGCTTGTTTATCGGGACGGCCATAGCCGAAGACACCGGCGATTTTCATGTGGATGTGGATTTATTGCCCTATAACGGACTGAATGTCACCGCCCTGGCCACGGACACCACCACCGGTTGCACGTCCGCCTTCAGCGCGCCCGCGGCCATCTTTTTTGATGCCACAATCACCGTGACGGACTCCGGCGACAGCGGCCCGCATACGCTTCGAGCGGCCATAGAGCAGGCTAATGCCATGACCGGCGAAAACACAATCGTCTTCGATCTGTCGAAAACCGTCACGATAACGCTCAGTTCGGCGCTCCCGGCGCTGAATGACAGCTCAGCCCCTACGGTTATTAATGGGGCCGGCCAAATAGTTCTAGATGGGTCGGGCCTCTCCGGTTCGGACAACGGTCTTGTGCTGCTCTCGGACGGAAATGAAGTGCGTGGCCTTGGGATTGTGAATTTCCCCTATGCGGGTGTGAACATCAGCGGCAACAATAACACGGTCGCGGAATGCACGCTCGGCACCGATGGAACCTCCAGCATGCCAAACGCCGTGGGCATATATGTGGCCGATGGTTCAGGCACTATCATCGGCGGGGGAGACGGACTCAGTGGCAATATTATTTCCGGCAACAGCTCAGCGGGGGTCCATGTTGGTTCCTCCGCCACCGCCACGGAAATTTTAGGAAACTACATTGGGGTGGACGCCACGGGCATGGCGGCGATGGGCAATGGGTATTATGGCGTCTGGATTAATGGTTCTCCGGGTAACGTGATCGGCGGGGAATCGGAGACAAGCGGCAATATCATTGCAGGCAATGCCGGCGGAGGTGAAATTCTGATCGATGGCGCCGCCGGCATGGGCAACATGATTTACGGGAATTATATTGGCTTGGACAAAGATGGAGCGTCCGCCTTGGCCGTGCAGTATGCCACGGGGATTGACGTAATGGCGCCGCAAACCCAGATCGGCGGGGAAAACATAGGCTACCGCAATATTATCTCCGGGTGCTTTTACGGCATTCGGATCTCCGGAGTGGATGGGCATGATTGCGCCGTGCAAGGCAATTATATCGGCACGGATGCCAGTGGCATGATGGCGATCGCCAACGAGCTTGCAGGAGTGTCGATTGTTGAAGAAGCCACCAACAATCTCATCGGCGGCGGACTTTCCTGGTGGCGGAACCTAATCTCCGGCAACGGGAGTTGTGGTGTCCGGCTAATGGGAGCGAATGTAACAGGGAATAAGGTACAGGGCAATTGGATTGGACCGAATGCCCTGGGAACCGGCGCGCCCTCCGGGAATCCGCAGAGTTGGGGTGTGCAAGCGGGTTGGCATGCCGAGGACAATACAATCGGTGGAACCACCCCCGGAGAAGGCAATACGATTGCTTTTAATTATGCCGCAGGCGTGTATCTCGAGGAAACTGTTTTGTATGTTCGTATTTCGGGCAACTCCATCTATTCAAATGGCGGCTTGGGCATAGAATTGCTCCCAGGCGCCAATAACAATGTTCCGGCCCCGGTCATTACTGCATTGGGTTCCATCGACGGCACAAGCATTGCATTGGCCACGATTGAAGCATTCGCGGATGATGAGGATGAAGGCCGCATTTTTCTCGGCGCGGCTTCGTCGGATGGCTCCGGAAATTTCCATTTAGATGTGGACATAACACCCTATGCCGGAATGAACATCACCGCCACGGCTACGGCCAGTGACGGCAACACATCCGTCTTCAGTGCGCCATACCCTGTTCCAGGCGGAGAGGAAGGAGAAGGGGCCGTGGAAGAAGGAGAAACTGAAGGCGTGCCCTCCGAAGGTTCGCCGGAGGAGGGTCAGGCCGAAGGCGTGGAAGAAGGCGAAGGCGCCCCAGAGGGTGAAGGAGGAGAAGAGGGTATTGCTGAAGGCGAAGGGGGAGAAGAAGGTGGCGAGGAAGGAGAAGGCGAAGACGGATATCTGACGCCCGATCAAGACCAGGATGGTTTTATCAACCTTTCGGAACTGCTCCGTGTAATCCAATTCTTCAATTCAGACGGATTCCATTGTGAAGCGGGCACGGAAGACGGCTACGCGCCCGGTCCGGGCGATACAAGTTGTGCGCCATATGATAGCGATTACAATGCCCAAGACTGGCACATCAGCTTGTCCGAATTGCTGCGCGTGATCCAGTTCTTCAATTCCGGCGGGTATCACTACTGCCCCGGCGAAGGCACCGAAGACGGATTCTGCCCGGGGCTTTGATTGTCCCCAAAAACAAACCTCTGAACCTAAACAGATTGCACTTCCGCAAAAAATCTCCCACCCGGAAGTAGATTGTGCCGTTTGTGGTGTTCATGATAGAAAGAAGGCCGTCCGGAACTATAGGGCCCGAACTCAGAAAATGGTGAAAAATGAAGGATAAAGAATTGACACAAATGGGCGTGCCGGCGCACGCGATGGAGGTGGCGCGGCGGACCATTCAGCGCGCGGCGCAATCGGGCCTGCATGCAAAGCACATCCGGAAGCATCTGCGGATTCTGTTGCGCAATCCGGGGGCGCACACGATGGACGCCACATTTGGCGAGTTGGCGGTATCGCTGGCAGGACCGCATCCCGCGGCGGGCGCGCTGCATCCTTCACATCTCGCGCCATACCGTCAGTGGGGCCGCGATTTGGATCCGAAATCGATCCAGCAGATGGAGAATGCGTGTTCGCTGCCGATTTCAATGAAAGGCGCGCTCATGCCCGACGCGCATGTGGGTTATGGCCTGCCCATCGGAGGGGTGCTGGCCACGCGCAATGCGGTGATCCCTTTCGCCGTGGGCGTGGACATTGCCTGCCGGATGAAAATGTCCGTGTTGGATCTGCCGGTGAACACGCTGGACAAACACGAGGACCTGCTCAAAACCGCGATAGATAAGGAAACGCGCTTCGGCGTGGGATCGTGTTTCCAAAACCGCCGCTCACATCCCGTGATGGATCGCGATTGGGCCGTGTCGCCCGTAACACGCGAACACAAGGACAAGGCGTGGTCGCAGCTTGGTACAAGCGGCAGCGGCAACCATTTTGTGGAATTCGGCACGCTGGAGATCTTCTCCCAGGATCTTGGCTTGGCGCCAGGCGCGTATCTTGCCCTGCTCACGCACAGCGGCAGCCGGGGCACGGGCGCGCTGGTCTGCGAACATTACAGCAAAACCGCGCAGCGGCAGCATCCGGAATTGCCGCGCGAACTCCATCATCTTGCGTGGTTGGACATGGACCGGCATGAAGGTCAGGAATATTGGGCGGCGATGCAACTCATGGGTGAATATGCCGCGGCGAATCATGCCTGCATCCACCGGCACATCGCCCAGCACTTGGGCGTGCGCGTGCTGCTCGATATCGAGAACCACCACAATTTTGCATGGAAGGAAATGCACGACGGCGAAACGGTGATCGTGCATCGCAAGGGTGCAACCCCCGCCGGGAAAGGAATGCTGGGCATCATCCCCGGTTCGATGGCCACCCCTGCATACGTCGTGCGCGGCAAAGGCAATCCGGAATCCTTGAATTCCGCCTCGCACGGCGCGGGCCGCGTAATGAGCCGCACACAAGCAAAAAAAACATTCTCCTGGAAAGAGGCCGCGAAAATACTGAAAGACCGCGGTGTCACCCTAATGGAAGCAGGACTCGACGAAGTCCCGATGGTCTATAAAGACATCGACGACGTCATGCGCAGCCAAGAGGACCTGGTGGAAAAACTCGCCCGGTTTTTCCCGCGCTTGGTGAAGATGTCGCCGGGACATGAAAGGCCGGAAGATTAGAACGGGGTCCGGGATCCGGGGTCCGGACCCCGGATCCCGGACCCCGGATCCCGAAACACAAGGCCATGATCTGGATACATCGTCCTACCGGAAGTAGCTACGATGTCCTTTCAACTTCCGAAGATTACGCGCTCCAGCGGCGCGGCCGCGTAAGGTTGCCGTTGAGCAATTCCAATGCAAGGTTGGCATTCTCGACCATTTGAAAGTCGTACATACCGACACAGATAAAGTCCGCGCCATTCTCGAAGGCGTAGCGGAATCCCTCTTTCGGGTCGATGGCGCCCGCCGCCAGGATCTTGAAAGCGATCCAGGGTTCCTGCCGGTCCTTCATGAAGGCGATGGTCTCCTCCGGTTCCTTGCAAAAGACATTGTCGTTTTCTTCGGGATGCCGCGCGGACCAATACGTTTTCGGGTGCACTGTTTTCATCCAGAAATCGGGCTTCAGCCCTTTATCCGCACAGGCGCGGACGGTGATGACATCATGGCCGCCAATGCCCGCGGGCAACCCATTCGCGCGGATACGGTCGAGGGCCTGCGCAATGAGATCGAACTTGCCCTCCGCGGCGAGCCGGTCCGCGGTAGCGCCCTGTACATAGCAGGCGGCCGCGCCTTTGTCGATGGACTGTGTGACGCGCTCGAGCAAATCCTCGCCGCCACAATCGGAGATAAATTGAATTTTGCCCAGTCCTTGCCGCCAGTATTCGTTAATGGTTCCGCACAGGATGGGATTGGTCAAAATAGCGTTGATGCCGCACTGCTCCGCAAGCATAAAGGTTTCAAAAATCTTGTCGCGATGGTGATAGGCCTTGACCAGCTTGGACACATAGATCAGATCACGGGCATGGGCCCAGCCGCCTATCAGGTTGCCTCCGAGAATCACGCGGCTGAACTGCTTGGAGCCGATAGCCGCCTTGGGAATCTCGCCCTTCAGATCCTTAAGCGATGCAAAGTTGAATGTTTTTATCGTGGCGCTGCTCACCGCGTCCACAAGATCCTTTTCTTCATGGCTGATTAAAGAGCGCTTGCGGACCAAGGCCGCGCCGAAGGCCACCATGAATGGCAACGTGGCGATGCCTTGAACAAATGCACGCCGATCCGGCGCGGGCGGCGGCGGACTCATGGGCGCCATGCCTGCCGGGCCCGATATTACCGGAACTACTGCCGCTGTCTTTTTTCTGCGGGCGAGGAAGCTGTCCAATCCGGCATACCGGCCCGTGGGGAAGAGCATCAGCACGCATAGGGCAAGGATCTCGACAAGGTTCTTGTCCACGATGAGATAACTTCCCTCGCGCACCGTTCCGAAGTCACCAAGAAACAAGGGGGGATACGCGGCGTAATAAAACAACACAAGCACCGCGCCAAGCAAACTGACAAGACGGGAGAAAAGGCCCAGCACGAGACACAGTCCGATCAGCATGAGGCCCCATTTATTGAGTTGATTGACGACAAAGAGCTGGGTGGGATCCGACGCCATTTTGGTGAAGGTCTCGGCGAATATCCAGCGGGAGCCGCGGAGATAGCCTTCGGCGGACCAACCTGGCGTAAGGAGTTTGGAAATGCCTTCGTACAGGAAGTGCCAGCCAATGGCGACGCGCAAAAGCACAAGCGCCGTGGATTGGATCAGGGTTACATGTGGAGCCGGTTTTTTTCTGCGGAGTTTCATTGTGCGCCTCGCATCGTTGTTGGAATTCCTTGAGAATAATAATACCCGCCCTGGGACAGGCGCAAGAATAAGGACAACCCCAGACAGTCATGGAGGGCTCTGGCAGGATACACTAAAAATAGCCGTGCTGATTATTTTGCATGGCTGGCGATCATGACAATGTCGCCTTCACGGATTACGATTTTAATGGGCCCCGTGACTCTGGTCTTGATGGGCATGTTGAGCGGGGGGAGGGTGAACAGCGCGTCGGGGAAGATTTCCTTGTGGATCACGATTTCCTTAAGCATGCGGGAGCGGGAATCTTCACGTACTCTCTCCAGTTCCTCGTCAATTTGCCGGATGGAATCATTCACTTTCGTGGCCTCATTGAGCAGAATCGTGGCCATTTCACGAAGTTTGGGGGGCAAGGATTTGCTTCGCTCCTTTAACGGGGCGAGCCGTTCCGCGATTTTGGCAAGGCTCTTCCGCTGAGATTCCAATTCGCTTTCCTTGACGCTCACTATGGCCTTCAGCGAATAGTCTTCTCCGGCGGTAATCTCGGTGCGGATATAGGCCTCGCTGCCAACCTGGCCGATTTCAACACCGCCGAGAGCAATGATAACACCGCCGACAATCCGGCCATGCGGGACTTTTACGGCTCCCCGGGATTTAATCACGCATTGATCAATTTCGTGCTCCACGATAACATCCCCCCCGGCCTCTATTTCCACGCTCTGGAGGAATTTCGCCTGGATGTTCCCATCCACTTTGATCCGGCTTTTCGGACCGCCGGTAATGCCGCCATGCACAATCAGGCTGCCTTTGGTGGTGACGGCCGCGTTTTGCACATAACCATTAACTTCGATATCGCCCAAGGCCTCGACAGTGAATTCCGGCTCGATATTTTTCGAGATCACCAGTGCACCGGGATGTTTTATATTGCCGGTTTTCAGATCGACGCTGCCGGTGATGGTATAGACATCGTCCACGGAGAGCACATTGCCCACATACCGGATACGGCCGTCTCTGGTGGCATAGTATTTGCCTTCCTCTTCATCAAACCGGACATTGGCCCCGGCCCGGACACGGAATTGTCTGGGTTTGAGCGCGGGAACGGTTTTTCCGTATACATCGCAGCCGTCCTCCCCCGGTTGAGCGGGAATCATTGTAGCAAGATGTTCGCCTTCGGCCACGGATTGCCGCCCCGCGCGTTTCCGGTAATCCACGGCGCCCGTGACCGGATCAACTACGAATCCTGTTTTGAAATATTCATCGGACCAGACAATTTCGGCTTCCTTGGGGGGAATCGGGCGTCTTCCTTCAAGCAAGGTATAATGGGAAAGCACTGGACCCAAGGGAACGGCCTCCCGCAACCGGCGCGCGGCTTCAGAAAGGGCGCCGCCGCCGCCAATGCCTATTTTAACAAGTTCCGTGCATACATCCGAGATAAGCCGGTCCAGCGTTTCCGCGGAAACCTCCCCATCAATAAACAAGGTCATGCGGTCATCGCTTACCAGAAACTGAAACGGTTTCAGTTCTGGTGCGGCAGCATTCCCTTCTGTCTTGGCGGCATCGCCTTCCTGCATCGGCATGCATTATCCCCTTCTGCACTGCACATCATGCTGGTTGTACTATCCCACAGGCCGCAACTTCCGGCGTCATAACTATAAATGTGTACTCTAATTACTGTCAAGCTTTTTCCGAAATAGACGCATGTGGCGGAAGTTCACCCACAGGGAAAGGAGGGTGGCAAGAAAAAAGAGTACGACGGTTATTCCGTCCACCCAGGCGGCCGGGGTAGCGAGGCCGGTTGGCGCGTCAATCAAGAATTTTATGTAGGATTGCGGCATGTCCGTATAGCCGAGGTGTTCACGGACTTTCCAATGCCAGTCGGTGCAGGGGCAATAGCCGAAACCATACCAGAATCCAAGTCCAAACCAAGACAAGGCGGTGAGCAGGCAGGCGGCAAGATGGAGTATCTGCGTTCGTTTCCAGATCCAACCTGTCAGTACAAACAGGATGAAGGCGGAGTGAAAGAGGAAGAAGGCTATGTCGAGAATCCGGTATGCCATGGCAACGTTGTCTTTTCAACCAGAGTAGCACGAAAGCGCTTCATTACGAGAATTGTGCGACAATCGCCAAGCCGGTGGCGACGCTCGTGAAGGTATCGCGTTGTTTGATTCGGCCGGGTCCAAAGCGTTCCTCGAGCATGGCGCGGATGGCGGGAATAAGGCTGGTCCCGCCGGTAGTCAACACAAAATCGATGTTCTGCGGGGTAACATCCGCAAGCCGTTCCGCCGCTTCGATACTATGGAGCATTTTTTCGAGGGTATGCTCAATAATGTGTGCAAATTCGGTTCGTTCGAGCCGTTCCTGAATGTGCAAGGCATCCATTTGGAGATCGATGTCTGTTTCGAGCAAGGAAGAGAGGCGCTTTTTGGCGGCTTCAACCTCGCGGGCCACGGGATAGCCGTAGTTCCGTTGAATGAGGAGCCGGAGCGCGCGCAGTCCTTCGGGATAATTGCAGGAGGCTTCGGCGGCCAAGAGCCAGTTGATGGTTTCCTCGTTGTTCAGTTTGTACAGGTTTTGCCAGTCGAGAATGTTGTTATAAAGATACTGCGGCATGGGCAATTGGGAGGGGCCGTAGCGTGCACGGCTTCCAAAAATAGGGAATAATTTGTCGCGGATAATCTCCCGGTCGATAGCATCGCCGGCAACGGGGATGCCCGCTACGCTCAGGATGCGGCTTTCGGCCAGGCGTTCCGCCACATTATGCGCGGAGCCAAATTCCATAATGCACACATCACAGGTGCCGCCGCCGATATCCACAACCATGAGCCGCTGGGGCCGGTCAGTGGCCATGGCGTATTCCACGCACGCGCCGACGGGTTCATAAAAAAAGACTATATCCTTGAATCCGGCAAGTTGGGCGGCGGTGTAGAGACGCCGTTCGGCAATTTCATTTTCATCGGCGCGCTCCGAAAATTGTACCGGCCGCCCCAGCACCACACGTTCAACGGATTCGCCTGCGGCCTCGTCGGCGGCGGCTTTCAGACGGCGCAGGAGAATGGCGACGAGCTCCTCAATTTGATAGGTGGTGCCAAAGACTTCCGTTCCTTTGAAGGCAATATGGCGGAGGAGGGTTTTCAAGGATTGAAAGAGACGGCCCGGGGAGTTCACCTCAATCACGGCGCGGGCGCGGACCGCTTCCCGGAGATTAGGATCGATAACGCCAGGGCGGTAGGTTTCGCTTTTATCCGGTTCCGACCCTACGTAACCTTCGATGGCAATCCCGAGATCCACTTGGCGCAGGAGTACTTCCCGGTCGACATTCCGTTCGATAAAAGCTGCCGCAGCGGCACGGCCCACAATCGGCTCCCCATCGCTGGTAATATACAGGAGCGAGGGCAAAGAGGCTGGGGCGTCGTTCAAAGGATCAAGTTCCAGTACACGAACCCCATGGCTGTCGGCGACCGCCACACTGGAGTTGGAAGTCCCGAAATCTATGCCGCAGTGTACCTTAGCCACAAATGAACACCTTGATAATAGCCCAATCAGGTACTAGACCCAAGGAAACTGTACGCCGTTTCATTTATTCTAATTATGCCCGGTAAAACAGCGAAGTATATCATGAGCCGGGTGCGCGGATACAAAAATCCTGGGGCATGTTCCCAAATTGGGCAAGGAGCCTCTCCAAAAGGTTGGGGATACAACCGCTGCATGCGCGCCCGGACTTTAAGTATACTAGAAGCTATTATTATGGGTTGACCAAAGGAGAACCGTGCATGAACAAGAGCGAACTTTCCCGGCGGGCATTTTTGGCATCGGCGACGGCCACGGCAATTATGGCGGGGTGCGCGACGCGCCCCAACACCGCTCAGGTGGTTCCGGGGAAGCGGTCCCCAAATGAGAAATTGAATATTGGGGCAATAGGCGTTGGCGGAATGGGCCGCGCGAATATTGACGCATGCAGCACGGAGAATATCGTGGCGTTGTGCGATGTGGATGACGCGCGGGCCGGGGATACGTATAAGGCATATCCAAATGCGCGGCGGCATCGCGATTTCCGAAAGATGCTGGAGGCGGAAGCGAAGAATATCGACGCGGTCATCGTGGCCACGCCGGATCATACGCATGCAGCGGCGGCAATGGCGGCCATGCGGCTGGGGAAGCATGTGTATTGCCAGAAACCATTGGCGCACAGCGTGTATGAAGTGCAGACCCTCATGAAAACAGCGCAGGAATGCAAGGTACAGACACAAATGGGCAACCAGGGGCATTCATCGGACAGTATCCGCCGCTTGTATGAATGGATTGAAGATGGCGCGGTGGGACCCATCCGCGAGGTGCATGCCTGGAGCGACCGTCCGGTGGGCGGCGATCCATGGTCAACCTTTCCCGTGATGAAGCGTCCGGCGGAAACGCCGCCGGTGCCGGATACACTGGATTGGGACTTGTGGCTGGGACCTGCGAAGTACCGCCCATATCATCCGATTTATTGTCCACTAACATGGCGCGGGTGGTGGGATTTTGGCACGGGTCCATTGGGCGACATGGGATGCCATATTCTGGACCCGGCGTTTTGGGGCCTTAAACTCGGCCACCCCGTGAGCGTGGAGGCCACCACCACGCATTGGGAAAAAGAAGTGAGCGAGGAAACATATCCGCGCGCGGCAATCATCCGGTATCAGTTCCCCGCACGGGGGAAAATGCCGCCAGTGGCGTTGACATGGTATGACGGACGGCTCCTGCCGCCGATTCCAAGGGATTTCGCGCCAAATCAGCGTTTTGACAGCAACGGTGCGCTGCTGGTGGGTGAGAAAGGGACGATTTTGCACGGTTCGCATGGCGCGGGCGGTCTTAAATTGCTGCCAAGAGAATTGATGCGGGACTATAAACAGCCGCCGAAGACCATCCCCCGCGTGAAGGATTGTCAGGGCGCGCATGAGCAGGATTGGATTCGCGCGTGCAAGGATGGGAATCCCGCAAGCTCAAATTTTGAGTATGGCGGCGCACTCACGACCATGGTGCTGCTGGGCGTGCTCGCGATGCGCCTAAAAGACCGCAAACTCGATTGGGACGGCGCAGCCCTGCGCTTCACCAACGACGAAGAGGCCAATCAATTATTGAATCCGCCCTATCGGGAAGGTTGGACATTGTAAGACCCACGCGCGCAGCACAAGTTGGCGCAGATTCATTCTGCGCATAAAAACTGAATATCGAACTCTATGAAGCGCAGAATCAATCTGCGCCAACCAAAGAAACGAAAAACACCTGTCTATATTCCCGGACAATAGCCGTCTTCAGTGCCCTCGCCGGGGCAATAGCGATACCAACCGGCATTGTAAAACTGGAACGTACGGAGGAGTTCGGAAAGGCTGATGCGCCAGTCTTGCGGGTGGTAGTCGCTGGTATGCAATGCGCAATCAGTATCCCCCGGCCCCGCGGCATATCCGTCTTCAGTACCCGATTCACAATGGAACCCGCCAGCATTGAAAAACTGGATCATCCGCAGCACTTCGGAGAGGCTGATTACGCCATCGCCATCCTGATCGGCCGTCTGGGCGGCAAATTCACCCTCGCCTTCTTCGCCTTCAGCAGTGGAACCTTCGATCGAGCCTTCGCAGGCGCCTTCGGTTTCTACAGGTCCCGGACAGAATCCGTCTTCGGAATCTGTGCAGGCATGATAAGCGCCGGCGTTATAGAGCTGCACCATCCGGAGCAGTTCGGACAGATCAATCTGCCAATCCTGCGGGTGGTAATCGGAACTGTGAGGCACACAGGATGTATCGCCTAGGTGCGACGCGTAGCCATCCTCGGTGCCCGGCTGACAACGATATCCGCCGGAATTATAGAACTGCAGTACCCGTAGAAATTCGCTCAGACTGATCATGCCATCGCCATTGCTGTCGGCGCTATGCACGGAAACCGGCAATTCGCCTTCGCCCTCGATAGAGCCTTCGCCTTCGACGACATCTTCGCCTTCCTCCCCTTCACCTTCAGCGCCGCCTTCGCCTTCACCTTCGGCAACGCCTTCGCCTTCAATCAGACCTTCCCCTTCTTCCGGGGAACCTTCAAAGGGCATGCCCTCGATAACCCCTTCTCCTTCGATAGTGCCTTCTCCTTCGGCAGCCGGGTCCAAATAGATTGGGTCTATGCCCAAGGTATACACATGGTCGTTATCGAATACCGATATACAGGAACCTGAAATAGTCATCCTGCCGGTCTGATCCATGGGAACCTGCAACCGGTAGGTGAGTTCAACCGGCAAGTCAGGCATTGTGGCATTATCGATTGAATACCAGCCAAAATCAATGCTTCCCGTGGCGCCTGGCGCCAGCATAGTGCTGAAAAATCCTTCCGGCGTGGACGAGGATTCGACATAACTCCATCCCAGAGGAAGATCTTCCCTGATTTGAATCGCAAACATGTCATAGATGCGCCCATTGGCTGGACTGATCGACAGGTGGATATCTACCCCCTGTCCGGGAACATAGACCGGTGGATCGGCTTCGCGTCTGATGACAAGCAGACCGGCATCGCCCAAAAAGGCGGGGGCAAAACCGTCTTCGGTGCCGAACGCGATATGATAACCCTCGGAATTATAAAACTGAACCACTCTCAACATTTCAGACAGCCCTATTATCCCGTCCCAATTCTCATCAGCGTCGTGTGGCCCGCAACCCACGTCCCCTGGACCCGGAGCATATCCGTCTTCGGTCCCTTCCTGGCAATGATACCCGCCGGAATTAAACAACTGAATCACGCGCATAAGTTCTTCTAAATCAATGTACCAGTCATGGTTCACATCCGCTGAATGATACAAACCATTCGTACGGGCGAAGGATGCGATCACCAGATGGTCTATATCCATGGCCATGTAGAGAGGATTATCGCGTCCATGGCGATCCCCCATCCACCCGGAAAAAAAATACTCTGGGTATGCATAAATCTGAGCCTGTTCATCTTGATGGTACCCATGCAAACCAGGCAAGGGATCCGTTGTTCCATGGCGGCCATAGGCCAGAATTCGAAGCCTGCGCTCATAGAGCCGGAAAACAGCGGTTATGGCGGCAGGTTCCGTCAGCACGAATTCAATTTGCTGATCGGGAGAATTTATGGCGCCTTCCCAACGATCAAAGTACCAGAGCGTATCTGTTTCATGCGCAACAAGCGGAATAGTAATGCCTGGGGCGTAATAGAACGTTCCCGTGGGGAGATTAATCTCGCCGCGTCCGGAGACACTTAGCGTGAGCGGTATGCCTCCTTGCATGAACGTTGCGGTAATTGCCTTGTCGGCGTTCATAGCCACATTCTCGTTTAAACGCAAGCTGTTCAGATCGCCAGTCCACCCGCCAAAGCCGCTGCCATTTTGAGGGGTGGCGCTGATGGGGGCGTTGCGGCCGGCGATATACGTGAAAGAACCCTCGCCTGGCAGAATGGTCCCTTCGCCGTTTCCTGCGCGCTCTATATGGAGGATGTGAAATTGATACCCGGAATTCACAAAATAGGCGGTGAGGGTTATGTCCGAGGTTATCGCAAAGTCGAGAACATGATTGCTGGTAAAAAAGCTCCCTCTCCATTCCTTAAATGCATATCCGCTGCCATCAATGGGCTCGGCATACACACGCACATGATCCCCAGGATGGTACACGGTGGTTCCCGCATTCGGGGTTACCGAACCTACACCGACGATCTGGAGGGTAAGCCGCGCCTGCGGTCCGCACCATTGATCGTAGAGTACGTTGTCCGGGTTATTGAAACGCGCCTGAAGGGCTGGAATGCCGTTGCAGACCGCATCCTGCGTTAAAGGATTGCCGCGAAGGTCCACCACGTCATCGCCGCCGATGCCCGTATTGGCAAGCAGGGCGTCTATTGTTGTGACCCGGTTGTCATGAAGATCCAGATACGCGATGGAGGTCAGCGCGGACAGCATTTCTATGTCGCTGATGGGATTGTTGCTGAGATCCAGAGTTTGAAGATTCATGCAATGTTCGATGCCTGACAAATCGGCAATACCTTGGGAAGGTGCATTCAGTGTTGTCAGGGCCAGCAACTCATCCGTGTGCTCAACGCCCGGCAATGCGTTGAAAACGGCCGAAGTCAATTGCTGATCCGGGAAGAAGGCCTCGCCCCAAGGCTGGCCGGTGTATTCCAGAAAGCCCATGTCAAAGTCTCGAAGCCCAAAGTCAACCCAGCCCAGCCCATCGCCGTCATATCCGCGCGGCTGGCCGAGGTAATCTGTTGCGGGCATGCCCACCCAAGAACTTCCGGTATCAACTGCGGGAGAGTTCTTCTCCATGCTCCCATCAAGGAAACAATACCAATCGCCAGTCCATCCGTATCCTGTTTGATCTCCAAATACGGAGAAGGCGGTTTCCGTGTTGTCCAAGATGACGAAGTAATTGCCATGCTCGGTAGTCTTTCTGTCGTATGTTTGGACAATACCCCCTGCCAACGCGCCGGGAATGAATGATTGGGTGTCGTCGAAGAATGTAGTGCGGTATGTCTCTGTATCAAACGATGGAGTGGCTGTAAAGACGGAATGACTCAACACGCGAAACAGGGCATGCCCGGTAAGGTTCTCATCACCGCTGATGACACGCGGAGCCAGAGAATACTGCACGCCGACACTTCCATTTACGTCAACATTGCTGGAAGCAGATGAATTGTGGTTTAGATCCCACACGGCATTCACCAGTGATGGACGTCCTGTGCTTCCTCCCGAATCGTACACGGTAGCAACGGAGGACCAGTTGTCGGCGATGGTGACATTGTGAAAGGTTGGGAAATCGTTGGCGTAAATATCTACCGCCCCGGCATTACCGCCTCTGTTATTGAGCAGCAAGAGATTCTCGAAGGTGGGTTCACCCGTTTTAATGAATATTCCCCCGCCAGAAGAGCTACCCGTATTATTGATAATCCGGCAATTTTGAATACGGGGAGACACGCCATCCACGCATATGCCCCCGCCATAAGGCGCGATGTTATTGCAAATGGTTAGATAATTCAACAAGACCGTACTATCTGACGCGGCCAGATAAATGCCCCCGCCATAGGTATTTGTTCCTGAATCACCCCCTGTTCCTCCAGCGATCACAAATCCGTCCAATGTCGCGTTGGTCAGGTTTTCCCCAAACACCCCGTGATAGGCGGGGTATGCAGTTGACCCGGAGAGCCTGGAGGCGTGTCCGTCTATTATCGTAAGATTTTTCTCGCTATCCCGTTCGTCCAACCTGGTTTCCACGCCAGAGAAACCACCGTAGAGGTTTACCCCGCTCAGAAGCACTAGCGAACCAAGAGAGGCTGTATTGCCGCGGACTTCACTATACGTCCCCTTGGCCACCCATATATCTCCGCCGCCGAAATTTGTTGCCCGATCAATGGCAGGCTGAATCGTGGTGAATGCCGTTTCCCAGCATAGTCCGTTTTCCACTCCGGAGGTATTCCGCTGATCCACGTGCAAGGCACTCGTAAAAGAGTCCGTGTCCTGCGAGGTTACATTGAAATCATCGATCGCAAATGTACTGCTGCCATGCAGATGCACGATACCAATCTGATCCGGCGGCGCTTGCAGCCGGTAATCAAGATTTACAGGAAGGTTTGGCGCCTCAGGTGCCGCCGCGGAATACCAGTTGATCGTGATGGCCCCGGAACTGCCCATCGCCGGTGCTTGTATAAAGTACCCGGAAGGAGCATTGAGTATTTGAACAAATGTGTATCCATCAGGGATAACTTCGTGTATTTCGATAGCGGATACAGGAGGAACGGGCCGTTCTGACCAATCGAGGGTTACACGAACATCTACGGTTTGTCCGGGCTGGCATGCAGGAGACAAGATTTCTCTGCTGACTTTTGGGGTTGCCGGAGGTCCAGACGCAAAACCGTCGGGGGAATTGGTATTCACATGGTAAGCGCTGTCGGGGGCATAAAAGAATTGCAGCATCCGCAGCAGTTCCGACAAGGAAATACGCCAGTCTTGAGGATCATAATCGGCATCGTGCGGGGCACAATCATGGCTGCCAATACCGGGAAAATATCCATCTTCAGTACCGGCTTCACAATGGTAATCTCCTCCCATATTGAAGAACTGGAAAATCCTGGACATTTCTGAGTAGGAAATATGCCAGTCATGATTAGTATCAACAGAATGGAACAAAGACGAGGTGTCGGTATTAGTAAAGAAGGCGAGTACTAACCGGTCTGCCTCCATGGTAACAGAGGCGGGAGTCTCCTGACCTTGCAGATCCCCCATCCATCCGGAGAAAGCAGCGCCTCCGCCAGGAATGGCTTGGATTTGCACGGCATCCCCGGGATTATATCCATGCAGGCCGGGCGCGGGGATAGTGGTTCCATTACCGTAAGCGCGGATTTCCAGCACGCGTTCATACTGAACAAACACGGCCGTTATAGAGGCCGATTGGGTGAGGGTGATCGTGGTGTGCAGGTTTGTGGGGGTGTCCACGCCGCCTTCCCAATGATCAAAATGCCACACTGGGTCGGTAACCAAGGCCTCAAGCGTGGCTTGAGCGCCAGGCGCATAATAATACGTGCCGGGGGCGGGATTGGTGGAGCCATTGCCCGTGATCGCTATATCGAGTGTTACATAGGTGTGCAAAAACGTTGCGGTGATTACCTTGTCGGCATCCATTACGATCGTTCCGCTGGTGTTCATGCTGACAAAATCGCCGCTCCATCCGCCAAAGACATCGCCGGAAACAGGTACGGCATTAATATCCACGGAGTGTCCTTCGACATAAGTGAATACGCCTTCGCCCGGCGATAGATCACCCTGGCCGTCTCCCACTTTTAGCAGGGTGAGGGTATGCGTTTCCACGCCTTGATTTACAAACACCGCCGCAATATTCTTATCCGAATACATAATCAGATCAACCGCCGGGCTGTCCGAGGAAACACTGCCTTCCCAGTGATCAAAGGCATATCCACTTCCCGCAATCGGAGTGGCGGAGAGGTGTGCATATTCGGCGGGATGATATACCGTAATGCCAGGTTCCGGGCTAACCGTGCCAATACCTATTACCGTCATAGTCAGCCGCGCCTGTGGCCCACACCACTGGTCATAGAGGAGATTACGCGGATCGTTAAACCGTGCCTGGAGCACAGGAAGATCCGCGCACACAGTCTCTTCCGTTAGCGGATTGCCACGCAGGTCGAGGAAATCATCGCCACCCAGTCCGGTGTTCGCTAGCAGCGCACTAATTTCCGTGATTTGATTATGGTGCAAATCGAGCCAATGTAATTTGTGCGCTCCCGCAAGTGCACCCAGCCGCGAAATGGCATTATTGCTAAGATTCAATGTTTCCAGATTTACGCCGTACTCGATTCCCCAAATATTGGTGATGTTTTGGGAGGAAGCGTCTAATTCCGTCACTGTCAGAAACTCATCGGTATGAATGGGCGGTTCCACGCTGGGCAACACGTGCAACACGGCCGTTTCGAGTTTTTGATCCGCAATTGGCGCCACGCCCCACACCTGTCCGGTGTATTCTAAGAAGCCCAAGTCATAGTCCGACCCATCCCCGGTAACATGCCCCAAACCGTCGCCATCATACCCCCGCGCTTGACCGAGATAATCGTGTGAAGGAGTTCCGTTGGACGCGCCCGTGTCCACCGTGGGCGAAATCTTCTCCATGCTGCCATCGAGCAGGGCGTAATGCGTCCCCGCCGTGATGGCCATATCCGTATCCCTAAACACGGTGATGCTTGTTTCCGTGTTTTCCAAAATGACAAAGGTGTAGACGTAATACCAAGGAATTCCATACGTATCCACCCGCAACAGCGTACCCACCAAAGAATTCGGCGCGAAATGTTTGGATCGATCAAAAAAAGTAGTATGGCCGGTGGCTGTGTCGTAGACCGGATCGTCCGTAAAAACGGAATAATCGCTTATTCGGAACAACTCGCGTCCGGATTGGTTCCCCTCTCCCGGCAACTGCTTCTGGGCGAGGGTATAGGTAGCCTGGATATCGCCCGCCACATCCTCATGAATAACATCATGTTCCATATCACTGGTGTAACTTATCGCCGCATTCACCAGAACTGGCCCGGTATTGTCCCGCATTGCGCTATAGATCGCACCTTCCTTCGCTATAGATCCTGCCAGGGTCACATTTACCATAAGGGGCGACGATTCAGCATCAGCATATACATCTCCACCAAGTCCTGAATTATCAAACAGCGGCGGGGCCAGATTATTCATGGCCAGTACATTTTCTATACGGGGCGAAGAATTAACCAGATACAATCCACCCCCATCAAACGCGCCATTCCCCACAATCCTGCAATTGCGTATTATTGGAGAAGCATTGTTCAAATAAATGGCTCCACCTAAATTAGCGCTGTTAAAATTCAGCGTCAAATGCTCTAGCACCACAGTCGCATCCGCCCCTGATAGATAGATTCCCCCGCCACCGGGATCGGCAACCGTCTGATAGGGATTCATTCCACCCCCAATAATGAAACCATCCAACACAACATCGCTCAGGTATTCCCCGCGGACTACATGATAGGCCGGGGCCAGTTCCTGGCCTTCCAAGCGCGATGCGGAACCATCAATGATGGTGAGGTTGGTATTCGGATCGCGTTCTTCAATAGTTGCTTCCGTCCCATCGAATCCGCCAAACACACCCACATCACTCCACAGAACCAGCGAACCCAGCGCGCCGGTATTGTCCCGGATTTCACCATAGCTTCCCTTGGCCACCCATACCTCGCCGCCGCCTGCCGCTGCGGCATTATCCAACGCCGGCTGGATCGTGGTGAACGCTGTGGCCCAACTTGCACCATCTTCATTGCCGGAGGCGTTGTTATGGCTTACATACACAGGCGGATTGGACCCCGCGGATGCATTGGGGTTATATACGAAAAAAACAATCCACCCTCCGATAATCGCCGCGATACAGAGCTGCTTGCGCATGGCCCAGTACTCCTCATCATCGCGTAATTTCCCCCCGACAGACCAGCACCCGCCTTATCCTATTTACATATTCTAACGATACTTCTATGGAATGTCAACAATAATTTTGCATTGCCCATGCCCCAACCGGATGAAACAACCTTATACACGCCAAATCCCCCGAAAAAGGGGTTCCCCATGGCGTGGAGGCAATGGCTAAGACCCGAACCCCGGCCAAAGCAGGGCTCAGTCTTTCAGCCTGTCCGGCTAATATAGTTTTTAGCTGATTATAGGCCGGGGCAATACCCGTCTTCCGTGCCATCGCCGGGACAGTAGTGGTATCCGCCGGAATTGAAGAACTGGATCACCCGGAGCAATTCCGAAAGGCTTATCTGCCAATCGATTGGGTTATAGTCGCTGTCGTAGGGCGCACAGCTCGTATCGCCAGGACCGGGGGCATAGCCATCTTCGGTGCCGGCCTGGCAATGGAATCCATTGGAGTTGAAAAACTGGATAACGCGGAGCAGTTCGGAAAGGCTGATCGCATTGTCTTGATCCTGATCCGCCGTCAGGAATCCATCTTCGCCTTCCACTGCACCTTCGCCTTCCTCCGCGCCTTCGCCTTCCTCCGCGCCTTCGCCTTCCACTGCACCCTCGCCTTCCACTGCACCCTCGCCTTCCACTGCACCTTCACCTTCCTCCGCGCCTTCGCCTTCCTCCGCGCCTTCGCCTTCCACTGCACCTTCACCTTCCTCCGCGCCTTCGCCTTCGGCCGGAAGACAGAGAATATCGCCTCGGATTTCTCCGGCCGGATACATGAGACTATGAACATTTACATAATGATCAGTAGAGAACAAGGTGTATTCCGCCAATGTCATCGTCACTTCTATGGGGCTGGTTGGCATTCCCAGATCAAAGACGGCCGGACCATTTACTCCAGGCACGCCACTGTGTATATGTGCAGCGGTAGGATCTGCCACATCATGGACTACTGTCAACTGCACTGCATCTGGGCCAACGTGTGCAAATGTTGCCATACCAGTGGCAGCGCTGCCAATGGGTGGCGCTTCTTGTGATCCATCGAGGACGACTTGGCACAATTCTTCTTCATGGCTTAGACATAGACTGAGATCACTGTATCCAGTCAAGGGGGATCCGCCGGCGATGGGGTATTGAAGGCAGAAAGAATCGCCCACGCTTGAACACATCCATGCAAATCCACACGATGCATCCCCTACGCCCACAATGGAGATCCAGCCCGTGGCAAGGGACACCGGTGTACTTAGCCGCACATGGCACAAATATTCCGGATAGTCCGCCGAAAAATAGAATATCCGGCCTGTCAATGTCCGGTCCGGCGTAATCACCGCCTGTTCCACTACAGCGCCCGGTTGCCCTGCATTATCCTCATAAAATGTTATTTGGTACGTATCTGTCACGCGCGTACAAGGTGCGTAATTGAAATGAACGCCCCACCAGCGGACATCGGTAATCGAATCCGTGATTCCCGAAAAATTCTCATAGGCGGCATAGGTCAATATTTCGTCGCTGAAGAGAGCGTTCACTCCCAAGGCAGTGGGGTCCATGCTCGGCTGGCCGAACAGTGCATACGGTGAGCACGTTTCCGCAGGTCCCGTATCCGCGCCCAGACACAACGCCAGATCCACGTTGAGGTTAACGAAGGGACCGCTGCCAGGCGGGGTTTGACTAAATGAAATGTCATCCCCATTCGGAGAGCAAATCCATCCAAAGCCACACCCGGCTCCGTTTATCCCCGCGATGGAGATCCAGCCGCTGGCCAATGCTACCGAAGAACTAAGCGTGGCGAAGAACCTGTACTCAGGCCCTCCAAAAAATAAACGAGTCGTTGGCTCTTGTGTCGCCACCACATTCTCCTGATATGTCACAATCCCTGGTTGCCCGGCATTATCCTCATAAAATGTAATTTGAAACGAGGTGCAAGCCGGTCCGCTGGCCGCTCCCCACCATTGAAGGGAATTTATTGGCCAGTGCGAGGAAAAATTGTCATACACAATATATCCGGTCTCGTCTCCGCTATACCATGCGTTGACTCCAGGGTCCAGAGGACCATAGGGCTTTTGATTAAACTGCGAACCATCCATGCAATACTGTGGCGGTCCCGTATAGGTGTCCAGGCAAATGCTCAAGTCAAAACCTGGCTTACTGGCGGGAGTTTCACCATTCATTGCTTGGTAAATCAGATCGTCCCCCACCGGCGAGACAGCCCAGGCAAAACCGCATGTCCCATCTTCATTGCTGCCAAAAATCGAAATCCACCCATCCGCCAGGTCAATCTGCCCGGTCAATTCAGCTTCATAGCGGTATTCAGGATAATAATTTGTCCCGTCGAACCATTGCCTGCCTGTATCCATGCGGACAGGCGTGAGTGTTTCCTCAAGCGCCAGTGAACCCGGAGCGCCGGCATTGTCGTTGTATACGGAAATGGTAAAATCACCCATCGTGCGTGAACAAGGACTATAGGAAGTGGAGTAGTCAATGCCCCACCAGGTAATGTGCTTGGCAGGCCAGCTAAGCCCTGAAAAATTCTCATAGGCAGTGTAGCCCAGCGCTTCGCTGCTGAAGAAATAATTTCCAAACTCAGAAACAGAATTTGGAACAAAGGGCCGTTGTGAAAAGGCAGAACCCGTTCCACATTCCTGCCGGTAGCCAGGGCCGGGGCTCAGGCAAATAGAGAAATTCATCGTCTGTGGGCTAAAGGTGGCCCCTTCATCCGTGGACAGCGAGGAAACGTTATCGCCCTCTGGCGATAACAGCCAATAAAAACCGCATGTGGAGAAATCTCCCAGGCCTTTAATCATAATCCAGCCATTGGAAAAGTAGGACGGATTTGCAAGGTCTGCCTCGAACCTGTATTCCGTAAAGTTATCTACTCCTGCAAATATCCGGCCCGTCTCGTACATTGCCGCCGTCACGGTCTCTGAGTAACATTGAGCTCCGGGCGCGCCCCCGTCATCATAATACAACCCAATTTCAAACGAACTCCCCGTGGGCGTGCAGTTGAAAAAGCCGGGGGCAACTCCAAATCCCCACCAACGAATACGTTGTATTGGTTCGGTCAATCCGGAGAAATTCTCATACAAGAGACTATTCCCCCCAACATTGCTTGGAAATCCATTCCATGATTCCCACGGACTCATAGGTTTTTGACTAAAGAACGAATCATCAGCACAGGACTCACCGTTAGGATCGCCGTAAATGCACAGATCATCCATTAGAAATGTCGAGTCGTCAAAGGACGCTACTAATGACTTAATTCCTGGCGACATAATCGTGACCGTTTGCATCGCGAAACCCAATGATACGGTTTGACTGTCCAGAACCGTTCCATACGGGTCACGGGCTTCGAGGGTGGCATGGCCTCCCGTCCCCGTAGCCACATTTACGCTGACACCATCCACGGGACTTCGGAATTCAATCGTTTCTGGCCCTATGGCTACACCGCCATCCGAAAGATCTCCCAGGGTGTCAAAGGCTAGAAAATTCGGGGTGCTTTCGCCTGTGACCGACGCCCAAGTGCTGCTATCTAAAATGGCGCCGCCGTTATCCCCGTCTGGGCCATAAAACGTTACTCCATACATTTGACTGTATGCGTCCGTAAGATGCGTTGCATTCATGAATAACGTGGGCGCAGATACATCATCGAAATTGATCGTTACCGTGCACAGGGTAACTTTTGTTCGCGCATCATCTTTAAGCGCAAGAGCGTTGATTTGTGCGGGTGCTTGACCGCCTAGAATGGGAATAAGAGCTATTCCTAACAGAACCCGTGCGATTAACGTTGATTGATGTGGAAAATGTCCCGTGCGTCTTATATACAGCATGATGCTCCCTCCTTCAGGTTGGGTTCCCTCTACGTTTCTTTTCACACCTATACTTAATCATAAGTATACACTATGCATGTATACAAGCAAAGCAAAAATAAAGAGCAATAATAAAAGAAACACAGAAGCAATCATAGAAAAAGCGCGGCAAGCCTCTTTTGCTAGCCGCGCGCGGGTGTATACTGTTTCTTTTGCGATCAGCCTTGACCGGGGCAATACCCGTCTTCCGTACCATCGCCGGGGCAGTAATGATATCCGCCGGAATTGAAGAACTGGATCACCCGGAGCAATTCCGAAAGGCTTATCTGCCAATCGGTTGGGTTATAGTCGCTGTCATAGGGAGCACAGCTTGTATCGCCGGGACCCGGCGCGAAACCGTCTTCGGTGCCAGCCTGGCAATGGAATCCATTGGAGTTGAAAAACTGGATAACGCGGAGAAGTTCCGAGAGGCCGATGATATAATCGCTGTTGGTGTCGGCGCTGTGGATACCGCTTGCACTGGCGCCAATGAAACAGACGCCGAAATCCAGATTATTCAAGGGTCCGCTACCCTCCTGGTAGGCGAAATGATCGCCCTGGCCGCTGCTCATCCATCCCCACGTGCACTTGCTGCTATTTATAACGCGTATCTTGAGCCAGCCGGAGTCGATTGATTGGGGCGCCGCTAAAGTGACGGTATATTGATATAGCCACCAGACATAATACATCACATCAACCTTTTCCCGTATGGGGGTCACGGTTTCTTCGTAAATCAGGTTCCCGGGCAGTCCCGCATTGTCCTCGTAAAATCCAACAGAAAAGGTGTCCGTCGCGGGTATGGCGTCACAATAACAATTGAGCCCCCACCACACGATCTGTCCGATGGGATCCGTAAGGCCATTAAAGTTTTCATACACCGTATAGGGGAGATCCACATCGCTAAACCATGCACCCATTGCTTCAGGGGGAGCATACGGTATTTGCGAGAAGAAGGATTCCGCGGGGCAGGAACGTTCTGCTGTTGCCATCTGCACGGCATTAAGTTCATTTTCATACAGTTCAACCATATCCAGCTTGGTATCGCCGTCTTCATCGCCGGTAACATTCTGGGGCATGAAACCGTTCACGATAAAACGGGATTGGGCGTCCATGGTAATGGCGGCGGTGTCTGCCTGAGGGGAAGCGGTGAAGCCGGCGACCGCGGATGCCGTACCGGGTTGCAGATACTGGCCGTCAACATCGCATAAATCACTGAAAATGGTCAGATTAGGGATTAGGTTGGGGGTATCGAAAAATGGCGATACGTCCCAGGCATAGATAGGCTCAGGGGTGTTATACTGGGATCCCACCGAAATGCCTGCTCGGTCCAAAATGGGGTATCCTCCATAAGAGGTAAGGTCCCACGCGGACAGGATGATGCGTCCACCCTGATCGTAATATGCCGTCAGATCCTGTTCAAGGCCATTCGGAAAGAAAGCGCTGTAGGAATCATAAATGACCGTACCCCAATCCCCTGCGGCAAGATAGGTTCGAAACCATGTTTCGTTGCTTATGATCGTTCTCGACAACCCAAGATTAGCGGCTGCCGGTTCCACATAATTTTGTCCGAAAAAACAATCGTTGAAAAGCACTAGGGTCCCCACCTTGGTTCCTGCCCGGCTATAGAGAATTTCATTTTCGTAGAGCTCAACCATGTCGTCTTTTAAGTCCCCATCGGCGTCTCCTGTCACAATTCCTGGGATAAATCCATTGACGATCAGCCGCTTGCTCTGGTTAACGGCAATGGCGGTGTTGTTCGCTGAAGGATCTGCCGTATAACCCGCATGGGCGGTGGCGGTGGTCACTTCCATAAATTGTCCGTCCGTCGCGCAGGGGTTCGAGAAAGCGCTGAGAGTAGGGACCTCATTGGGCGCCTGAAACAGGATGGATTGATTCCAGGCATAGATGGGCTGTGGATCGCCGTACTCGCTACCCACGGTGATCCCGGCACGGTCCGAAAAGAGAGGATGACTGGCAAATGCTTTCAGGTCAAATAGAGAGATGACGAGACTTCCCTGGTTCTTATCAAAAAAGTTCAGCAATGCGTCCAGAGTTTCCGTGGTGGTGTCGATGCGGTAGGCCTCATAAATGACCGTATCCCAGGTGCCCGATGCAAGTTGGAGGGTGAAATCAAGCGCATCGGAGGCTCTAGTAACGTCCGTAATACCAAGATTGGCCAGGGCGGGGGAGATATAGTCCGGGCTTCCCCCGCATGCCTCGATATACACCAGGGTGCCGCGTCCACCCCAGAGCAACAGGTTGATCTCGTTTTCATACAGGGCCGTCATGTCGTTGTACCCCGTAAGGTTACTGGTAACATTCTGGGGAGCGAATCCGTTCAGCAATATCCGGCGGTGGGCATCCATGACAATGGTGGCTTTAGTGGCGTCATACGTTGGGGTGTTGCCGGCGAGCGCAATGCCCGTGGTAGCTTGAAGATACTGGCCATCGATAGGGCACAGGTCGCTCAGCGCAGTGAGATCAGGAATGGTCCACGGCTGTTTGAAAAGATTCGAGACATCCCAGTCATAGATGGGTTGCGGGGTGGAATAGTTGGACAGGGGATTGGCGCCGGCGAGAGTAAAGAAGGGATGTGCAGCAAGACTCAACAGATTCCACGTATACAGGATTGTCTTCCCGCCGCTATTGTAATGACGGACCAATGCATCCAGCGCTGTGGAGTCTATGCTCATGTCGTAGGCATCCACAATCACCAACCGCCAGTTGCCCGTATTCAATTGATCAAGAAAATCATCTTGATTATACACAACGGTGCGGTTGCTCAAGCCAGCCATATCCAATGCATCCGAAAAGTAGTCCAAGCCGCCGTTACACGTTGAAAAAAAGACCAGCGCGCCGTTGCCGCCCGCAAGCAAGTGATGAATTTCATTTTCATATAATTCAACCATGTCAGGCTTGCTGTCGCTATCCTGATCGCCCGTGACGGTTTGTGGAGCGAATCCATTAAAGATAAAATGGCGTTTCGCATCCACGGTTAACAGGGCCTTGTTGGTTTCGGCCGTTTCGGTGGCGCCAGCGTGTGCGGTAGACAGCCCGGCAACAGGTTCCAGATGCACGCCGTCACGGTTGCACAAATCGCTCAGGACCGTGATGGGCGGCACTTCGTTGGGGGTAATGAACAGGGGATCGTTTTGCCAGGGGTAAAGGGGTTCCGGAACGGTGAATTCGTTGATAATGGAGACACCGGCGGCGGAAAACAACGAATGCGCCTTCAGCGCAAGAACATTCGCATCGGAAAAAATGATGCGGCCGCCTGAATCATACTTTGTTTTGAGCATATCGAGGATGGTGGTATTCAGAAAGGAGTAGTATCCGTCATAAATAATCAGATTCCACGAGAAGGCCAACTGTGTTTGAAAATCAGCCAAAGTGGTGACCGTGGTGACATTGGCATAGCCAAGGTTGGCAAGGGCTTCGTTGGCATAGTCCTGCCCGCCGGTGCATAGGCCCACATATACCAAAATGGCGGGATTTTCAACCGGCGTTTTCGAAGCGCCGGCCGCCATTTCCCCATTGGCGGCACAGGCCATAACGGAACACATTACCAATCCCAAAACCCACCACGTCATCCTCTGCTTAACCTCTATTTTACTCATGACACCTCTCCCAGTGTGGTTACTCTGGCTATTCTGTCTCCCGTCTGCTTAGTCATAAAAAAAGGAAAAATATCTTGCTCTGCATCGATACCCATCCTGTTCTGCACATGCCCCATTATGCGATCCGCAGAAGGATTCGTCAATATTTTTTATTATGCGCATTTTGGCGTAAACGGTGCGCGCGGCGCACCCTGCATTTCCGATACATGCGGCGGCCCCCTTACGGGCCTGGACAAAAGCCGTCTTCCGTACCCTCGCCAGGGCAGTAGTGGTATCCGCCGGAATTGAAGAACTGGATCACCCGGAGCAATTCGCTCAGGCTGATCTCCCAATCGGTTGGGTTGTAGTCGCTGTCATAAGGCGCACAGCTTGTATCGCCCGGACCGGGGGCATAACCGTCTTCGGTGCCTGCCTGGCAATGGAATCCATTGGAGTTGAAGAACTGGATGAC
>JAKQOG010000037.1 GCA_029565395.1 Candidatus Hydrogenedentota bacterium | reverse complement strand
CGAGATGCAATTCATCGATTTGGCGTTGTTCCACACGGTTCGGGGCGCCCATGAGGAGATCCTGCGCCCGCTGGTTGAGCGGGAACGCGATGATTTCACGGATATTAGGTTCGTCCGCCAGCAGCATGATGATGCGGTCGAGGCCGGGGGCGATGCCTCCGTGAGGGGGCGCCCCATAATGGAAGGCTTTCCACAGGGCGGGAAACTTGGATTTCACGACCGTTTCCGGGTAACCGGCAATTTCAAAGGCCTTGAGCATGATGTCCGGTCGGTGGTTGCGGATAGCCCCGGAAGACAGCTCAATGCCATTGCAAACGATGTCATACTGATAAGCCAGTATGTCGAGCGGGTCCATTGCCTGCAGCGCTTCCATGCCGCCCTGGGGCATGGAGAAGGGATTATGGCTGAATTCAATCTGCCCCGTGTCGGGGTTGCGTTCAAACATCGGAAAATCCACAATCCAGCAAAAGGCCACCACATTCCGGTCCACCAGGCCAAGTTGTCCCGCCAACATCTGGCGCACTTTGCCCATCAAGGCGTTTGTTTCCTCGCGTTTTCCCGCGCCGAAAAACAACGCGTCGCCTTCCACGGCACCGGCGCGTTCGCAAAGGGCCTGTTTCTCCGAATCGCTCATGAACTTAACGATGGGCCCCTTCATTTCACCGTCGCGCAAGGCAATCCAGGCGAGGCCTTTGGCGCCTTCACCACGTGCGTATTTCTCCATGTCGTCAAAAAACTTGCGGGGTTGGTCTGCCGCACCTTTGGCATTGAGCACTTTTATGGCACCACCGGATTGCGCCTGGCTGGCGAACACCTTTAGTTCGCACGCCGTGAAGATATCCGTGCAGTCAATCATTTTCATTTCATAGCGGATGTCGGGCTTGTCCGTGCCATACCATTCAACGGCGTCGCGGTAGGCTATGCGGGGAAATACCTCCGATACGACATGTTTATTGGAAAGTTCTTTGAACAGCCTTATCATCAGTCCTTCGAGTTCGAGAAACAAATCCTCCTGGGTGATGAAGGACATCTCCATATCAATCTGGTAGAACTCGCCCGGGCTTCGGTCGGCCCGGCTGTCTTCATCGCGAAAACAGGGCGCAATCTGGAAGTATTTGTCGAATCCGGATACCATCAGAAGTTGTTTGAACTGCTGCGGCGCTTGGGGAAGCGCGTAAAACTGACCGGGGTAAAGACGGCTGGGCACGAGGTAGTCCCTTGCGCCTTCAGGAGAGGAACTGGTCAGGATGGGCGTGTGGTATTCCACGAATCCCTGATGGCAGAGATGTTGGCGCACAAGTGCTGTTGTTCTGGAACGCAGTAAAATGTTCTTATGCATGCGTTCCCGTCGCAGGTCCAGAAAACGGTACGCCAGGCGGGTTTCTTCGGGGCAGTCCAACTCCTGGTTCACCGTGAACGGTAACGATTCTTCCACTGCCGATTCCAGCAACAAGTCTTGCGCAACCACCTCAATTTCGCCCGTGCCCATATTGGGATTGATGGTATCTTCCGTACGCAGGACAACGCGGCCTGTTACGGTGACAACGCTCTCATTGCGCAGTTTTTCAGCCTCGGCAAAGAAAGGCGCGTCCGGGTTAACGACGACTTGCGTCAGTCCATAGTGGTCACGTAAATCGATGAATATGACGCCGCCATGGTCGCGTTTGCGATGAACCCAACCGGACAGTTTTACATGTTTTTCCGCGTCGTTCTTGCGCAAGGCGCCGCAGGTATGTGTGCGATAGGGGTGCATAAGAGTCTCCGGGATTGTAGTGCCGCCATGATATGTGTATGGGGAATGCCGCAAGTGCTTTGCAGAGTGTGGCATGGCTCAAGAGGCAATGTGCGCATGGTACCAATCCGCTGGCCAGCCGTCCTGCCAGTTCATGGCCACCGACCACAGGCCAGTGGTTGGACTGGCGAGGAGCGGGCCGTGGTCGCCGTCGATACGGACGCCGGTCGTGTCGGCAATGGATCTCATGTCGTCTGGAGACCTCCGCTTGAGGCCGTCTACGATAGCGCGGGGGCGGCTGCCGTCACGCCGGGCGGGGGTGTGCT
>JAKQOG010000001.1 GCA_029565395.1 Candidatus Hydrogenedentota bacterium | reverse complement strand
AGGGCAAAAGCCATCCTCACTCCCTTCACAGGGATGATAGCCACCAGAGTTGAAGAACTGGATGAGGCGCAGGAGTTCGGAAAGGTTAATCAGCCAGTCCTGGGAATTGTAGTCGCTGTCGTGGGCTGTGCAACTCGCATCGCCCGGACCCGGCGCATAGCCGTCTTCCGTGCCCGCCTGGCAATGCAGGCCATCGGAATTGTAAAACTGGATGACCCGCAACAGCTCCGATAGGTTAATCAGGTAATTGAGGTCCTGGTCCGCCGTATGATGCGCTTCTCCGCCTTCACCGCCGGCCCCCAGCGATAGGACGATATTGACCTCCGTGCCGCAGGCCACATTCAGACCGAATACGGGCAATTGGCGGATCACCTGGCCTGCCGGCACCTCCTCACTCGTTTCTTCCGCCACCGTCCCTAAGGCCAGTTTAGCGGCGGCCAACGCGGCTTCCGCCTCCGCCTGCGTGAGACCGGCCAGGTTCGGAACTTCGGTATAGCAGGGACCAAGGGAAATCACCACCGCCACTTCGCTCCCATACGGCACCACACTTTCCGCTACGGGATCCTGAGTGATAATCTGACCCGTCGGCACCGTGGCGCTGTACTCTTCGGTAATCGTGCCTAATACAAGCCCTAACACGGCCAAGGTGGCGGCGGCTTGTTCCTCCGTCTTTCCGTAAAGATTCGGCACCGTCACTGTCGTAGGCACAAATACCGCAATAATTTCCCGATTCTGTGTCATGGTTCCGGACAAGGTTGTCGCATTGGGGTCTTGCCCTTCCGGGAGATCGCCTTGCCAGCGAAGAAACTGCGCATCCGTGCCCGGATAGGCGGAGATGGAAAATTCATCGCCGTCCAAGAACCAATACAGGTCCGGGACCGGGTCTGTGGTGCCGTTGCCCAGGGCTTGAATGTAGAGGTACCAGTCCGCTTCCACGAAATTCGCGGTGATGGTACGATCTTGATCCATCAAAATGACCGGATCCATATCGTAAGGATCCATACCCGCCGGAAGATCGCCCGACCATTGGTCAAACAACCCCGATCCCGTTTCGAGGGCATGAATAGTGGGCATGGCCCCCGCGGAATAGGCAGTTGAGCCTTCCGGCGAAGTCGCACCCTCCGCCCCCCCCGTGGTGAGTGTCAGAATGTAACCGCTGGTTGTTACATGGGGCGTCACCGTCTTGTTGCCGTCCATGACAAAGTGATGAATCTTGTCATACGTATTCACGTCCCCGCTCCAACCGCCCCAGTACATACCCAATTCGGTTACTCGAGCCTCCATCCAGGCGGTCTGACCTGCAAAATACGAATAGATGCCCGGTGAAGGCAATATTTGCGCCGTCCCCCCGCCTTCAATTGGTTGTATTGTAAGGGCAAAATCGCCTGAAGAGAATACCGCGTTCAAGGTGCGGTCTTGGTCCATGGTAATGTGCAAGTCGAACTGGTGGGGATCCATACCCTCTGGCGTATCGCCAATCCATTCATAAAAAGCATCTCCACCATCGACCACATTGGCCACTACTTCAGTAACGGCGCCATTGGCGAAAGCATAGGTTCCTGGCGGGGGAAAGATGGAACCATTGCCCGTATAGCCCACAGTCAAGTGCCAATCCGCGGGCACAAAATGCGCGACGACGGTGCGATCCTGGTTCATAACAAGTTCAAGGAACCATTTTGTGGGATCGCCGCTGCCGGTATCCCCGGTCCAGTGGCTGAAAGCCCAATCGCCGGCGCCCAATTCCGCCCCGACAAACACATAGGCATTCTTTGGATAGGCATACGTTATTCCCGGATACGGACTCCCTGCCGGATTGGTCACCCCTTCCCCTTCGATGATAATGGTGAGCATGCGCGCCTCTTCCTTAAAATGCGCGGTTAGCGTGCGGTCCTGATTCATTAGTACTGTTAATTCGGCGTTATTGATATCAGCGCCAGCGGGCAGATCCCCGGACCAATAATCGAAGGTCCAACCGCTTTGTGAGTATGCCTTCAACACAGGTTCCATTCCATTGGCAAAATACAATAGGCTTGAAATGTTCAAATACCCCTCCCCTTCCACGTTCGTGGTCAGAACATACCCTGTCTCGGCAAAATTTGCTTCAGCATCGATGTTGCTATCCATCGGTATTTCCAGGTAAGGCAGATCACTGGTAATATCGCCGGTCCATCCGGCGAAATAGGCAGAAGAACTTGTATAGGCGTTTATGCTGGCGATTTGCCCGTTCAGATAGGCGTAGGTCCCCGGTGTTGGATAAATGTATCCGTCGGGATCGCCGGTTTTGTTCAGGGTAAGGGTCCAGTCGCCTGGGACAAAGTTGGCGGTAACGGTTCGGTTACGGTCCATTAACTGTCTGAGTCCGAGGTTTTCCGGGGCGCTCGTGTCGATATCGCCGGACCAATGGTCAAAAGCATCGCCTCCGGAAACCAATATGGCGCTGAAATTTGCCCAAGTTCCGTCCAAATATCCATATGCACCCGGTTCTGGAGAAGTCATTCCATTGCCTGAAACTTGAAGGTTCAAGTTCCAATCCGCTTCCAGAAAGTGCGCGGTGATGGTTCGATCCTGGTCCATTTGGACACAAATATTTACGTTGTGCGAATCAGCATCCCCAATATCCCCGGACCAATGGTCGAAAGCTGTGCTGGGTCCGAGAATCGCTTGAATACACGTGAACTGATTGGTACTGTAGATATGCTGAGTTCCCGGTGTTGCACTGCCCGACGGTTCCGTGCTGCCCAGGCCATCAATAATGATAGTCAGGATCTTGTAATCAGGAGCAAAGACCGCCGTGAGCGATCGATTCATATCCATCAGCACGGGCAATTCAGCATTGTTGGGATCTTCGCCAGCGGGGACATCACCTTCCCAATGATCAAAGACATATCCATAATTCGGATGGGCTTCCAAAGCAAGTGTGACGCCGTCAGCAAAGCCACAAGTTCCAGGATTGATATTCAGCCATCCATTGCCAGTAATCAAGGTAGTAAGAGTAAATCCAGAGGTTGCGTAGTGCGCGGTGATTGATTTATTCCCGTCCATTTCAACCGAAATGTTGGGTTGATATCCCCCTGCATCGCCAGACCATCCGGCAAAATAAATCCCAGAGCAATAATTGATATTCAGGTAAGCCATACGTCCATCCAAGTATGCGTAAATGCCTGGTTCAGGATATGGCAGGCAGTATCCATACGATCCTTCCGTGGAGAAGGCAAGGGTCCAGTTGCCAGGAACAAACTCAGCCGTGACGGTGCGGTTTTGATTCATGGTCAAATACTGATATGAATTTTCCCCGTTGGCTCCTGGCATCAAATCTCCCGTCCAGCGATAGAATGCATCCCCCCCACTCGCCAAATTGGCATAGAGATATTCCTGCGCGCCATTCACGTAGCCATAACTGCCTGGCACGGGGTCTGTAAGGCCATTGCCCGTTTTCTGAACGGTTAATGTCCAAGCAGCAGGAACAAAGATCGCGGTAAGGTTTCTGGCCTGATCCATCAATACAGAAATGCTGTCCTGATATGGATTTGCACCGCCAATATTGCCTTCCCAATGGTCAAAGGCCGATCCTGCCCCTGGAATGGCCTGCACCCAGACATACGTCCCCTGATTAAAACTATGCACACCGGGTGCAGGGTTTGTTGTTCCGGCGCCTGTTCCTCCCACATTCATGGTCAACAGTGCTTGAGGCACCGACGAGAACACTGCCGTGATGCTCCGGTTTTGGTCCATGGTGACATCAAGGATTGAGTTTTCAGAATTCCCACTGCCAGTATCCCCTTCCCAATGATCAAAGGTCCATCCTTGGTCTGCATTCGCCTCCAGGGTGAACTGCGCGCCGGGAATAAATCCTATGACACCGGTATTAAAATGCCGTATCCAACCTTCTCCGGAGGTGTTTAGTGTCAGGGTATACCCATCGGTGGCAAATGCAGCGATGACTGTCTTATCGCTGTCCATAATTACTTGCTGATCGGGCAGATATCCAGAAATATTACCCTGCCATCCCCCAAAATAACTCCCATCAGCGAGATGGGCATTTACCCATGTTGACCGGTTTTGAAGATATGCATAGGTTCCCGGATCAGGCGAGGTGCCTCCCGCCCCGGCTCCCGTCCGTTGTACGGTTAACGTATAATCGCCAGGGGTCACAAACACGGCTTCCACCGTCTTGTCACCATCCATGGTAATTTCCATATCTTCATTTGTGCCGCTGGCATCGCCGGCCCAGTGATCGAAAGCCCATCCACTGCCATTGACAGGATTTGCATGGATGTAAAATGTTTGTCCCTGGGAATAGGTATAGGTCCCGGCAGCCGGATCGGTTTCCCCGGTGCCTGTGATAATGATGGTGAGGGTCACGGGGACTCCACAGGAAGTATTTTGATTTATCTGCGCAGAGGGAGCAAGTGCTTGGAGTTGATCCAGTTGATTCTCATCACAGAAAGGAGTGCCGTCGAAGAATGGGTTGTCCTTAATATTGAGCGATTGAAGGGCGCCTATGCCGGTATTGTCTATGAGCGGTTGAATATCCGTTAGTTGGTTGTTTTGCAGGTCAATATTTTTCAGGCCAGTACATGTTTCCAGGGCGCTGATGTCGGAAATACCGTTATTGTTCAATTGCAGTTGTTGCAGGCTCGCCAGCCCGTTCAGTCCAGAAATTTCATTCAATTGATTCTGAGAAGCCATAAGAAATTGCAGGTTGATAAAACCGGACATATCAGGCAGAGCGGCAATGGGATTTCCCATCAGCATACACTGCTGAAGGCCCGTGTAGTTAGAGACCACGCTGACATCGGATACGCCGGTCATCACGAGGGAGAACACCAAGGTGGGGTGTATATCGGTCAAAGCACTGATGTCCGTCAAAGCTGGTTCAGCGATAAATCCAATCCCGTCCAGGTTTATTAAATTGTTAAATATGGCAATATCGCTGTTTTCCAGACCGCAGTTAAAGATGCCCAGCAGTGAAAGCGTATCGGCAGTGTCAGTAAGCGGAGAAAAATCGGATATGGGATTTGAACATAACCACAGCGTCGCAAGGCTGTCCAGGGTGCGGATTGGTTCCAGACTGGTAATGCCATCATCCCCTATAATGCTTAGATATTCCAGGTTGACCAACCCTGCCAAGGGCGCGAGAGTCGTAATCAGATTGGCGCCTGTCAGATAAAAATCGAAATTGCTTTGAGAGGTTAATGGATTTGTTCCAGAGCCCAAATCCAGGGAGAGCAACCCCGTGAGGGTGCTCAAGGGAGCGAGATCGGAGATTTGGTTCATGCCCAGATTGATTTCCGTCAAGGCGGTGCAAGCCTCAAGTCCAGTCAAATCAATGATGCCAAGCTGCAAGGCCTCCAGCGTGGTAAATAGGGGATTGGCCAATTCGGAATCTTCCGGAGGATCACTTAGTGTTAATCCGGTTGCGGCCTCCCACTGGCTCTTAACCGCATTCAGTAAGGCGGAATCGTTGAAGGTGACCGGAGCCGTCCATCCGGCAAATGAAATGGTAATCATTACCCATAAAAGGAAATGGAATTGTGCAGTTTTTGAAGTCATTGCTCATGATCCTTAGCTATAGCTATGTCTGAAGTCCTGCTTGCTCACATCGCTGTCATTTCATATTATAAATCAAACTGAATAAAATAAAAACAGCCTTGCCGCGAGGGGGCTATCGGCGTTCTTTTCCTTGCCCGCTGGCATAAGGTATTATTTTTCACGGAGACATTTTTTGTATGGCGAGAAAGAAATCGATGCCCCCGCCGGATTATGAAGGGCTTTACCGGCGGCACATGGAATTAACCCGTGAAGTGGAGCATTTGTCCACGTTGCGGGAAATCGGACTGGCCATCAGCGGAACGCTGGAAATGAGCGAAACGCTTTCTATTATCGCGCATGTGGTGCAAGGGGCGCTGGATGTGCGCCGGTTGACCCTGTACACGCCTTCACAGGAAGGTGATTTCCTGCAGCCGGTAGTCGCAAAATACGGCAACGATCTCATTACAAAAGAACGGCTGGAGGAAGAATTTGAGCCCCGGAAAGGATCGTTGTTAGGCAAGGCGATAGATTCCCGCAGTGTGACCTTGTTGAACGTCCCTGGAAATTCCAGGGCCGTCGTGCCTTTGATGGCAAAAGGCGAACCCTTGGGGGTGATGGTGTTGGAGGATCGGCGGGACGGGCAGCCGTTCAGTGATGATGATGCCGCTCTGTTTCAACAATTGGGATCTCAAATCGCGATTGCCATGCACAATGCCCAACTTTATGCCATGGCGGTGACGGATGGATTGACTGGATTGTATGTGAGGCGGTATTTTGACTTGCGGATGCAGGAGGAATTTGCCCAGGCACAGCGATACAAGCGGGTTTTTTCCGTGATGCTGTTTGACATTGATCACTTTAAAAAGTTTAATGACCTGCATGGCCATCAAACCGGCGACCGGGTCTTGCAGCAGTTTGCACGGCTATTGCAGAAAAACACACGGCGTTCGGATATATGCTGCCGGTATGGCGGAGAAGAAATGACCGTGATTCTTCCCGAAACCGATCTGCAGGAAGCGGCGTTGTCGGCCAACAAACTCTGCGGTCTGGTGCGGAGTCATCCGTTCACGGGCATGGAAGAACAAGTATTGTCCGTCACTACGAGCATTGGCGTGTCGGTGTTTGGACCGGAATATGGCCGCCCGGAATCGATGGTGGAGGCCGCGGATCGCGCTCTCTATCAGGCCAAGCAACTGGGACGCAACCGGGTGGAACTGGCAGGGATTTAATGGTTGCCCGAATGGTACGGCAGGAGTATGTACAAATGAATCTCAAGTGGGTCACAGCGTTGGCTTTACTCATCTTTCTTGTAGTATTGCTTCCTTTATTGCTGCTTCCCAATAAGCCTCCG
>JAKQOG010000020.1 GCA_029565395.1 Candidatus Hydrogenedentota bacterium | reverse complement strand
TTTCCAGATTTTGGAAAGTGGGGGGAGGGGGGTTTGAAAAGGACAAAAAGGACCTAAATGACGGAAAGGACTGAGGGGAGGGGGGGGGACTGGGAGGACTGGGACCCGGCTTCGTTCCGCGAGAGCGGAACTTCGCCGCGGCAAGAGATTGGGGGGACTGACACGGACGGGCCTGGTACGCAAAGTTGGCAAAACTCATCGCTATATGTTGACTGGAACTGGGCGCACATTTACCAATGCTTTAGTGCTTGCTTCAAGCCTTGAGGCTAAACAACTTAATGAGTTGGCCGCATGAATTTCTTCGAAAAAATGTTGGAAGATGATGGGTAGTAGTACAGACGGGGTGGATGGGGTGGACATGACAGTAGGCAGGCGGCGGGATGGCGGTCTTGGTGATGAGAGGAATGCGGAGGAACAGTTATTCGGTTCGACCGGGGGTGCGGGAAATGGGCCGGAAAAATTCTTTTACGTCGTTCCAATGTTGTTTGGTTTGCGGTTCCCAGAAACTGGGGGTGTGGAATTCGATGTCCGGAAAGACATCGCGTAATTGCTGTTCTTGGGGGCCTGTGAGGGGAACGTTGCTGCACAGGATGTATTTTTTCCAGGGGAGTTTCCCGCGCGCGTTGAGAGCATCGTTCAGTGACTTAACCGCCTTGGTGATGTTGAACTTGCCCTCTTTGTCTTCCACGGATTTGCATTGGTACGCAATCTGTTCTTCCTGCCAATACAAGTCAATGCCGCTTTCCGGGGGTTTGCGCCGCCGAATATCGGCGGTATTGTGATGGAGATTTAACAGGCGGCAGCAGAAGACTTCCCAGGCATCCGCGAATGAAGTGTGCGGCTCGATGACAAAGCAGGGCAGGCGCAATGTCAGCATATAGCGCATCCATAAGTCTTCAATGCCGTCTAACAGCCTCGTCACGGAGTAGCGTTGTTTTGCTCCAGGGGGAAAGAAATCCGCTACTTGTTTCTGCTCTAGAAACAGTAAATGATCGTAGGGCACCGTGATATCCGGGTTGTCCGGAAGGGGCACCATTTGGTCTGGAAGAAGATTTGGAATGGTGGCATGGATGCGGTTGAATTCGTCACGGATGACGGACAGGAAGGCGCGGCGGCCGTTTTCGGGGCCGGTGACGGCGATGTACATCCGGCCTTTGTCGGTATCGCTTCGGACGAGGGCCTTGCATCCGTCACGCTGGAGCACGACGCCGCTGCGCCAGTAGATGGGCGGACTGGTGAGGTCTTCATAGCGGCGGACGATGAACCGGCAGATAATGCTGCTGGGCAGGACTTCGTAGTGGTACTCGAAGCGGAGGGGGTTGTCCCAGTTACCGAGTTTGGCGGGTTCTTGTTTGGGGAGCAATTCCGCGACGAGCCATTTCTGGTTCTCGCGGATGGTGAAGCATAGTTCAAACTTGTGCATCATGCCCACGATGAAAGCGTGACAATCGGGTGGGTATTTACGGCCTTTGAGAATCCGGGAAATGTCGGCCTTGGTTAATACGCCGCCGTTGTCCGCAAGTTCATCGTCATTGATAATCTTGTAGACGCCTTTTGTGACCCAATGAGGATTGAGGACACTCATTTCGCGGACGGGCAGGGGGCTGTCGGGATCGGTGAAGCTTAAGATACTGCCGAGGTCGTGCAGGAACCGGAGGAGGACATCCTGTTCTTTGGGATCGGGGACGTCATTTTCGTTGCAGAGGGTGTGGAACTCGCGGATATCGATGTAATTGCGGGCTTCGGCCATCTTTTCGAGCTTTTGCTTGACCGTGAAGTAGGCTTTGGGGAGCGGATCGAAGACGTGGTGCATGGCCCGGCTGTGGATTTGTTTTTCGATGCCTTCTTTGAGTTCTTTGATGCCCTTGCCGGTTTCACAGGAGGTGGTGAAGAACCCCTGGATGCTCGGGTAGTCCTTTTTCAGCCGTGTTTCATTGAGATCGAGGTGGTGGGCGTCACATTTGTTGGTGACCACGAGAACCGGGGAATCACCGCCAAAACTGCGGATGATCTTCAGCCAGTAATGAATATTGCTTTCGTTTTCCCCTTTGCGCGCATCGAGCACGAGGAGATAAACCGTGCGCTTGGTCAGGAAGAATTGGTGGGTGGCATGCATGATCTCCTGACCGCCGAAGTCCCAGAAATTCACCTGGACCCTTTCGCCCTTTTTCTTGCCCGGCACGCTCCAGTTTTGCTCGATGTAGATGCCTTCGGTCTTTCGTTCGCGTTTGTTGAACGTGTTGTAAACGATGCGTTTCACCAGAGACGTTTTCCCGACACTCCCCTGGCCTACAAGGATGACTTTGACTTCATTCAGGGCGCGGCGTTCCGAAGCCTTGCGCGTGCGGAAGTAGTAGTCCAGGATGATTTTGGGTTCGACGGGTGTCTTATCATCCTCAATGACCTCTAAAAATGTTGGGCCGAGAATTTCCGGAGGGATTCTCAAATGGTCGTTGCCATGGAGAAACAGTCTTTTTAGTTTAGTGAGTTTGTTTATTTCCGGTGGGAGTTCGGAAAGTTGATTGTTGTGGAGAGTGAGTTCTGTCAATGTGGAGAGTTGACCGATCTCCGGCGGGAGATCGGAGAGCTGATTGTTGTGAAGAGACAGTTCTGTCAATGCTGAGAGTTGACCGATCTCCGCTGGGAGCGCGGAAAGCCGATTGTGGGAGAGATCCAGAGATGTCAATGCTGAGAGTTGACTAATTTCCGGCGGGAGCGTGGAAAGCTGATTGAAACTGATGATCAATATACTTAATGCAGAAAGTTGACCGATCTCTGGTGGAAGTGTGGGAAAATGATTAGCAAATAAATTCAGTATCCTCAATGCGGAGAGTTGACCGATCTCTGGCGGTAACGAGAAAAGGCTGTTGCCTCTGAGATCTAAAGCTAGTAACTTATTGATCTCCGATTCACTAAGGAGTTTTTTAAGATCATCGTCCTGCATACTTAAGCCGCTCAGGTCCAAACTCCCCCAGCCGTTTTTTCTGGCATCGGCAATGCAATTTGTGATCTTTTGAGAGGAATATCCTGATTCGGATGTTTGCGCCATGTCTGTTCGTGCCTTTTTACCGCAGGGGAATATTCGATGGCCCCTGTGCGTTGTGGCCCCGTGTTTCAGGCTAAACTACCACCTCTGGGGAAGATGGTAGCATGGGGGCGGGGAGGAAGCAAGGAGGCGGGAGGGAGGGGGAGGATGAGGGAATGGACGGGATGGACAGGATGGACAGGATGGACAGGATGGACAGGATGGACAGGATGGACAGGATGGACAGGGTGGACAGGGTGGACAGGGTGGACAAAGGACAAAGGACAAAAAGGACATAAACGACGAAAAGGACTGAGGGGAGGAGCCAAACGGGAAATCCGCCGTCGTCCGGGGACGGACTATAGCGCGACAGGCGGGAAATCCGCCGTCGTCCGGGGACGGACTATGGCGCGACAGGCGGCAAACGAGAAATCCTCCTTCGCCAAGGCTTCCTCCTTCGTCACGCGCGGCGCGTGACTTCGGAGGGCACGTCGGAGGGCACAGCGCTGCGGCAGGCCCGATAGCGATAGCGATAGCGATAGCGATAACGACAGCTTCTTTCGCGCTGTGAGCTATGGTGGACACGTCAAAGGGCAGGCCGTGGGATGGCGGTCTTGGGAAGGAGGAGGGCATGGGAGAATAGGACCTATAAGACCTATAAGACCTATACGACTGGGATTAGCCTGGATTTTTCACCGACGCTGAATCATGCTTGTCATTGTGAGCCACTGACCGCCTGTGAGCTATGGTGGACACGTCAAAGGGCAGGCCGTGGGATGGCGGTCTTGGGAAGGAGGAGGGCATGGGAGAATAGGACCTATAAGACCTATAAGACCTATAAGACTGGGATTAGCCTGGATTTTTCACCGACGCTGAATCATGCTTGTCATTATGAGCCACCGACCGCCCTTGGCGGCGATTCGAAAAAGAAAGGAAATGCAAAGCCGGGAGGGCGAATTTTCAGGGCAGCGGGGAAAAATCATACGGAACGCCAGGCTTACCAGATCTTCCATTGTTCGCGGCAGGGGCGGGTGATCATTTTGGCGGCTTCGGCGTCGCCGGTGATTTGTTCGGCTTTGGGATCCCAGGTGATGACGCGCTTGGTCCGGGCGGCGACGTTGACCATGTGCGCGATGGTGTCGCAGCGAATGGCCATTTCGACGGGGCATACGGTTTCTTTCCGGGATTTGACGCAATTGATGAAGTTGCGGACGTGTCCCTTGGATTCGTAGACGCGTTCGTCGCTTGGTTTAAGCTCTTGTTTCCATAATTTCTGATTGCTGGCGTAGAAGGTGCCGAACTTGAAGTCGCCGATCCATCCTTCGGTTCCATGGAAAACCACGCCGTCGCCGTCGTTCCATGGTTCTTTGCAGTATTGCATGACGATGGGCTTGGCGGTTTCCATGTCCATCATGTGGAGTTTCACGCCGTTTTCGTAGTCGCACATGATGTCCCAGCGTTCGAGGGTGCGGAAGATACCTTCGGTGGGGACGCTTCCGGTTCCTTCGTAGCGCACGGGGCTGGTGTGGTCGGTCCTATTGCCCCATTGCGCGATGCCGAGGGGGTGAATGGCGCAGCCGGCCACGAATCCCAGGGAGGTTTCGGGGCAGTGATATCCGCCCCAGGGGGTGCAGCGGTCGACGGTGTAGGGCACGAGGGGGGAAGGCCCCTGCCACATGTCGTAGTTGAGATCTTCGGGCACGGGAACCTCTTCGGTTGAACCGTAGGGCGGGACATGGTACTGGTCCGTATTGTTCCTAATGTTACGGCACCAGACGTCGATGCTTTTCAGTTCGCCGATGTATCCGTTTCGGACCAGTTCCACCATTCGCGGATATTGCGACTCGGATCGGTACTGGGTTCCGAATTGGAAAATCCGCTTGTTGTCATTCACGGCGGCCCGCAGGAGTTTGGTCTGTTCCAGGTCGAGGGTGAGCGGTTTTTGACAGTAGATGTCCTTGCCTGCTCGCGCGGCGGCAATGGCCATGGGGGTGTGCCAGTTGTCATGGGCGCCGATGCAAATGGCGTCCACGTCTGGGCTGGAAATGATCTCGCGGAAATCATCGTAGACCTTGACCGTATTGGGGCCGTACTTTTGATTGAGTTCCGCCGCCATGGCAACACGGCGGCTTGTGTAGGCATCGGCCACGGCAACAATGCGGACGTCGTCCCATTGAATGAGCCAATTTTTGTGGTAGTTTCCGATATTGCCCGTGCCGATAAGGCCCACATTCACGCGATTGCTCGGCGCGTTCGCGCCAAAGACGGTACTGGGCACAATCATTGGAAAACCCAATGCGGCCGAAGCAGCCAGCCCTGTCTTGATGAAATCGCGTCTGTTAATATGATGTTTAGTCATTGCCCAACCTCTCCTGTACTTGTATACCCTTACATTGTAAACCCTTCATCTCTTTGTTGCATCTGTTTTCCGCAACAAATTGCGTGCAACAGCGTTGCTTTGACTCCCGGACCGAGGTGCTCCGTTTCAGGCTATTCCTGGGAGTGCTGGCATTTGACGCGGTGCGTCCATTCTGATAAAATTGAGAAATTCAAGGTCATATAGAGTGGTTAGGAGGATATTGGGGTCCTCCGAAGCGCTTCAGGGAAAATGAGGAGAGGAGGTTTTATGGAGGGTGAATCCTTACGGATGCTGTTGAGCAGGGTGACCCTGCTCTCTTGGAGCCTAGGGTTGGTCCTTTGGGCCGGTTCGGCTTCCTCAGCAGTGATCAATGTTCCCGGTGACTACAGCACGATCCAGGGGGCCATAGACGCGGCCGAGGCCACTGACGAAATATCCGTTGCGGCCAATACTTACAATGAACGGCTGAGTATCAATAAGTCAGTTACCATCACAGGCGCCGGCATGGAGTCCTGTATCCTTTATTACAACACACTTGATGATACCCCCCTTATGACCATAACGGGCCCCTGCGAGGTTGAAATCACGGGTATTGAGATCAATGGGGGCTATCCCGTCGGTGATCAATTTTGGAGTGACTCGGCGCGTGGCATCGCGGCAAGCGATGCGACATTGCGGCTTGAGAATGTCGTTATCAATCAGTTCCGCAATTACATGGCCTGGGTTACCCGCAGTACGCTTCATGTTAAAGATGTTTTTTTGTGCACGCGGACCAATTATCCGATCCAATGTGATATTGGATTTAATATTGACGCCTCCACGGGTGATTTTGAAGGCCTCAGGCAAGAACTGGGGTGGATAGACCACACCATTGACACGCAATGGGATGCCGCGGGGCCGTGCGCAGTTCAAGTTCGGTCGTCAATAATACGCGCCTCGAAGTTAACGTGGGGCAACTGCATACGCGTATTTCATGACGCCGTTCTTAATGTGACTGACAGCATCTTCTACCGTTTGCCAGGAGAGGCCGCAGGGGGGTTGAATCACAATGGGATTGGCGTTAGCGGGCCTAACAATGACGTGGAAATTTCCGGCAACACATTTTCGGGTCTTCCGTGGGGCGTTGTCGCCAATGGCAGCCTGGAGGACACCAATCGCGTTGTAGTGGAAAACAACCGTTTTGAAAACTGTGAGATTGGGGCTATCGCTCTACAAGGAATGACGTATGAGGCTATCGATCTCGGCGGGGGAAGTTTTGGAGGCATCGGCGCCAATATCTTCACGGGGTCTGCCGAATATGATGTGAAATTGTCAGACGAAGACTGCACCGCAGATATTTTTGCGAAAAACAATTCGTGGAGCAATGCCGATCCGGATATCGTAATTTGGGATCAGGAAGATGACCCATCGCTGGGCAACGTCACCTATATTCCAGTGTATGTGCCCAGTGAGGGTGAGGGCGGAAGCGAGGGCGAGGGGGAAGGCGGGGGTGAAGGGGAAGGTGAGGGGGAGAATTATTTTACGGAGTTGTTTGAAGGGGATTTTGATTTGAGCAATACAGGGATTCTTTTAACGCCAGACGGTTCGGGCAGTTTCTACAGCGCATGTATCGAAACGCACCTCACGTATCCCACTCTGCCGGAAGGGGGAACCCCGATATTTCTAGGCGACGATGGTTCGGCCCAAATTACATTGAATGACAGTGCCACGGTTTCACTGTTTGGCCAAAGTTATGGGGATGTCTATGTGGGCAGCAACGGTTATCTCACCTTTACGGGTCCCAACGAAACGTATTTGGAAAGCCTGGAGAACCACTTTGCTATGCCCCAGGTGTCCGCCTTTTTTGACGATTTAGATCCGACGCAAGGCGGGGCCGTTTCGTGGAAGCAACTTGCGGATCGGGTGGCCTTTACCTGGAGTGCTGTGCCACAGCACGGCCTCGACGATATCAATCAATTCCAGATCGAGATGTTTTTCAACGGCAACATCCGCATAACCTATTTACGCGTTGATACCGGCGATGGGCTGGCGGGCGTGTCGGAAGGTCTTGGCGTCCCGGTTGATTTTGTAGAATCCGACTTGAGTGCGTTGGAACCATGCCCCGGCGAAGGTGAAGGAGAAGGAGGAGAAGGCGAAGGAGAAGGTGCAGAAGGCGAAGGCGAAGGTGAAGGTGCAGAAGGTGAAGGAGAAGGTGCAGAAGGCGAGGGAGAAGGTGGAGAGGGCGAAGGAGAAGGTGGCGGTGACGGTGAAGAGATCGAGGGTGAATTGGAAGGTCTAGAAGAGGGGATGATTGAAGGCGGCGTGGAGGGTCAGGAGGAAGGCATATGGGAAGGTGAAGCAGAAGGCCCAGTTGAAGGAAGTATTGAGGGAGTAGTGGAAGGACAACCCGAAGGTTCGCCGGAGGAGGGTGAAATTTTCACCCACACCGCCGACCAAAACGGAGATGGGCAGATCAGCCTCTCTGAACTGCTGCGGGTGATCCAGTTTTTCAATTCGGGCGGTTATCACTGTGATCCTGCCGGTGAAGAAGGCTATGCCCCCGGTCCCGGCGATCAAACGTGTACCGCTCATGACAGCGATTACAATCTTCAGGATTGGCAGATAAACCTTTCAGAATTGTTGCGGGTGATCCAGTTTTTCAATTCGGGCGGTTATCATCCGTGTGAAGAGGGTGAAGACGGATTTTGTCCGGGAGTGTAAGAAGCGGGCGGCGGGCAGCGGACAATGACTATAGGACGTATAGGACCTATAGGACCTATAAATCGTTGAGGCTGAGGCGCTACTGTGCTCTCTCCGTATGCGCGGCGTAAAGCGGGCCTGACGCCCAATTGGAATTGGGCGCTACTATGCCCTCCCGATCACGGTTGCTTTCGTAGCAGTGGCGGGTTGAGTGGAAGAGGCCGCAGGCGAGTGGTAAGATTTCGAAAACAGGTTTTTGCCGTTGATTTCGGAGGAACCGCTATGGCAAAGAATGAGTTCACGCGAGGGGAGTTCTTGCGGTCAACCGTATTAGGGGGCCTTGCTTTGTCGGCGTCTGTTGCCGTTGGTCAATCCGGAAAAGCGAGACGCCCCAATATAGCCGTGGTGCTTAGTGACGACCATAACTATCGGAGCGTGGGGTATAACAATGCCGCGGTCAAGACGCCCACGCTGGATCGCCTGGGGCGCGAGGGCGTTATTTTCGATCATGCGTATATCGCCACGCCGATATGCGCGTCGAGCCGTGCAAGCCTTTTAACGGGGCTCTTTCCTCAGCAACACGGGGCTATTGCTCTTGATGGGAGCGGCTTTCGCGAGAATGTTGTGGAGCAGAAACGCCTTCCGACCCTGGCCCAGCTTTTGGCGAAGGCGGGATACGATACCGCGTTCTGTGGCAAATCTCATTTAGGGCCGCCCCGGGAGTATGGTTTCGCCGAGGGGGAAGAGTTGAAGGATCCTACGGATGATCAAACCTTTGATTTTGCGGCGCGGTTCATTGAGAAGCGGAAAGACAACCCGACGCCGTTTCTTCTCTGGATGGCGCCACGGCAGCCGCATGTCCCGTTAAGGCCGCCTGATGAGTGGCTTGATCTCTATCGGGACACCGAGATACCGGTGGATCCGAATTTTCTCGAGACGCCGCCGCCCGATAGTATTTTTAATCAAGGGTTGCCGGGTGAGCGCTATTATCGCGACTCGGATTTCAGGAATAATTTCAAGGAACTTCCTGCCGGGCCGCCCCGCAGCCGGGAGCAGATCAAGGAATTCACACGCGCGTATTATGCGGTTATATCAAGGCTGGATCACCAACTTGGGAAATTGATGGGGCAGATTAAAGACGCGGGGCTTTATGAAAATACGGTGTTCATCTACCTCTCGGATAACGGGTACCATCTGGGCAATCACGGTCTTGGAAACAAAATCACGATGCACGAAGAGTCGGTCTGCGTGCCGATGCTGCTCCATTGGCCAATGCTAAAGAAAACAGGCATTCGGAATAAGCATCTTGTTTCGTCCCTGGATTTGTTCCCGACCCTGCTTGATCTTGCGGGCGCACCTATCCCGGCGGGGCTGCCGGGGATGTCGCTGCTGCCACTTCTCGAAGAGCCTATGAAGCCGTTGCGCACGTATGCCGTCAGCGAGTGCGTAGGCGTTGGCGGTAAGAAAGGCATGGGGCACCGCATGGTGCGCACGGAGCAATGGAAGTATGTCCTGACGGATGTGAATGACGAGGCGCTTTTCGACGAGGAGGCAGATCCTTTTGAGATGGTGAACGTTGCCAATGCCGAGGCGAACCAGGCAATACTCCAGAGGCTGCGTGGCTACATGAAGGAGTGGATGGAACGTGTTGGCGATACCCATCAACGTCCGCCCGGCGTTTGAATAGAGACTTCTCTTACCCCGCCATTAGAAATTCGGCCATCACCGGCAGGTGATCGCTCAGCGCATAGGAGGCGGGATCGTCCGGTTCGGGGATGAACGGCGTTTTGTCCAGCACTTCGGCGCGTTGGGCTCTTTTGGCCAGCTCCGGCGTTGCCCAGATGTAATCGATGCGGTTTCTAGGGCGCACACTCGGAACCGTTGGTTTATCGCCTATTCCCATTGCCTTCCCGATGTCGACCAAGCCCGCTTTGCCCCACAGCGCGTATTCGGGATCTTCGGGGCGGTGATTCAGATCGCCCTGGAATAGCACCGGACCGCTCCCGCGCAACTGTGCTACAAATTCAATGATGGCGGCGGCTTCGCGCATGCGTATTTCGCGTTCCATGGGGTGAAAATGGGCACTCACCACATGCAAGGTTCCAAACGGCGCCGCAAGTTTCGCATAGCCCAAGTGCCGGGTAAACAATTCCTTATCGTGGGGCGCACCGGCCGATGGCCGATTTGTAGATTCCTCAATCTTGAAACGTGTAACAATCGCCCCTGGAAATCCACCCGGGTATAACGTGTCCCCTTCCCAACCACCGGGGAAATAGGCATACGGCATTTCCAGGGTTTTGGCGAATTGCGCCACGCGGTCTTCGGGTGGAGCCTCTTGCAGCGTCACAATGTCAGGTGAGAACTTGACCAAGGCGTTGGCTGTCATTACGGGATGTTGTTCGTACTTTTCCTTTATCCGCGTCTGGGTTTTCCGATTATTGGGATACCCGCGAAAGGCTAGAACATTGTACGAAATGGTGCGGAATCGATCTTTTTTTTCATTGGCTCTCCCGCCTGCGCCAAGACTTAACAACCCTGCGCCTGCAATCCCCAAAAACCTCCGCCGGTTCATCATGTTCACTTCCTCGTTTCATCCTATGTGTCAGATCGGGCAATGCCCAAACGATTTCAACGCGAAACGTATAATACGCTTCCAGAGAAACCATTCGCCACTGATCATCGTTTTCTGGTCCGAATTCCGGGCAGATAAGGCATGAATTTATTCCACAGCTACAGTAATTTTATAAAGATTGGAACACGTTTTATATAAGCCTTGCATGAATATCAGTGGCAAACGAAACTCCTTGACGAGGGGTAACGTTCGCCATATAATCATTTCCGCGCAGTGAGTGTGTGTTTGGCGATGGCCGATAAATCAACGCATGAGGTTTAGCAATATGGAAGAAGCGTCGCTCTACTGGACAATGATCGTTGCTCTTGTAAGTGCGGGGTGGGTAATGACTAGCTTTGTGCGTGACCGCATAGCGCAATCCGTTGAGCGCACTGGGGCCATGGTGGAACGGCTGCTGGAAATTGACAAGATAATAATGGACAATCCTGATATTCAAAAGTACCTTTCCAAGACCTGTGCAGAGGATGAACAGTATTTTCGCAAGGAAACCATTTTGGACGAAGACATTTTCTTCAAGGCCAAATCTCTTGTGTACAGTCAGTTGAACATCTTTGATGAAATATTATCCATTTCATCGAGGACAACGGGAGGATGGTGGTCCTTCATGAAACTGCCTGCCTTGGTTGAGATAGAAGATTGGGAAGCGTATATCAAGATGCGGATAGGGCATCCCCTCTTCCGATCAATTATGAAAAATGAGGCATATATCTTTGGCGCTTCGCTCCGCAGGTTCTGGGATAAGAACAGGGAACAGATAGAATCGACCCCCGTGGATCCCTTTATCTGGTGATGGGTGAACCAGTCGCGAAATGAGAATGAATTGAAGCGAAGCGGATCAAAAAGTTTCAAGACTGCGGATCGCTTCCTTTTCTCATTAGGGTGACGATTCTGAATGTGGGCAGAGGCCTCTTATTCCGTAAGCACTTTGTCCATTTTGGGGCTGAAGGGGACGGGGCCGTGATCGGTGATTTCGTATCCGGTTTCGATGCGTGCGCCGTTCCACTCGGGATGGCCAAAGAAGCTCACGTCAATACATACCGCCATGCCCGGTTTCACGATGTCCTGGCTGTTGGGACCCCAAAAGGGGGCTTCGGCTTCATGCAGTCCGATGGTGTGTGCGAAGGGGCATACGAGGTATTTGAGCAGGCCGTTTTTCTCGTAGTAGGCGCGGCCTGGCGCATCGATTTCGCATCCCTTGCGGCCAGGGAGCATTTGTGCTTTGGTCAGGCGGAAGACTTCTTTGAGGTGATGCAGAAGCTCTTTCTGCGAGGCGGTGTACTCGCCTGAGACGGGGAGGGTATGGCCTACGACCCCGGCATATCCCTGGACTTTCGGGGCGATGCCGATCATGACCAGTTCGCCGGCATTGAGACGTTTTGTGGTGGCCGTCGGCACGACGGCGTTTGCGCGGGGGCCGGAGCCCACGATGGCGCTGAATCCGAATCCCGTGGCGCCACGGCTCCGGGCCGCGTATTCGCCCGCCGCCGCCACTTCGATTTCCATGGCTCCGGGCGTAATCGCGTTCAACATGGCGTCATAACACTGATCCGCAAGGCCGAAGGCCGCGCGAATTTGCTGCCGTTCCCAATCCGACTTGTTGTATCGCAGCGAGACGAAATCTTCGGTAATATCCACGAGTTCCACGCCCTTGAAGCCTTCGGTGATCTGCCGGAAGCAGTCGGCGGGCATGCGACCGCCTCCCACGAGACCCGCGCGCTGGATAGTGCCTTCCCGCGATTTGAGTTCCGCGAAGAGCGAGGGGAAATCGGTGATGGTTGCGTTCGGATATTCTTCGTCCGGGACCATGAACACCGGGAAGTTCCGGGTTTCGGTGATGGCGCTGTCGAGTTTGGCGAAGGGTTCGCTTTCCGGCCCGCCAAGCAACATGGCGCTGCCATCTTTCAGGATTAACACCGCGCCACTCTCGAACTGGGGACACCAGCCCGTGAGATACCAGCCGTTGCCGATGTTGAATTCGTCGTAATAGACGAGGGCCAAGTCCAGGTTTTTGGCATTCATAATTGCCTTAACGCTGGCAAGACGATTATCGCGCTCTTCTTGACTGAGATACCCCATGCTCTTATCTCCTTATTCGCCCTTCCGGGCGGGTGTACATCAATTCCGGTTCGGGACTTCGCTGTAGAAACACACGTTACAGGGCTCTACCGGCATAGACACCATCGTAGTTTTTCACAAGTACTTTTGGCAAACTCGATCATTTCTGCTGTCACTTTGTGTGAAACCGATAGAGCGGCACTCTCTAGGGCTGCTGTTCGGGTGCTTTGGTGAAAAGCTGGTGCACCAGCCGGATGGCGGCGTCGGCCATCTGGCGGCCGGCATTGGCGTCGAGCCAACGGGAAAGAATAGGTTTTTCTCCGTAGGCGTCGCGTTCAGCCTGGCTGGGGTCGGGCACATAGGTTGATACGCGGGCGTTGGCCAGTTCCACGACAAAAGTACGTGGTGATTCGGACCATTGTTTAACTTCGAGTCCTATCCGCACAAAAATCTCGGCGGGAAACGCGACGAGGCCCACTTCGCCAATGCGCAGGGCTTGCACGGGAACGGCTGCGGTTTTTCCGTCATAGGGCCACGCCTTGCCCCGTCGGAGAAGGCTCTGCTCGAATGCAGTGGGATTTTCTTTTTTCTCGATGGCGTTGAGTTCCTCGAAAAAGGCTTTATCGCGCGTGTAATAGGGGATGGCGAGCGTTTCTGTAACGGCGTCAAGTGTGGGATCGGTCATTGGTTCGGCGCGTTCAAGGGCCAAGATGGCCGCGCCAGCGAGTGCGCGTCCAAGCTGGTGTGCTTTTGCGGGGCCGCTGGTGGGCAGTGCCGTGGGATCGTGCGGGCGGTGGTTGATGTCGCCGCAGGTGCCTTGCAGGAGGAGGGTGACGACGTTTTCCCCGTAGACCGCTGAAATGGTATCTCCCAGCAGGCCTGGCCAATCCGCCGCGATGAAGTCGGCTTTGCCGCCGCCGATAACATCGGGATGCATCGCGAAATTTACCAAGAGCGCGATGAGACGGCCGTCCTTGTCCACGGCGGATAATGTTTGCAGGGCGGGGTCAATCGGTCCGGCAGGCCCAAGAGTTGTTTTGCCCTCACTTTTTTTGCCGAATACCTCGCTGCCGTCGTGGAGGCGGAACAGGCGGTTGAAGGAATAGCCCGTAACTTCCGCCGCACCCGCGCGCAGGGTGGCGGGCACTTTTGCCGCGCCGGCATGGGCCACGGCGTCCGCGATGCGCCGGGGCAGGGCAGCGGTCCACGTCTCATCACGCGGAACGGCCGCATCGGCACGCAGTTCGGGGCCTGTGTGCGTGTGGGTGGCGCAGATCATGATGTGGGCGGCGGGTATGCCCGTTTCTGTTTCGATGAGTTGCTTTGCGGCCTTGCTCACCTCTTCCGTCATGCTGATGAGGTCGCAGGAGACCAGCGCTATCCGCACCCCGGCGCTTTCTATGACGACAGCGCGGGCATAGAGATCGTCATAGACGGATTTGGCCAGCCGTTCGTGAAAATAGCCTGCGAGTTGCACGCCCAGCGGCGGTGTGATGCACTCACGCGCGCAGCCGGCCTGGAATGAGGCCGGGGTTTCTGCGCAGGCCGTTCCCCAAACCATTACAAATACTCCGAGCACCGTAGCACACCATGTTATCCGGTGAAAAGTAGAAGAGAGCATTTTGGACTCCTTTCATCTTTTGATGGCTTCCGACAATCATACGCTTTCTTGCCGGTCATGGCACACTACGAACTATTATGTGAACAGGGCGAATGTCATACTCAATCCTGGATTTCTCGTTAACCATCCTCTGCCCTTGTCATTGGGAGCGCCCGATCACCGTTAGCTGCGATTCGCATCAGAAAGTAATATGCGAGCTGGGAGGGCGAGGTTTATCCGCCGCAGGAGGACTCCCGATGCTGTCCGAGAATTATTTTACACCGCATAGAAAGGCGAAGATATCCCGAAGGGATTTAACAACTCAGCCCAGGATAAGCGAAGCGCCATCCTGGGTGTGTAGGATTTCCCCAAGGAGCATACTCTGAAAGAGTCATACATACTATTTTCGCCTGTGGCAACCGGTTTTGTTGAAAACACACTCTGCGGAGCGATTGAGACATGATGGCTCGCCTGCCCGGCGCCTGAGCAATTTATGGAACTCTTACAGAGTGGTATTGTTTGGGGTGACATTGCATACCCAGGATGGCGCTTCGCTTATCCTGGGCTGAGTTGTCCATCCCCTGCGGGGATGAATCGTTTTTTACCACTATGCATGGTGAATCGTTTCACCATTCCTTGAAACGGATGCTTACGAATCCTCGGACAGTTTCTCCCGCCGAGCCGCAAACAAAATATACCTTGTTGATGTTGTTCTGACGGCTCGGCGGGAGCCTCGCCCTCCCAACCTCGCATTTTACTTTCTTCTGCGAATCGCCACCAAAGGAGGTGGGGACTCGCAATGACAAATTGGGATGTTTTGCCGCGCGGCTTGGCGGTAGTCACGCGAGACGCGTGATAAACCTCGCCCTCCCGATCATGGCCACTTTTTTAGCAGTATACTTTTTGGAAGCTCCCCTACGCGGGGATGACGATTCTTTGGGACGAGAGGCAATATTTTCCCGGGGATGACAGTACAGTCGTCTTGCTGATATATTTATTGAGATTCTGTTTTTTGGATAGCTTTTTACGTGTTTATCCGCTCCGGTTAAAAGGAGGATTTTCCCATGCAGGCATGCCATCGCGTTTTGATATTCATGACTGGAGTAAGTTGTTTGCTTTCGGCGTTGGCGGCTTATGGACAGAATGCGGTGCTCAAGGAACTTCAGGGATTTGCCGATGGCCAGCGGGCGGCCACGGCGGCGCTGCAACAGTTGATTGACGAGAGCGAAGGATTGGTTGCGATTCCGGCGGGAACCTTTCTGATCGACGCGCCGCTCAAAATCGATTTGCCTCGGCAGGGGTACCGGTCTCTGTGTGGCGCCAACGGGGCCACGCGTCTGATTATGAATTGTGCGGGACCCGCCGTACAGGTGCTGGGCGATCATCAGGGAACGGCCCATCCGGATTCGGTGAAGGAACACACCTGGGAGAAGGAGCGGTTCCCCATCATCAGCGATTTGGAGATTTTGGGCGCGCACGAACAGGCGGACGGGATCGAGTTAATCCGCACGATGAAGTGTATCGTGCGGAATGTGCTGATCCGCCGGTGCCGGTATGGCATTCACCTTATTGAACGCAACAGAAACGTGATTATCGCGGATTCGCATATTTACGATTGTTTGGACACGGGGGTGTTTCTGGAGGAATGCAATCTTCATCAGATCAACATTCTTGGAAATCATATCAGTTACAGCAAGCGCGCGGGGATCCGTCAATTCAACGGAGACGTGCACAACGTGCAGATTACGGGGAATGACATCGAGTACAATGCGGGAAGCGAGGAATCCTCCGGCGAGATCGTGCTTGAATCGCCCGACAGCCTTATCAGTGAATACAGTATTACCGGGAACACGCTCCAGGCACGTCCGGAGAATGCGGGCGCCAATATACTTGTTTTGGGGGCGTTGGAAAATTCGCCGTATGCGGCCCGCACCATCGCCATTTCCGGAAATATCATCGGCGACCGGGACAAGAACATTGTCTTGTGCCGCGTTTGCCGGGCGACGATTTCAGGCAATACCCTCTACGGGGGAAAAACGCTCAACCTTCATTTTGCGCAGTGCCGGAACATCGTGCTGAATGGAAATAATATTGGCACGCGGCCATCGATGCACGCGGCCACCCATGATGACGGGGTCTTACTGGAGGACTGCATTGATTGTGTCATTACGAGCAATATCCTCAGCGAGCACCGCTTTGGGACTCAGGAACGCGGGGGCGCGCTGACACTGCTCAATCCACAACGCTGCCGGGTGGCGGATTGCCAGATCATTCATCCCCGGATACGGGGCGTGCATGTTGTCGGGGGGATGGGATGCGTGATTTCCGACACTAGCATCATGGCCCCCAGCACGGAGGATTTCCGTGCGGCGGTTGAAGTATCCGGCGGTGGGCGGGCGCATCTTGTTCAGAATAACTGGATTTGCAGCGTGCTTGCCGCGCCGGTTGTTATCGAAGGAACTTCCGGCGAAGCACGGAATAACACCGTAGTATCGCGCGAGGAGATGGAATCCGCGCCGGCCCCTGCTATTTCATCCCAAAACGAGCTTCCCGCATCATCTCCGGAAAGGAAATGACGCTGGTGGATCAATATTCCCCGTGACGGGAGGTGGCGCGCTTTAGCGGCGGGCGCACGCGGTGATGATAGGGGTCGTCTGTTTCCATCTGGCAATGGTAAATCTCGATCAGGCGCGTCATGGCGGCCTCGGCCGCGGGCGTTTCCAATCCGCCGCCGATGAATCGCTCGTGATCGAGTATGGCGCGCAGATGCAGGATTTCCCAGCGCCAGTTTTGCTTCGCCCATTCGGGCAGACGGGCATGGACCGATTCCGCGAGTTGGAAAGCTCGTTTCACTTCATTCGCATCCACCGGTTCTTTTTTGTAGGAATGGCTGGCGGCGCTTTCGAGGAGATCGATAATGGTTAAAACGTCTTCCGTGACTCCGGAACCGAATTCGTAGGCGATGTATTCTTCCAGGGTTGCTTTTGCGGACCGATCTTTGTCCCAGTAGAACTGTGCGACCACGGCCTTGTTGATGTCCTCGTAAATGCCTTCGCTGTAAGGAAACCCGCCTTCCACCACCTGTTTCACCTGATCCCATAGGCGCTGGAACCGGGCAGGCAGTGGATTGGCGCCGAACCCGCCCCAGGGCGAGTTGCCCCACATGCTGATTTCGGGAAAGTTGATCAGGGGGCGATTTCCGGGCACGCCGTTTTCCAGGGGATACCGGGGAAAATCTTCATGGGCATCGGCGAGGATGTAGTCGATCCATTCCCCGCCGGATTTCAAGTAATTGGTCAGGCCTTGCCATTCTCCTTCGGGCGGCGTATCAAACATCCAGGTGCTGAGGACGGTTTTGAGGTTTGGAAAATAGGTCCGGCCGAGTTGGGCGAGATCACGCGACAGTGTTAAATAGCCATTGCTTCCCCAAGGACGGCATTTTTCACAGGCACATCCGCCTTCGTCGTAGGGCCAGAAGACCACGATGTCGAGTGTAACATCGGATAAGCGTTTAAAAAGCTGGCGCGCATTTTCCATGAGGTAGGCGTGGCCTTCGGGGATATTCGGGCAGATAGGATGTCCGCTGTTTCCGCGCCGGTGGGTTGGATCCGGCAGGGGCGTTGCCCGGATTTCCTTCGGCGCGCCGATAAACATAGTGTTGTTCACACCGGTGGCGAACTGGAGCCCGAGTTCTTTGGCGGTTTGGGCGTATTGGCGCACCATGGCCATGGCGGGTTCCGCCTGCGGATCGTTCCAGTCCTGGAGGTTGATCATCGGGAAAATGACCATGACCGCATTCACTCCCCAGAGCGCGAGGTCTTCCATATACCGGGATATTTCCTCTTTCGAGGCCTGGTGATACCAGTTGTGGAAATGCGAGGCGAAGTACATGCCGCGCAGCAAACCCTGGGGCGCGGAAGTCCCGCGCCACGGCGAAGGCCGGAATGAGCCGGAATATAGGCTGGTCCGGAGAAATTTCCCGGCGCCATAGAGCAACGCCTGCGGGGAACCTCCCGCAATTCTTACGGATGCATTGGCCTGATCGAGGCGAAACGCCTCCTTGGGCAAGTTCTCATCCACCGTTAGAATGATATGGGCATCCGTAGCGGTCTTGAGCACCTTTACCGGACACCGCTGCTGAATCCGATCCTTTACAATCTCGAAGGTTCTATTGATTAGAGGATGGTCAGGCCTTTGGATGCTAACCCTGATTTCCGGAGATGTTTCCTCTGCCGCCGAACATACCCTGCTTCCCAAGATACACCCCGGCACACTCATACCGGCCACAATGGTCCCGGCACGCGTTAAAAAGGTTCTACGGTTGTGGGCATTCATTCGTTTATTCCCTTATTATTTTCCTGGATGACAGGGGTGATTCAAAGAGGTGTATTGTAGCATTTGCCCACAGGTGTGACATCTTGGCGCGTGCACTGTTTTGAGCAGAGGTTCGGAATGAGAAGTATGGGATGGATGGGGGTTCAATAAGGAATAGGACTCGGAGCACTATGTGGGTGGAAAGGGCAGCATGGACTCTATGGACGGGATGGACTCTATGGACGGGATGGACTCTATGGACTCTATGGACTCTATGGACTCTGTGGACTCTGTGGACTCTTTGGACTCTTTGGACTCTGTGGACTCTGTGGACTCTATGGACGGGATGGATGGGATGGACATACGGACAAATGCGGATAACTCGCGAGATATTTGGTGTTATAGTTCATCTTTTTTTGGGGCGGATATTGATGCCTGGGTCATCCGGGGCTAGAATACTTCCAATTCGACACCACGAAGGAAATTATTCATGGTTACGACCTTGCTGCTCTGCCTGATGTCCGGTTCGCCGGAAGATGTACCCTTCGTCCCTATCATTGATGGTCCATGGTGGACGGTGGCGCATAAACCCACGCTGCCTGAGGCGTATCAGGATGAAAAGCAGCAGCCCGTGTCAGAATGAGTGCCCGCATGTAGTTGAGGTTCAGCCCGGATCATTCGTCTACTTCCGGAACCAATACTACGGTGAAAATCAGACAAACTGGGTGTATTTCTCCCACAATCCGTTTAACTTCGGCATCGACGATGACAGCGGTCTCGTCGCGCAACTGTCCATCGCCGCGCCGGAAATCATCCTGCACAATGGACAGTATTACATTGCATCGCTCTTGCCCACTCTCGACGGCATTCGGATTGCGCGCCTTCGATTTATTCAAGGGAAGACTCTTGTTGATAGTATCCGAAAGGACGCTGCCAAATAATCTCAGCAATTACTGTAAAACGGGCATTTCAAAGGGGTTGTCATGGCCTATGCCAGCAATCGCAACACCGATTTACGCAAGAACCAATTTCTTGCACAAGATTTTTCAAGTGCTTGCATAACGCGCCCGCATATGGTATAGTATTACCACTAAATACAAGCAGAATAACGTTATGTATCAAGAAATAAACAATCACTCTCTTGAGCAAGTATTCCGATTGCTTGGGAGCCGGCTTGAATGGAATAATGCACCCCCCGTACGTTTGGTTGTCTGTGGCGGCGCGGCCATGATTGCCACCGGCCTCATATCCCGAGCGACGATGGACGTGGACATTGTAGCATTTCTGGATAGCACTCAAAGATTATCCGCGCCCGTTCCTTTACCTGATTATTTACTCATCGCCGCCAATGAAGTGGCCGAGGTATTAAACCTGCCTAATGGCTGGTTGAATAACGGTCCGAGCAGGGATGAAGGCGGATTGTTTCAGATGGGTCTGCCTGTTGGATTCCAAGGGAGGCTGCATCCACGAGAATATGGCAGCCACTTGACCGTGTGGTTTATTGACCGCGTTGACCAGATTCATTTCAAGCTTTATGCGGCGGTTGACCGGGGTGGATATCACATCAGCGATCTGGAGGCCCTGAGTCCGACTCGCGAGGAGTTGACGCAGGCGGCGCGGTGGGCGCTTAGCCATGATGTATCAAATGAATTTCGTGGTTTGTTGAAACAGATGCTGGAGAAGCTGGGATATGGAAACGCCGCTGAGCAAATTTAGGGATGAATACCTGGAGTTGGTACTGCGCTTCCTGTGGAGGGAATGGAGCGCGCTGGGCGTAGCGGGTCAAGAACAGACGCCGGTTCGTCACGTCATTGACCCCGAAGCGCTTCTGCTATTCACCTCTTCGCTTGGACGCTATGATCAACGGCTTTTTGATGAAGTGCTTGATTGGCTCACCGTGAATGGCCGGTTTTTGAATGTCCAGCGCATGAAAAATATCATACGGCAAGAGAAACTTGGCGAGGGACGTGTTGTGCATGCTATTGCGGATTGGCTGTCGCGCCATGAAAATCCGATGAAGTGGAAACTGCTGGCCAAAACAGCGTTTCCAGAAAAAGAACCGTCAAGTCTCTTCTTTTTTCCTGACGGAGGGCCATTTCCTGATTCCACTGAAAAGGACGGAATTTTTCTGGCACACGGCCTTGATCGGAACCCGGTTGTCCTTCGAGGATACTCACAATTATTTGCGGCGGATGCGATGCAGTGCCATATCTTAAAGTTACGCGCACTATTCGGGGTAAATACCCGTTGTGATGTGTTGTCGTATCTGACCATGAACCAGACCGGTCATCCGAGAGAAATTGCCCGCGAGATATATTATTCACAAAAGGCGATCCATGAAGTATTGACCGAGTTGGCCTGTTCGGGATTTCTCCATTCCGTCAAGCTTGGCCGCGAGCGGACGTTTCGGATAAGTTCCAACGGGATGTCGCTCCTTACCGGCGGAGAGAAAATCGCTGGATGGATTAACTGGCCTGTTTTGCTTTCTATCGCGAATATGGCATGGGAAAAAATGGAAGAACTCAGGGGGGCGGCTGTGGCGCCCCTGTTGGAATCCGCGGAAATTATGCTGACCATGAGACCTTTGCTACAGCGCCTTATGCAATCCCCGTGGGCTCCTGCCCTTCCAATTCTTGGACATCAGAAAGGTATGCAGTTGCTGCAAGCACTTCGTTATGCATTTGAGGCACTCGCTGCTTAACATTTTATAAAGAACACGAAAGGAGCGTCATCATGATTGAGCCCAACGGTTTCCATACAGAAGGTCCTGCGATTTCACGGAGGGGCATGCTTGCGGCCATGTCGTCCATTCCGCTAGTGTGCGCGCTTCCGGGCGCGGCATCTGCAAATACGCGTGCTGAATATCCAGCGTCCAGCGAAGCGCTGATGGGGATGGGCATTGAGGATGTAAGCGCCGAAGGTGGCATGCTCCGTATCCTTACCCCCGGGAGCGATGTAACATTGGGCGCGGATAATGTGTTGCGCATGCGGCAACGCATCGGCGCGGACCGAGAACTATTAAGCTTGCCGCTGGACGCGCATTTCGCTCCGTGGCGCATCGGGGAGAAAACACCGTTCCTCTGCACGCTCGAAGGCAATGGTCTGCGGATCACCGTTCAAGGGGATTCCGTTTTGATTTTCGCGCCGCAGCAAAACATGAAGCTTTCGTTCCAAGGGGCCTTTGAGCCGGTGTACCGCAGGGAACTCCGGGGCAACCGGTTGTTGCTGGATGATCTCGGCGGGTGCGGGTTCTTCGGCATCCCGATACGGCCCACCGAGTTTCTCGACAAGGAAACGCCGTGGTCTATCCGATGTCATCTGGCGCGATGGGACGAATTGTGGGTGTCACTGTGCCCGCCGCGTGCCGAGAATCCGAAGCGATTGGCGCAGTCGATATCGCATGACATTTTGTATTATCTCCTCAAGGACAATGAGATTACGGAACGCTACGCGTCGCGGAAATCGCTTGAAGAGATCGCGCAGCATTGCCAGATTCTCGCGTTGCATGAAGAAATCTGGAAGGATGCGCCGGCTTGGGTCGAGGATCCTCCGGGCGGGCATTATGACCATCCGAAGCCGTGGGAAACGGATCGTCATGAACCCATCGATGCGGACGCTTTCAAGCGGATGTTGGACGATGCGCACGAACTCGGCCTTCAAGTGGTCACGTATTGCAGCCCTTACTATTCGAGCGCGCCTGATCTGTTTGCCGAGTTTAAACGCGTCCTGAACGAGTACAATCTGGACGGGCTGTATTTCGACGGGTGGTGTCCGCAGAACGATGATTTTCGGGCCGGGTACCAGTTCATGCGGCAGGCGCGGGCCATGTTGGGCGACAAGATTCTCTACCTGCATTCGAGCACGGACCCGTTCGGCAGCGTGGACATGTACCTCCCATTCGTTTTCACGTATGCGGACTTTTGTCTGCGGGGAGAATCCGGACGGGGCGAATCCGATCTCGAACCCTTCCTTCGGTACACCATCAGCGGGCATCAGATCAGCAACAGCGCCGGCATGTGGTGTTATTATGGGTCCACGGGGAAGTCAGGGTATCAGTTCGTGGTTCCGGCCACGGCGCATATCGAAGCCGCCCTCAAAAATCATGCGTATCTATGGAGACAGAGCCGCATGTGGAGCCGGTTCCCCGATGAACTTGCACGATTCGACCGGGAATATTACGGGGCGCTTAGCAAACGTTGAGACGGACAAGACAGCAAAGTTACAACCAGACTGCACTTTTGAATTTTTAGAAGCATGTTTATTTGCAATTTTTTGCAGTCCTTCATCTTGTTTTGATGGCTCGGCAGGAGCCCTCCTACGGCGGATAAACCTCGCCCTCCCAATCTCGCATTTTACTTTCTTTTGCGAATTGCCGCCGAAGGAGGCGGGGGATTCCTTAGAAACACAAGGTGCAGGGGATGCAAACCGGTTGGAAATCTGGGAGGACTGGGAGGACTGGGAAGACTGGGAGACCTGGGAGAATTCAGGTAAGGTGGAAGAAGGTGAAGCAGATAAAATGGGGAACACGATAGCGATTGCGATTGCGATTGCGATACCGATGGCGATACCGATAGCGATTGCGATAGCGATACCGATGGCGATTGCGATAGCGATACCGATAGCGATAACTGGGTGGATGCGTTCAGGTGTTTCTTCGTAATTCACCCCGCCTGCGTCGGGTGGGGGACTCGCAATGACAAGCATGATTGCGGGTTGGTGAGATATGCAGGTCAAAACACGAGCGGGGCAGCTCCATACTGTTCGATCAACAACTGACGCGCTTCGCCTGCCGTATAAATCGACCCCGTAATCAATAGCGGAACCTCCCGCTTCGCCTGTTTCATCCCCAGCGCGATAGCCTCATGCAAATTGCCCGCCGTCACATGAGGATGATCCCCGGCGGCATGACACAATTGCTCAAGGGGCAGCGCCCGCTTCCCGTCAAACACTGTAAGAATCATCAGCTCCGAATGCGGCGCAAGCACCTCCACCATCCCGGCGGCATCTTTATCCGAAGCCACCGCCATCACCACTACGCACCGATCAATAGTCTCCGCCAGCCGCCTCGCGCCCGCCACGTTATGCGCCACATCGATGACCACCGGCGGATCTTCCAGAACCCGTTCCAGACGGCAAGGCCACCGCGCCCCGGACAGCCCATGCACTATGCTCTCCACATTCAGCGCGGGAAAATGCCCCTGTAACAATTCCGCGGCCGCCACCGCCACCGCCGCATTCTCACCCTGATACCGGCCCGGCAAGCCCAACGATGCATCCTCTATATACAGCGTATCGCTGGAATAAGAAAAGTCCTGCTCCCAGGCGCTCCCGCACACGGAATACTGAAAATCACGCCCCAACACCCGCACCCCGCATTCCAATTCCCGCGCGCGATCTAAAATCACACCCAGCGGCCCCGGACGCCTCTCCCCTGCGACCGCCGGAACCTTATCTTTCAGAATGCCCGCCTTTTCAAAGGCAATTTTTTCCAGTGTATCCCCCAGGTACTGGGTATGCTCATAATCAATGTTGGTAATTACCGAAACCAAGGGCCGGATCACATTCGTGGAATCGAGCCGCCCGCCCATCCCCACTTCAATCACCGCAACGTCCACCCCTTCCTCGGCAAACCACCGGAACGCAATCGCCGTGTTCAATTCAAAAAAAGTAGGCGGCGATGCCAGCGATTCGGCGGCCCGGCGAAAAAACTCCGTATGGCGCGCCAGCGCATCTTCGGGAATGCACAGCCCGTCAATCTGAAACCGTTCCGGGAGATCAATAATATGCGGACTCGTGAACCGGCCCACACGTAGCCCCGATGCCCGCAACATGGCCCCGATCAAGGCGGTAACACTCCCTTTTCCGTTCGTTCCCGCCACGTGAACCGCAGGATGGCCTTGTTCCGGATTCCCCGCCGCGCGAAGCAACGTTTGAATGTTATGCAGCCCCAGCTTGATCCCGTGCAGCGAAAGACCAAACAGGTATTCGCGCAAATCAGAATATGAATTCCGCGGAATGGCTTCGCTCATGATCATTCACCGCAATGACTGTCTTACGCTTCCGGCAGGACTTCGTCCGCCCTCTCCGGCGAGAGCATCCGCAGCAATTTCCCGAGAAATTCCCGCAGGTCCGTTCTCTTTACAATCTTGTCGATAAATCCGTTCTCAAACTGAAATTCCGCCCGCTGAAAACCTTCCGGCAGCTTGATTTTCAGCGCGCCTTCAATCAACCGCGCCCCCGCAAATCCGATATAGGCCCCCGGCTCCGCCAGCACAATATCTCCAAGACTCGCAAAACTCGCCAGCACCCCTCCCGACGTCGGGTCCGTGAGAATCGTAATATACGGCAATCCCGCTTCATTAATCTGACGCACCGCATCCGCCGTTTTCGCCATCTGCATCAGCGCCAGTATCCCCTCATGCATCCGTGCGCCCCCAGAAGCCGCGAATACGACCACCGGCACTCGCTCCTTCACCGCTTCCCGGATCAACCGGCAGAACTTCTCCCCCACCACCGCCCCCATGCTCGCCATGATAAACGACCCATCCATCACCCCCAGGGCCACTCGCACCCCTTCAATGCGCGCAATCCCCGTCACTAACGCCTCATTCAGGCCGGACTGCTGCTTTGCGCGTGCAATACGTTCGCCATAAGGTTCGCCCGCCGCTGTAAATCCAAGCAGGTCCACCGTCTCCATCTCCGCATTGATCTCCTGAAACGAATCCGGATCCACCATTATCTCAATGCGCCGGTATGCCCCCACGCGGTGATGATACCCGCAGGCCGGGCATACATGCGCATTGTCCTCCACCTCACTCCGGAAAACAGTCTCCTGGCATCCCGAACACTTCATCCACAGCCCGTCCGGAATGTTATTCTTCCTCGGCTCGTTGTCATCTACCTTTTTGCGTTTCAAAAAACCCATAATCGCCTGTCCGCTCCCCCCTACAGCAACGGAGCGTCTTCAAAATTGTCCGCATGGTATAACAAGCGGCCGCAATGATGACACGCATGAAGCTTTGTCCCCGCCATAATCTCGTTAATAATCTGGGCCGTAACCCGCATATGGCACCCCGAACACGACTCCCCGCGCAAGGGCACCACCGCCGCGCCGGTTTTCTTCGACGAACGAATCCGGGTATAGCGCGAAAGCATCTCTTCGTCAATATTTTTCAACAACGGCTCCCGCTGGCCTTCTAATTCCTTCCGCTCCGCCTCCGTCGCCGCAAGCTCCTCATCCACCTTGGTTATTTGCGCATCCAATTCCTTCATCCCCGCCGCAATGCGCTTCTTGTCCTCCTCCAGATGCGCCTTCGCTTCGTCTATCTCCAGCATCAGCGCAATCACCCGCTCCTCCTTCAGGGAGTTCTGCTTCTTCAACGTATCCATTTCATGCAGCAGCGCCTGATATTCCTCATTCTTCTTCACCCCCAGAAGCTGCATGTCATATTTCTTGATTTGCGCCTCCTTTTGCTGAATATCCACCTCACACTCCCGTTGCTCCACCGTCAGCGTCTTGCACCGCTGCTCGCTCTGGCTCAGTTCCTCCATCAACCGCTTTTTGCGAATTTCAAACTTCTCCTTCTGCTTTGGAATCTCCCGTTCCCGCCCCTTCAACGCCTCGATCTTCAGATCCAACGCCTGCAATTGCAACAATGTCTTCACGAATCTATGCCTTTCTCCTGTGTTTCCACAAGTCTTCCATTGTACTCATCGCCCCGCCAAAAACAAAAACGCCACAGCACAAGTGCTGTGGCGGGGGGAGTCACCGCTAAACAACGGGCCCGCGGACCGTCGTTCGAGCACGCCCGAGCGTCCGCTGCCTTCTCTTATCTTTGGACAATACCGCATCATGCCCCCCCGTGCTCACCGCACCGGGAGATGGCAATCTCCCCCGTGCGAACCAGTTCTTCTATCCCAAATCCATTCATCATATTCACAAATGCCGTGACCTTCCCTTCCGCCCCTGTAATCTCCACAATCATGGAGGCCGGCCCGATATCCACCACTTTCGCACGGAAGATATTCGCAATTTCCACCACCTCCGCCCGCTGCTTCCGATCCGCCTTGACTTTTACCATCACCAACTCCCGCTCCACAAAATCCCCCTGCGTCAGATCCTGCACCTCAATCACATCCACCAGTTTGTTTAACTGCTGGATTATTTGCGCCAATACCTTGTCATCCCCCCGCACCACCACCGTCATCCGGGAAATCTCCGGGCTATTGGTCTCCCCCACGCATAAACTGTCAATATTGTATCCCCGCGAACTGAACATGGCGGAAACCCGGGCCAACACGCCAAAATGATTCTCCACCAGCACGCTAATCGTATGTTTTTTATCGTCTTTCATGGCGTTTCCTCAATTGTATCGTGTCATCGCCTGGTCTATGCCCGAACGTATCCAGCAGTCCGCCGCCGCCGCCGCCTGTTCCACCATTTCCTCCACCACCGCTTTCTCTTCCGGACGAAACCTGGCCAGCACATGTCCCGCCAGATCCCGCCCTTCCCGATCATCGCCAATGCCCAAACGCAGACGCGGAAAGCCTTGCCCGCCAATCCGCTCGATGATCGATTTCAAACCGTTATGCCCGCCGGCACTGCCTTCCGTCCGCAACCGGATTGTACCCAGCGGGAGATTGACATCATCCACCACCACCAATATATCACTCAAGGCCGAAACCTTATTGCGCGCCAGGGGCGCCACACAATCGCCGCTGCAATTCATAAACGTCATCGGTTTGACCAACAACAGCTTGTGGCCCGCGCATTGCGCTTCCGCAAGAAGTCCTTCATGCTTCTCCCGGTTAAACTCCGCCCCCAACAACTCCGCCAGCCGATCCAAGACCAGAAAACCCAGGTTGTGCCGGGTATTCCGGAACCGGGCGCCGGGATTGCCCAAACCCACGATTATCTTCACGCGGCCAACCTTTCGCATATGCCGGGCGCCGGCTCCAGCGTCAGGCCGCCCGGTGAAAAGGCGGATTGCGAAGAAGGATTATTTCTTCTCCGCTTTCTCTTCCTTTTTCTTTTCCGCTTTCTCTTCCTTCTTCTTCTCGCCTTCGCCTTCCTTCTTCTCGCCTTCGCCTTCCGCACCTTCCGCCGCGGCTTCCGCAGGCGCCGCCTCCACCATCGCACGAGGCACCGTCACCGAAGCCACCGGACGTTCCGGATCCGTCAACACCTTGATGCCTTCCGGAACAATCAAATCAGAAACATGCACACTGTCGCCAATATTGAGCCGGCTCACGTCCACCAGAATATGTTCCGGCACTTCGAGCGCGAGGCACTCCACTTCCACTTCGCGCAACTGATGTTCCAACACTCCGCCTTCCACCACGCCCGCGGCCTGGCCGGTCAATTCGATCGGCACCACCGTCTCAATGCGCTCATCCAGCCGGATCCGCAGGAAATCCGCGTGAAGCACATGCTCTTTCAGCGGATGACGCTGCACCTGCTTCAACAACGCAGGGCTGTTTAAGTCAGGCGCCCCTTCCACCTCCAGTTGCACCACCGCGTGTTCGCCGAAGCGCCCATGAAGCAGCTTCTCGAACACCTTCGTGTTCACCACAATATGCAATGGATCCTGGCCGCCGCCATACACCACCCCGGGAATCAACCCCTTCACGCGCGTTTGATGCGACGATCCTTTGCCCTTGCCTTCGCGCTTGCTTACTGATAAATTCTGAAGTTCCATTGATTCGTTCGCCTCCGGACGGTCTTAGTTTGAGTCAAACAGGCTGCTGACCGACTCATCCTTATGTATTCTGCGAATCGCTTCCCCGATCAGCGGCGCCAGGCTCAATACGTGGAACCGCGGATTCGACGCCACTTCCGGCGAAAGGGGAATCGAGTCGCTCACCAATACTTCTTCCAATACCGAATTGTTTATATTGTCCAAGGCCGGACCGCTCAGCACCGGGTGCGTTGCGCACGCGCGTACGCTCAACGCGCCAAACTCTTTCAGCGCCCGCGCCGCCTTCACCAGCGTGCCCGCCGTGTCAATCATATCATCCAAAATCAGCGTGTTCTTGCCTTCCACATCGCCGATCACATTCATGACTTCCGAAACATTCTCCTTTGGGCGCCGCTTCTCCACAATCGCCAACGGCATGCCCAAACGGCTTGCAAACTCCCGCGCGCGGCCCACACTCCCCACATCCGGCGCAATCACCGCCAGATTCTCCTGCAAGCCCCGGGAAATCAGCTTGTTCGCGAACACCACATCCGCCGCAAGATGATCCAGCGGTATGTCAAAAAAACCCTGGATCTGTCCACAATGCAAATCCACCGTCAACACACGGTCCGCGCCCGCGGCCGTGATCAGATTCGCCACCAGCTTGGCCGTAATAGGCACCCGTCCCTTATGCTTCCGATCCTGGCGGGCATACCCAAAATACGGCAGCACCGCCGTCACCCGCTCCGCGGACGCGCGCTTCGCCGCATCCACCAGGATCAGCAACTCCATCAAATGATGATTAACCGGCGGCGAGGTGCTGTTAATCAAAAATACATCCCGGCCCCGGATATGCTCATCCACCTGAACCCGGATCTCGCCATCGCTGAACTGGCTTACGATCGCCTTGCCAGGTTCCGTGCCGATATGCTCACAGATGGCCTGCGTCAGGGCCTTCGAGCCGTTGCCGCTGAAGACTTTCAAATCATTATTGTGGGTCACCGTCCGCTGTACTCCCGAAACCCCGGCTGCTCACGGAGTTCCTGCTTCCTGATGCGTCGTCCACGCCGAACAAAAACATGGCTGGGGCGGATGGACTCGAACCACCGAAATGCCGGTACCAAAAACCGGTGCCTTACCGACTTGGCGACGCCCCAGTAACCCAACACACAGCCTCCGCACCCTCCACCTCCCGTCTTTTTCTCGGGAAATGGAAAGCGCGCCTGATACCATGCACTTGGATAGTCGCCTAAGTATAGCAACCTCCCCATTTACATGTCAATTAAACGGTGAAGGCGGGGTGCACGACATTTTAGCGGGTTTTGGAAATATCCTTCGTTTTCCCAGCGGGAAATTGTAGTCTGTGCTGCTACAATACAATTAACACTCGAAAAAACGGGCATCGCTCGTGAATTCGCAGCGTTAGAGTCGGCGATCTGGGCGCTTACGGGCGCTCGTGAAGGCGAAAACCCACGAAAATGTCGTGCACCCGCCTTCCGAAATTCCCCCACACCCATTTAGTCCCTCCAATGCGCCGATCCCCTCTCCTATCCCCGCCAATGGCGGAAAATCTTTTGCGCCCCCTGGAATTTCACAGCCGAACCGTCGCTTTTTTTGCCCAAATGAGAAAAAGGCCTATTGCGCAATTGACTCTGAACGGCTGGAGATTTAAAAAGGCGATTGGGGTATGGCATAGTGGTGCGCGGTGAATCACAATAAACAAGAAGGAGCAAGATCATGGGTGTTTTACGGTGCGGATTGGTATGGTTGAGTATTGTCCTGGCAACGACGAGCGCGTTCGCAGGCGGCGGAACCCTCGATTCCCTGCCAGGATTGAAAGACTTTAGCGCGGGACGGCAGTCGAGTTTTGACCCCTCGGGAGGGAATGCCGACGGGCGGCAGGACAAGCCCATCGAGCCGGGAGAAACGCGGGACATGGCGGTCATTTCGGGTGCGGGCGCGATCACGCATATCTGGGTTACCATCGCCTCGGAGGACCCGGAGCATCTCAAAAATCTAGTGCTGCGGATGTATTGGGATGGCGAGGCGCTGCCTTCGGTGGAATCGCCCATCGGCGATTTCTTCGGCCAGGGCAACGGCCAGTATTACCAATACGCGAGCATGCCCATCCAAATCGGCACAAACCACGGCCTGAATTGTTTCTGGAAAATGCCGTTCCGGAAGGGCGCGCGGGTTACCATCACCAATGACAGCACGATGGCCTGCGCCGCTTTTTATTATTACGTGGACTACCGCCTGTACAATCATCTTCCCAAGAAAATGGCCTATTTCCACGCGCAGTACCGGCAGGCGTATCCCTGCAAGCCGAACGAAAACTATACCTTCATGGAAGCCACAGGCCGCGGGCATTATGTGGGCGTGAACCTCTCCATCCACAACCGCGCGGACGGCTGGTGGGGCGAAGGCGACGATATGATTTATGTGGATGGGGAAACCACGCCCTCGTTCAACGGCACGGGCTCGGAAGATTATTTCTGCGGCGCGTGGTGTTATGGCGAAGCATTCAGCGATTTGTATCTCGGTTGCCCCTTGCGCGGGGAACACAAAACCAACGCGTTATGGAATGTCTACCGCTATCACATCGAGGATCCCATCCCCTTTAGAAAATCGATCAAGGTCACCATCGAGCATGGGCATGCGAACGACCGCAGCGACAATTTCAGTTCCTGCGCGTATTGGTACCAGACGGAACCGCATGACCCGTTCCCAAAACTCCCTTCGCCACAAGACCGAAAGCCCGTTGAACTCCAAATCTACAAGGAAAAAGGCGCCCTCGAAGCGGAGGACATGCTCACGGAATTCACCGGCGGCCCCATGGAAGTGCAGGGCACCAAATCGTATTCAAACGATTGGAGCAACGCGAAGCATCTGTGGTTCCGTCCCGCCCAGCCCACGGTCTACACCATGAACACCAATGTGCCGGAGAAGATGGCCGGCACAATGACCGTGGAACTCTGGTACACGCGCGCCCCCGACTACGGCATTGTCGAATTATGGCTCAACGGCGTGAAAGCCGCGCAGTGGGACGGATTCAACAAAACCGGCGTCATCCGCGATAAAATCGAATTCCCCGCGCAGATCGGCGCGGGAAAAAACACGTTTGAACTGCGCATCACCGGGAAAAATCCGGAATCCACCGGTTTTCTCGCCGGAATCGACTGCATAAAACCCAAAAAATAACATGAACGCGCACCTTGCAAAAATACTGTGTTTCGAGGCCGCTCACCGGAATCCGCTGGGCGGCCCGGCACAGCAACGCCTGCATGGGCACAGTTACAAGGTGGAAATCCTCGCCTCGGGCGCGGTGGATGCGGATATAGGATGGGTGGTGGATTTCGCCGAATTGAAGCGGCTCTTCGGTCCCCTGAACGACATCCTGGACCATGCCTGCTTAAATGATCTCCCCGGGTTTGAGCAGGACACATCGCTTTCAGGGGTTAAACACTGGATTGAAGAACATGTGCGTCCGTGGCCCGCGTGGTTTCAAGGGGTCACCGTGAGCATTTTGGGCGATCTGGCCTATCGCCCCCAACTCCGGGAGCCGGAACCCGTGCTGGGATTGCCGGAACGCATCCACTTCACCTTTGAAGCCGCACAATCCCTGCCGCAACTCCCCGAGGGACATCCCTGCCGCAAACTCCACGGCCACAGCTACCATGTTGAGGTGGGGGTGCAACAGATGGACGGCCTCGAAACGCGTCTGCGAGCACTCTACGATACACTCGACCATCAATTCCTGAACGAAATTCCCGGACTCGGCTTCGCCACCAGCGAACGCATCTGCGCCTGGATCTGGACCTGGCTCCAAAATCACGGCGAACACCCCGCCGCCATCGTGGTCCAGGAAACCCCCAGCGCGCGATGCGTGTATTTCGGGGATTAATGAGGCACTATATCCATGCTATTCACCACGCCAAAGAACAAATCAGGCGCCCGAAAAAACGCTTGGTGTATCCTGTTCTCAGGCAGTATGCTATTGGGACAAAGTGAAACTCCCTCGTTACGCGAAGCGCGTGACTTCGGCGGGCAGGCAAGTGGGTTCCCAATCACAGCTTGGGAACGAGTAAAACAATGTCATCTTATTGCAGGGCTGTTGCTGGTCTTTACTATGGTTGCCTTTTCAGGCACCGCAACAGCGGCGGAGACCCTGACCTCCTATTATGCGCATCCGATTGTTGAGGATTCCTTTGGGGTGGTTGCGCCGTGGTACAAGGGCCGGAACGGCCAACTGGATTACCGAGTCCGGCGCGCGGCGGAAGTGTTGCTGAATTCCGGATGGTCTGCCCATACGGTGGGTGGGAAGGCCCTGAAGACCCCAACCTGTTTTTGGGGCGAAGGGGATCCTGATCCGGGCATAGTACAACGCGGGGCGCGGGCATTATTTGCCTTCGTGGAATATTACCGTTACTCGGGAGATCCCGCTGCACCCGGTCAGGTAGAAGCCATTGCTAACGCGATTCTTGAATTGTGCCAGACAGGCAAGGAGCATCCGTGGCCCCAATTTCTTATGAGCGTTCCGTATGGAGGCGTGGGACCGGACGGGAAGGTGACATCGCAAGCGTATATTCAGTTGGACATTGTGGCGGAGTTCGGCGTGGCGCTTCTCCGCGCCTACCAATTGCTGGGCAATGAGCAATGGCTGGAATCTGCCAACCATTGGGCGGACGTATTGGCGGAAAAACGAAATTGTGAGCCGTGTGCGGCGCCATGGCCGCGGTATGCCAATCCGGAAGTTGTCCCGTGGGCGAAGAATAATCCCATCGGCAATCGCCAGACGGGAGGCGTCGTATACATCTTGTCGTTATTTGACGAACTGATAAAACTTGGACGCACGGGAAAGGACAATGGCTTTTCTGTTGCGCGAGCCGCAGGTCTTGACTATCTGCATAACACGCTTCTACCGGCATGGGCTGAAAACGACACCTGGGGCCGGAATTATTGGGATTGGGAGAATCCAGTCCAAGCTCAAGTAACGACGGACTGGGCGGTCCGTTATTTCATGACCCACAAGGAAGAATTTCCTAATTGGAAGAATGATGTCCGGAACATAATGTCGCTGTTCCTCAATCATTCCAGCGCAGCCCCCCAGTCGCGGGGCGATGTCTATCACGGCGCATGGCAATTTCCCGAAGGGTGCGGATGCTGCGGACGGTCTCTGGCATGGGGACCGATGGAACTGGCGCTCAATTTTGCCCAGTATGGCGTCGAGGCGGACAGCGAATGGGCGCGGGAACTCGCGCGCCGCATGATCCTGCTGGCCACGTATGATGTGGATGATTCCGGAGCGTATCAAGATAATATTGATGGCGGTGTTAAGGTTGGAAATTTCGCCATTGTCCAATACACTACCCTCAAGTGGGTGCTCCGGACGTTGTCGTGGCTGCCGGAAATCCTTGGGGCCGGCCACGAGAATCACATCATGCGCAGCACCGAAGTGGTCCGAGAGGTGCAGTATGGCGCCGGGCGCATTGCGTATCGCGTTTTTGCCGCGCCGCAAAATACCGTGGAGGTTTTGCGCCTGGCATTTAGTCCGGTTTCTGTGACGGCGGACGGTGAGAAGTTGCCAGCCCGACTGGATCTGACCGAGAATGGCTACATGGTTAAGACGCTGCCCGGGGGCGACTGTGTGGTATCGATCCGGCATGATGGGCATCTTAATATCGAGATATTCGGAAACGTTTCCGAAACTGCGGCAGACTCGGCGGCATCCGGTGGAAATTTCTTTGGCGAAGGGGGAGGTCCGCAGACCGTGCAACGGATGATCTTTGGATACACTGGCCGCATCGACTACCGCGATGTCCAAGGCAACCTGTGGCGGCCAGGCACGGAATTCGCCGTACTCACAGGGCATTTGACGGACACCGTGGCAAAGACGTGGTGGACCATGAAACAAGCCCCCATTATTGCGGGAACCCCGGATGGTGATCTTTACAATTATGGTGTCCACTGGCCTGAATTCGTCGTGAATGTGACCGTCGGGCCGGGCACCTATTATGCGCGGCTGAAATTTGCGGAAACACACTATGTTCAGGCGGGTCAGCGTGGAATCACCATCGAGATTAACAAAAGGACCGTGGTTGAACACCTGGATGTGTTCTCCACTGCCGGCGGCGCCAACAAAGCCGTGGATCTTGTGTTCAACGGCATAGAACCCAGAAATGGCATTGTTGAAATCCGTTTCAAGGGAACCCAGATTGGCAGTTGCCCAGGAGAAGCCATGATTCAGGCGCTGGAAGTCGGTCCGGGAGAGGGTGGTACGGGGGCTGTGCCAAAATGTTTGCCAACACACTGAAATAAGCAAAAACCCAACAGGGAGATATAGTGATGATTCGAACGATGATGCTGCTCGCCGCCTATGCTTTTCTATGGTCCTTTGGAGTTGCTGCCGGGGATGGGCCGAGTCCGGCAGCGCCACCCAATCCGAAACTTGTAAAGTTGCCTTTTGCATTTCCAACAGGCATGGAAAACACGCCGGTAGTGTTTAACAATCGCGTGCTCTTGGTGGATAATCACCGTCCGGGAGGATTCGAAGCCAAAGGGGAAAATGCGTATCTGTTTATTACCGACTTGGTGACTGGCCAGGAGGTATCGCGCTTCGGGAAAGGGCATTCTTTCGTGAGCGCCTTTGTAGACGGGGCGGTGCTGCATGTATTTGCGACGGAATTCACGGATTTCGGGAATGTAATCAATACGCTGCGCATTAATCATTTCAGCACCACGGACCTGAAGGAGTGGAAACAGGAAGAAGCGCTTGCACGGGATGGCGAGGAGCATTTTTTCAACACATCGGTCTGCCGCGATGAACAGGGTTATATCATGACCTATGAGTCCAATGTGCCGGTGCAGTGGTGTTTCCGCTTTGCGCGGTCGAAGGATTTGTCGCATTGGGAGAAGATTCCGGGGTTGGAATTCGCGGACGTGGCGGGGAAGACAGTGTGCGCCAATCCGGCGATCCGTTATTTCGCGCCCTATTATTACGTGATCTACGGGATTCATTGTTATCAGAAAGAGCCGTGGGCATGTTATGCGTATCAATTACCGGAGACCAAGTACGTCACCGCGGTGGCGCGGTCCAAAGACCTCATAACGTGGGAAGTGAGCCCGACACGCGGGCCCATGCTCGATCCGAGCCCAGGCGAAGGAATCAATAACACCGATGCGGATTTGTTTGAGTATGAAGGCAATACCTATATTTTTTATGCGACAGGCGACCAGGCCACGTGGGGAACCATCCGCGTGGCCATGTACGCCGGTCCCATGAAGGAAATGCTGGAAGCCTATTTCCCCAAGGGTGTGCCGATGATCACATTCGACGCGGCCCAACGAACCTACCGGCAAATACCACGTTGACAGAAGTATTGCCTTGTCCTATGATCGCGATATGGCTCTCCGTGCCGGTGACAGGGAGAATATCAGGAAAGCTGCAACTCATATGAAAAAAAGGCGTCTGTTTTATGCAATTCTGTTCATGGGAAGTATTTTCCATTCTGCGATAGTATGTGCAGAAACGAAAGAGTCTCGAGATGCTTCCACCCTCTCTGGCAATTCTCAGGGCAGTTCCGCGCCGGCCGATTCCCAGAGCACGGGGATACTCCAGATAGATGCCGGACATCCCTGGCGGCCGCCCTTCGGTCTGGCGCGCGTGGGACAACCGGCGCACATCATAATAGCGCCGCAAGCGCAAAAGGCAGGCGAGAAATTTTTTCTTGCCGGATATCGCGAGAGTCATGCCGTGTCGAGGGAACCGATCACTTTCGCTGGGCAATCCCCAATTCGGCGTGATATAGATGCCTCGATAGACAGGATTTTTTTGCTTGCCGAAATGGGGAAGACGGAAAGGGAAATTGCCTCATTGTCCATCGAACGGAACGAGATAGAGGCGGATGCTGAAGTAAAGCCGGAAACGCAGATCAATCCAATCGATCTCGGCGCGGTGTTTCCACCGGCGGATTGGCTTATTCTGACGCCGGGCCAGCGGGCGCATGTGCATGTGGCCGCGTTTTGCCGTTCCCTTGACATGCCCGGCGCACGCGCTGTGGCCTGGTTTGAGGGGCGTCCCCGGCATCGTGTGGAATCAGCAATGAAACTGAGCCCAGGAAATCGCGCTGAAATTACGATGGAACTTCCGGAACCATCTTTTGGCATTTTAAACGATATGCTTCATGTTTCCATACAAGATTCAGACGGAAAACAGCTTTGGCATAAACAAACCCATGTGATGTTGGTGAAACAATCTTCGACGTGGCCTCGGTTCGGCGCGAGTGAAACGAAGCTTCGGTATGATTTGCCCATTTCGGTCCGTGACCCGAAAACCGGCGCCCTGTCCACCATGCCCTACGAGGAAGGCTGGTCCGAAAAATTAAGCGATGTCGTTGTGTCGCTGCCCAATGGGAGCCGGTTTGTGTTTTGGCGCGGTTCGAGCTATGTGCCCTTCTGGGCGGGAAGATACAATACGGGTCTATGCCTTGAGTGGGCGGAGACGGGGCCGCTGCCCGAAGGCTTTGTTGATTCCGTGGAACCGCTCATGGACAAGGAACTCCGGTACGGACGGGTGAGCATTGTTGAATCCACCGCGGCGCGGGTTCATGTTTGCTGGACGTATCAATCCTGCGATTTTAATTACAAGGTGTGGGGGGATGCGGCGCGGGAGGACTTTTATTTCTATCCGGATGGCTTTGGCACACGCGTATTGACCCTGAGCAGCGATCCGGAAGCCAACTATGAGATTAGTGAACTCATAATACTGGCGCCGCCAGAGGGGTATCCGCTGGACCTGTTGCCGCCAAATCCAATCCGGTGTGTGGCGCTGGATGGAACAACCGCCGCCGTCCCGATTCCGTTGTTGACGGAAAATGTTCCGCCCGGGCCGAATCCACCGTTAATTTACCGGGTGCAGTTTCATCGAGAGGATGGTGAGACCGCGGTGTATTTCAATCCGCGCGATGCATTCCGCGTGGAACAACTGGACACATTCCGCCCGTTTTATGATCAAGGCTATATGGTCACGCCAGCGTATTGGGGGAGCCATTGGCCGCTGGCGCGCGGCAAAACCACCGGCGGGGCGATCGATGATCGGATTCACGTCAGTCCATCTCATAACAGCCTGTTGAGCTGGGCGCGGCATCGTCCTGAACCCATTTTGAACCAAGTGGGTCCGGCCCTCGATACATTGGGTCATAGCCGGCAAATGCGGACCCAACGCTGGGTGTGGATGATCGGTATCACAGCCGATCCCGATGACCGGTTGATTGCACATACGCGGAGTTTTAGTGCACCAGCATCGCTTGAGGTGCAGGGTGCGGAACTCAGCACCGATTCTTACGTGGTGGAGCGGCGTGCGTATCGGCTCAATGTTAGAGAGAATATCGTAGCCATTACCATTCATCCCAAGGTGTGTTGCGTGAATCCTGTTTTTGAGTTAGTGGGTGCGCCAAAGACCCTGGGGAGCGTAACGTTGGCAGGACGGGAGTTGCGGAAGGAAGAATATGCCTGGGATGGGCAAATTCTCTGGCTGGGGGTGGATATTGCCGAACCAACCCCATTGACGCTGGAATTTGGAAAGTAGCGCATATTGGGGCGAGATTGTGCGTAATGATAAAAGGTGCGTGGTTGACAGGATTCCGGGATTGTGTGGGAAGACTGGGAAGACTGGGACCCTCCTACGCCAAGGCTTCGGAGGGCACGGGGACTGGGAGGACTGGGACCCTCCTACGCCAAGGCTTCGGAGGGCACGGGGACTGGGAGGACTGGGAGGACTGGGAGTATAGAACCGTGAGGGCGTGATTGCTTCGCGGGGGACTCCTCGCAGCAATGACAAATTTGTTCGCATGTTAGAGGTCTTTGAGAATCCGCGCGGCGGCATCCTCATAAATCGCCTGCCATTCGGGGGCGAGGATGCAATCGCTATCTTCCTGGGCGCTTCTTTCATTGCGGAGTTGTTCTTCCGTGGGGGCATAATATAGATAGCCGTTCGTACAGCCTGTCACAAAGGTTAACGCGTGGGGAGACGCTTTTTTTATGTTAAGCCCGATTTGCACGGAAGGCTCTCCGGGGAACGTGACCAACACAAAATCGCCGATTCTCACGCCCATAATTTCCGCGCTGACCGTGGGCTTTCCCGCGGCGGCATTATCCGCCTGATGTTTCCGCAGGAGATCCAGATTGGTTTGCACGCGCGTGAGTTCTTCCATGGTATGGATGTTTTCAATGTACCGGTGCATATTCTCGCGGTTTTCAGCATCGAGTTTTTTCAAAAAATCCCAATTCATCGTTTCTTCGTGCAGATACCGGTGAGCATAGCCGGAGGGGAACGCATTGGAGAGGCCATACTTCACCACGAGGGGAAGAAAGGTTTTTAGATTTAGACTGGCGCCCTTGAGCGATTGAAGCAACCGCTCCCGTTCGGCTTCCATACGTGCGATGCGTTGGGCATGGTCCGCGCGAGGCAATTCAATTGTTTCAGAGATCATTTTCAGGGGTGCGTCATTTTTACATTGTATTTTGCGGAATGCGTGCATGGTGCTTAATCCGAGCAGGTTTCCCAGCGGCTCCGCGTCCCGCGGGTGGTCAACATCCTTATAGTGTGCCGGATTGATGTCGCCCGCGCAGCCTTGCAAAAACAAGGCAATGGTACCTGCGCCTGCATTATCTTCTATTACTTTTGAGGCGAATCCAATGATGTCGGCGGTATTGCCCCGGCTCGGCACCCCTTGAATAGGATGACATGCGAAGTTATAGACGACCGCCAGTGTCTGGCCGTCTGTTCTGTCCAAACGAAGTACCCCAATTTCCGGATCAATCGGTCCAATACCGGCGATGTCCTCATCCGGCGGGAGCGAATAGGCGTGCCGGCTGTCCGCTTCTCCTCCGCCTTTCAAGGCATACCGCCGATTCTCCATGATCCGGTCTTCATGGCCGCTGCCAGCGCCGGCGTTGACCGGGGTGATCGTTTGGGAGGCTTCTTTCACCGCCTGAATCGTTCGCTCCACAACATCTTCACAAACAACGCCATGACAGTGACTGGCATTAGTCAGGACGTTCGTCTGGGGAATATTGAGTTCCTTTTCAAGCCGGGCGCGGACTGTAGGGAGATAATCATTGCCAATTTTTCCAATCTCGCCAATGGCCACGGCATCCACGGTGATAATTGCGAATGTGCTGACACCATTTTTTATAACAAGGGCCTTCACATACAGAGGATCATTGACCGGCCCGGCATCTCGGCCGGTGATATCCACTTTTGCGGCTCCTGCCGTGAGTTGATCGGCATGGGCGGCGCCCAGAAGCAGAAGTACGGCAATACCGGCACTAATTATTCCAAAGACATGCGGCCTTATTTTTCCGGTGTGTTTATACATCCTGCAAACCGGAGACATGTGGTGCCATTCTCTTGATGCGGTTTTTGTCATCATAGCCGTAGCCTCACTGGAACTATTGTTTGGGATCCCCCTCATTATGCGCATCACGGCAAGCTGACTCAAAATACGCGGCACGCCTTATTCACTTCTCTTGGATTCAAGGTGCCCCTTTACGAGTTTGAGATTAAAGAAGGCTTGCCGGTCGGATTCTTCCAGGGAATCCTGGATGTATTTGACGGTTTCTTCATAGTCAGGAATGAGGAGTTTTTCCAAGGCGTTGACGCGGCGGATGGTCTTCTGAATTGCACGCGCGAGGCGCACCACGGCGATCCTGGCCTGGGCCAGTTCTGCAATGGCGTGGAGCGCCTTCTTGAAACGCGCCACCGCTTCGTCCATCCAGACGGAGGTGGAGGAAGTTCCATAATAGGGGGCGTTGCCGGTCAGGTTGAGCTGGCCTCCTGGGATGCTTACGCCCATGACACGGCGTTCTTTCAAGGCAATTTCCGGCAGGATGTTTATGGCGCGGGCGGCGGAATAGACGGTTGCTTCCCCGCTGGCGATGCGTGCGCGCCGGAGGGCGGCAAAGGCGCCGGCCAATTCTTCATCGACACGTTTTTGTGCTTCGACGGCGAGTGCGGTCAACTGTTTGAGTTCGAGCACAAGAATCTGCCGTTTTTGTTCGAGGAGTTCATGGCCCTCATGGACTAGGGCCAAATCGGCCTTGAGGCTGATCAGATTGGTGCGCGTTGGCGCTACTTCGTATCTGGCCATGTCATTTACCGTAATATTTCCGGATTTCCTCTTCGGTAATCCGGTGCAGTTCTTCGGGCGGGAGCGCTGAGAGAACGGACCAGCCCAGATTTAGTGTTTGTTCCATGGAACGGTCTTCATCGTGCCCTTGGCTCAGGAAACGTTGCTCAAACGCCTCGCCAAATTTGAGGTACTGGTGGTCCAAGGGGCTGAGGTCTTCCTCGCCAATAACCGAAGCCAGGGCACGGATATCCTTCACATGGGCATAGGCGGCAAACAACTGGCTCGCCAGGTGAGCATGGTCAGCCCGCGTCATTCCTTCCCCAATACCGTCTTTCATAAGACGCGAAAGTGATGGCAGGCCTGCAATCGGGGGATAGATGCCGCGCTGCGCCAAGTCGCGTTCAAGCACGATCTGACCTTCGGTAATGTAGCCGGAGAGGTCCGGTACCGGATGGGATATGTCATCGTTGGGCATGGTGACCACGGGCACCTGGGTAATTGATCCGGGCCGGTCTTTTATCATTCCCGCCCGTTCGTAAATGCTGGCAAGGTCGCTGTACAAGTATCCTGGATACCCTTTTCTGCTGGGTATCTCCGCGCGAACCGTGGAGATCTCGCGGAGTGCTTCGCAGTAGTTCGTCATGTCCGTGAGAACCGTCAGAACGTGCATGCCGAGGTCAAACGCAAGGAATTCGGCTACGGTGAGGGCGGTTCGGGGTGTCACGAGCCGTTCTACCGATGGCGCGTCGGCCAGGCTCAGAAATGCCACGAGCCGTTCCATGGCGCCGGATTGTTCGAAGTTTTTGATGTAGAACATGGCTTCGTCATGTTTGATGCCCATGCCCGCGAAAACGACAGCGAATGGGGCCTCTTCTCCCACGATCTTAGCCTGCCGGGTGATCTGCGCGACCAGTTGCCGGTGAGGCAGTCCGCTGCCGGAGAAAATGGGCAATTTCTGTCCGCGGACGAGCGTGTTCATGCCATCTATCGCAGAGATGCCGGTCTGGATAAACTTCCGGGGATACGCCCGTGCCGTGGGATTAACCGGAAGCCCATTGACGTCCCGGTCTTCGCCAATAGCTTCCGGACCTCCGTCAATGGGACGCCCCAATCCATCAAAGGTCCGCCCCAGCAATTCTTCTGACACCGGCATGGTCTGCGGTGTGCCCCGGAAGCGCACGCGGGTGGTTTCGAGCGCCAGTCCGGAGGTTCCCTCAAATACCTGGGCGATGGCGGCGCCTTCGGCCACTTCCAACGTGATGCCCAGCCGGGTATTGCCCTGGCCATCGGCGATTTCGACGAGTTCGTTGTAGCCGACATTGTGAATGCCGCGAATAGCCACCACCGGGCCTGAAACTTCGGCCATGCCAAGATATTCCCTCCGGTTGGCTAATGCCTGATTGCCGAGTTCATGCATTATCGTTTGTGTACCCATGCAACGCTTCCCTGGCTTTTTCGAGCAGGCCGGACAATCGGCCCGCGTTCTCGTTGTCATATTGATATTTCATCTGCATCACTTCAGTGAAAATTGGCGTCTTGCGGATATCTTCGAGAGCCGCTCCGTTTTTGATGGCTTCGGCGGCAAGTTTATAGAGTTCGGCGATAATCTGGAGCATTCGGTATTGTTTCTCGGCGCCGCTATAGGCATCCACCTTGTCATAGGCATTTTGCTGGAGGAACGCGTTCTTGAATACATTCGCGATTTCAAGGATAAGGCGCTGGCTGTCTGGGAGGACGTCAGCCCCCACCAGCTTTACGACGCGCTGCAAGCGAGCTTCCTGCTGCATGACGGAAATCATGGTGGTGCGCAGTTTCTGCCACTCGTGGTTGGTGCGCTCCATCCACCAGTCCTCAACATCCTCGATATACTCACTGTAACTGTCCATCCAACTGATGGCCGGATAGTGGCGGGCGTTCGCCAGTTGTTTGTCCAATGCCCAGAATGCGCGCACGAAGCGCTTTGTGTGCTGGGTGACCGGCTCGGAGAAATCGCCTCCGGGCGGGGACACCGCGCCGATGGTGGTGATTGTGGCTTCACTACCCGACAGGGTACGGACCGCTCCCGCCCGTTCATAGAACTCCGCCAGCCGTGTGGGCAGGTAGGCGGGGAATCCTTCATCCGCAGGCATTTCCTCCATCCGGCCTGAAAGTTCGCGCAAGGCTTCCGCCCATCGCGAGGTAGAATCAGCCATGACCGCTACATGCAAGCCCATATCCCGGTAGTATTCGGCAATGGTAATGCCGGTATAGATGCTTGTTTCGCGCGCGGCGACGGGCATGTTGGAGGTGTTGGCGATGAGGATGGTGCGCTCCATGAGCGAGCGGCCGGTTCGCGGGTCGGTCAGTTTTGGAAAATCGGTCAGCACTTCCGTCATCTCATTGCCCCGTTCCCCGCAGCCGATGTAGACCACGAGGTCGGCGTCACACCACTTGGCGAGGGCATGCTGAACCATGGTTTTCCCCGTACCGAACCCGCCCGGAACCACGACCACGCCTCCCCGGGCCACGGGAAACAAGGTATCGATCACCCGTTGCCCGGTTAAGAGAGGCATCGAGTGGGGCAAGCGTGCCATATAGGGACGCGGAACACGCACCGGCCACCGCTGATGCAGGGCGACATCGATACTGCGGGTATCAAAACGAAGGCGCGCGATGGTGTCTTCAACATGGTACTCGGCTTCCGGAGCAATCTCGAACAGTTCCCCTGCCAGAAGAGGGGGAATCATTACCTTGTGTTCGATCAGTTCAGTTTCCTGAACACGGCCAATGATGCAACCACCCGTTACAGAAAGAGGCGGTTTTACTTCAGGGATAAATCGCCACAGTTTGCCGCGGTCGAGCGCCGGCACCTGGGCCCCCTTCGAAACGAAGTCGCCCATTTGTGCGCGAAGCGCGCTAAGCGGGCGCTGCACACCGTCGTAGATGCCGCCGACGAGCCCGGGCCCGAGTTCCACGGAGAGTGGCTCTCCGCGGCTCCAAATGGGGGCTCCCGGCCGCAGTCCGGTGGTGTCTTCATATACCTGTATCCAAGCGGAGTCGCCTTGTATCCTGACAACTTCCCCGATGAGACGATGTTCGCCCACGAGCACCAGCTCGAGCATTTCAACCTGGGCTTCGCGCCGGGCTTCAACAACCGGCCCCACCACGCGTTTTACTTTTCCGATGACGCCTTCATCCACAGTTTTTCTCGATTTCTGCTACGATGAGCGTTTTCAGCTTCTGTTTAGTTTCTTTCAGTCTTCGCGGAAACGTGTTGTCAAGACGCACGCGCCCACCAGGTTCAAGGACGATTCCCCCTCCCCCCAAGTCCGAGTCCTTGAATTGAAGTTCGACGGTGACGGTACGACCGGAACGTTCGCATACCTGCTTCTTGATATCTTCCATCAGGATGTCATCCAGCACCGTCTTGTCCGCCGCCCCAACTACAATTACGACATGCTCTTCACCGATTCCGAGAATTGCCTCCGTGAGCAAACATACCAAGGAGGTTCTATACCGCAACGCGTCTCCGCGTATTTCCTGCAAGGTTTTCTCAATGCGCTCAAAGATCCCATCTATCGCTTTTTCACGCGCCTGCAGCAGGATCCGCCGGGCTTCTACCCTGGCTTTTGCGCAGGTTCGAATTGTCTGCGCTTCGGCATCCAGTTTCGCTTTTGCCAGGATTTTCTCCCCTATTGCGGCGGCCTCCTTTTCGGATTGTTCGATACTGCCACGTGCCGTGGCCTCTGCGTCCGCTAACAGAGCACCCGCTTGGGTTTCCGCATCCGCAAGGATACTCTCGATGAGCCCTTGTTCGGAGGACATCTCCTTTGGTTGGTTCATAGACTCATTCCTATTGCCTTGCGCACCACATCCTCAACGGAGAGCCGATCCGGGGCCGGCCCAAGGGCATCGGGCACCTCAAGCAGCAGTGGAAATCCATGGCCGTACAAGCGCGCCTCAAACTCATCCCGGACGGATTTCGCCAGCGTCTCCGTCATAAGGACCACCCCAACATCGGGCGTTGCAAGCACCCGCTGCAAGGCCTCCAGCGCCTCTTCCCTGCCGCCGGCCATGGCGCCCTGCACGCCCACCAGGCGAAAGCCCAAGACGGTCTCGTAATCTCCGATGACCATCAGTTTCATGGATCAGACCTTGCCCAATATCATGATCGCAATGATCAATCCGTAGATGGCGATGCCTTCCGCCAAACCGACGAAGATGAGGGCGCGCCCGACCATCTCAGGTTTTTCGGTAACCCCGCCTATGGCCGCCGCTCCCACATAGGCAACCGCCAGCCCGGCGCCCACACATCCCGCACCCATGCTGATGGCCGCCGCAAGATACGCCCATTTAGCCGTCTCGGGATTTCCCGCCGCCATTTCAGGCTCACCCACCGCCTGGGCAAAGGCGATGGGCAGGTACCCCAAGAACAGTGCCAGGGCTGACAATCCCAACCATGCAACCACTCGAAGTTTCTTCATCGCAGTGATTCCTTTTAGTTTCCGTCCGTTCAACCTGCACTATCCACAAATGCATCGGCATAACGAACAGGCCGGTACTTCACACCAAACTCCTTGAAAAATTTCCCAAAGAATTCGTAATATTCGAGCCGTAGAATCTGAATAGTTACAATCGCCCCCTCAAAGACGATCACAAACACATTTCCAACAATCAGCACGAGGGCAGCGAATACTGTTCCCGCGGGCCAACGGGCAACGATATCGCTGATGCCAAATACGGCGATAAGGAGCCCCGTATGCGCCAAACCAAATGCGGCCACACGAATGAAGGAGACGGTATTGGCGAGGTAGCCCATCAGAAGTTCAAGAACTTCCACGGCACTTTCGATGATGTAGGTAAGCACCCCCTCTGGGAAGAGAGGGCTTTCCCTCCTTACGATTCGCCGTGCAGGCCCCTTCAAAAAGAAAAGCAATAGAAATGCACAGAACAGCAGGAACTCGACCCCAAGGCTTTCAGGATTCATGGAAGATGATACAAGCTTGGCAACCATCACAATGCCAATCCAGTAGATAATTCCACCCAAAGGCCCCGTGTTCTCGAAGAAATGGATGCTCAGGGACCGTGTTCTGATTGCGTGGATTGTGTTGAGGATCACACCGCCGCTCAGCATCATCACTCCGAGGCCGACGGCGGCCGCAAACACGATTTCAATCCTCTCCACGGGCCTCACCCAAAGAGCCGGAATAAGGGTTTCGACGCCAAAAACGCTTCCGAAGAGCAGCCCAAAAACGGATGCAGACGCCCCACAATACATGAGGAGTTTGCCAATATTCCGCAACGGGGTAAATTTGGCCATTACCATCAAGCCGGCAAGAACAAGAACGATGCCATGGCCAAGGTCGCCGAACATCATGCCGAACATAACCAGAAATGCCATGAACGCGAACAGGGTTGGATCGATCATTTTATAGCTGGGCATGCCGTATGTTTCTATAAACACTTCAAAGGGTTTAAGAAACTTCGGGTGGCTGAACAGAACGGGAACGGTGACGGAACCCCCGGCAACCTGGCCAAGATCTTCCGCCGGAACCACCTCGACATGCACATGAGTGCCGGTCTTTGCCGCCACGGCATTCACAAGTTCATGCGTGTTGGCCCTTGGCACCCATCCTGCCAACACACAGGAGTGCGCGGTAGTCTTGCACATATCGCGAAGATGCAAAACGAGTATCGCGGCATCAAGCTTCCCCAGAAGGCCAGTGAGTTCCGGCATGACCTTTTCCCGGGCAGCGTTAAGTTGCCCAGCGAGGGTATCGCACTCTTGTTCAAGGGCACGGATATTTTCCTGCAGCCCGTCCGAAACCTTCGCAAACTCTTCCATACCCGCCAATTCTTGAAAAGACACCGATTTTAGGGCTTGCTCAAGCAATGCCTGGTCTTTCCGCAGTACGATGCATAAGACACGAAGTGCCCTCTTTTCTTTTTCGTAGGGAAACACCAGCGAGGGCGCCGGTCCAAGGAGGCTTTTCAGTTTTTCCAGTTGCTCTTCCTCAATAATTCCTGCAACGCCATTTAAATAGACTGATTGTCCTAATTGTGCCAATGGGTAACCCAGCGCAAGCAGTGATTCATGTTTAGACCGACCGGTACGTAGCTCATTCAAGCTGCTCTCGGCGGCTTCGTATGCTGATAAAAGTGGGAGCACATTTGCCTCTATGAGAGGCAGAGCGGTTTCAAGTTCTGTGAGCGAACCCGGCCGAATGTCTTGGGCGCTGGCAAGTGCCATTCGGCGGCACTCCTCAAAAGAATTGCCAAGCAGACGCGCCATACGCTGCCGGAGTGCCGAATACGCCGCAACTGTTCCAGCAGACTCAAAGGGCGCTAGATCACCGGCCCTGTCTTCCACATCTTCAATACGGGCAGGATGGAGGAGTCCTGTCTGCGCGATTGCCTCTGCTGCCGCATCGATATCCTTCTTCAGGACAAGGATACTGATTATGTCCATCTTTTCCGCCAGAAACACTGTTATTTACCTCGGCCTATGCGGCTTTAACGGGGCATCCCTCTCACTCAGAGCGCCCGTCTTATTTATAAAAATAGATCGCAAATTCCTAAGTTCAACCCGGATAAGAATATAAAAGGCAAGCACGCCCGCAATGGAGAATGGGAAACCCGCCAATGCGCGCCGCGCCAAAGCAACCATGATTTCACTCAGAGCGCCTTCCAGGAGAGAAATGCTTTCCAAGGGTGAAAGCTGCTTTCCGCTTGTTTCAAGATTTGCCGCCCCAAACTGATTAAAGAGCGTGGAGAATGATTCTGTATTCACCCCCGGCTGCCGAAGTTGTTTTGAAAGGGGGGATGGAGCGGGAATTATAAATTCAGAAGCGTCTTGAGGGAGAATTTCATAATAATTGACCAATCGGGCCAGGCATAGGAGATTGAGAAGGTCAATTTCCGCACTGATCACCGTTTGCCCATCACGAGCCTCCTGGCCTCCAAGAGCATCAATCGCGTTCAGCAGACGCTGGTAATAGGCTTTTTCGAGGGCAGTCTCGACATGGAATAACGAATGCCGTGCTGCATACGTTCGAGAACTCGAAATTAATGTTTGAGCAAAGGGGGTATCGTGCAAGATGCCTGCCACGACTCCAAGGTCCTCGGCGGACAGTAGCGCCTTCCTGGGAAGGAAATGGACAAAGGTTGCATACGAGGCGTCATCACCCATTACCGATTCCTTGCCGTGCCAAAGCCTCAAGAGAAATTCCAGGGCATCCAGGTCCCATCGAGACAGCAGGAGCATGGCAACTTCCCTGGGTTTTCCCTTGAGGGTTCGCACCACGCGGAGAAAGCGGCGCCCCGTTGCATTATGTAAAAGCCTGTCGATCTCGTATACTTCTTGTCCGGTCCATGGAGGAATGAGCCCGCCGTAAGGCGTACTGGCCAATACACCCCATGCCTCTTCAAGCGATGGGGCGCGTGCCATCCCGTCTATATCCCGTTGTGTCAGGATCTCCGAGATTTTCGCTCTCACCACGGTGTTGGCGAGGGCATATCTCGCCAAGGATCTCATTTAAGAATTCCCGCAATCGTATTGATGTTGCACGCAAGGAAATCAAGATTAAGGCGTTTAGCCTGGAGAAGGGTCTGTTCCGCGTTGGCCGTTGCCGTGTCAACAATTTTCCGCCCGGCAGAGTCCGCTTCGGCAACGGCTCGCTGTAAGAGTAATTCCGATTCTTTCAGCGCGCGATCCCGTGCGGTGTTCCGCAGGACTTCCCCTTGCGCTTCGGCTTCCGTTACGATGGTCTCTGCCCGTTGCCGGGCATTGACCAGCCGGCGCTTAGCCTCTTCTTCGGCAGCAAGGATTCTGTCGATGGCTGTCTTCATGGCGTTCGATTTCCGTCCACCACGCGCATAAACCACCGCGTTCTACCTCTATTTTAAGCCAGAATTTTGGTTTTGGCAATAGTAAAAAAATAAGGTATAATTAATGTGGAGATGTCCCATAAAGGGACAAAAGCGAGCAAATAGCCATGCCAAAGCTGGAGCATTGGATAATTGCCGCGAAAAAGGCCGAAGTTCTGACCGAAGAAACGGCTGACGCGATCATCAGGCTTGGGGCAGTATTGGGGGACGGCTGGTATGATACGCACCAGCATATCTGTGTAAATCCGCACAACAAAGAGCAAATAGAGGAGATTCTGCGGACGGGGGGGTATGCAATATTCTACGCATCAGAAAAAAACACGCTCCACCCGGAATTACACCCGGAGGAGGTTTATGACAACTCGCATGACGCCTCCAAGCCTGAAAATGCACATTGGCTCATTGCATCGCGAATGGTGGGGGTGCTGGATAAACACACCCTCAAGGAAGTCCTTGACGCGGGCGGACAGATTGGGGGGGGCTGGTGCGAGGTTCACCAGCATATTCATATCGAAGAACAAGAACGGGAGAGGGTTGAAGAGGTTCTCTGTGCCGCACATCTTACCGTAACCCCCAGTTGTCACCATAACTAGCCTTTTCGAAATGCGAAGGTGAACAATTCCGCGTTTTTCAGCGTGAATAGAAGGCATACCGGCTTTCCGCTCAAGGAGGAGATGTCCGTTGAATCTTTCCATTGAACCAGATGCCGGAGATCATCTCCGGAGAATGCTTCCGAGTTTTCGTAGCCGGGAAGAGGATTTCCGGCGGCATCGAGGATCGCCACCGTGATGGCGCCGCCCGGTTTTGTCCGTGCGTTCAATTCCAGGCGGTTTCCCGTGAAGAGGATCGGAACGGTTTTAAGCATGCCGCCTTCGACGGGGGCATCGGCGCTGACAAAGCGATCCAGCGGCCAGATGGCGAGCCCAACAGAACTGGTGTGCTGGGCGCCACGTCCGGTATTTTCTTCGCGATACAGACACGGCGTTCCATGGGTGTAGGTGGATGCGCCGTAGTAGAGCCAAATTTCATCGCCCACCCGCAATGCGCGCGACTGGCATTCAAAAAAGCCGCCGTCCCAATCGCCGGGCTTGCCGCGCGGCACACAGGGGGTGCGGAAGGGGCGTTCCCAATGATGCAGATCACGCGATACCGCGAGTTGGAGTTCCCCCGGGCCTTCCTGGTTCCCATACCGCGCATCATTGTTGATGGTGAGCATCCACAGAAACGCTAGGGTGCACGATTCCGCGGGATACACGCCCAGGCCGTAGAACTCGGTGCGCATCAGTGTTGGATTATCCGGCACATCCAGCAAGGGGCGTGATTCCTCGATGCGGGACAGGGACGAGGCATCATCGCGGAGGTCCGGCGTGAAAATTAATTCGGGCTCGCTCCAGGTTTTGAAATCCGGACTGGTGATCAGCCAGAACACGCGGCGGTCATGCCCGCGCACCGGATGATTAATCTTTGGGAATGCCACATATAGCGAACGCTGCTCATCATAGTAGCCGGTGATCACATCGCCGCCCCGGCACAAGGGCGTTTCGCTGAATGGGGTCCAGTGCAGCCCGTCCGGAGAAATCCAGGTGTGATACCCGGCCCGTTTTTGATCCCATCCGATGAGTTTATAGCGTTTTGCGGGATCCGGATCGGCGTTGTCCTTAATCACGGAAGGCAAAATAAGGTCCGCTATAACCACGTTGTGCTGTGGATAGTTTGGCGTGTTCACCACGCCCAGGAAAGGTTTTTCCCAATGCACGCCGTCGGGGCTTGTGGCATAGTAGACGGCGTAATTCGGGAACGTTTTCAGTTCCTCCCCCAAATACCACATTTTAAAGAGTTTTTCCTCTTCGTCGCGGATCACATTGCCATACAGTTCAACGCGCCAGCCTTCCCAGGGTTTATCGGCTTTGAGTACGGGATTTTCCGGATGCTTTTGGGCGGGGTGCATGGTGAAACAGACGCCTTGCGCCTCGCGGACAAGGACTTGGTCCACAAACATCTGTGCTTTATCTTCAACGGGAAATGGCGAGACCGGTGGCGATCCCCAAGCGTTCCAGCCAAGTGCCAAGGCCAGTAACCATCCGAGAATTTTCACTCTATCCATGCTTTTGACTCCTGTATTTTCTCATCCAAGCCAGACGTTTCTTTCACAAAATACTGATTCGTTTTTTCCCAAGGCCCTATTGCAGCACAACCGATTGCATGGTCTCAATGGTGACAGGACCAAGAAGACCGGATAAGGGTGAACCCCGATAATGTGTGGGAATGGTTCCGTAGTGATTGGAGAGTGTGTTGCAGACCAGAATTTCGATTCGGTTCTCGCCGGGCTTAACGAACGAAGAAATATCCATTTTCCACGGCGGCGTCAAGCAAAGCCCTGCCTTGGTGCCGTTCACATGAACCTCGGCGGTGGCCACCACATTTCCCAAATTGAGCATGACACGGCCCCGGCATTGTTCGTCCGTCAGAGTCACCGTTTTTCGATACCATGCACCGCCAGAGTAATGTTCGAGCACGCCCACGTTTGCCCAGTCGCCCGTTTCGATTTCGCCGGGGCTGCATTCAAGCCGCACGGGGCCGGGGAATACCGCACCGCCATAATATCCGCGATCCTGCTCGATACGGAGCGCCACCACGACCGCCTTGGGGCTGGGGTTGGCCACAACCGCTTCATAGGCGCGCGCGCCATCCGGCGCGGCATCGCCCCGTATAAGCGTCATGGGTGTGCCTTCGGCCCAAACCTGTGCGTTTCCGTGCACGGCAAAACGCATCTTATTCAGGCCGGGCGGTGAGACGAACCGGTACCAGCCAGCGGGCGTTTTGCGTTCCGGCAATGCGTCAAACGCGACCACGCCGGGGTTGTCATACCAGGACATGGCCAAGGGTGTTTTTTCTTTTTGTGTGGCGGCGGATTCCATCTCCAGGACGAAATGCGTGCGACCCGGTTGATCGAAGCGCAACAGAACGGGATTGGCGCCCTCATGCAAGGCCACGATTTCGGCGCCAAGTTGCAGCGCGCTTTCATTGATGTATACCGCGCCCGGTTGAAGTCCGCCCAGACGGATCTTTGCGTTTCCGGCCTTGCCGGCACGCGCGGTTGTCCAGAGGTAATACCGCGTGCCTCCCGGTTCCGGTTGATATTCGATTTCGATCCCCGTGTAATCGGGTTTCCCCAACGCGATAAAATCGTCGGAGACCTTTTCTTTCAGGCCATGGTGCCCCTGCGGGCCGGGATCGCCTTCAACGCCCCAGCGGGTGGAGTAGGCATAGGGTTGCCACGCATATTCACGCCCGTTGACACTCACAGGCTTCGCGGCATCCACTTGGTTGAGTTTCGCCAGTTCCTTTTCCAGCGCCGACATGTCCGCATCGGCAGGCAATGGACCAAGTTTCCAAAAACGCTGGCCGAACGAATGCGTTTCTTTTCGCCACGTGGAGGTATCCGTGGCAGGGGCTTGCCACCCGGGATTCGGGGTTTGTTCTTCGGCATAGGCAAAGCGGCGCGCTTCCGGGCCGATGACCGTGTCTACCACGGGCAGACGAAAATCGCCCCAGCGGTTGTTCATTACCGGCTTCAACTCGAATTCCCACGGTCCTTCCAGTTCGAGCGGAGGCGCACTGGGTTGTGCTTCGCCCTGCAAGGTTTGTTCTTTCCCACCCACTATTACGCGGGCGCGCTTGGTTCCTGGCGAATTGGCATAGCCAACAACCTTGGTTTTATCACCCGATTGTTCCACGGACGCCACTTCGTCAAGATCGCAGTGCGCCACGGCGGGGCCGGACGGGTCAGGGGAAAAGACGATAATCTGTGCATCGGCAGTGTCAAGCGGCATCTGAACCCGCGTGCCGCCCTGCTCTTCGCAACGCGTCAGAACGGGCCGGCGCTCACCGGTCCATGGATTCCACAATTCAACATTGCCCTTGGCCCGGAAGAAGCAGGAGGAATTTTTAGCGGCCCCCATGACCATGAAGACATCATAAGAACCGATGTGGCGGTGCAACACCTGCGCCGGACCTTCAGGAATGAAATCGCGCGGAATGGCGCTGTTGATGATTTCCGCGAGAGAAGCCGCGGAAGCCGCCGCCGCGCCGAAGCCGCCCGCGCTATTTTTTTGCACATCGGCCTTTTTGTCCGTGGCATGCACCGCCGCGGTGACCCCGAACATTTCCTTCACCACCGCGTCCAATTCCGGGTCATTCCCGCCCATGCGGTCACTCGCTTCCGGCAACGCGCCGACGGCCAGGACCACGCCGCCCGCACGGTAAAATTCGATGGCCTTTCGCAAGGTGGAATAACGCAGGGCGCGCATGCCCGGAAGAATGAGCACGCGGTACGCCTCGCCCGAAACGCATAACTGGCGGTCACGGATCTCCGCACGCGCCAGCGACTCGAAGTCCATGAAGTCAAAATCGAGGCCGTGTTTTTCAAAGAGATCACACCCCGTTTTAAAGGCCAGCTCACGCGCCACTTCGCCGCCCATGTCCGCCTCCATCGGCGCGACGGGATACATCACGGCCACATCGCAGTGATGGACACCCTGGCTGAGCAGATAACTGAGGCGCTCGAAGTAGTTGAAGAAACCCCGCATGTGCTCCCAGTACGGCATGCGGAAGTGGTAACAGGGGGGCGCCCATTCCCAGAAGCTTCCGTGCGTGGTGTAATAGAGGCCATGGAGGTTCAGCAGGTTCGCGCCATACAGGAAATTGCGGCAGGTGGAATCAAAGATGGCCGCGGGTGTGGCGCCCCATCCGAGGCTGTGATAGCCCTCCAACCAGACGCGTGGGCGCTGGTAAAGGTGGGAAATGGAACTGGACACTTTGTTTTTGCGCAAATCGGCTTTGCCCCCCGGCGTGTCATGCCCCGGGGCGGTATACCAGCGCACGGCCCGGAAGTAGTCGCCAAACTCGAGCGGGTTCTGGCCTCGTCCGCCGGAATCGCAGGCATAGATGAGGCCGCGCTGCCAATGCCAGTCGAAAATGGGCTTGAAATAACATTCTTCGGAAAGGGCAACCATGACATCCGAATAATCCAAGCGCACTTTCGGCGTAATGGGACCTATATTTACGAAGAGGGCGGGCAGCAGCGGCAGAATATCGTAGCCTTTTCGCTTGGCGAACTCCTCCGTAAAGCGGTCATTCCACAGCCAGCCTTCCAACCCGAAATTAAGTTCGTCCTGAAAGAAGTAATTGAGTGCTTTGGCCGCATCTCCTGGACAATGTTCAACAAAGGGCTGGAAGAATTTCTCAATCGTTTTCTTCCCCGATTCCGGACGCATCGGATCCACTGAGTAGGGTTCCGTCTTGGGAAACACCGCCACGACCTCCCATCGGCCTTTGGGCGGGGTCCAGATGAGTGTTTGGTCTTTCATGAACGGTCGCAGATCAGTGTCCGATCCGGTCTTGAGCGTTTTTTTATTATAATGATAGGCCATGACGGACACGGGCGGTTCCGGAAGCAACCATTCCAGTGCGATTCCGCCCTCCACGCTCTTTTTCTCCATGGCGAGACTTGCACCGCGCAGGGAACCGTCGGTAATCCCTATCTTGCGGAACAAATTGCCGCGGCCCGGCCAGTCAATGGTGTATCCGCTCAGGCCGATGCCCATGTTCCGTTTCCTGCATTCACCCGCCATCCAACTGAAGACATCCCACCATGCCTCGGAAAAAATGGGCGGCTCTACGGCGTAGGTGGTCATACTGGGATCGTGGGCGTAGTTGATCTGCACCCCTGGACACCCCACGGCCTGTAACTGGTCCAATTGCCACAACAGGCGTTCTTTGTCCAGCGGGTCACCGGTCCACCACCAGAAGGGCACTTCCCCATAGCCATGCGGGGGAGCCGCAAAACCCTGTTTGGGATCGAGGCCCGTATTTGAAGAAGGATATCCCGCGGCGTCTTTCGGCGGTTCACCGGACAGTGCGGGGCCGGGTTCGCCCGCCAGCGCACTACAGGACACCCAAAGAAAACAGACTCCAATGCTGAATCGCATCGTTCAACACTCCTGGGCTGAAAATATACACAAAACACAGACCGATGGAGTGTACGCGGTCCGCGCGCCAGAGACAAGCCGCCGCGGCCCGCGTCAGTTACTTGGATTCATTGTAGCCTTCTTCCATCCATTTCCAGAGCGCGCCGCACCATAACTCAACCCGCTGTTTTTCCTGTTCCGTTTGGGCAAGTGTTTGGGCGCGGTGCATCAAAGCACCCAGTTCTTTCATTCGTTCTTCGGCGCCCAAGTGTGTCCAGGCCACTTTTTTCCAATCGATGCCGTTTCTCCGGTACAACGGCGGGGGATAGTTCTCCGGATTGCAGGCAATCTCCTCAATATTGCGATAGAACTTTTCCATCGGCTTGGCGGATGCCCCGAAATACCGGGTGAAGAATTCGTGCAGCATGTCATCTACATCCTGTGTGGGATCATCCCAAATCTTGGCGATTATGTAAGCTTCCAACATATCCTGCTCGCCACAGATGAAAATCCCCCGGATGCCGTCGCGGATAAACATGCGCATGGATTCCGCGGTAGTGTGCACCATGATATTCGGGAAGCATTTCCATTTGTCGATCAGCGCGGGTTCCATGGGATGATGATAGTAGTTCCAGAGGAACATCGGGGCCTTGGCCTGTTGCAGCCATTCGTGATAGAGCTTCATGTCGTTTTCGCGCATTTCTTTGTGAATGGCGTACATGCAGGTATGGAGGCAGGGGGCTATGGAGACGTTGGGTTCGATGGTAAAGCCGCGAGGCGGAAAGGCGTAGTCCCAATAGGCGAGCGTGGCGATGTATTTGTCGGGATGGGTCTTTCGCACTTCACGGGCGACGGCGTTTACGAACGAAAAGAAGTAGTTGCTGACCGTTCCGCTGCTGAACTGCCCGGTGCCCATGTTTTTTCCTGAGTCCAACAATGCCGTGCACTGGCCGCATTGGCAGAATTTGGCATTGTCGTCGGGGACAATTGCAAAATAGTTGCCCACTGCTTTCCAGCCTTCGGGTGCATTATTCTTGCTATCAAAGAAATCGCGGGCCATCTGGGCCACCTGTTCGACGAGCAGTGGATTGGAATAACAGAGCTGGGTTCCCCGTCCGGGTCCCTTCGCCTGATATTCAGGATTTGTGAAAATCGTCTCCACTGTCTTCTTGTGGAAGGTGTGATTTCCAGCCCATTTTTCCCCGCCGAGGCGCAGACGCCGCCAAAACAGGTACACCTCGGGCCGGGTGACAGGTCCCCATTGTTTCTGCATAAATGGCCAGTTTCCCGACCAGAGCGCATCCCGATCCTTGAGCGCCGGTGAACGGCGGATATCCGCACCCTTGACCACAAGGGTGCGTTGTTCGGGAAGCAGGATGCTTATTTCGCTTGGACCATACCAGCGAACGTTACAGAAGTGTTCGATAAAATGATAGGTTGCATAACAGGTCCCCTGATCGTCATATACACCGGGGAGTTCCAGTTCGCCGCTGCTCCGTTCCGGGAGGCCGGCCGTTTTCCAGTAATCGATGCGCTGTCGTGTCGAATCAAGGGTGTCACCGCAACACATCGGCCGTCCCAATTCACGGCGGTTTGCTTCCGTATCCTCCCAGTCGCGTCCGATAAGAATCAAGGTGTCTGGGCGAAAGGCAATGAGGTATTCCTGCGGAGCAAAATCCAGTCCCTTGAATCCCAATGCACGCGTGGCTGCACTTTCGCCGATAAGCACGCGCGAACCCGTAACGTTTTCGGAATCGGTACGGATGGGCAGTTCGGCGCCGGTGATTTTTAACACATGGAACTGGAGTTCCAGCGCCGCCAGCCGTGCCGCGGGTGTTGGATTCGCCGATAGGACTATGGTGCAGGCGGGGGTTCCGTCCCGTGTCAGGGAAAACGGGGAACCCGCTGTGTGCACCGCATTCCCTTCGTGTAATGCCGCACATCCACCCGCCCATATGATGCAAAGAACCAACGTAAATAATTGCCTTACATGACGCATTGCCATAGTCTCCAAAGTGCTCCCGGATTATGGCCCAGCGGTACCAGTCAGTCAACTTAGCGTTTTTCTTAACCACCCTAAAGGCGTTGATGGATAATGACAGGTTTGAACAGTATGATATGATTACATACCGGAAAAAAGACGGAAAAGGATCTCAAATCATGACTACAGCCAAATGCAACTATTTTCTGTTGGCGTTACTCTGTGTCTGCTGGGGCTCCTTCTGTGAACCGGCGGATTCCTCAGAGAATCGCAAGGAACATTGGGGGGATATTCCGGGCTTTCTTGACCAGCAGCATCAGCATTCGCTGGAAGCCGTGGAGGCCCTTTTGAAGAAGTACCCGCCCCAAATTGAGGAATCGTTGGAACGCCGGGCGGCATTACTCTTGCTGGATACTGTATTGCATGATCCGGAGGCCCCGGGCTATGCCTCGGTGCAGGCGTTTTTCATTCGGAGGACACAAGCCGTAATCGCCGCCCTCCAGGAGGAACGCGTGACCCGCGGCGCACGTCTGTGGAAATTATATGATCACGGCTTTATCGTGCGGACAGCCTCCACAACGATTGCATTCGATATCGTTACCGGAAAACATGTAAATAAGGATGGTTTCCTCCTGCCTGAGGATGTGGTTGAGGAAATTGCGCGTCAATGCGACATCCTATTTATCAGCCATGTGCATGCGGATCATGCTGATCAACACGTAGCGGAGGCGTTCATTCGCAATGGCAAGCCGGTGTTGGTTCCGGAAGGATTGTGGGAGAACCGTCCCTTCAACGATCATCTTGTCCGGCTAAAACGCGAGGCTGGAACGGTGCAGACTGTTCCAATTCATGAAAATGCGGACCGGCTGAGTGTCATCAACTATCCGGGACACCAGGGAGAACGGACTCTAAACAACGTGGTGGTGGTGACGACTCCGGAAGGCCTGACCTTCGCCCATACGGGGGATCAAGCCTATGATAAAGATTTCCAATGGATAGATACGGTGGCCGAAACGCAGCGGATTGACATACTGCTGCCCAACTGTTGGACGCCGGATATGCCCCGGGTAATTGCGGGTTTCCGCCCCGCGTTGGTTGTCCCAGGCCATGAAAACGAACTCAGCCATACCATCGATCACCGCGAACCGCACTGGCTGAACCGGGTCCGCTTGGGAAATGAGGCCGCCCGCGCCGTATGCATGACGTGGGGGGAGTCGTATGAATACGTTCCCGCGCCAAAATAGGGGCATGAATTACCGAAAGTGTTCCGGGTAAAACAACCGTCTCGCGCCGGTTTTTATTTTTCTTCCGCCGCATGCGGTTTGGCTGAAGAACCATGGTCATGTTTTTCTTCCGCCATGGGGTCCATGGGCCGATTAGGATTGGCTTCAACACGCGTTAAAATATCCGTGATTTTGGATTCTTCCAACCAACGGACCTGACCCGTGGCAACGTCGTACATCGCGCCTATTACTTTCACTTTACCATCGTGTACGAGCGAACGCGTGGCCGGACTGGCAAAAAACAGGTTTTCAACCGCCTGCCAAATATTTTCCTCGATGGCATAGGGGATGATGTCATCGCCGTGGACATCTGGATGTTTGGCGATGGAGCGGTCCAGCGCGGGCCGAATGCCGGCGATCAGGGGCGGGATGTTTCGTTCGAGTGCATGCCCTTTCCCCTCGGCCGCATGAGTCACCGCAGTGACCGCGCCACATTGGGTGTGGCCCAGGATAACCAAAACCGGCGTCTTTACATGCGCCAAGCCATATTCGATGGACCCGATCTCATCCACATTGCAGACGTTGCCTGGCACCCGGACCACGAATATGTCCATGACGCCCACATCGAAAATTCGTTCCACCGGGACGCGCGAATCGGAACAGGCAAGAACCGTGGCAATGGCATAATCGCCCTGGTTTTCTTTTCCCGCCAGGGCCAGCCGGGCTGCATCCGAGTGCGGATGTGTGGCGGCGCCCGATACAAAACGTGCATTGCCTGCCTTGAGCATTTCAATGATTTGATCAGGCGATGGTTTGGGATCCGCCGCCCCGCTTGCACCCATGCAACCAATAAGAAATGCCGTGATCCCCACCCATACTCCCAGACCAAACATTTTATTTTTTTTGGCATTCATCTTCCCATCTCCTTGTTTTTGACCACCGTGATAAATGTGTCACTTCCTATTTTAAAGCCTCATCGCACCGATAGGCCCTGCAGAATTACTCGAGCTTCACCTACTTTATGTTCTATATTTTCGTCCGTCTCAGTCCCCAAAAGACTCCCATCACCAGCGATGCCAGCAGAAGGGCGTCTCCGGAGCCGTATGGTTTTTTTGAATTTTTACTGGAGCAGCAGCAGGTCCCTGGTTCATCCCCGCCTTCCCCTTCACCCTCGCTTGCACCTTCCCCTTCAGTTGTATTGAGCACGGTGATGGCGGTAGAGGCTGTTGCGGTTAGTTCAGGGTCACGGCCGTCAGCCACGGTGAATCGAATATCCTCATAGGTTCCGGCGGAACCCGCTGGGGGCGTCCAATCGAATTGGCGTGTATCGGGATCAAATGTGGCGTTGGCGGGAAGGTTTTCCGCCGAGGCGGTGAGGGTGTCTTCGTCAGGGTCAAATGCAAATACGGTGAACGAGATCGCATTTCCTTCCTGAACTTCGTGATCCGGGATTGGGAGGATATGCGGGGGGTAATTTGTCACGGAGTTGGTGATGCGGAGGGTGGCTCCGGCATCGGTTTGGGAGAGGATCTCCACTTTCCATCCGTAGGGGCCATGGCCTTCCGGAGCATCCTCGGGATTGCCGGCGCCTCCGTCATATCCGAGGCCGGTTTCGAGGGTATTTACAGTAATTTGCCCGTCGTCTCCCGGTGTTCTGCCATTGTACGAGAGCGGTTCACCGGCCGTGTATCCGGGCGCGTTGATGCCGTAAAACCGGTGGGAAGGCACCACCACGCTCGAATCCCATTGCACGGTCAGCCATTGTAATGATGCGGGCGCATACCCCGGTCCGAAAGAGACTTTTTCCGCGCCGGGATAGTATCCGAGGCGATCATCAAAGACACTGACCGGCTCCATACCCGCGAAATTCACCGGTTCATCGCCATACACTAAGGGCGGCAACATGGAAAAGGCAGGGGTGGGCTCAAGGCTGAAGGGTGCGTCGCGTTGCTGATTGCGGCGATCCAGGTTGGCGGCTTCGTTGTTGAATCCCGTACCGGTCCAATACGGATCACGATACGGTTCAGGATGCGCATCCACGATGAGCATCCGGCCTTTGGGTCCGAATCCGGGGTCATCGGTCAAGTAATTATTGAGCCGGTTGTCGCCATAGAGGTTGTTGTTGTACCAGACGAGCAGGCCTGTCTGAGCGGGGCCGAACGGGAAGCGATCATCGCCCAAGCCGCTGTCATATCCGCCCGTCTCGCTGGTATTGCGCCATTGCAAGAAGTAATTGTGGCTGTACTCCCGCACGCCACTGTCGCGGCCCCAGCCGCCGGAATAGGTCCACAGTGTATCGCCATTCTCCGCATCATCCACGAAGATCGTGTCGTTGGCGCTAATGCGGATGTTATCCACGAATGGCCCTTCGGTCGCGAGATAATCCGACAGATACCAGAAGCGAAGCCGGATGGATTCTCCGGCATGCGCGGATAGGTCGAAGGTCTGTTGTGTGTATGCAGGCCAACCGGGGCTGCGTCCGGTGAATCCGCCGATGCCCGCCGTGCACATATCATCGGGGAAACCGTACATGCCGGCGATCCAGTCGCCCGCGTGAACACACGTGGTGTTTTCGTTGGTCAGGGTTTCCCAGGTGGCGCCATCATCCTGAGAGAGCTGTATCCAGAAGAAGTTGTAACCGGTGACCAAGGCGTATGCAAGGTCAAAGGAAAGTGAACTGGATCCCGATGCGGGCAATGTCACGGCGGCATTCTGAGTCATCATGCTGTTGTTCATGGGAATCATTCCGCCCCACCATTGGTTTGCGCCTCGGGGCGTCACGGGTTGTGTGGCATAACCGCCCGGCAATACGATCTTGACCCCGCGATAGGCGCCGGGGTCACTTGGAAATTCACTGGTTTGCCCGATCTTTACCTCATATTCCTGGGTTCGGTCCGTAATTACGAAGGGATTCAGCCAGCCCCACATGTCGAGGTGGTACGGATCGAATGCCGGCGGCACCGATCCCTGTGGGAAACCCGTCCAACCATCCGACATCACCGTCCAGAATCCCGCGGAGGTATCGGAATGATCGCTCATATTGTAGAGATCAATCGAGCCAAGGCTGTGGCCGTATTCATGTGCGAACACCGCGAGTGCCCCGTTCTCAGGCATGACAATATAATGACCGATGGAGATATGGTTTTCGGGGTCCACCTCATACTCGCGGCCCAGCACGCTCGAGTGCGACCAAATCGCCGCCTCTCCATAGCCGGTGGCGTTGACGAGATCAGCATGCGCCTCTTCGCCAAGTCCCGCATGGACGATCCAGAGGCAATCCACAATGCCGTCGTCATCGGCATCGTATTGTTTCCAATTAAAGCCGGGGTACACTTCGTTGACTGTTGCGAGTACATCCCTGACAAACGAGGCGTCGCTTCCCGCGCCGGGAATGCCGCCGTCAAAATTGAGAAAGAATTCACTCGATTTGGCCCCGGGGCAGCAATCCGCGCCGTACCACCAAGTCGAATGCGGCAATTGGATCCATCCGATTACATCGCCGGAAATCGTGTAGGCGCCATTCGACATGTCTTCGTAATAGGTGCGGACGGAGCGTCCGCGATGATCGGCGTATACCTGAGAATCGTCGCCGCGTTTATAGTCGAAAACGACTCCATCGCCCAAGACGAGATTCTGATACCATTCCTTGCTGAAGTCTTCGGTCCAAACCATGGTGCCCCAGGGGTACGCGCCAGAAGGCGGACGTGGAATTTCATTGTGCAGCGGGCCGGTGTAGGTGAACTCGACAGGTTCCGTCAATCCATGGGCGGCTACGATGTTGGTGCAATCACACGAAGCGTTCGCATACTCATTCAAGTCTACACGGCCATAGGGATCCCATATGGATTCACCTGGAACGAACTGGAATGTATCGGCGCCCCCGAACTCAACCAATACCATCAGAATACGGCCCTGCCCGGCGAGTTTCATTTCCGGTACGTTTCGCCGGGCGGGATTTCCCGGCTTGTCCACTTTTTCAATGCATTGTTGCCGCTCCGCCAGCCGTGCACCCGCCACAGGATTCGGCTTATCCATCAAGGCCTTCGTTCCGGAAAGATCGGCCTGCGCTATGGCTGGTTTTCCTTCTTCATTCGTTGCGGCGTTCCCTCCGGCCATACATATCCCAAGGATTACGAAAACACACAGACCAATTATCCCGCGCTGTTTAGCATTCATACCCCAGTTTCCTTTCACTTCCTGCGATTACTTCCAAAAATATTAAAATTGAACGCTTTTGAGCGTCTCAAAATACAGCCAATGCCCAAAATCATTAGGATGGTTGATATTGTTCCCCAGCAGACTGGGCAGGTCTTTCCGGACCAGTGCCTTCTGCCAAACGGCAAATACATCCGCGAATGCGCATTGCGCCTTTTCTGCGGCGCGCTTCGTGACGGCGGCGAACAGCTCCATGCGGTGGGAGCCGAATTTCCAGTCCGGATTGGGCGGAAACGCGGAAAAGAGAATCACTTCCGCGCCAGTGCGGGTCCGGATGGAATCAATGATGGACAATAGGTTCGTCGTGAATGCATCGGGTTCGAGGCCGCCTTTGTTGTGATCATTCATACCGAAACCGATAAGCACCAGATCAGGTTTCCGTGACAGCACCTTTTCCTCCAGGCGGGCTAAGCCCTGAACCGTACTGTCGCCGCCGGTGGCTCCATTTTCAAACGAGACTTGTGCTTGGGGAAATTTCTCCTGCAGCCATTGTGCATAGCGCCGGGTGAACTGAAGCCGTTCCTCCGAAGCATCGCCGCCATAGGTGATGCTGTCGCCATAGGCAATAACCTTGAATGGACCTCCCTTTTCGAGATGTGTGCGGGTTTGCTTCAGTTTGGCGGCCTGATCGGTGGGCGTGAATAGAGGGGCGCCGTTCGTTGTGGTGTAATCCACATAAACGAAAAATGCGCCGTTCCCAAAGCCTGGAAACTGGTTGTGATCGAATTCCTTTTTCTCATAGAGCATGTTGGTGGAAAAATCCGGGATGCGCGACTGCGCCGTCCGCGCAATAGCGCCCTTTGCGTAGTCCACCACATAATCGCGTTCGGGTTCATACACCACCACGCCGGGTTTATTGGGATCATATGCGCTGCGTATTTTCACCGAATCCGGCACGACATGATCAAACCAGAGATTGCCGGGCGTCTGCCCCACCAGCACCAGGCTTTCACCGGTCATGGTGATGGTTTCCGCTGCCTGTGAGGTGAAGCACCCCATTATCGCAAGGGAAATGATGCCTAACACCGTTTCTAGTTTAGGTCTATATTGCCTTTTCATTCAGCACACTCCTGTTACTGTGTCCAAGAAAATATTCCAAACGGTAACATAGTCGTAGCCGGTATTGAAAATAATGGGAGATGTCCTGCCTGGAGATAGGACCTACTATTGTTGCCTCTCGTATTTGTTGAACAGTTTTTATCGACTCAACGCCACAGATGGCCGGTGGCTGCTAAGAAAGTGGCTATGATGGGGAGGGCGAGGCTCCCGCCGCGCCGTACGAACAAGATCAACACGGCATATTTTGCTTACGGCTCGGCGGGAGCCTCGCCCTCCCCATCGCGCATTTTTTTGCGAATTGCCGCCACCGGAGGCCGGTGGCCCGCAATAAAAAGCATTCGTAAACGCTACTGTGGAATTCGGATTAATGGTTGGTTCCCAGTAAAATTTCCAGCAGTACAGCGTCCGGTGTTTGGTTTTTCGCGGGGCCAAAGGGCTGACGATCCGATGTCATGATGGTGAGTGTTTCGTTGTAGGACCAGTAGGCCCAACCAATGCCATTTTCTTCAAAGGAATCCCGGACATCTTTAAGATATCGATACCGGTCTTCCGGCGCAATAGTGCGCTGATAGCAGCCGAATTCCGCGCACCAAATCTTCAGTCCGCCGCCGTAGGATTTGTTCCAATCCGTCAGTTTTTTGACGCACGCGACTATTTTTTCCTTGTTCCAGTGCGCATTGCCATATTCGTTTAACATGCCCTCGGCGGCAGGCCGCCAATCGGGCGGATCCGTGGGGATTTTTTCGAGGATGGCCTGTTTCCGGGCCGCAATGATCTCAGGACTGGATGGATAGGGAATGGAACCGAGATGCGACCACAATTTCGGAGTCAGCCATTCCCCGCCCTGCAGTGTGAGCACAAAGGGATCATAAAAGGTGAAGCTGTATAGGACATTGGCATCGTTCACGGGTTTGGTGGTGATCAGGCCGTCGATCTTGCCCACTTGATCACCGGCAAGGATAAGGGTGTGGTCCGGCATGACACGCCGCACCGTTTCCCACATCCGAGGCTGGAGATCATTCCAGTTCAGGGTTTCCGTGACGGGCTCTGTCATCAGTTGAACCGCCAGTTGCTTCGGAGTCCAGCTTTTAGCGAGAAAGCGTGCAATATCCTCAAGAAATACCAGGAATCCGGCGAACTTTTCCAGGTCATTGAGAATGGATTTTTTGAATTCCCATTCCGGATGAATGCATACGACGGCTGGCAGGTTCTCTTCCACCGCCATATCGATGAGTTCTTTTAGATATCCGGCCTTCGCGGTATCCAGATGATTACCTGTCATGAGCGGTTCAGGATTCACCAGAAATTTTACAAACTCAAACCCCATTGACTTGATCAGGTGAATATCGTCCTGGTTTATTTGCATGATAGATTCCGGCGGGATGGTGCGGAACTGACGATCAATAGAGATGCCCCGATTCAGTTCAAGCGCCACCTTAGCCGGCGGCAGCATTACACTATTGGATTCGTCCTTCGGTGCGGACTGTGCGTGAAGTGAAAACGCACATCCCCCAAAAATCACAGAGAGCACAAGTATCCGGCTCATTCATTTCACTCCGAAGAAGAGTATTTTCGCGGACGCCTCATCAAACACTGCCGTAATTTGAGCATGGCTGTCCTGCGTCATGTTTATGGTTACACCTTCGTTGTGCCAGACTTCATCGGTTACGTTGTTCCGGGTGGTGTAGGTAAAGGCGCCTTTTCCGTTCGCGAAGATTGCCACCACTCCTTTTCCGGTTTTCTGATTGATTTTTTCATAAATTTCAGGGGTGTCGCCCGGCTTTCCGATATGCATGGGGGAGGCAATAGCCACATCGTCACGAACCTGTTTGTAGCGGGTAAGAATATCGTGGATTAACGACACACCTTCCTGGGAAACGGCGAGAATATCGCCCCACAGGGCATTTTGTCCCAGTGCCAGCGACGCCAGATTGATAATCTGCGAATTTGCCGGGTCATCCGGCATATAATTCGCCATTATCAGATTGGAAGGAATCCAGCGGTCATACTCGAGCACGGAGCGCATGAACCAGGTGCGAGCGGGGCCTGGATGAATGAAAATATTGTGGCAGCCGTTGGGTAAAATGCTTTTCCCACGGGGGCACAAGTCGAAGTTGTTGAAATACGGGCCGTTGTTCAGAATGAAATACCGCCCGGAGGCCAAAAACTGCAACCCGACACCGATTCTCCGGGATTCCGTTACGTCAAAATCGAAAATGACTTCCGGACATGCCGCCCCCACTTTGCCGATGATTTTCCCAAGATATACCGGCAACAAAAAGCCATAGGCCGTCTCGCGCTCTTCCGCCGTATTCTCCGCCGTCCCGTGAAAGTGTCTAGGATCATCACAGCCCATTTGTCCAACGCCGTCCAAGTAGAAATAGCGAATCCCCAGTTCTTTATACATGCGGATAAGCTCATTCGCATAGTATTCCCAATAGGGGCTGACCAGGCACATGTCCACGCTGTCTTCCGTTTCCCATTCGGGCGCGGGCGTGGCCGCTTTTCCAAGGCGGGTTTTACGACAGTGTTCATTTGCCTGAAGCGCGCGGCTGGATACGGCGGCTTTGGCAGGATTCATCCAAACCCCAAGCTGCATGCCCGCGCGTTCAAGCTTTTCCCGGATTTGAGCGAAACCATCCGGGAAATTTTTCAGATTGACGCCCCAGTCGCCGGTTTTATTAAACCATCCGGCATCCAGAACGTACACCTCAATGCCCATCTCATGCGCACGATCAATTTCCCGAAGTGTGTATTCCAGATTCATCGTGGTGAGGTACTGGCCTCCATTCCATTTCACCCGTTCCTGCCGTCCCCAGGTGTTGTAATAAATGTAGGGTTTCCGGCTTGCGGCGTTTTCCGATAAAAAGTTCAATACAAAGTCCCGGTACCTTTCCGCAAGTTGGTTTTCGCTTCCCGTTAGCCCGGCGAATTCAAACCAAATGCTCGAAAAACCGTTTGCGGGCTGGCCGTCGTAATAATTGCCTCTTCGCGCGCATAATCGCACGTCATTATCCGGATACAGCCGGTATTCCAAAAAAGAATCCGGATACATCGAGTCGTGTTCGTACGCACACAGAAAAGCATACCGATCATTCGAGCCTATAAGTATCGGCCCGGTAACCGGGGTGGAATGTTCAAAATCAGCTTGAGATAATTCCTCTTCCGACAAGGTGCAGGAATGAACCATCTCATTGAACACCGACAGCCGGACTTCTTTTTTTTCTGAAAAGTCCTTCATCGGATACGACAAATACACCAGGTTGTCTTTCCCCTGTTTCTTGGTGAGTTGATGCGGGGTGGTGGTGGTTAAGGAATAACAGAATCTTGCCACCGGGCTCTGATCCGCCACCCGGAATTTCACTTGGAGCCGAATAGTGCCATCGCTCTCAAGCAGGCCTTCAACCACATATTCCCTGACGCCTTTCAGCTTGAGATCCCGGCATTCAATAACCATCCATTGGCGGACTGTCAGGGGAGTTGTCTTTCCATCGAGTTCAGCTACAGGAAGCTGAATATCCATACAATTCCCATCAGGACGAAGCGTATATCGCCAGGATGTAACGTGTGCCTGCGCCCAGGAAATTGTGAAGAAAGACGTGGTGATTTCGTGTTGCCGGACGGACTCCGTTCCGGGAATGGTATGGCAGGCTGTCAGCAAACCGAGAACGAACACTGCCACGATGTTTCTCATTATCGCTTGCATATGCTGCACGTGTAAAAAACTCCCATTGAACGGGTGAAAGAATACATGACTCTTTCCCCGGCTTTCACATTCATGGAAATGCGATCATGAGACTTACATGCCCCGCGTGCTCATGCTATACTCCGAACGTTGATATTCTGAAACCCTGTTGGCAATGCATGCTGTTCCGAAATCGGAGAAGGTTTTATGTTTTTGTGTCTTATGAATCTTTGTATCGTCCAGTGCATATTCGGCGCAACGGTTGCACCCGCACCTCTGGCGCAGGTTGAGATTTCAGATGAGTTTTGGGGGCCGAAACTCGCTGTGTGGCGGAACACGACGATACCGGACTGCTTTGTCAAATTCGAGAAAACAGGCGCGTTTAAAAATTTTGATCGAGTGCGAGATGGTGAGAACGGCGGACATGACGGGCCGCCCTGGTACGATGGCCTGATTTATGAAATGATCCGGGCGGCAGCCGATTTTCTGACGGTGAAACCGGACCCAGCATTGGAATCACAGATCGACGGTTACATTGAACGCATCGCCGCAGCGGCCGCGAAGGATCCCGATGGTTATATTGAAACCTTCACGCAGTTGATGGAGCCTGATCATCGCTGGGGATTGAATGGAGGATATGAACGCATTCAGCATGATCTATACAACGCGGGCGCGCTTATGGAAGCCGGCACTCATTATTACGAAGCCACGGGTAGGACAACACTTTTGAACGTGGCAGTGCGGATGGCGAATCTCATGTTCAAGACGATGGGGCCGCCACCCAAGCGGAATATCATCCCCTCCCATCCGCTGGCCGAAGAAGCCGCCGTAAATCTATACCGCCTGTTTCGAGATCATCCGGAAGTGAAGGATAAGGTGGACATGCCGGTAAATGAACGAGACTTTCTGAGTCTTGCGGAATTCTGGCTGGAAGCACGCGGACATCATTGTGGAAAACCGGATTGGGAGCATACGAACGAAACAGAATGCCAGAAATTCATCCGCGACAAATTATACGGAGATGACCGCCCCTCTTGGGGCGCGTATGCCCAGGATCACAAGCCACTGCTGGAACAGGAAACAATTGAGGGGCATGCGGTGCGCGCCACTCTCGTGTGCGCGGGATTGGCCGCCGCAGCCAGGGCCGATGCCCGCGATGACTATACCCACGCCGCGCAACGGCTTTGGGAAAACATGGTATACAAAAAAATGCATTTGACCGGAGGCGTGGGGGCCTTTGCGAACGACGAAAAATTCGGACCGGACTATGTACTGCCTAATAACGCCTATCTCGAAACCTGTGCCGCCGTTGGGGCGGGTTTTTTCCATGAAAACATGTTTCTGCTCTTTCAGGAGGGCAAATACATCGATGAACTGGAACGTGTGCTTTACAACGGCGTGCTGAGCGGCGTCTCGCTGGAAGGCAACAGCTACTTCTATGAAAATCCCCTGGAAGCAACCAACCGGCAGCGTTGGGAATGGCACGGATGCCCCTGTTGTCCGCCGATGTTTCTTAAAATCATGGGGGCGTTGCCGGGCTATGTGTACGGGATTGCTGACAACAGTCTCTATGTCAATTTGTTTGTGGGAAGCCGGTTAACCACATCATTGCAGGGAAGGAAAGTAATGGTATCACAAGAAACGCGGTATCCATGGGACGGGAAAGTGATGATTTCTCCGGATCCCGAAGTCCCTGTAGCATTTGATCTGCGCATACGTATTCCAGGCTGGAGTAATGCATTCACTTTTACTGTTAATGGCGAATCGTTTAACGATGTTCCTGTTAACCACGGGTATGCCGTGTTGCGTCGCACCTGGAAAAGCGGCGATCGGATTTCGTTTGAACTTCCGATGCCGGTCCGGACCGTCTTCGCCAATCCGAATGTGGAGGCAAACGCCGGGCGGATGGCCTTGATGCGCGGGCCGATCGTGTATTGCCTGGAGCCGGCGGACAATCCAACACCGATCAAACGCCTGTTTATGCAATCCGATGGCGGATTCGCCACAGAATACCGCGCCGATTTACTTGGCGGCGTTATCCTGATTAAAGGGAAAGCGCTCACGCTTCAGGAGTGGAAGGATGGCGCACTGTATTGTGACAATGCTTCCGATACCATCCCGGTGGATTTTACGGCGATCCCCTTTTATGCCAACAGCAATCGCGCATCGGGCGATTTGGCCGTGTGGATACCCATGAAAAATCATTGAGCGACAAGAAGGAGTACCTGTTATGCTGAAAAGTTGGATGGCGTTCGTCGGGATTGCTCTGGTTGCGACCGCTGGAGCAGTGGAAAATCCCGTATTAACTCATTTGCCGCCGAATGTTCCGCCCGCGCTCGGATGCTGGTTTTGGCATGAAGAGGATTTTAAGGACCAGAATTACCGCGCGTATATTGACATCGTGGCGAAACATGCCAAATTTACCCTTCTGACGGCGAGTTTGCGCATTCCCCAGGGCGAACTCACCGACGCGTTTGTCCACGACACGCTTCGCGAGGCGATGGAATATGCCGCTCGTTTTGACATCCGTGTTGCCCTGGACCTGGATGTCCGGCTGACGCGCGAAGCGTTTCAAACGGCCTATCCGGATGAAATGCAGGAAATGCTGCGTATTCGGGAAACGCCCCGAAACGGCGAAGGGGACACTGTTCTAGAAATCACGTCAGAGACTCTGAGCGATCATTACACGGGCCGCGCCAAGCCATACTTGCCCCTGGCAAGCCGGTTAATGCGTGTGTATGCATTCGCCCGATCAGAAGGCAGCATCGCCCCCGGTACTGTGGTCGATATTACTTCCGCGTGCCGTATTGAGGAGCGCAGTGAAAAGAAGATCCGAATCGCGGCGCCCAAAACAGCCACGGATCAGCCCATCGTCTGTGCCTGTGTTGCGTTTTCTCATCTTACTCCGGATGTTTACGCGCCGCACCTGCTGGAATTCCAGCGGGAACTCCTGCGCCGCTACGCGGACGTAAAACTGGTGGGCGCGTGCAAGGACGAATGGGGATTCCCGCCCTGTTTTGACGGCACGCCGAAACACAACGATTTCTGGTATTCCGAACCGATGGCTTTGGCCTATAACCAACGCACCGGCCGCGATCTCGTGCGGGATTGTCTGTTGATGTATGCGGGCGAGGTTGGCCGTGAAGGAGATCGGCAGGGCGCGGTGAATCATTTCATGGAAATGAACCGGTTGCGGAATGTGGAGATTGAAGGCGATTTTTATCGGGCGGTGAAAGAAGTCTTTGGTCAAGAGGCCATGGTTTCCACGCATCCGACGTGGTACCCCTATTGTGACAGCCGGGAATTCAAGAAGAACGGCCTCGATTGGTGGGCCGCGCGGCGCGATTATGCGCAGACCGATGAGGTTACGCCGTTCTGTGTCCGCACCGCGATGGCGAAAAAATGGAACAACTCCGTCTGGTACAACATGTTTTATGCGCCTGAGAAAAGTCAGTACGAAACGGCTGTCTGGTCACATGCACTGGCCGGGGGCCGCATCAATTACCATCCATTGTATCCGTTGAAGGAAGCGCCCGGATGGCGCATGTCGCAGTTGTTTGCCGGAAATCTCATGCGCGGCGAAGCGCGCATCCGCATGCTTCATTTTATTCAGCCTGCGCCGTTGGATTGCCGTATTGCAGTCATCTTCGGCCATCCCTGCGCAATGAATTGGGCCGGGCCCGCCTATGAAGACGTGGGGAAGGATGTTGCGGATGCCCTGTGGCGCGCCGGATATTACACGGACCTCATTCCGACCAGCGAGATTGAATCGGGCGCCGTGAAAATAGAAAACGGAAAAATCGCCTATGGGACGCAGCGGTATGACTGGGTGGTTCTCTATCACCCGGAATTCGAGCGATCCTCCATCGCCGAATTTTTCCGCAACGCGGCGGACGGTAAAACAGCATTGAACCGTGTAGGGGATTGGACCCGTGATTTTGACGGGAAACCGTTTGATGGCAATGCAACGCTCCCCGACAAGATGATTCCTTATCCGGATGGCGCTGCATGCCTTGCCGCGCTATTAGAGGTCCTGCCGCGCAGTGTTCAGGCGGGGACACCCGCCGTTGATGCCGTCTGCTGGAACACCAAGCTTGTGCAGCCTCCGGCCGCGGGTCATTGCCGCCTGGTGGACGGCACGCGTCTTGTTCTTGCCGGGCAGAATGATCCCGCGGGCGATCCCATACTCACCACACTCGATATCGATGGACACACGGTGGCGTTCGATGCCGTGGGCGTGGCGGCGGTGCGCCTGGCGGCAGATGGTTCCGTAAACGCCATGGCAGCGGGAAATTTAAAACGGTTTGAGAGCGGAAGCATGAAAATCGAACTGCAAGAACCTTGTGACATTGCTTTGTGGCGCGATGCTTCGGGAAATTACCACGGCGCACTCCAGGGCCTGCAAGGCGCGATTCCTCCCGCATTGATATCGCTTACCGCGGATTGGGTTCGATTGGATGCTCCAACCCCGCTGCCTGAATAACCCCAGAGAAATATAGGTTCTTTTGAGAGTATGGAGGTTGTAATGAGAATTTTATGGGCTCTTTCCCTTGTTTTTGTTTGCACTATATCGTGTTTGGCGCAGGACGCAGGCGAAGTTCCGCCGAAGGAACTCGCCCTCAACTCGCCCCGCATAGCATCACCGCCCGGTGCTGAGTACGCCGGAGCGAACCGCCTGTTTCAAGGCATCCCCGGCATCGAGCGCGCATCAAATGGCCGGTTATGGGCCACCTGGTACGGAGGAGGAAAAGAAGAAGGGCCTGAAAATTACGTGATGCTGTCCACCAGCGGAGATGATGGCGTCACTTGGCCGGATATCACGCTTGCAATTGACCCGGAAGGTATCGTGCGGGCTTTCGATCCGTGTTTATGGCGTGATCCAAACGGGACACTATGGCTGTTTTGGGCGCAAGGAGTAACGTGGTGGGATGGCCGCGCGGGTGTCTGGGCCATGACTGCCAATGAGCCAGAAAATCCTCATCCTCAATGGTCCGCGCCACGCAGACTCTGCGACGGCATCATGATGAACAAGCCCACGGTGCTGCGTTCAGGGGCGTGGCTACTGCCTGCGGCGATTTGGGCAATACCCGCAAACACGCCCGATCCAAAATACAGCATCGACACCGCGCAGCCCTCCGGTTCTTGGGTGGTGTGCTCAACGGACAACGGAAAAACGTTTGCGCCGCTGGGCCGCTCGGATGTGAAGGACAGGAAGTGCGATGAACACATGGTGGTTGAACTGTCCGATGGAAAGCTCTGGATGCTGGTTCGAACCGGATACGGCATCGGCGAGAGCTTTTCCACCGACGGCGGGCGCACATGGTCCGAAGGACGGCCTTCCGAAACGGTTAAACATATTGATTCCGCCGCCCGATTCTTTATTCGCCGCCTGGCAAGCGGAAAACTGCTCCTGGTGAAACACGCGCCTCCGGAAAATCATGGACGATCCCATCTGACGGCCTTTCTTTCCGGCGATGATGGAAAAACATGGAAAGGCGGACTCTTGATTGATGAGCGTGCTGGCGTTAGCTATCCAGATGGCGTCGAGGCTCCGGATGGACTCATCTATGTCATTTACGATTATTCGCGAAAAGACGCCCGGGAAATTTTAATGGCAACATTTACCGAAGAAGATGTATTGGAAGGAAAACCTGTCAGCGGAAAAACACGGTTCCGAGTCCTGGTAAACAAGGCCGGACCCATGCATGTGCCATGATATTCGGGTGAAAAATACGGGTTGAGATCATCATCAAAACATTTTTTTAAACCCCGGCGCATCGATTGAAAAATGGTCCGGTTCAAGGGAAACGTTGGCTATCCCGTTGGGAAGCGTCATCTGAAGGCGGGACGGATTTCCTTCTTCTTGTTTTATTGACACATCAACGTCTTGCAGTGTGATCAGCACAAGAAATTCCTGATGTTGCGCTTTTTCTCCGGTTCGTGCCGTTAAGTGCCATTCTTTCAGCGAGAATTTTGCGTAATCGCCGGGGGGCGGGTCCATGACATCGGTCTGCGAGAGGGCAAGGCCTGCGGGATCAAGGAACTGTATGCGCGCTTTTCCTGCATTGCCCTCCCAATGGGATTCCTGCCCTTCGATGGTGAAGGGTCCTGTGCCGTGGAGCAGCCAGTCGAACGTGGCGGGTTCCGGCGCATCAAGCAGGTCGTGGATCAGAATCGTATTGGGTTTAAAGAAGACCATGCGGCGCGTCCATCGTTTGAGATCTTTATAGGATTCGGCCGCTTCTCCCACTACGACATCCACCGCAGGCGACGTCTCGAATACAGTAATGCTCCCTTTTGCCGTGGAGACATGCGGAATCTGTCCTTCGCCGTTCACTAAAATGGCATTGTCCGACTTTGTTTCCCACATCCAGTTCTTATGATGTTCACTGCCATACAGGTCACGTTTGCCGGATTGAATAAAGGCGCGCTGGCCATTGATGTTCAACAGAAAGGCGTTGTTTGAGTTATAGCCATGACTTTGACGGCCAAACGGACTGCTCTTGAAGTGAACCTGGATATTGTTCTTTCCGTCCAGCAAATTTGTATTCATCGCGGCCAGACCGGTTCCATGGAAACAACGGGAAGTGGGCAAATCCTCCGGTGCTTTACTTTCGAGGCCGGACAGTTGTCCCGCATAAAGAAACCCCAGGTAACCGTCGCCTGGTTTGGCGCCGCAGGCATCCGCATACCATTTCCAATAGGGGTTTCTGGAGCCATTCGCCAAAAAAAGCATAAGCGGGGCCACTCTTCCCGCGGAGGAGCCCTCTGCGAGGTCTCCGAACGCACCGGCGCCGGTTCCGGGCGGCATGGTGTACATGGCAAAGTCACCCGCATGCCGGAAAAAGGGCTTTTGATACACATCGATGTCGAATGCCGAGGACATAATCGATGCCCAATACATAAACAAGGAAAGGTAGCTGTTCCAATACGCCATGCCTTCCTGCCAGCCCCCGTCGTCATCGCCCCAGACTGGATAGGCAGTGTAAAAGATCGTCATGGCGTAATCCAGCCATTCCGGCGCTTCCGGTATTTCATCGTAAAACGCGATGGCCGTCTCGCCGAGAAAATGCCATGCGCGGTTGCTGTGGCTATTGTACGGATGCCAAAGATGTTTATTGGCCCGAAGATGTTTATACGCTTGTGATCCGCGTTCCCGCATCATGGCGGCGATGGCCGCGCGATCACTCTCACTCAGCACGGGATAACACCAGGAATAGGCGCGCGCCGCCATATAGAGCATGGGCATTGCCGCTTCATCGTTGTAACGGTAATTCGTGCCGCCGTTCAGATCCCACTTGGTGGCGGCCAGCAGCAGGTCGCGCGCGGCCTTCGCATACTTTTCCTCGCCGGATATCCGATACACAAATCCCAACGTGGCGGCGCTGTCCGCAACGGCGATAACACGCGCCCGGTTCCCCCACCAGATCTTTTTCCATTCTCCCGGCGTCTTCCTGCGATCAACAGTCTTTGGGTATTTCGGCGGATCGGTTGTATCCGGAGGAGTAACCAGAAGTTTATCAGCAGCCTGAAGCAATTTTGTCCAGCGTTCCGCCAATGGCCCTTGCGCCTGTTCGCGTAATCGGGGAAGGTCTTCCGGACGGAAGAAGAGACGGGGGTGTTCTGCCGGCATGCGCTGCTTCAGTTCCTGCCGGGTCAGTTGTGGAAACACCACCGCATCCCCGCTGATGGAAAATGTCCGGATATGACTCCATTCAGACGTCTCACCCGCAGCATCCACCGCACAATACCGCCAGAAATAGGTTCCAGCGTTAAGTTTCTTTGAAGGACAATACGCTGACCAGGGTATGGATGCTTCACTCAGCACACTATTCTTAAATTCGCTATCTTGTGCAATTTCCAGCACATAGTGGTCCGCATCCTTGCAAGGCCGCCACGAAAACCCAGGGGGATTTACCGGCGAGGCTCCGTCATCTGGTCGAAAGCCCCATTCCCCCGTTTGTGCAGGGGATTCATCGAGCATCGGCGCTGCAATCGATGAAAACGCTATCGAAATACTCACCGCCATCCAGGCAAATTGAACTATGCGCTTGCTCTTCATGTGTGTTCCTCTCTTTGTCAAAACGTATTCTGCGGAAATCGGAAGGAAGCTTCAATGCTGCTGTTCCACTACATAGGCATGACCCGCTGCTGTATCAAAACGCACATTGCGATCCGGAGTCGAAATAATCACAGCATCACCATCGCGTACAACGCATTCGTCCGGCCAGGGATTTGTGAGTGTGCAGGATTTGCCCAACAAGCTGGCAATCTTAACGCTACGGACTGTCGAGCCGGAAACCTCCGCCGTTACGAGGAATCCACCTTCGGCGCGCAAGCGGAAGATGCCGGCCCAGTCAGAGGCGAGGGCTGGGGCAATCCGAATTACGTCGTTGTGGCTTTGTAACAAAATAGACTGCAAGGCATACGCGCTGACGCCGCCCGCATCGAGGTAGGGCGTTAATGCTAAACGTCCGGGTAGATCATTAGAATTTTCGCTGTCCCAGCCGCCATAGCGGTATTTGTTCCATTTGCGATAATGTTCCATGAGCAGGGCGCATGCCTGATCGCGCAAGCCCAGCCGTGCCGCCCAAATGGGGTCCATGGACCAACCCTGCACATTCGTGCAGATGCGGTGCTCGAACGTGCGCACGGCGCGTTCGTAATCGGGCGTTCCGATCCCGCTCAGACCGAACGGAAATACCCGATACAGGGCTGGATTCTCAAAATTGCTAATGCGCGGTGGATCACCCATCCGGATCGCCGGAGCATAGGCGTCGATGGAGGCGTCAATCACTCCTTCGGTATTCCAAACACCTCTGGGCTGGTCCGGGAGGCGGCTTAATTGCTCCGCACACCGCGCGCGCGCACCGGCATCTACGCCATACACCTCGGAAAGACGGATGAACTCCGGAAAGATCGCGCGGATGCCGTCCAATGTATCGGAAGGATCGCCTGCGAGCCACCATGTTTCCAGGGCATTCGCAGGGTCCAGGTGGAATCGTTTATCGGCACCTTCGCGAAGCAACCCGGAGATAAACACACAGACATCCCGCAGCATCGGATAGGCTTGATCCCGCAAAAAAGTTTCATCGCCTGAATACCGTGCATACGTCAAGTAGTGCCAGCAGAGTTCGAGTCCCGCCGTGAACAAAAAACCAACATAAGGATTATAGGCTTCGAACCGGCCATATGGACGCGTTTTGGGATCCCACAGCTTGAAATGGGGAAGCAGAGGCATGCCGTCAGCATGCAGTGCCCAATCTTCAATGCCGCCCCATGGCAAGACTGTCTCCGGGATCCAGATCCCATCCAAACCCCACATTTTTTGGGTTTGTTCGCGCAAGTATGGCCGCATTGCCGAATAGTGATTGGGCAGTCCCTTGGCCATATCGAGGCAATTCGCTGCATACAGCGGCAGGAAGGTAAAGCGAATTTCCTGAATCCACTCCGCCAGACCCCACGTGCGGTCGTCATTTCGGAGTAATCCCGGACCACCGTCCCATTTTGCAGGCACGGCCCCCCGGTTGACGCATCCCAGGGTATACATATGCACATAATAGGCCGCCGTGACCTTTCGCGCGTCGTCGCCGGGACTTTCCAGACGGATGAACGACCTCGACCAATAGTCTTGCCACCATGCCGCATGTTCCTTCGCCAACTGGGCAACTGAATCCGCCGGAATTGCACGTGCGGAGTTGCGCGCGTTGTCGAGTGCGCCCCGTTTCGATGTAATCTCACACGCAATAACGACCATGAATCGGTTGGGCCGTTCCGGAGGAAGTTCGATCCATCCTTTCTGTCCCTCAACCTGCGTTTTTACTCCGGAGACACCCGGCGCGGTGACGACCACCGCCGTTTCGCGGTTCAACAGTGGATCATTTTCGTCGTTGAAGTAATCCTGCATGCCTGCGGAAGCGAGGTGAGGCCGAGCGGACCGTGTCTGGACTTCTTGAGCATGCACGCAGTCCTTTCCCGCGGCCACATGCATGGTATCGCGCCACTCGGAGAGTTCCACACGCAAGGGTCCGGGAATTTTGGAGTTCTCCTCAAATTCAAGGATAAGCACACGCCGGTCAGGATGCCCCCATACCCTCACGCACAGTCCGGATTCTCCGCCCAGCGTCAATACAATCTGTCCATGATAAAGATCCAGATGCTGTTTGAATGAAGTATTAGCAAGCTTTTTTCCTCCCTCGGCCAAGTGTATCTGCACGTGCCCCGGACTGACATTATTAAAATACCGCGTGCCCACCGGCGCATCCGGCGGCGCTGCGAAGCCCCAGGCATCCGATTTGCTCAGATGCAAGTGAATGTCCGCGCCATCGCACCGTACCATGGCTGACAGATCGCCGCCGCCCACCGGCATCGCCTCCCACGGCTCCACGGACGGCGTGTCATACACCACATCATTGCGCGACACCATATCAACGGGGTCAGACAACAATGGTACAAGACCGCTTCCAGCGGCCATAGTTACCGTGACACACACCAGACTGATCCATACGGGTGTCATCATGCATCTCCCGAGGTTTGTCACATATCAAAGCACAGCTTTTGGGACAAGTGCGTTCCAAAGTGCAACTTTGGAACGAGCAGTAACACGAAATCCATCCTAGGCGATTGACCTGCAGGTTTGCCAATCCTGGCAAAAGGGCCAGTTGACGCCCGGCAATACATTCTGGTCCAATGACATTATTCTCTGGAATGCACGCTTCAGAGAGTGTATTGGCGAAGGAATGTACATGGTGAAAACACGGATACTGAACATCCCGCGGATGAAAATCATTCTCCTTGTGTTGGTGTTTTTCGTATTACTGCCCGATGCGGTTTCGGTCAGCCCCCAAACGGCGGCACAACCGGCGCTGTTGTGGACGTATCAGGTGGGCAGCCGGGTCTATGCATCGCCGGTCGTGGCGGATCTCAGCGGAGCGCACGGCCTGGAAATCCTCATGGAATCCAGCGAGGAACGAAAGCTCATGTGTCTGAGCGCGAATCGTGAAACCCTTTGGACCTGCCAGGATTTCACATTACGACTTACTGGCACGCCTACGGCCGGCGACCTTGATGGTGACGGTAAACCGGAGATCCTGGTGACCACGCGCAATGACGGTGTTGTTTGTCTGAGTGCCGAAGGCGATGTCCGATGGAAGGCCGAGATTGAAGAAGGCATTCCCTGGGGCAATGCCGTGATTGCAGACGCCGGCCATGATGGCACGCCGGAGGTTTACTGGATATCGACGTCAGGCCAACTCGAACGCCGCTCCGGGGATGGTGCGCTCGTATGGGAGCGTCACATGCCGCCCCCTGGACCTGACGGTCCGCTGGCGGTTGGGGATGTGAATAACGATGGCCAAGATGAACTTGTGTTTTGCGGCGGACCGTATTCGGTATTTTGTGTGGACAACAAGGGTGAATTGGTATGGACGTTCCGCGGCGCGGCGGCTTTCAACAATGGCCCTGTGATCGCTGATATGATGAATGCTCCCATTCCGGAGGTTTTTGCGGCGTCCAGTGACGGCGTGTTCTACTGTCTTGACGGGAAGGCCGGGAAGGTTGTTTGGAATCATCGCACGTTTCCAGGAAGAATCGATACGACCATAGCCGCAGGCGATATCGACGGGGACGGGGCGCGCGAAGTCCTGTACAGCGGCGGCCGCGGATATCTCTACTGCCTCAGCAATTTGGGGGAGGAGAAGTGGAGTTTCAATGCGGGGGATTGGATTGAAAGTGCGCCGGCGCTGGGGGATGTGGATGGGGACGGCGAGATTGAAGTGATCTTCGGCGCAGCGAACGGAAATGTATACGGTCTTTCCAACCATGGTGTGATCAAATGGTGCTTCCCGGTCAAGAAGCGTATCGCCGCATCTCCCACGCTGTGTGACTACGACCAGGATGGCCGCGTCGAGATTCTCATTCCGTCCCACAATGGCAACCTGTACTGTCTTACGTGCGGGGGGTCTTGGAAACCCGAAATGATCCTGTGGCCCTGCCGCCGGTACGATATGCAACAAACCGGATGTCTCCCAACACCATGAACGCTGCACCCTCCATTGCTCGAAACCGTTATGCCGCAGGGCTCATACTGACAACCAGTCTCATTGTGTTCGGCGCAAGTTCAGGCGCATGGGCGGCGGCTGTAGTAGTGCTTGACGGTGACAACGGCACATTGGCTCCGTTTCCGCATGGCGTCCAGGGAACATGGCAGCAAGACGCGGGACGTGATATGGGCCCTGCGTTGGTGATTGACGGACGCGGAGCACAAAACCGTTTTTCACTGTTTGAAACGCCGCATCTCCTGCCAACGCCGGACCACTATCGCGCGGAAGTGTGGATGAAAGCGGAAGGCGCGGGATATCAGATTGACTGTGTTCTGCTTGACGGGAAAGGTCAAGAGCGCGGCCGGCACAAGATCATCGCACGAACGCGTTCCCAAGAACCTGGAAGCGATCCGGACAAAGCGGGCTGGATCTATGGCGCCTGCGACATAACAATGAAGGAACCCATTGAAGGGCTGGCGTGCAACATCGATGTTTCGCTAGATGATGCACTGATAACGCTCGACGATCTGAGGGTGTTCCCATCGGAATCGATTCTGACCAACGGTGATTTTCAGTTCCTCGATCCGCCCGCGAACGATGAGAAACAGAACCATACGCCCCGCGGCTGGCGCAGGATGATTGTGCCGGACACGGCCACACCTCAGTCGGAGGGTTCTTTCGCGGTAGAAGACCAAGACGGCGAGCATGGGTTGATAGTGAGAAAGGGGGAGGGCGCATTCCTGCTTTCGGCCACGCCCGTGCTCATCCCGGAGGAGGACGTCCCCGGAAGTTTTGTCGCGCGTGTGCACCTCAAACAATACGATCTGCCGGCGCCGGGAATCGTAGTGCGTCAATATGGGGCGCGTGGACAGATCAAACAGGACTATTCTCTGGAGCCTGCGGGCATTCTTGCGGGCGAAACACTGATTACAACGGCCTGTTTCCCCTGTATGGCGGATGCGGATCATCTTTTGCTCATGCTGACGTTTCCACCACAGTCCGGTACATGGCGTATTCGCTCCGTCGAACTCATTCCCCTTGCCGAGAGGAAACCGAATGTTCATATTTATACGGACCAAGTTGGCTACGATGCGGGCGGCCCCGTGCGCTTCGTTGTTGCATCGACGTTCTTTCCCGCTGATGGCATCGGCAGGTTTGCCTTAAAAAATCAACAGCAAACCGCCTATCAGGGTTCGCTTATCCCGATTGGACGGGTCGAAGGCGAACACGGCAGCGATTGGGGAAGCTACTACTTCGCGGGCATTGTAAATGAGATTGATCCTGGCACGTACACGCTGGAAGCGGGGATAGCCGATACACAGGCAAAGGACGTTTCCGTACATGTCGGCCCTCGTCTTCATCTGCACGAGACGGCTGACCTGGCGTATCGCTTTTACTCAATTCAACGGTGTGGGTGCGAGGTGCCGGGTTGGCATGGGCCGTGTCACATGGATGACGCCAAGCTTCCAGATGGACGTCATGTAGATGTCACGGGGGGCTATCACAACGCCGGGGATATGCATAAGCATATGGGAGATAACACGCCCGTTTCCGTCTACGCAATGATGTGCGCCTACGAGAGCGATCCGGCCTTTTTCGATACGATGGACCGCGACGGCAATCACCAGGCGGATATCCTGGATGAAGCCGTATGGGGTGCGGACTGGATGCGGAAGATGGTGGACCCGGCTACGGGCCATATCTGGATGAATGTCACCAATGACATCGACTACTACGGCATTCCGGAGCACGACACCGACGGCATCCCCGGCAACCGGGATGATCGTGTTATAAATACTAATGACCCCAGTGACCTCGGCGCCTACACCATTGCCGCGTGGGCGGTCTTGGGGCGGCGTCTTAATGCACCCGTGTACCTCGACGCCGCCCGGAAACTCTGGGCCGTGTATGAAGAACGCATTCTGGCCGCGTACGAGCCTCGGCAGGTTTTCGCTGCGATCGAGTTGTGGCGGAGCACCGGCGAGGCAAGATACCTTTCGATGGCTGAGCGAATTGCCGGCAAGCTGCTTGAACTCCAGAACACGAACGCGGGCGAGCGCGGAAGCCTTGCGCTCGCGGGCAAGCGCGGAAGCCTTGCGCTCGCGGGCTGGTTTGCGCGAACCCCGGGCGGACCGCCCGAGATGAAAATTGTGGATGAAGGCGTGATCCCGGCAGCCCTGGCGCGCTTCGCATTGGAAGTTCCGACGTCGCCATTACGCGGACGCATCCGGGAAAGTCTGCGCGCTTATTTCGCATGGTCATTTCGCCTTGCGGACAATCCTTTTGGGCTGTTGCGCAACTACACCGGCGGCGCCCCGTTTTATTTTAAGGCCCGCGATGATTGGTTCGGCGGAAGCAACAGCGCGTACCTGTCCGCAGCCTGGGCGGCGAATCTGACCGCATCCGTGTTTCAGGACGAACCGGAACTGGCTACACGCCTGGGATCGCACGCCGCGAACCAAGTCCACTGGATCCTTGGCATGAACCCGCTGGACCTGTGCATGTTCGAAGGCATGGGAACGTCGGAACGGATTTATTTTCATCATCTTTACGCCGAAATTCCCGGCCATGAACGCGGCGCCGTGCCCGGCGCGATACCCAATGGCATCATCCGTCCGCCGGACAACTCGGACCGCCCGTGGTTCGATCTGAGATCCGGTCCTGGGAGCCCGCCCGGCGCCGAATCTGCCGAGCCATGGTTGCCCCATAACGCCTACTACCTGCTCATGCTCTCAAGTCTCGGTCACAGTTGAAGTCCGGCAATGAATTCTGGTCCAATGACATCCCTGAGAGAGGGTCGGTGGTTCTAGGACGTATTGCTGCATGTTGGTGCGAAGTGTATCGAAGAGATAAACCACACGGATGTAAGAAGGGAGAATGCAATGGGTTTTGTAAAGACACCGGAGGAAATGGATCGGTATTTTGATCGCGCGGTGCGCGAATTTCCCGGGGCGCGGATGCTGGGAATACTCTACGAAACGGACCCGGCGGTCATTGCGCGGTTGCTGCCGCCTCCGCTTGAACCCGCGGCGGAGCCTTGGGCCTTGTGTTACATCGCGGATTTTCCCGAAACGAACCTTGGGCCGAGCTATCAGGAGGGTGCGATTTTTGTCCGGTGTCAGTATCAGGGCGAGGCGGGCAACTACTGTCTGTCCATGCCGCTGAATGACGAGGCGCGCATGCACAATGGCCGCAACATCTATGGATTCCCCAAGAAACTTGGCAACGTTGCGTTGCATCGCGAAGGGGACACGGCGGAAGGCTGGATTGAACGCCACGGGATACGGTTTGTCACGGTGCGTGCGCAACTCGCCGTAAAGCTTGATGAGCCGCCGCTGAAAGTAGGTCCTAATTTCTTGTTTAAATATATGCCGGCGTCCGATCTGAGCCGTGGATTTGATGGTCCGGTGCTCTTGGTGCGGCAGAGAAACGAATTCGACTATCACTGTTTTGAGATGGGCGCGGGGGAAATCGTCTTCGCGGAATCACCGTATGATCCGTGGAGCGAGATTGTGTGTAAGCAGGTCATCGCCTCGTATTATTTCACCAGCACCAACCGCTTGTTGCCCGGAACCGTGCTGGCGGAAGTTGATCCGGAGGCGTTTCTGCCGCATTCCTTTTCGAGGACCGATTGGGAATTCGGCCATGATTGATTTTGATTTGACTGAAGACCAGGTGGCAATCCGCGACATGGCGGCGCGATTCGCGCGCGAGGTGGTGCGTCCGGCCGAAATCGAATTGGACCGCATGGCGGATCCGGATGAAGTCTTCAAAAGTACTATTTTCCGCGATACGATGCGGCTGGCCTATCAACTGGGTTTCCACAAGATGGGCATCAAGGAAGAGCATGGCGGGCTTGGGCTTGATCCGGTGACCAGGGGCCTGGTGTGGGAAGAACTGGCGGCGGGCGGCGCGGGCATTGCTGCGGGATTGCTGGCGGCATCGGTGGCGCCTGCATTCCTGAGTGTGCTGGCCCCTCATCAGACCGGTTTAATCGAGGCATACGTAAGACCGTTTTGCGAGGACACCGAAGCACAGCATATCTCGGCCTGGGGCAGTTCAGAGCCGAATATCGGCTCGGACGGGAGTAATTATCATGATCCTTGCGTGCATCACGAGACCACGGCTGTCCAGAGTGCAAATGGATATACTCTCCAAGGCGCGAAATCCAGTTTTGTGAGCAACGGCGGCATTGCCGATCTTTATCTGGTGTTTGCCTGCATGGATTCCTCGAAGGGGATCTGTGGTTCCGGAGTGTTCCTTGTGCCATTGGGTGAAGGCGTCACGCGCGGCAAAGCCCTGGATAAAATAGGCTTGCGCGCACTGAATCAGGCCGAAGTGTCGTTTGAGGCCGCGCAAATTCCAGAGGATCACATGATCATGCCGTCCGGCGATCATTATCCGATGATTCACAATGCCATCAAGACGGTGGGGAACATCGGGGTGGGCTATCTGGCGCTCGGGCTGCTGCGCGCGGCCTATGAAGAGGCATTGTCCTATGCCAAGGAGCGTGTTCAGTTTGGCAAGCCGATTGTGCAGCATCAAGCCATGTCATTTCGGCTATTCGAGGCCTTCCAAGCCATCGAAGCCGCGCGCGGCCTGCTCTGGAAAGCATCCTGGGTGCTGGGCAACACGGGTCTCGGCGATCTTAAGATGTCCGCCGCCGCGCGGGTCTTCGCCACGAACATGGCCATGAAACACACGGTCGAGATGGTGCAAATTCTTGGGGGCTATGGCATTTCAAAGGAATATACGCTCGAAAAGTATATGCGCGATGCCAAACTACTCCAGATTATGGATGCGACCAACGAGATCATGACGATAAAAGGCGCCGCACTCCTATAACAAAGCGGTTGAACGGCACATTATGGTTTTTTAACCGCTTCTTTCACATCCAATAATTTCCGGATAGCGTCCATGAGCACCCCCTCCACTTCCGGGGCGACATTGCTCGACCTCGGGCTGGCTTCATATCCTCCCTGTTCGTAGGCAACCGTGGTGCCGATATAGCCGGGCGTATAGTCGCCATAGGCAGCCATCGCAATGAAAAGATCCGGACGCGCTGCCTTTGCATTCAATTGATACTCCACAAAGAGTTCTCCGGGAAGATGCAGAATGCGCGCACGGCCCAAGGTCAGGCACGAAACATTAATGGGGATTCCCGCTTTACACCGGCGCAGCCACCCCACTTTCCTGGCGCAATCCTCGATGATGGTCATGTCCTTCTCTGCACGCATCCGGGCTATCAATTCCTCTTCGTTCAAATGCGCACCGGGCGGCAATGCCACAGGAAGAACGGACCAGTGAACATCGCTTGTCGTTAGGGGAAAACGCTCGGTGGCTTCCCATGCGCGGCGCATTCCATCCGCAAGCCGCTCCGCCAGCACGAGCCGGTTCTCGTGCGCGCCGTCATTGTATTTTCCCGCGCCAACATTCCCGCCCGCGCCATTAAAATGAATATGCAGAGCATCCGGCACGGCTAACTGCCGGAAAAAACGCGCAATGCCTGGAAAATCCGGGTTGGCGATTCCCGTGCGGTAGTAACTCTGCGGATGCGTCGCATAATAGCTGAGCACCGCCACGGGCGATTCTCCGTTCCAAAAGCTGATCAATGATACGAGTGGATCAATCACCCCCTCCGGGGCCGCTTTCAATACGGGATCCTTGCATGCGGTATACCGCGCCTTGCCCACCTTGCCGTCCGGCCCCACAATTCGCCGGTTGGAAGCCACTTCCTTCACCGGCGCGCTTCCCAATCCCAGGTGCGTCACGGGTTGAGCATGATCCAATGCCTCATGCGCCGCTTTGGACAAACGTTGGATCACTTCACGCTGAAACGTTCCTTCATACCGATGAGGCGCTATCCCCTGATCCTTTAAAATCTGTTCCGCCGTAAAATCGCAGCCCGGCGCGTCATGTTGGTGCAGGGTGTGGACTGCCACGCGATTCACATCGGTGCCGGCGGCCTCTGCAAGCGCCTCACGGAATGCGTCATATCCCCCGCTCCCAATGCCAAGCCAATCCAGCGCGCACAAAACGATGGGCTTGTCTGCGCCCATCAATACTACTCCGCGCGCGCGAAGTCCCAATTCCCCCTGGCCTATGACGGGATCATACGCCAAAAACGAACCTATCGGCGGGGTAACGTCAATGTCGAATGTGGCAATCCGCACCTCTATGGGAGGATCTGCCCACCCTGCCGTTTTCATGCCAATCATACCCGTCAAAACGGACGCAACAAGGCAGATCCGGAAAAGTGCCCGGTGCTGATCACTCATTTTTTATTCCCTTTCTTTGCTGTTCAAACGAAAAGCCTTTTGAACCGCTCAACAATGGATAGCATCTGTCACATAATATTTTTCATCCAAAGCTTATGTCATTGGGAGCAAAGATGCAATTAAAGGACGCAGCCAGTTAGTCTATGGATCTGTTATGGTGCTTAACATTTTGAGGAGAGTTTCATGAAGAGCATCGGGCGGAGAAGATTTCTTGCATTGACGGCAGCGGGACTGTCGTGCGCGGCTTTGGGTAACGAAACAGTGAGCACATCCCCGATCATGGCGGATAAAACGGGTGTGCTGGACGCCCTTGGTCTCAAACGAATCGGACAGGTGACTCCGCGGCCCTCGAAATCCATTGAAGCTTCCCCGCTTTCCGTTGGGTTCGAGGTCTTGGATCGAAAATGTTTCAACCCGGTGCGCACCTATGAACATTTGGCCCAATTGGGGGTCAAATGGGCGCGGTGTCAGACCGGATGGTGCCGCTGTGAAACAGAACGGGGCAACTATGATTTCAAATGGCTTGACGATGTAGTGGATTCCCTGCTGGCCATCGGGATACAACCCTGGTTTAATTTGGGATACGGCAACACGCTCTACACCCCCTCGGCGCCGGATGAGTATGCCGTAGGATGGGTTCCGGTGTATGATGACACGGCCATGCAGGCATGGCTCCGGTTCACTCAGGCATTGGCGGAGCATTTTGCCGCCCGCGTCAAACACTGGGAAATTTGGAATGAACCCAATATCTCCAACTTTTGGCAACCCAACAAACCCAACGCGCACGATTATGTCAATCTCGTTGCACAAACCGCCCCGGTAATCCGAAAGGCAGTGTCCGGCGCCTCCATCATTGGTCTGGCATGTTCCGGCATTAAGATGGAGTACATCGAAGCGTGCCTGGAAGCCGGCCTGACGGATCATATCGATATTGTGTCCTATCACCCCTATCGTGCACTACCGGAAGACAACTATGACCGGGAGATCCTCCGGCTTCGCGAGGCAATCAGCACACGGCGAAAAGGCATCGAACTCTGGCAGGGCGAAAACGGCTGCCCCTCACAAGGAGGCCCGGAAAGCGTCGGTGCGCTTTCCAAACTCAACTGGACCGAGACATCCCAGGCTAAGTGGCTTCTCCGGCGCATCTTGATCGATCTGCGTCTTGGCATTGCCCTTACAAGCTATTTCCATACCGTCGATCTTCTCAATTACCGCAGCAAGACCAATTTCAAAGGACTTTTACGGGGCGCTGATTACACGCCAAAACCTGCCTACTACGCCTATCAATGCCTCTGCGCACTTTTCGATGCAAAAACAAAACCAACTGCATTATCACCCATTTTTCTTGATCAGGATACGCAATTGATTCAACAAGGTGAATTCGTGCGGGACGGCCGTGCATTGTATGCCTGTTGGTTTCCCGCGAATCTTCAACAGGAATGGAAAATGCGCACTATCTCTCTCCGCCTGACATTTCCCGAAGATGCCGCTATTACCGATCCGGTTTTGATCGATCCGCTCGATGGCAAAGCCTATGCGCCAACGAAAACAACCGCCAGCAAAAGAACCCTGGAGGTCCATGACCTGCCGCTGTTGGATTACCCCCTTATCCTGACCGATCGTCAGCTTGTTGCTAACACCGTATGATATCCTTTTCCTAAGACATCCGAGAGGACGAGGCATAGAAAAAGCGGATACTATACCCCGTATGACTCTAAAAATAACTCGATCAGGTGAGGCGGCCAAGCGCCACCGTAGCAAAACTCAGGACGAAGAAAAATCCGCACATGTCCGTTATGGTCGTCAAAATGGGCCCCGAAGCAAGGGCGGGATCAAACTTGAGCCGTTTAACTAATAGCGGTAATAACCCGCCGATGCATACGGCCAAGAGTGTGTTCAGCGCCAGCGCGCCGCCGGCCACCAGCCCCAAGTAGGGATTGCCTTTCCAGAGCCATGCCACGCTGCCCAGCAATACGCCGAGCGCAAGACCATTGATGATGCCTACACTGGCCTCTTTAAACCAGACGTGCAGAAAATCAATGGGCTTGACCAGGCCGAGGGCTAATTCGCGCATGCTGACCGCCACCGCTTGATTACCGGAGCAGCCGCTCATATCCGATATGATGGGGAGGAATACCGCCAGTGCAATGACTGATTCTAGTGTATCTTGATAAAATGCGATGACGCTGGCCGCCAGCACATTCAAGCCAATGTTCACGCTCAACCAGGAAAGACGCCGCGCGGAACGCGTCAACACGGGCATGCTGCGCAATTCTTCTCCGCCCACGATGCCTTGGCTGCGCAGGTAGTCGCGGTTGGCGCGCTTACCCAGGGCTTCCTGAACATCCGTGCGCCGCACCACCCCGATCAGCCGCTCCTTCGCGTCGACCACCGGAACGCCAAGATATGCGTGTTCCTCAAAGAACTTCTCGAGTTCCTCAAGCGGGGCCTCATCCAACACCGATAAGGGCCGCTGGATCATGATTTCCGTAATGGGTTTGTCGCCGGGTGCAAGCAGCAAATCCCGCAACGGCAACACCCCTGTCAGGGTACCATCCGGCTGGGTAACGAACGAATACTGAATACTGTACTCGCTATATTTGCGCGCGTTAAGGCGCATGTCGTCGATAACCTGCTGTGTCGTGAACGTAACCGGGTAGGCGAGAAACTCACGGACCATCAACCCGCCCGCAACATCTGTCTTATAACTAACCAATATCCGGGCATTGGCCGCCGCTTCCGGCGCCATTCGCCCAAGCAGCCCCTCGATCTCAGCAAAGTCCAGTCCTCCGAGCAAGTCTGCGGCGGTGTTGCTGCGCATCGCGTCAAAAACGCGCGCTGCAACGCCCGGCGGCAGCCGGAATATCAACGCGCGGGCCTGTTCTTCCGAAATTTCCTCCATCAGGTCCGCAACGGCTTCCGGTGTCAGTGCCTGAAGCACTTGAGACTGCTCCTCCGCGTTGAGGCGTGAAATTGCACGCGCGCACTCCCGTGATCCCATACGCTCTGCTTCTTCCCGAAGACGCGCATGATCGCCTAATTCCGCAATCTCCGAAAGAAGTTTCCAAGGTTCTTTGAATTCCCCATTTGTTTCCATATCCTAGTTCCTCCTAATGATCTTCGATGATCTCAATAAACCATGTTTTATATAAAGTAGTCAAATCAAATGTAGCGGGATTCGGCTGATTTCTGGTTGTTGACATGAGGTATAAGGTCAGAAAATTCAAATTGGTACAACGAATTTCTTGCGGGTGAAAGCAGTGCGTTTTGGGCATTTTCCATTGCGTGTTTAAGGATACAGTGTTATACTTGCAGTAGAACTTTTTTATGCTGGCGTACCCTGGAAAGGCCGTCAGGAAATCGGAGGGAAAACAAGCGCCTGTGGTGGGCGTTACAACAGGGCGTAGAAGTGGATTAGGGCGCTCGAATGCGACATAATGCGCAGAGGAGGATCTCATGAAAACGCGGCGAAATCTCTATCTCTCAGTGTTTATGGTGATCACGGGAGTTGTGTGTCTCGCGATGAGCCAGGCAGTTGCTTCCATCTGGTATGTGGATATTGACAATGCGTCAAATCCTCAAAATGGAACGAACTGGACCAACGCCTTTCAGTCCATTCAGGATGCGGTTAATGCCGCCAGTGGAGATGGAGGGGGCCAAGTGTGGGTTGCAGAAGGAACCTATAGCTCCGGAATCAATCCTATCGTTACCATGGCGCAGAATGTACAAATCTTTGGAGGGTTTGCGGCCACTGAAACCTCTCTCGATGAGCGCAATTGGATCGCGCATGTGACGGTTATTGATGGACAAAACGCGCGTTGTTGCGTTATTGGCGCCAATAATGCCGCCCTGGATGGCTTCACCGTCACGCGGGGAAGCAGTGCGTTTGGCGGCGGTATGTACAATGTCTCGGTATCGCCGCTCATTGCGAATTGTACTTTCCGGGGAAACACGGCGGAAACCAGCGGCGGCGCCATCTTGAATCAAACCTCCTCGGCGACGATTATAAATTGCACTTTTATCCGAAACACCGCCGGACACTGGGGGGGAGCGATGTACAACTACACTGCTTCTCCGGAGATCACCAATTGCCGGTTCCTGACCAATACGGCGGACCATGCGGGCGGTGTGGGTAACCGTCAGGATTCGGCGCCTATTATCGTTAACTGTGTTTTTTCCGGGAATTCCGCCAAGGCAGACCTGGGCGGCGGCGGGGGGATGTTGAACGGATATTCGGCATCACCCGTGATTAGAAAATGCATTTTTACGGCAAACACCGCGGATAACGGTGCTGGGATGATGAATGCCGAATCTTCTTCACCCGATATCAAGAATTGCATATTTGCCGCAAACCAGGGCAAATATGGCGGCGGCCTGTGTACTATTACCTCTTCCGCGCCCCTTATTGTTAATTGTACCATTGCGGGCAACGCGTCGAATACGGGAGGGGGGGTATACAACTACGCAACCGCATCTTCCACGCTCGTGAACTGCATTCTTTGGGGCAATACGGCGAGCACGAGCGGACCACAAATAGGCGGTCCGGCTACGGTGAGTTATTCTTGCATTGATGGCGGCTGGACGGGCGCCACTAATATCAGTGATCCGCCTCATTTTGTGAGTCCCCCTGGAAATCTTCGGCTTCTCAGCGACTCGCCGTGTATTAACACCGGAACCCCCGATGGCGCGCCGCCGGAGGACATTGAGGGTACACCGCGGCCCCAAGGGGAGGGATTCGATATGGGCGCCTATGAATATCACCTTGGAGGGGAAGGTGAGGGGGAAGGAGAAGGAGTGTGCGCAGATTTTGAAGATTTAGCCGTGGGAATCGCATATGCGGTGGGGGACAGCTTTGTCTCGCAGGGGTATGTCTTTACATGCAAGGAATTTTTCTGGCTGCCGAGCGGCAGCACCACCAGTGGCGCCGTATCGGTTGGGAATAGCGGATCCGCCGGCGGCTCCGGCCTCGAAATAGCGCTCAATAATATCAATGTGGAGGTACTCTGGGTGGGAGCGGTTCCGCCCTCGTGCGTAAGTTTCCGATATGGCGATTATGGTGGAAATATTAACCTGGAGGTGAATGGAGACTTTCGCAATACGGCGGATCTTGCCGATCTTCATGGCACGGTGGTTGGCGGGGTGACGGTCAATGTCGTTCCCGGCGCTGGGTCGACTGGCACTGTTGAACTCTACGGTTCGGTATCTCAACTCAAGTTAGGCGGTCAGGAATTTTTCGTGGATGATATTTGCCCCTTCTGTGAAGGCGGGGAAGGGGAAGGGGAAGGCGAGGGCGAGGCCGGGCCGTGTGCCGATTTTGATGACCTTGCGTTGGGAACGCAATACCACGTGGATGATACTTTTACTACACAAGGTTTTGCCTTCACGTGCAAGGAGTTCTTCTGGCTGCCCAGTGGCAGCACGACGGACGGCGTGGCACAGGTGGGGGATGCCGGATCTGCCGGGGGCTCTGGGTACGAACTGTCGCTTAACAATATCAATGTCGAGATAAACTGGATAGGGGCGGCGCCCCCGTCGTGTGTGAGTTTCCGCTACGGAGATTATGGCGGAAACATTAACTTGGCAGTGAATGATGACCTTCGCAATGTTGCAAACTTCGCCGATGTTCATGGAACAGAAATTGGCGGTGTAAGTGTCTATGTTATTCCTACCTCCGGCTCGACAGGCACCGTTGAACTCCGGGGCCCGGTATCCCAACTTAAAGTAGGCGGTCAGGAATTCTTCATTGACGATATTTGCCCCTTCTGTGAAGAGGGGGAAGGGGAAGGAGAAGGAGAAGGCGGGCCCTGTGCTGATTTTGATGATCTCACGTTGGGCGCGCAATATCATGTGGGCGACATGTTTGCAACCGAGGGGTATACCTTCACCTGCAAGGAGTTCTTCTGGTTGCCCAGTGGCAGTACCACGGACGGCGTGGCGCAGGTGGGAAATGCCGGATCTGCCGGTGGTTCCGGCCTTGAAATGTCACTCAACAACATCAATATCGAGGTACTTTGGGTAGGTGCGGTTCCCCCTTCATGTGTAAGTTTCCGGTATGGAGATTATGGCGGCAATATTAACCTGGAGGTGAATGGAGACTTTCGCAATACTGCGGATCTTGCTGACCTTCATGGAACGGTGGTTGGCGATGTAACAGTTTATGTTATTCCTGACACCGGATCGACGGGCACTGTTGAGTTGCATGGTTGGGTGTCTCAACTCAAGCTGGGCGGCCAGGAATTCTTTGTGGATGATATTTGCCCCTTCTGTGCTGGTGGAGAAGGTGAGGGTGAAGGCGAGGGTGAAGGCCTGGTTGAAGGCGAAGGCGGGGGGGAAGGCGAAGGCGAGGGTGAAGTTGGGCCGTGCGCTGATTTCGACGACCTTACGTTGGGAACCCAATACCATGTGGATGACACCTTTACCACACAAGGCTTTACCTTCACGTGCAGAGAGTTCTTTTGGCTGCCGAGCGGCAGTACGACGGATGGCTCAGCGCAAGTGGGGAATGCCGGGTCTGCCGGGGGTTCTGGATATGAAATGGCACTCAACAATATCAATATCGAGATGTACTGGATAGGAGCGGTTCCCCCGTCGTGTGTGAGTTTCCGGTACGGAGACTATGGTGGAAATATCAATCTTGCGGTGAACGGCGACCTTCGCAATGTTGAAGACTTTGCCGATGTTCATGGAATGTTGGTGGGGAATGTGAGTGTATATGTCATTCCTGACACCGGCTCGACGGGTACGGTTGAACTCCGGGGCCCGGTATCCCAACTTGAAGTGGGCGGCCAGGAATTCTTCGTGGATGATATTTGCCCCTTCTGTGAAGGTGGAGAAGGAGAGGGAGAAGGCGGGCCCTGTGCTGATTTCGATGATCTCGCGTTGGGAACGCAATACCATGCAGGGGATATGTTTGCGACCGAGGGGTATACCTTCACATGCGAGGAGTTTTTCTGGTTGCCCACGGGCAGTACCACGGATGGCGTGGCACAGGTGGGGAATGCCGTGTATGCCGGCGGTTCCGGCCTTGAAATGTCGCTCAACAACATCAATATCGAGACAGTCTGGGTGGGGACAGCCCCCCCGTCGTGTGTAAGTTTCCGCTATGGCGACTATGGCGGAAACGTCAATCTTGAGGTGAACAGTGACTTTCATAATGTTGAGGATTTGACCGATCTTCATGGAATAGTCGTCGGTGGCGTGGCCGTCTACGTCACTCCTGGTCCTGGCTCAACCGGAACCGTTGAACTTCATGGTTCGGTATTCCAACTCAAAGTGGGCGGGCAGGAATTCTTCATCGATGATATCTGCCCCTTCTGTGAAGGTGTTGAAGGAGAAAGCGAAGGGGAAGGCGGAGTAGAAGGCGGAGTAGAAGGCGGAGTAGAAGGCGGAATTGAAGGCGGAATTGAAGGCGGAATTGAAGGCGGAATTGAAGGCGGAATTGAAGGCGGAATTGAAGGCGGAATTGAAGGCGGAGTAGAAGGTGGAGTAGAAGGTGGAGTAGAAGGCGGAATTGAAGGCGGAGTAGAAGGCGAAGTACCGACGCATCATAGCGCTGACCAGAATGGAGATAGTCAGATTAACTTGTCGGAACTGTTACGCTTAATCCAGTTCTTCAATTCGGGTGGATTTCACTGTGCAGATGATCCGGGTTCGACGGAAGACGGTTTTGTGCCCGGTCCCGGTGAAAACATGAGTTGTGTGCCACATTCGAGTGACTACTCCCCCTCGGGCCCGGATTGGTTTATAAGCCTGACCGAGTTATTGCGGCTGATTCAATTCTTCAATATGGGAGGCTTTTACTGGTGTCCGGACCAGGGCACGGAGGATGGTTTCTGCCCGGGTATAGGATAGTGCTTCATCGGTTTGTTACGACCGCGCTGATGCGCAAAAGGATATGGTTGATTTTGGCTGTTTCGGCCTTGTGCGAACTGCAAACCAGTTTCGCAGAGGCGCCGGATAAGGGAATCAGCCAAGTGGTTATCCTTGTGCATCCATGTCCCTACGAGGCGATAGGCAAAGCGGCGGATGACCCCTACCGGGCGCTTGAACGCGCCGCGTGTCAACGCTGGTTTGGTGCTATCCCTTCCCTGCCGCTCACTACGTTTGCGATTCAGGTGGATTTTGGATCGGAAGGACCCAGTCCAGGCAAACTTCACACGGCATTTATTGACCGGCTGGGCAGCGGACGCGTCTGCCGAATTCCCTGTCAGGTCACGTCCCCGGAAAAGCCCAGTTCAATTGAAGAGTATTATGCGTTTATCCACCAAAGAATTATGCAGCAAATAGCCACACAAGGACTGACCTTTGATCCCTCCACCTGCAAGACCATCATCTGGGGTCAGTCTTTTGAAGGTTGTGCCGCGGGATTTGGCAGTGCCATCGCGTATAAACTTGGCATGAAAACGCCCACGGAATTGTTTTATACGATGAGCGCGCCCGATGCGCCTTTCCTGCTAAAAGCCACCTTTATTCAGAATGTCCAGATTCCCAGCAGCGATGTGCAGGCATACGTCTTTGATCTGAACGATGGGCGGTGTGCGGCGTTTTTCCGGTCGTGTCTGACGCCGCAATGGCTGGATCACCGCCCCATCACGTTACACATTGACTCTACGCGCTTCTCGGTGTTCACCAAGTACGGTGATCTCATCTGGCCGAACGGCGCACCGCTCACGGACGACCAGAAGAAGAACTCGCGGTACAATCAGTGGCGCACAATCGATTGGCCCAAGGAAGTCCCGCCGCCCGGGCCGAAATCGTTCACGCTTGCCACAGTACAGGAGCGGTTTGTCATCACAGCGAAGCCGCATATGCAAGAGTTGATTTCGGTCATCCAATTAGCGAGGGTAAAATCGTAGAAAAGAAAATTGCTTTATTGCCGCGTATTTCTACGCCAGATTTCTCAGTATCCGTTAAATGGGCGGTCGTACCGGCCCACCAAGCGCGCCGTGTCAACCGTCATGGGGAATCGCTCCCCCGGATAGCGAATGAACGATACATGTCCGTCCAAATACAACACGTTGCCGCCGCCGGGCACGTGCGCGAAGGCTTCAACGTTGGTGCTGGCGTGATCCCACATGACGGGCACAATGCTGGCCGCGGTCGCGGAGGCGGCCGGATTATTTATGTCCGTGATAATGAAGCGCTCGATACCCTGACGAAGCCGGTAAATGACTTCGCCCCCGCCGACCTGGGTGCCGGCGTATGTGTCTGAGACCGTAAAATCCTCGTCGCTGGCCGCGCCGTTCGTGGCGACATTTTCGGCGGCCAGTTCGCCAAAGGGTGTTTTCTCCGCAATTTCTTTTTCGGAAAAACGGTGATTCGGGCTCTGGGAGCCTAGTGTTCCCACAAGCGGCCCCAGAATGTTCACATCGTCCATGATCAGCCAGCCTGTGTAATCAAACGGACCGCGCGTCAGTTCAGTTGGCTGAATAATGCCATCCCTATTCCCTCGTTCCTCGTCATACCGTGCAAGGATGGGACCCCTCGGTTCCGACGGGCACCATATCACCGTGAGATCCGCCAGATATTCAGGATAAATCGAAGGCCCGTTCACAATGTGTTCCTGGCTAAGTTCCCCAAACACGTTAAATATCATCCGCGGCGGAAAGAGATTCCCCCGGCTCTCCTGGGAATACATGGCATACACGATCCCCATCTGTTTCAAATTATTCGCACACGACGACCGCCGGGCAGCCTCCCGCGCGCGGGACAGCGCCGGCAGCAAAATAGCCGCCAGAATTCCTATAATGGCAATCACCACCAATAATTCAATTAGGGTAAACCCCTTGCTTCGGGACATAAGCACTCCTCTGCATCTCTTTTTTATCGTTACATTCTACCTTAACGTTTTCCAGATAGGTGTCAATCAGCGAAGGTCAGTAAGGTCAGTAACGTAGAAGGGATTATGCGGGTTCTTGAGACGTTATTCAAAAAAAAACAAACATATACTTTGCTTGCATTGCCCCTGAACAGTCTGTTATTTTGCATTATTATCAGAAATGTATGTGGTGGCACAAGAGCAACTCTTTCCATAAATAAAAAGGATAAACATGATTGCCAGCAAAGACTTAGCACGGCTTCATCATTTTTTTCGGGGTATTGATTGCTTCGCCTCATTGGAGGAAAGCGCCTTGGGGATTATCGAGGAAGGTGTTTGCACGGTCCGATTTCAACCGGGAGAAGTGATTTGCAATGAAGGTGATCCCGGCGACTGGATGTTTATTGTCGGGAGTGGGGAAGTTTCAGTTATCCGAACGACGGAGGATGGTACGCCGGTGCATGTGGCAGCATTGAGAGCGGGCGATTTCGGCGGAATCATGAGCCTGTTCGATGAGGAACCGCGCTCAGCGACGCTTCGCGCCCGTGACGCCGTGGAACTCTGGACGTTGAGCCATGATACCTTCCAGCATCTTATTGAAAGAAACGCAAAGCTGGCCCGAGCCATGCTCGCATTTATGAGCCGGCGGATGCGTCATGACTCCCACAGTCTGGCAAAAACCTTGCGTTATGTGGATGTTTCAGGCCAACGGTGGCTGTATGAAGAGTGTTCGCCCCAGGAACGGTTGATTCTTGACATGGTGAACCAGAAAGTGGCCAGCGCGAGTTCGCTGGATGCCATCATGAATTTCTTGTTTGACTCGATGCGGCGGGTGGGCGCGTGCGACCGGCTAGGCCTGGCATTTATAGAGGAAGAAGGGCGGCGGGTCACTCTGTACTGGACCCGCGCCGATTACGAACCCTTATCTATCACCAAGGGTTATACGGCGGACCTGCAGGGAAGTTCACTTGAGGCGGTTCTCGAAAGCGGTCAACCTCGCGTCATCAATGACCTCAAGCTGCATCTAATGAAGAATCCTGGCAGCGTCTCAACAAAATTGATTGTGCGCGAAGGCATCCGTTCGAGCATGACCTGTCCGTTAATTGTGGAAGGACGTCCCCTGGGATTTCTGTTTCGCAGTTCCCGGCACCCGAACGTATTCGACAAACACCAGGTGCAATTGCATTTGGCAATAGCGGAACGGCTGACGCAGGCGGTCGAGAAGGCCTACCGGATCGAACAGCTCACGGCGGCGAACCAGGCCTATTTTGAAATGCTTGGATTTGTGAGTCACGAGATCAAAAGTCCTTTGGCATCTTCCGTAATGGACTGTTCGGTGTTGTTGGGGGGCTGGCTGGGCTCGATGGAACCGCTTCACCGGCAAAAAATAGAACGAATCGACTTCAAATGCCGTTACCTTCTCGATCTCGTGGGCGAATATTTAAACTTATCGCGCATCGAGAGCAGCCAGCTTCAACCGAATTTTCAGCAAGACGTGAACTTTGTGGACGAGATTATAGATCCTGCCATCGAGATTGTAGCCGCGCAGATCGAGGAAAAAGGCATCCGGTTGACGCGCGATTGGGATGGAGGTGATATCGCCGTGCATTGTGCCCCGGACTTGCTTAAGATCGTTGCCGTGAACCTGTTATCGAACGCTGTCAAATATGGCAACGAGAACGGCGAGATCCGCATTCGCCTTCAGCGGCAGGATCATCGTTTTGAGGTCTCTGTTTGGAATGAAGGCCCCGGATTTCCAGAAGAAGAGCGGTCCAAGCTTTTCCGCAAGTTTTCCCGCCTCCAAACCCCGGAATTGCTGAAGCAAAAAGGCACCGGGGTTGGGCTCTACACAACATGGAAAATCATCCTGACCCATAAAGGGCACATACGGGCGGAATCGGAACAGGGAAAGTGGGCACAGTTCACATTTGAGATTCCACAGCCCATTATCCCGTGAGCGCCGGATGTATTAGTGGAACATGCGGTTCGATTTCTCTCTATCCACGGAGGGGGACGGCCAATAACAAAATGGATTCAATCAGCGGGACAAGGACCAGTTATGGCGTCTCCTTCTTGTTACAGGTCATCAACGATGATAAGATAACTAAGCCATTCTAAAAAAGGAGGATGGGATGAACAAGAAACAGAGTCACAAATGTGTGAATCGCCGGGAGTTTATGGGGCAGGCGGGCTTTTGTACCGCTGCCATGGCGGCCGTAGTGGGCACTGCAAACGCTCAGGATGCGCCTGCAAAACCCACTGAACTTCTGCCCACCATTCAACTCGGCAATTATGCCGTGACGCGGCTTATTTCGGGATACAATCCTATCGGGGGATATTCGCATGCCACCAGCAACCTGTCCGTTCACATGCGAGAATATTACACCGTTGAACGGACGGTTGATTTTCTAAAACACTCCGAAGCGCAGGGGATCAACACGTTCCAATTCGATCTTACGGAAAAGATCGAGAAGGTGTTGGAGATATTGTGGAAGACGGACACCAAGCTTCAGTTTCTGTGTCTGAATTCCGGAAACCCCGGCGCTCCAGATCTGTCCCGCGTTATGGAATACAAACCGTTTGCGATTGCCCACCATGGCGGTGTCACCGATTCTCTATTCCGTGCGGGAAAGGCCGGTATGGTTCACGATTATGTCAAGAAAGTCCATGATAAAGGCGTGTTGGCGGGTGTTTCGGCCCATAATCCCGATAATATCAAGCGCATGGCCGATGAGGGCTGGGAAAACGATTTCTTCATGACGTGTGCGCATCATGTTACGCGTACACGGGAAGAAATGGAAAAGCAACTTGGCCAGATCACCTTCGGCGAGCCATTTTTTGAATCTGATCCGCCGCGCATGGCCAGTATCGTCCGGCAGATCGATAAACCGTGCCTTATGTTCAAGATTCTCGCGGCAGGCCGCCGATGCGATTCGCAGGATAGAGTAGGCGAAGCGTTCAAATGGGCTTTTGAAAACATCAAGAAAACCGACGCGGTCATCGTGGGCATGTTCCAGCAATATCAGGACGAAATCGCACTGAATGCGGAGTTTACGCGGAAATACGGGCAGGTGTGATCCATAGTGTTACTTGGTTAACTTCATGGTGACTACCTATCGTTCTCATCGCCGGTGATACTGGATAAGACAACGGGATCACGGTCGGGGAACTTGGCGATGATGGACAGGCTCCCCCCCATGGCTTCAATGGTTTTCCGAAGGGTGGAAAGCAGGAGATCGCTGCGTTTTTCAAGACGCGAAACACCATCCTGGGTAATGCCAAGGTTTTTCGCCATGCGTACCTGTGTGAGTTTACGGGCTCTCCGGAGTTCGCGCAAGGTCATTTCCTCTTTTATTAATTGAGCGGCACGTGCTTCAATCTTCTTGCGTTGCGCAGGACCCAGGGTTTTAATTTTGTCTTTAATATTCGCAGGCATGATTAATTCCTTTGTTGCGGCTTCTTCAGCCGGGCAAGATGGGCGTCAAAACGATCATCGGCTTTTCGGATTAATTCCCTATAGAATTGTTTTTCATTGACACCAGATTTGTCTCCCGCCACAAGAAGGATAGCTTTGCGTTTGATATCAAAGGCAAAGGCTACTCGCCACTCCCCATCAGCGGCGCTGAATCGGAGTTCCTTCATATTCGCATGGCGAGAGCCATTTAAAGTATCAACGCGGGGCCGCTTCAACTGCGGCCTGAATTGTTCAAGTAAAAGAGCCAAGGCCAGAATCTCTATCCGCACGTCTTCGTGCAGCTTATCAAACTCCGGTTCAAACTCATCGTCAATTTCAACGCACCAACTCATGTCTATATTATGACATCGAAGACATATGTTGTCAAGTACATATAGTTGCCATTTGCGATATTTGTGACATTCGCCCTAAGATGCCCTTTGGTGATAAATTTCTTTTCTATACTTAGGTATAAATGAATTGTAAGGAAAATGATAATGAGATTGCCGTTTTCACAACTTTTGTTGTGTTTAGTATTCATCCTTGTTGTGCTTGCCCTAAATGCCGTAGCGGACGAATTCATTGCGGTGGATCACCAGCGCCAGACCATTTATCACTCGCCGCAGACGCCGGGATTCACGTGTTGGGTGGGGGCATGGACCATGCCGGACGGCAGCATGATGGTGAGCTTTACGCAGGCGACAGGGCCGCTTGAGGGGCGTCCGCAGGCCCCGAAGGAGGTGCAGGAGAAGTTGAACTGGCCGCCACCGGGAAGACCTGCCTATGACATGACGGGACTCGATCTGCGGAATGTCCATCTGCGGTCGACGGATTCGGGCAAGACATGGGAACAGGTCAGTGCCGATCCGTTTAAGACCTGCATGAATGGCGCCACGTGCGAACCGGAGGTTGCGCTGCCGGATGGTTCGATTTTACGGGGTGTTTGGGGAAATTATTTGCCGTACAATCCCGAACTGCCGCAGACGGGATACCTACAGCGATCCACAGATGGTTCCAAAACCTGGGGGCCGCCCGAGGTATTTTTAGATCCCAAGAAATATTTCACCTTTCCCAAGCGCATCCGTGTATTGCGTGATGGGCGCATCCTGATCGTTGGCGGCATTGTGTATGCACCGGCCAACAGCATCAGCATGAAAGAATGCGGGGATCGGTTGGAGCCGTTGTTGACGGTGTCGAAAGATCAGGGAAAGACATGGTCTGAACCCATTCAGGTGGTTCCAGAAAAATATCATAATAACTGGGGCGGGGAAGAGTACGATGTGGCGGAATTATCCAACGGTGATCTGTTGTGTGTATTCCGGCGCCGGGTTCCGGAATTAAAAGCAGAAGCGCGCTGGCAAGGGCTTTTGAAGAAATCCGGCGATTTATGGACGCCCGGCGAGGCAGGCCCTGCGCCGTTCCCGCACAGCGGCCATCCCGAATTGCTCGCCACGAAGGAAGGGCCGATTCTGCATGTGGCAAGTTCCGGCATCCACTATACCAATGATGCCGGAAAAACCTGGCAGCAACTCGATGTCCCCGGTTCCGCCTATTATCCTCACGCGGTTCAGGGGCGCGACGGCCGGATCTTCGTTTTCAGCCACATCGGCAGCGACGATGCCTATGGTGCGGTCGACCAATCGATCGTAATGGATAGTTTTCAGTTGGAAAAAAAATAGAGCGGGATTAATTCCCGCCAGTGTTTTTCGTTCCTTGGAACCATGCTCGATAACAAGGAGATTCCTGTTGTGAGAACTTTTAATCGCGTGAATATTATTGTGATATGTCTCATTGCTTTGGTAATGGGAAGCTCCCTATGCATGGCGCAGGAACCGCAACATAACGTCCAGGTCCAGGTCACGGACTTTGTGGATAAAACGATCTATCACTCGCCAGAGACGCCGGGGTACACCTCCTGGGTCGGGTTATGGCAATTGCCCAATGGAACCCTATGTTGCGATTTCCGCCAGATTACCGGCCCCAAGGACAAGCCTGTTTCCAGTGTACCAGTCCTTGGTTCGCAGGATGGCGGAGACACCTGGACCGTGCTGACGTCGACAACACCTGCACCGGATTCGGGAATGATGGGCGGGTACACGGTATCCACCGATGGCTGCCGTGGCATGGCGGTATTGTCCGAGAGCACGCTGGTGCGGCCCGTGTGGCCTTCGAGTGATATGAAGGATTCCGGATACGTGGTGCGCTCCACGGATGGAGGAAAAACCTGGAGCGAGAAAATTTTCTTTTTGCCAGCCGAAGAGTATAGAACATGGCCTACGCTGCTTCGTCCCCTTCGCGACGGACGCCTGATTCTATTTGCAGGGTGTTGGAAGCGGGGTGACACCGCCGCCGGAAAACGAAACGATCCCGTATTTGCGGGCGGCTACGAGGGAATGCTTCCCAACATGACCAAAATGATGTTCATCTCCTCCGACAAGGGCAAGACGTGGGGTCCGCCAATTGTTATCATGCCTGCCAGCGTGGGCGTGTGCGAAGAGAGTGATTTTTGTGAACTGCCCAATGGTGATTTGTTCTGGATACACCGCACGGAGCATTACCCGGATCATAAAACCGATATGCCCCCTCGGGCTGCGAAAATGGGACCCAATCCGCCGGAGTCCTATTGGTACAGTGATCGAATGCAGAGTATCGTCCGCAAGCAGGGAGATACGTTCATGCCTGGGGAATGCGAGCCCGCTCCTTTCCCGCACAGCGGTTATCCGTGCATACTTCTGACGCGCGAAGGCGTGATACTTCATCTGGCTACCGGTGAGTCACACTGGTCGACTGACATGGGCAAAACATGGAACAAATTAATGGTGGATGGCAAACCGCTTGGCACATACTATTATCCCAAAGCTCTTCAACTAGCCGACGGACGGATTGTGTGCATTGGCCACTTGGGCAGCGATGATGTGTATGGAACGGTTGATCAGTGCATTAAGCAGCAGACGTTTCGTTTAAAGAAAGAGTAAGACACTGTTTATTACATTATCATTGCAAGTTGCCCCCTCCGCCTTCCGGCGGGCGGGCAACTCCTTAGAAACACAAAACGGCAGAGGATGCAAACCGGTGGGAAATCTGGGAAATCTGGGAAGTCTGGGAAGTCTGGGAAGTCTGGGAGAATAAGACCGATAGGACCGATAGGACCAATTGGATACGGTGGAAGGAGGGGAAGCAGATATAATGGGGAATACGATAGCGATACCGATAGCGATACCGATAGCGATAGCGATACCGATAGCCGCGTGGACGCGTTTAGGTGTTTCTTCCTCATTCACCCCGCCTGCGGCGGGTGGGCAACTGCTAAGAAAGTGGCCATGATCGGGAGGGCGAGGCTCCTGCCGAGCCGTAAAAAAATATGCCTTGTTGATCTTGTTCTGACGGCTCGGCAGGAGCCTCGCCCTCCCAACCTCGCATTTTACTTTCTTCTGCGAATCGCCGCCGAAGGCGGTGGGTAACTCGCAATGACAAACATACAAAACGGATGTTGAAATATATGGATTATTTCTCAGGTTGTTTATTTATCAATTCATCGTCCACGGCGTTGGTCAGATCCGGCAGGCGGAAATAGGTGGTGATGCAACTTGGATCCACGAATTCGGTCAACACCACGTCGAGTGGGGCGGCGTCCTTGGTTTCGCTTTTCGGCGGCCAGGCCTTTGCCGTGATTTTTAATCCATCCGGACGAACGGACGTGTCGGGGATCGGTGTGCCGAGTGAGGCGGGATCAAGGATCAGGTCGTTTGGCGTGTCGTATTTCTTTAGCAGTTCGGCGTTGTGGGCGGTTCCGATGCAGTAGACCACTGGACCGCGCATTAACGCCGCGCGTCCCTCTTGTGACTTCCGCCCACGCACGAATCGCCAGGACATGGCCATGTCGAGCGTAACGGAATCTCCCGGTTTCCAGATGCGGTGAATCGTATAAAAGTCTTTGCGGGAAGGAACGTCGATGGGTGTTTCGCAGTTAATGGTGAGTTGGATCTTCGGACACCAGCCCGGCATGCGCAGGCTCAAGGGGAATTCCATCGTCTCGGAGGGGGTTACGATGATTTTTACGAGGCCTGATGCCGGGTAATCCGTTTCTTGTTGAATAGTGATGCTACGGCCCTCACCCAAATCAACCTTTGCTGTGGATTCCGTATAGAGATTGACTGCCACGCCATCATTCACTTTATAGCAGATCATGGCGGGCAATTCGGCCATGATGCGCCGATAGTTATTCGGACAGCAGAAGGTGTCGCGATCAAAATAGGTGCGACTACCCTCAAGAGCGCAAAAATAGCGGAGTGACCGGCCATCGGGCGATTCAGCGGCGAACAACGCATTATAGATGGCCCGCTCCATGATGTTGCCGAATTGCGGATCGCCCGTGATCCGAAGCATGCGATCCATCAGGCGTGTCAGATAGGCCGTGGCGCAACTTTCGCTTACATTTCCGCTGCCCACCTGACTGTCATGCCATGCTTCCTGCAAACTGCACGAGCCGGAGATCAACACCCCGTCTTGGCGCGTCATGAAATCCAGGGCTTGCTGAGTCTGTGTCAGCAACTTCGGATCGGGCTGCTGCATGTACAACTGCACCTGCGCCACGCACAGGCACATGAAGATATACGCATGCCGTTCGTCATCCATGTTATAGGGTTTACCCGGTTCGTCCATTTTGATGGCCGAATTCCAGTTCGCCAGCTTGTATTGCGCGGAGTTGACGCAAAAGTCCCGGTATTTCTGGTCTTTTGTTTGTTCGTAGAGCGTTAACAGTGCCCCATCCAGCCCTGTGGTGACGCCATACATGTTAGCGCGCTGTCCCGTGCCTCCTGGAATCCGCGAAGGCTCCGCCGACCACGTGGTAATGATGAAATCGGCCAATTTCTTTGCCGCCGCCAGAGACGCCTCCTCGCCAAAATATTTATAGTCGTTGGTCAATCCCAACACCAGATAGGACATTTCGTGGATGTCGTACACACCCCACAAACGGCTTTTGGGAATCAGAATGCCAATATATCCATCCGGTTCCTGCGTTTTGATTGCTTCCCCAACGAGATGCTTTTTTAGCGCCAGCACTTTTTCGTTCTTGCTGTATGCCGCGAATTTTACGGTGGCATCGATGAGTTTGCCCAAGCCAATATACCCCGATTCCTGGTTGCGCTGGCGAAATGGAACAAGGAAGGCGTTTTCGGTGTCAAGCGCGAGTAAATTATTGTTGATGGTGAGGTCAATCCGCCGTCCAATCTCGCCTGCGACCTTGATATCGCTCAAGCCGATTGGAGTCATGCTTTCTGCTGCTAAAACATTTGCCATGATCAGCATCAACACAACCGAAAGGATACCTTTTAAAGAAATTCTCATGGACGTTCACTCCTAAAATATGGATTGAATCTTTAAGCCTGTACAATGCCGTTCGATAGTAGCCGTGAAGGGCGATCTCTGTCAAAAACCAGCGAGACTGAATATGAATATCAGATCTTGCAGACACACCACCGTAGCGGGCACAATGACAAGAGGTTTTAGGCAGATGACAAGCTGTTGCTGATTCGCAGAGAAAATTTAAAGTTGGGAGGGCGAGGTTTATCCGCCGCAGGAGGACTTCCGCCGCGCCGTGAAAATAAGATTCATACTTGTCATTTAAGAACTTGGTATTTGACTGTTTTGTTCTACGGCTTAGCGGGAGCTTCGCCCTCCCATATAGCATTTGTTTTATTAATAACATGCGGGATGAAGCGGATGATGAAGAGAATATGGCGCCTTTCAATGAGTATACGAACCTTTGTGATCATGTTCTTACTTTATCTGGGAGGAATTCTGTCTTTCTCTACCCCAGTTCTTGCCCTGGAAGCGGCGGTCAAGCCCTATAACGGCTCTCCGATGATCCACGTGGATGACAAACCTATCAGTCCGCTCACGTTCTTTGGCTGGGAATCCGGAATCAGCGGGCCGACGGTGGTGAACCTGACGACGGAATGGCAGGAATTCAGCATTACGGTGGTGGCGCTGGAAGATACAAATGGCGCGAGCGGCATTCATTTCCGCATGGGCGGCGAGGGTCCAGGCATTGTGTGGGTGGACAACATCCAGGTGTATCCCGGGGAGAAGACAAACACGCCAAGCGTGAATTGGGCGCGCAATGGCGATTTCGAAGGCACCCGTGAGGATGTCGAGCGCAATTGGAATTTCTTCAAGACCGCCGGAGCGGAAGGAACATGGACACTTGACACTATCACGAAAGTTAGTGGCAAGCAGAGTTTGCGGGTAGACATCCAGGCTGCGGGCACTAATCACATGCATATGCACTGGTATCAAACCGGGTACAGCGTCAAGGCCATGCAGAAATATACCTATACGCTTTGGATGAAGGCGGACAAGCCACGCACCGTGGACTTCATGATGTTGCACATCAACGAGCCGTGGACCATCTACCCGGCGGAGTCCGCGCCGGGTACGCCGTATGTCCAACAAGTACGTCTGGCGCGTGATGCGGGCGTGCATATTTACAGCTTCGGTATAGGGATGCCATGGCCGGAACCGGGCAAAGAACCCAGCTTTGGCGAAGTAGACCGCTGCATCGAAACCACGCTTCGGGAAGATCCAAAGGCGTTGCTGCTCCCGCGTTTTGGCATGGCGCCGCCCGAGTGGTGGCTGAAGCAGCATCCCGATGATCGCTTGCTCTTCGATGATGGCCAGACGGTTTCCATGTCTGTGGCTTCGGACGCATGGCGCGAGGAAATGCAAGTGCATTTGCGGGCGCTTGTTAAGCATTGCGAATCGAAATACGGCGATCACATGCTTGGCTACCATCCTTGCGGCCAGCACACCGGCGAATGGTTCTACGAACGATCCTGGGAGCCGCGTCTGTCCGATTTCTCCCCGGCGATGAACGCGGGATTCCGCAAGTGGATACAAAAGCAGTACGGCACCGTCGAGGCATTGCGGCAAGTCTGGGATATGCCGGAGATTACATTCGAGACCGTTCAGGTTCCCTCCGCCGACCAGCAGCGTTCCACCAAGCTTGGGCTTTTTCGCGACCCGTTGGCGGAGCGTCCAGTCATCGACTATTTCCATTACAAGCACATTGCAATGGAAGAGCCGTTGGAGATGATGGCGCGTGTCATCAAAGAGGAGACTCATGGGAAGAAATTGACGTGTTTCTTCTATGGATATTTATTCGATATGCACGGAATCCCCATGGGGCCGCAAAACAGCGGCCACCTTGCGATGTCCCGCATGCTGCATTGTCCGGATGTGGACATCCTCTGCTCGCCGATTTCCTATCTTGATCGCGAACTAGGGGGGGCGGGCATGTTCATGAGCGCGGTGGACAGTGTTCGCTATCATGGGAAAGTATGGTTGAATGAAGATGATACGCGCACCTATCTGACGCCTCCCGACTCAGGTTTTGGACGTGTGGATTCGCCGCAGGGAACGTACTGGGTGCATCAGCGCAATTTTGCACAGCTTTGGCCACGGCGTCTGGCGGCGTGGTATATGGATCTGGGCGGGATCGGTTGGCTCAACGGAAAAGATCTCTGGGACAACATTGGCCGTCTGCAAAATTTCTATCAGGAACATCTGCCTGAGCCGTCTCAGTGGCAGCCGGACGTGGCGCTGATTGTGGACGAGGACAGTCCAAACTATACGGCCTGTGCCCAGCCATTGCATAGTCCATTGGTATATGAAATGCGCAGCCAATGCTTCCGCATGGGCGCACCGTTCAACATCTATCTGTTGAGCGATTTGGTGGCGGGCAATGTTCCTCCGGCGAACGTGTATTTCTTCGCGAATTGTTTTCGGTTGGATACAAAGCAACGCGAAGTAGTGTTGCAGGCCACCCGTGGAAAAACTGCGGTCTGGTTCTATGGCGGAGGTTTTTTAAATGATACGGCCCGCGACGAAAACATCTCTCAAATGACCGGTTTGCAGCTTAAGCGGGGTACACCGGAAATCGGCAAGGTCACACCGGTGAAATCGTCTGAGGGGCTTGCGGCAGGGCTGGAAGCACCCTTTAGAAACGAGACAATGCTCGACCCGTTGTGGACGGTGGACGATTCAGACGCAGAGATTATAGCGCAGTATCCATCCGGAGGCGCTGCTGTGGCCGCCAAACAAACACCCGAAGGCCTGCGTGTGTATGCCGGCGCATTGCACTGCCCCGCAAAACTGCTACGTAATATCCTGAAAGTATCCAACGTCCATGTGTATAGCGACAGCGATGATGTGGTATTAACCGATGGACACTTCTTCAGCCTTACCGCCACCAGCGCCGGGGAAAAACATATTGTGTTTCCAAAATCGTTCACTGTAGTTAATGCTCTTGATAACACTGTCGTGTCTCAGGAAGTGAACCAATTGGACTTGGATCTGGCGCTGGGCGAAACCCGGCTGTTTCTCTTGAATTAAAATTCTTTCTTTTCGCGAGAAAAGAAAGAATCAAAGAAAAGCGAAGATTGTTTTCTCGAACCTTACGGTTTTGGGTTATGGAATTCCGGCGGAAGCATGTATTCGAAGTCAGCGACAGGCCAGAAGCGGAGCCGTTCCATGCCTTCGGGCACGGATTGCGTGAAATGCACATAGGCCCGGACATTGCCCTTGAGCGTGTAGGAAATCGGGCCGCCTTCCGGACGTTCCCCCGCGCCGAACTGTTTACCGCCGCTACCGAAAATCTTGTAACCGGATAGGAGGCAATTCTCCAAGTCCACATGCAATAATTTGCCGTCCAGCGTGTGATAGATGACACCCGTTGAGGGCTGTCCATGCGGTTGTGAGAAATTCAGTGAGAAGAGGCGGCTGTCCTTGATTTGGACGCGCGTGTAACCCTCGAATCCCGGATTGCCTACTTGTAGCGCATTATCGGGACCCACGAGCGTGCAGTTCTCGATGACGACGTCAGGGTAATCGTTCGGTTTGGGATTCTCCGCGCGAATATAGATGCCCGCCGCATCCCCCCACCAATCCATACACATGGAAAAGCAGTCGCGGATCACGACAGGCTCATCGCGCCGGCCCACGAATGCGCCCACGCAGAGCCCGGAAAAACGGCCGATGGCAACGCAATGCTCTGTGACCGTGGTGAATTCTGATCCTTTGTCGACCGTGAGATCCCAGCCTGCGCCTTCCGCGCCGGTGGTATACAGGTTTTTAAACTCCCAGCGATCCCAGAGAATGCACGACTTAGAAGGCGAACAGCGCCCCGTACCCCACCAGTCGATGCTTTTGAGTCCCCATTCTTTCTTGGGATCGCCCTCGTTGAGCAACATCCAGCCCGGATTTCCGCCGCCGCTGTTGGGATTGGTCCGCACAATCACTTCCGGCGCGCCACTGTCGATGACGGCCCAACCCTTGGCCCCGGAACCCAAACTGCCGTCAAAATCGCCGATCAGCGTGTTATATGCGCCGGGAGCGCCCTTGAACGCTGGATCAAGATTGGCCTCAGCATACGTGCCGGGCCGGAGCACTACGCGATGTCCGCCTTTATCATCAGGCACCGCCGACAATCCGGCCTGGATCGTGTGATATGCTTTCTCCCACGAAGATCCATCCGAATTATCGCCCAGCGCAGACACATAGATCGTCACACCCGTCCTAGCGCCTGTTTCCGGCGCCGCCTGCGCCGCCAGTCCAAGAACGGCCATACATCCCATCATCCATAATGATACGTGTTTCATGTGTTCACTCTTTCTATCGAGTTGTGTTTAACAGTCACAAAAATTTTGGGAGAGCATCACCCGTCACACACAGGTTTGATTAATTCTACATCGTTTGACAAGAAAATTGAACTAAGTAGCGCCGGAACGTTCCCATGCCCCGGTTCAACATGCGGCAATCCAGTTGGAAGTATTTTTTGTTTCCGTGGACTTCCGCAAGCAACACACCCTATAATACCGCTGCTGCCGGGAGCTTGGGCTAATCGCCGGGAGGACTGATGCAAGGCGTCATGTATCAATGGATCGACATTTTCATAATTGCCACGTACATGACCGCCATGATCGGCGTGGGATCCTATTTTACCCGCCGTCAGAAATCCGCTTCCGAATATCTGTTGGCAAGCCGCGAAGTGGGCTGGTTTGCCATAGGCCTCTCGCTATTGGGCACGCTTAACAGTGCAATCGATTATGTCATCGGCCCGGCACAAATCATCGAATTCGGATTTATGAATTTGGTGATGATCCTTCCCGTGTTCATCTCGTTTCCCTTCATTTTCAAGTGTTTCCTGCCTTTCTATCAGCGCCTGCGGCTCTACAACTGCTATGAGTATCTAGAGCACCGCTTCGATGTCCGCGTACGCATCACGGTCACTCTGATTTTTATTCTCTGGCGCATCGCCTGGATGGGCACGACCCTGTACCTGCCCGCCTATGTACTCAACGTTGTGATGGGGTGGGATCTGTTTATCACGGTTGCGGCGCTGGGCTTGATTACCACCGCATACACGACTCTTGGCGGGGTGCGCGGGGCTATCTGGACGGATGTCGCCCAGGCATTCGTCATGTTTGCCGGGTTAATCCTTGCGACGGTGCTTGTGATTCATCAGATCCCCGGTGGATTCAGCCAGGTCTGGGGGGTCTCGCGGGAGGCGGGGTTCATGTACTTCACCGCGAAAATCCCCGGCATGGCGGATGCTCCGGGGCTCTGGAGTAAACTCAGCCTTTACTTCCACGCGAATCTCACGTTCTGGTCCGTTATTTTTGTTGGAACAATCTCCAAACTGACTTCGTATGGCGCGGATCAGGTCATGGTCCAGCGCTACCTTACAGCCAGAAGTCTTCAAGACAGCAAGAACGGCTTTATTTTGAATTCCCTTGCGTATGTCATCTATTCGCTTCTGTTCATCCTGCTGGGAATGGGTTTGTTTGCCTATTTCAAGTTGAATCCGCTCCCCGAAGGCACGAAATACGAATACATGTTTCCCTATTTCATCCATTGCCATTTGCCGGTCATTATGAAAGGCTTGGTCATAGCAGCCATCTATGCCGCCGCCCAATCCAGTGTAAGTTCAGGCATTACAGCCACCTCCGCGGCGATTTTTTCCGACTTCTATCTGCGCCTGTTTCACGGCCAGATTTCCGCGGATGAACACGTTTCCGAACAGGTTCAGCGCGGGCAGGTGCGGTTTTCACGGTTCTGTGCCTTGGGCTTGGGGTTATGTGTCACACTGTTTGCCTGCCTGATTCACTATTTGCATGCCAACGAGAGTCTGTTCTCCCTCTTCAACAAGATGGTTGGCAGTTTTGCAGGCCTGATCATTCCCATTTTCCTGCTCGGCATGTTCTCGCGGCGGGTGGGCAGCCTGGGAGTGTGCCTGGGCGCCATTTGCGGTTTCGCGGCAACGTATTACTGGGCGTTCCACACCACCTTGGGGTATGGATGGACCTCGTGTGTCGCGTTTGTGGTCATAGTGGGGGTATCGTATGCAGTGAGTGTCGTGGAACCCAGACCCTCGGAGGAAAGACTCGCATGGCGATGGCGCAGCATCATGGAACGCCCGGGGGATGTTTGGGAATAACAGAAAGGCCGGTAACGATGATTTTCAAACGATGCATCTTGGCTATGCTGGTCATGGGATGGGCCGCCGCGGAGAAACCAGCCATAGTGGGTGGAGATCGTTTCCTTTTCCTGGACGCATCCTTTATTGAGTCGAGTCAAAATGCCACGTTGACGGTAAATCCTCCGGCCTTCGATGCTCTGGTGCTCATTGCGGACAAGCCATGGGAAAAAGGCGGCATTACGAGTTACGGTAACGTATTTTTTGATCCCAATGCACATGAATACAGGCTCTACTATGTTCCCATCAACCTGGACGCGCCGCCGGGGTTCTGCCTTGCCCTCGCCACGTCGAAAGATGGACGGAATTGGGAAAAGCCAAACTTGGGCGCCGTCGAGTGGAATGGCACCAAGGAAAACAATATCGTCCTTTTGGAGCAGCGGGAAGGCACGGTGATTATCGACCCAAAGGCATCCTCTGAACACCGGTATGCCTTCTTGTCCAGCCATCCCGAACTCAAAACACGCCTGTTCACTTCGCCGGACGGCATACATTTCACCATGAAGGAAATTCTGATATCCCCATTGCATTCAGACAGCCAGATTTCATCCTTTTGGGATGCGGATTCACAAAAATATTTTCATTACCCCCGGGTTGTATCCAACGGCCTGCGCGCAACAGGATGTGTCGAGACGAACACTATGGACCAGCCATGGCCGGAGACGATCCCGGTGGTGATGGCGCGCGATGAACACGACCCTCCCGGTTTGGATTTGTATACGAATGCCTGTCAGAAATACGCCTTGGCGCGAAATGCCTATTTGGGATTTCCAACCCCGTATTACCACTATAACGAGCCGGCGGATCGTGCCTATCTCAATGCTCCGACGCTTGCAAAAGGCGGAAAAACAAACGATGGAACCATTGAAACCCAACTGGCCACCAGTTGCGATGGGGAAACATGGACGCGGCATCGCACGCCCTACATTCCTCTCGGCAAGTATGACGGTTTGGACATAAAAGTGGCGATGATGATTCCGGGGATTGCGTACGAGAAAGACTGGCTCTATCAATATTTCATGGGCTATACCTTCACCCACGGCGACACCCAGGTGCGGAAGGGCAACGGTGGCCGCGACCTCGGCGGAGTATTCCGTGTCCGGCAGCGCATTGATGGATTTATGTCGCTGGATTTTGACTATGAAGGCGGAACGGCGGTAACAAAACCATTTACCTTTTCCGGCAACCGACTTGCCGTGAATATCAATACGTCCGCCTCGGGCCAAGCGCGTGTGGCGATCCTGGATAAGGAAGGGAAGGAAATCGCCGGGTACGGACTGGCCGATGCGCACTATGTCAACGGCGACTATCTGGAAAAAACAGTCGAATGGCGCGATGGGAATTCAGACGTGAGTCCTCTTGCCGAAAAGCCCGTCCGGCTGCATTTTGAGGGCCGGGGCTGTAAGATATACTCGTTTCAATTTTTACAGTAAAGATGCCGAATGTCTTTAGCGTTTGTGTGGCACGGAAATAATCGAGGATAAAAGATATGCCCAAAACAGTGCCCATTGTTGATATAGGAAAAGGCGAGCCCGACTTTCATACGCCCCGCTATATCAAGGATGCCGCCCACGCCGCCATTGAGGAAAATTTCACCAAATACACGCCACAGCCCGGTATTCCTGAATTACGCTCTGCCATCGCACGAAAACTGGCCGGGGAAAATGGCGTTAATGTGCCGCCTCAGCAGATCGTGGTCTCATGCGGTGGCAAGCATGCCGTGGATAATGCGGTACGCGCCATGATACGTCCGGGGGATGAAGCCGTGATGATCACACCGTACTGGTTTGCCTATCCTGAACAAGTAAAGCTCTGCGGGGGAACCCCTGTCTTCGTGACCGCCCGCGAGGAAAACCACTATATCCCCGACCCAGCCGAGGTACGGGCGGCCATCACTTCAAAAACCCGTCTGCTCATTCTCAACTCGCCCAATAATCCGACGGGGGCGGTATACCCGCGATTCTTGCTGGAAGAACTGGCACACATGGCGGTTGAACACGATCTGACCGTGCTTTCGGACGAGGTCTATGAGAAGATGGTGTTCGACGGCGCGGAACATGTTTCCATCGCCAGCCTCCATCCAGAGATCGCTGCGCGTACGGCAACGATCAACAGCGTCTCAAAAACCCACGCCATGACGGGCTGGCGCATCGGGTACGCCGCGCTGCCTCAAGCGCTCGCAGACCGTGTGACTTCCATCCAATCCGTCACTACCTCGGCTCCCTCGGCCATATCACAGCGGGCGGCCCTTGCCGCGCTCACCGGGGATCAGTCTCACATTGCTGAAATGACAAACGCATATGCGGAACGCCGCGCATTGGTGCTGGAGCGGATTGGGCGGATTCCCTCTTTATCCACCATCCCGCCCCAAGGCACCTTCTATTGTTTTGTGAATATTGGCGGCTTGTTACACCTGTCTGTTCAGGGCAAGACCATCAGCGATGCCAATGTTCTCGTGGAGATCTTGCGCGATACGGCCGGTGTAAGCGTCGTCTCCGGCGTTGGGTTCGGCGCACCAAGCCATATCCGGATATCCTTTGCGGTCGGCCGGGATGCTTTGGAAGAAGGATTCGATAGAATCGAAGCATTTATCAACACCTGTTGCAGGGAGTAGACAAATCATGAAAATCACCGAGATCAAGAGTTTTGTAATGTCCCACCCCCGCGATCTGCACATTATTAAGATTGAGACGGATTCGGGCATTTACGGCGTGGGCGAAGCAGGGTGTTCAACACGTGAATACGGCCAGGAAGGCGTCTTAAAGCATTTTCGTGAATTCCTGATAGGCATGGACCCGATGCGCATCGACCATATCTGGCAGATCCTCTACCGCAGCGCATATTACGAGGGCGGGCGCATTATTACGGGAACCATCTCCGCCATCGACATGGCCCTGTACGATATCGTGGGCAAAGCATTAAAAGTTCCCGTGTGCCAGCTTCTCGGCGGCGCCTGCAGGGATAAAGTGTTTGGATTCCGGACCGTGGGAAGCTTGAGCGACCCGGCCTGCACCGAACGTGTCCAGGAAGCCGTCGAAGGGGGGTGGCCCGCTGTCCGATTCTCCCCTGCGGATCGTATCGTTCCCCGCGCCTTGCGTACGGACGTCGCCAAAGAGGACATCACCAATGTTTTCGATGTGCGCGAATCCATGGCCGCGACGGCGGAGCGGTTCACGGAGATCTATCACGCCACGGACAAGCGCATTGCGCTCGGAATCGACTACCACCATCGTCTGTCCGTGGCAGAAGCGGCGCAGTTTTGTCAGATGGTTCCGCGCGGCAGCCTCGCATTCCTGGAAGAACCCATCCGCAACGAAAATTCCGATGCGTATGCAGCATTGCGCACGATGACGGATGTGCCTTTCGCAATTGGCGAGGAATGGCCCAGCAAATGGGCTGCATTGCCCTACATCGAGCGCGGTCTAACGAACTTTGCCCGGGTGGATATCTGCTGCATCGGAGGACTTACGGAGGCCAAGAAGGTTTCAGGCTGGTGCGAAGCCCATTACATTGACATGATGCCGCATAATCCCATTGGCCCCGTGTGCACGGCGGCCACCATTCATTATGCCGCATCTGTGAATAACTTAACGTGGGTCGAAGTGGTGCCCGCTTTCAATGAAGGCGGTTCCGACGTGTTCCCGATCACCGTCGAACGGCGTGGCCCGTACTATGTGCTGCCCACGAAACCGGGACTGGGCGTTGAGTTTGACGAGAATGCCGCCGCCAAGTATCCCATGAAAATGCATGAGCACCCGCATTTGCAGCGTCCTGATGGGAGCTACACCAACTGGTAGCACAATGGCCCGCATCCGCTAAGGAGAAGATTATGGAACGCCACGTCGTATATTGCCGTCCGCATGCATGCATGTGTTTTGGGGTTGTGGCAGGAATGGCTGTTCTTTGCGCGTTATCCGCACAAACCGCTGAACCGGAAGCGATGGAAGCCTTCATTACAAAGGCCATGACTGATAAAGTCATCTCGGGCGAGCCCTACCCTCTGGAAGGCAACCGGATCTATTTTACCAATTGGTATTTCATCCGTCCGGGAAACCTGAATTGGCTAAATAAAAAAGGCGATCTGGTCAACACGATTGAAGAAGGGGCTGAACAGCCAACCCTCGGTCCGTGGGATGCACAACTCAGCCGCCCGTCATCGCCCTTTGGCATCGAGATCGTCACTCAACCCGCCCAACGCGTGGGACCGATCTTGAAACCGGAAAAGCCCTGGGAAAAGGAGTCCATCCTCCTAAGAACCGTCTTGAAAGATGGAGATAAATACCGGGCATGGGGAAAATGCATTCCGGGCGGAGAATGCTATTTTGAATCGGACAATGGCATGGATTGGGTGCGGCCGGTTTTGGGGTTGCGGGAATTCGAGGGAAACCGGGACAACAACCTTCTCGATCCGGGCCCCGAAGGTTCTGTTTTCATTGATCCCATTTCACCGCCGGAAGAACGGTATAAGAGTGTTCGCGGGCCAACGGTCAGCTTTGAAGAATTTAAGGCGTTTGTGGAGAAGCACCCGGACAAGTGGGACGCACGCGCGGTCAAAGGCTACTGGCGTGATCCCAGGAAATTCCGCGCGCTCGCAGGATCCGTTTCCCCAGACGGCATCCATTGGAAAGAACTGCCGGAACTGTTTACCATCGAGCATTCCGACGGGATAGAGACGGCGTATTACGACAAACGTTTGAAAAAATACGTTGTCTATACACGCAACTGGTTTGTAGGGCAGCGTTCGGAAGGGTGGGAAGGCAATCCCCAGACCCGGACCTGGCTGGGGGAAGAATGCGGGTCGGGGCGCCGCGCTATTGGGCGCATGGAAAGCAGCACCTTCAGTGATTTTCCATTATCGGAAAATGTAATAGTGCCCACCCCTTCGGACGTCTCCCCTTCCGAAGTCTTCTACACCAGTATCTGGAGCACATTTCCCGGTGCGCCGGATCAACATCTGATGTTTCCCACCATCTGGGATACCCGCGATGACACGTGCAGTATCGGATTGTGGTCCAGCCACGATGGCAAGTTATGGTCCCGCGTGCCCGGCCCACGGTTGCTGGAAACCGCTGCATTCGGCCAATGGGATGGTGGATGCATCTTTTCCGCCCCCTACCTGATTGAATTGCCCAATGGCGATTTCGCACTGCCATACAAGGGCTATAACCTCCCCCACAAATATCCCCGAGGAACAATGGAAGTTCATACAGGGTACGCCATCTGGCCCAAAGGGCGTGTTGTTGCCGTAGAGGCAAAAGAGGTTGGAGAGTTTGCTACAATAGCTGTTCTTCCCCCAGGGCGCACACTGCGGATCAACGCACTGACCAAACGGGCGGGTGGCATCCAGGTCGAAGTTGTGAAACTCGTCGACCAGCCTAAAGTGCGCCCAAATCAACCGTATGAAGAAATAATCCCCGGACGATCGTTTAACGATTGCGACCCAATCCAAGGGGATCGTTTTGGGTCCACTGTAACATGGAAAGGAGAGCCGGATCTTGGCTTTGTGCAAGGGGAAGCGGTCATCCTCCGCTTCCACATGGACCGTGCCCAACTTTTTGGTATCGAATTCAAGTGATTGCCAATGGCTTGAATTGCGCATGCGGTGGAGCTTAACGTTTTGTCAAGTCAAAATGAGAAAGGCAGTGGACTGAGAACTGCGAACGGACAATGAACGTTTCAAAAGCATATTTTGTTCTTATTATTCCCTTATTTCTTATATCAATATCGTGCCAACATGAAATTTTCCCCGGAACACATTGGCAGACCATGCTGCCCAATGAAGCCGGTTTAGATGTGAGAGTACTCGATCAGCTTCGTGACTATATGCAAGGGCGCGGATGCCTCATCCGTCACGGACGACTGGTCTATACCTGGGGTGACTACACGGAAAGAGGCGATGTCGCTTCGGCGGTAAAGCCATGGTATTCATTCTTCCTTCATAAGGCAATCGAAGAAGGGCGATTGGCGAGTCTTGACACGAGCGTGAGCAACTATGCTCCTTGTTTGGAAAGCCTGAATGCAGGACTCGGTTTCAAAGATCGGGGTATATGTTTTCGTCACTTGGCCACGCAAACCTCGTGTTATGGCGTCAGCGAAAAGCCGGGAGCGGCCTTCGATTACAACGATTGGCAGATGGCACTGTTCGTGGATGCGCTGTTTCTTGATGTGTACCATGCCACGTACGGTACGATGGACAACACGGTGCTTCATCCACTGCTAACCGATGTCCTCCAATGCGAGGACAATCCCACATTCTGTGCATTCGGCGAGGATAACCGTCCGGGCCGTTTGGCCGTTTCACCGCGGGATTTCTGCCGGTTTGGGTATCTTTTTCTCCATGAAGGGTGGTGGAAAAACAGGCGGCTCCTTTCTAAAGAGAATGTGCGGCGCTGTACCTCGGAACCTTTGCCTGGCATTTTCCCTCGAACCCAGGCGATCGAAGCAGAAATGTGCCCTGGGCAACGCACACTGGGATCGCAGCGCATACCGGACAATCAATGCGACCACAAGGGCAGCTATAGCTGGCTTTGGTGGATAAATGGCGTCAACCGTCATGGCCAGCGTCATTGGCCGGATGCGCCGCTTGATGTATACGCAGCGCTTGGGCATCACAATGGCATGCGCGGTATGGCTGTACTCCCGAGTCTGGATATTGTTTTTTCTTGGAACGATACGGCGCTCGGCGACATGAAGGAAGAACCTGAACCGCTGAACATGGCGTTTCGCCTGGTGCGCGAGGCTGTAATCGCCCAGCCCATGGCGGGGCAGATCATGGCGGACCCAAGGAATCCCGCATGGCTGGTGCATAATGAGGATCGCAACCTTGACGGCAACCTTGATCCCTTTTTCATGTGCGGGCCGGGCGACCCCGAAGGTTTTTTGTATCGAGGAACGCGCAATTCCGATGGCACACGCGATGGCGATCAAAAAGCCATTATCGGGAAGATGAAAGGAACCGGGGCCAATAGTATTTACCTGGAAGCCATTCGGTCGCATGGGGGAGACGGTGATGCGACACACAATCCATTTATTGACAGTGATCCAAATAAAGGTGTGGACGAAAACATTCTTCAGCAATGGGAAACATGGTTCAAGGAATTGGACGGCAATGGGATCACGGTCTTCTTCATTTTCTATGATGATAATGCCAGCATCTGGCCCACTGGAGATGTTGTTGGTCCGGAAGAAAAGGCATTTCTCGAACAGATGGTTCTGCGGTTCGAGCACCATCGCCATTGGATATGGTGTGTGGCGGAAGAATATGGGGAAGCTTTCAGCGCGGTGCGTGTCCGCAATATTGCCTCGGTAATTTGCGGGGCGGACAAACACCGCCATGTAATCGCGGTGCATAAAAATGAGTCGTTGTCATTCGACGAATTTGCGGACGACGCCAATATCGGCCAGTTTGCCGTGCAATACAATAAACGTGACGCCTCCGCTTTGCATGAAGGGATGGTGGAGGCATGGCGCGACGCAAGTGGCCGGTATACCCTCACCATGGCTGAAGCGGCGGGCTTCGGATTCGGCGCCGCCGCCCGTGAGAAATTTTGGGCGTGCGCCATGGCCGGATCGTATGTCATGGCATTGGATTGGAGTTTTGACACACCTGATGCACCGTCTATCGGCGATCTGAATACCTGTGGGAATCTGGTGCGCTTTTTTGAGTCCGCCAACATAAATGAAATGGCGCCGCACGATGAATTGCGCGCTGCGGGAACGCAGTATGTTCTTGCCGCGCCCGGCGGAAGTTATATTGCCTATGCTCCTGGTCCATCCAAAACGCTTGGATTGAAATCCATGAAAACGGGCTTCTATTCATTGAAATGGTTTGATCCGGCGACGGGAAAAAGCCTCACCCGGCCTCGCGTGTGGGTATCGGCGGGTGAACAACACTGGAAGCGTCCTCCTGGTTTCGACGACGCGATTGTTTTATATGCGCGGCGGGAAAAGAACTAACTGCAGTTGCACACCCAATAAACGTTAGGTAATTTCTATAAACGAAAATAGGGCATTTTGGCGGAAAATCGCTTGATTTTCCGCTATCCCTCACGTAAGATGGCTGCAAGCAGGTTGCAGTAAACAAACGAGGCAAAAAATTCAACGGTACGCAGAAACCAAGTGGAGGGGTGTCTCCATGTTTATAGTTCGGGCAGTACAAAAAGCGCTTCTACTTGCCGCCTTCACCCTTTGGTTGACACCGTGGGCCGCCGCACAGATTCATTCCGCAGACACCACGGCGGACTTCGAGATTAACCTGAGCGAATTACTCCGGGTAATTCAGTTTTTCAACTCGGATGGTTTCTGCTGCCAAGGTGGAACGGAGGACGGCTACACCCCTGGTCCCGGGAACCACGAATGCACACCTCACAACAGCGATTATATGCCGCAAGACTGGTTTATCAACCTTTCTGAACTTCTGCGTATCATTCAGTTCTTCAACTCTGACGGTTACCACACGGACTGTGCATCGGAAGATGGTTTTGCGCCAGGACCTGGCTCTCACGAGTCCTGTGAAGGTGAAAGTGAAGGGGATGAGGAGGGAATGGGGGAGGGTGAAGGGGAAGGCGAAGGTATAGCGGAAGGTGAAGGCGAAGGCATAGGTGAAGGGGAAGGGATGGTTGAAGGGGAAGGTGAGCGGGATGGCGAAATGGAGACGGGGCCCATTATTGTAAATTTTTGCCTTGCGTTTTCGTATGTGGTCAACAATCCATTATTCGATAGCGCCAGTCCGGGCGTTCGGCATTTCATTAACTTGTGGCGGCCGGGTTCCGCGGACTTAAATGGCAGCTTCTCCGTGGACATCACGGATTCTGACAATCCGGTGGTTCAAATTCATGGAAACGGCATTCTCGATTCCGCAAATGAACTGGGCCTCTTACAGTGTGTGTTAAATACTCCTGATTTCGACAATGGCGTCTTGAACCATACCGATGTTCTGGCTGCATGGGAGCATAACTGGAATCAATTGCTTAAAACCAACATCGGCCCCTATGCCCATCAGTTGACCACGCTGATTCCTGGTTTGGCTGAAATTCTCGTCGGCTATGTTACGTTGGGCGATGGCGAATTCCAGATACTTTCACCCACAACGGCCCAAGGTACGGGGTCCTTCGGGTTTGTATCCATGTTGGTGAGAATCTTGAGCCTTCTTTTGGCCGATTATGGCGGGTTTTCCGACCCCAATATCGTTAAAGAAGATTTTATTCTGCTTCCTCAGTTGACACTTAATGGAGATGCGGATGGGGATTCCTTTGAAAATCATGTGGAATACATGTATTTCCGTCCAAGCGAATGCCTTTCCCTGCCCCCCAGAACAATTGGCGATTCTACCATATCCTACCGGGAGGCGGCCCTTGACCCAGCTCTTTTCCCGCAGTATCCGGATCTGGAAGGAGAAGGATCTGGAGAGGAAGGTGAAGGGGAGGGGGTAGGTGAAGGAGAGGGAGAGGGAGAGGGAGAAGGTGAGGGTGAAGGAGAAGGAGAAGGAGAAGGGGAAGGGGAAGGGGAAGGGGAAGGGGAAGGGGAAGGCGTTATCGAAGGGGAAGGCGAAACAATCCCAATGACATGGCATACCGCGGTTATTAACATTGAGCCATCGAAATCCCTCGACATCTATGTCCGTTTCCAATTTGACTCGGTAGATGAAGAGCTAAATCAATTCCCAGGATTTGGCATTGATAATGTCTGTATCTATGAAGTTGCCTCCGAAGGAGAAGGCGAAGGAGAGGGAGAATCGTGTCTTGATGATGATGTGCCACCGGGTCTTATGCACCATTGCTTCGATTTTGAGGCGGGGTTAGAGGGTTTTACGATTGACAATGATTTTGGAGATGGGAACGGTCTTTGGTCGCGTACCACTTCTTGCTACAGCACGTCTAACCACCTGTATTTTGGGGAAACGGCCAGTTGTACGTATGCCACAGGCACGCCGGTCCAGGGGGTGGTGATTTCGCCACTGCTTGAATTGAGTGCCACCATGGGCGGCTCCTTTGTGCTCACCTTTGACTATTTTATTTCAACGGAAGGCGCTGCGCCTACCTATGATATTGCCCGTGTGGAATTCTCGGCCAATGGGATCGATTTTGAAACACTGGCTTGGAATACACCCGATGATCCGCCAGCGTGGTTGTGTGACGATTTAGTGGCGCCAGACGAAGGCGAGAATGAAGGTGAGGGTGAAGGGGAGGGCGTAAGCGAAGGGGAGAATGAAGGGGAAGGGGAGGTTGAAGGCGAAGGTGAAGAAACGATCATGCTTCCGGGTGATGTGCCCTTGGAAATGGTCTGGATTCCGGCAGGGACATTCATGATGGGCCGGTATCCCGATGAACAGGATAGTGATGCGAAAGAAGACCCGCAGCATGAGGTGACCATTGCAAATGACTTCTGGATAGGCAAATACGAACTGACGAAGGAGCAATGGACAGCAGTGATGGGAACGGCGCCCTGGCTGGGATTTCCCAATGTTATTGGTGATCCCGGCAGTTCGGCGGTGCGTGTGTCCTGGAATGATGCGCTGGCGTTCACTGCGGCGCTGAGCGGACTCACGGGCCGGGCGTTTCGCCTGCCTTCCGAAGCGGAGTGGGAGTATGCATGCCGAGCGAGTGAGGCAACGCGGTTTTACTGGGGCGATGATGTGGGGTATACGGCCGGCGGCGATTATGCCTGGTGGGGATACAACACGAGTGATGTCGGCGAATCGTATGCGCACAGGGTGGGCTTGAAACTGCCTAACACGTTTGGCTTATACGATATGAGCGGGAATGTCTGGGAATGGTGCGGTGATGATTGGCACGCCAATTACACGGGCGCACCGCTGGATGGTTCAGCGTGGGTGGATATTCCGCGTGGTGCGGAACGGGTAATACGGGGAGGCGCTTGGCACGATTATGGCCGCATCTGCCGATCTGCATACCGCAACTTCACCGTTCCAGAATCCACATTCCTTGACACCGGCTTCCGCCCCGTTATGTTCGAAGGTGTGCCCGAAGGCGAAGAGGAAGGCGAAATAGAAGGCGGGGGCGAAGGAGAGGGGGAAGGGGAAGGTGAGGGAGAGATTGTGAGCGAAACGGTCATGCTCCCGGGGGATGTGCCCCTCGACCTGATATGGATTCCGGCAGGAACGTTTATGATGGGCCGGTATCCGGGCGAAAAGCACAGCGACGCCTCAGAAGATCCGCAACATCTGGTGACGATTCCCGATGGCTTCTGGCTGGGCAAATATGAACTGACAAAGGCTCAGTGGACGGCGGTAATGGGAACGACTCCCTGGGTGGGCCAAATTTATGTGCTTAATGATCCGAACAGTCCGGCGGTGTATGTGTCGTGGGACGACACACAGGCGTTTGTTACGGCGTTGAACGCATTGACGGGCATGACATTCCGGTTGCCTTCCGAAGCCGAGTGGGAATATGCGTGCCGGGCGGGCACAACGACAAGGTTCTATTGGGGCGATGATTCCAGTTACACGGTGGGCAACAATTATGCCTGGTGGCAGTACAATGCCTTTAATGTCGGTCAGCAGTACGCGCATGTGGTGGGGCTAAAGCTGCCCAATGCATTCGGGTTGTATGACATGAGCGGGAACGTCTGGGAATGGTGCGAGGATGATCATCATAGCGACTATACAGGAGCGCCGGTTAATGGTGAAGCATGGATCGAATCGCCGCGTAGCTCGTACCTTATGTCACGGGGCGGCGGATGGAACGACAATGGTCAGGGCTGCCGATCAGCGTGCCGCTACAGCTTCCTCAATTCAGCCGCCACGTATATCTACGGATTCCGCATCGCCAGGTGATCGATACAAGATCCTTTATCATAGGCACTTGATCAAAATAGCGCATAGATAGTGTATTTGCCCCCAAGGCCGCACAGACTCATCGTTTTTCGCGTCTATTTCCAGACGGTTGCCGTTTTTCAGTTCATTTCTCACGCGTATATGTAAAAAGTGCGGCCGCCGGTTTCTGCTGGAGTGTAATTGTGAACCCTTTGCTCAGCAAATCGCTTCCAGCGATACGAAGGGCGGCGTGCGTATCCAGATTCGTGATCGCATAGATGGATTTGGGGTCAAGACCGTGGAGAATGCAGGTGATGGCATCGTCAGGGCAGTCCTGCCGGCGGAATGCCTGAATGAGGCCCTGTTGTTTTTCCGGATCGTGGAACTGCCAGGCCATCCACACGTTATTAGCGGTGGAATAGGGTGTGAGAGGATAGAAATCCTTGCGGAAAAGCGGTGCAAGTGTTTTGCATTCCTCCAGCGTCGTGCGCGCTGATTCCCACACGGCGTTGTCCTTTGAAAAATAGTCAACGGCGAATGAAAAATGCGAACCGTATCCCGATCTGCATTTGTACCGGTCAATATCCGCGGAACCAATCCCTGTGATGGGCAGCCATTGTGCAAGCCCGTAGGTGTGACATTGCTGACCGGTCGGATCCCAAAGGTAATCGGACCGCGTCAGAATCAGCGCCCGCTTAATCATCTCCAGATCAATGCGACGCCCGCCACTCGCGCAGGTATCGAGGAGCAGTTGCGGATGCTGCTGGCGGAGCGCATCGAAATACCGGTAGAGCGCCTGCACGTATTCGATTTCCTTGATGCCTTGCCGGTCCGGTGCTTCACTGGCGCGCCAGTAGAAGGACGGATACATGTTGAAATCATTGCGATATGCATCAATGCCGGTGTCAGTGATTGCTTTGTTAACCGTCTCCGTGAGCCATTTCGCCGCTTCGGGTTTGGCAAGATCGAGAAGATGGAAATGGTCGTTAAACTGATACCGGATCGCGTCGGGCATTTCGGAGGGTGGTTTCAGAAGCCAATCCGGGTGTTCTTTATAAAGAGAAGTATCGGGCATGATGCGTTCCGGCTCAAACCAAAGCAGAAACTTCAAACCGGCCGCATGGGCGGCGTCTGCGACCGGTTTCAAACCATGTGGAAATCGTTCAGTATCCGGCTGAAAATTTCCAACGCCGCGCGCCCAATTGTTGCCGGGGCAGAGGAACCAGCCAGCATCAATCCAAAAATAATCCACGGGAAGACGCCGTGCGGCGATGTTGTGAATCGCGTCAATCATGTTGGCTTCGGTGGTTTTCTCGAATCCCACCACCGCATGCGGTGAAGCCGCCATCAAGGGCTTGACCGGCGCATCGTCATACCGCGGCACATACTGTTTCAGCAGCAATTGCCGGAACCGGTTTTGACCAACCATGCGATCATCGCCTTGCCATGGCATTACCAATACGGAGGGCATTCGGATGGTCTCATTCGGCATCATTTTAAAGTGGGCCGTTTCCAGGCCTGCTTGAACCCGGACATGATTGCCGTTCCGTGTAAATGAAGCCGTCCATTGCCCGGTCCAACCCAAGGCGATCACGATACCTTGCGGAGGTGAAGCTAAATTGAAAAAAGGCAGAAATCCATCCGAAGGGCGTCCTCCAAAGGGGGTGAATACCGCAGGCGTGTTCTCTTCGAGGGATTTTTGCAGGGGCTGAAAATCCGTGATGCGTTCATGACTTCCTTCCGCATAGTGCAACTCACAATTCGTTGCACTCACACCGTCCCATGGAAAATCGGCAACATGTATGTTCTCAAGGAGGGGTGTTTCATTAGTGCTGTTGTTGATCAGGTGCAGCACCCATTCAACGGCATCAAAATCCCGATAAAAGATAACATCGCATTTGATCGTGAGGCCTGTGTCTGAATCCGTCCATGTAAAGGTTTGTTTTTGTTGTTGTGCCACTGGCTTATGCGAGCTGCATCCCTTTTCCCATGCCGCGGGAAACTGACCGGAATATGTTTTCCCATCGTATGTAAATGAAAAAGGCAACCGCCCAGTGTCTGGAAGAAACAGATCATCAGCACATCCTGCCCAACTTGGTTGCGATAAAGCGGTTGATAAAAATAGAAAACAAGCAAGACCTCCTCCGCGAATCATCAGATAATTCCTTCTAAAATTTCCTGGGTGACCCGTGCAGGCGCCCATAGCGGCAGCCACGGTCGAGTTTGTATGTTAGATGCTATCAACGACATGCGCCGTATTGTAGCAAGTTCAAAAAGAAAGTGGAACCAATCCCCGTAACAACGCTTCAGCATGCCGGTAGTATAGGTGAACGTGAACAAAGGCGCGCCGGAACACTCAACCCCGGAAAGAAGGTACGACGAAAATGAATACCCATATCAAGATCAGTGTATTTCTATGTCTCAGCGCGCTTCTGCTGGCGGGATGCCCCGAACTGCAGCCGCGCTTTGACACCACCGGCGATTATTCAGGCGATTTCACCGTCGGATTCAAAAATATGAAGCTGGTGGATGGCTGTGGGATTGAAATCTCCCTGGAACAAAACGTGGATGCGTTGCCCCTGTTGAATGCACAAGTGAATGGCACGGTTACACTGTCGTTTGACTGCATCCTGCCTGAAGACCTGGCAGGATTACTCTCTGAAAAAAGCGATGTGGTGGCGGCCGCATTGGCCGCCTTGGGCGGAAGCGATTTGGCCACCGGACTCCCCGGACTCCTGACCATTCCGCCCATCACCCTCACCGGCGCGCTCTTGCCGGACGGCACGATTGAATTGAATACTCCCAACATCCTCGATGACTGCACCGAAGGCGAATGTGAAAAATTGGGAATCGTTGGCAAAGGCGAAGACGTGAACGATGACGGCGCCATGGACACCTTCAGCGGCACCCTTGCTGGAACCATCTCCACCAGCCTGGGGATTCTGCCCATTGTCGGAAACTTCGAAGTCGCCTCTCAGTAAATAATGTTGCTAAAAACATCTCGTTCCCAAGGACCCCTATTCTTGGGAACGAGTTTTGTTAAATCATTATAGTATGTTCGTTTATTTTGCCGCGGGTTTCTCGGGTGGTTTGGCGCTGGCGTTGGCGGGGGCGCCAAGCGCATTGACGCCGTACATTTTGAGCAGGTCGTTGATGTTCGTGGAGCGCACGTCAAAGCCTTCGCCCATGGGCACGAGCATAATCTTCTTTCCTTGCATGGCCTGTGCTATGGCGAGTTTGACGACGGATTCGCCGCCGGAACCGGCAAGGGCTTCATTCATCTTGCGGATGCCCGCGGCGTCGGCCTGACCCTCGGCGCGGATAGCTTCCGCGCGCTTTTCTTCCTGCTTGAACGCTGCGTCCGCCTTGATCTTGGCCTGTTCAAAGGAACCGTCCGCTTCGGCCTTCATTTTGGCGACATCGCCCTTGGCTTCTTCAACTTTGGCCACAAACTGCTGTTCGGTGGCGCGCGTGGTTGATTTGGCTTTTTCAACGCGCTGCTGCGCCACTTTACGGTCCTCGATGGCCTTCTGATATTCGGGATTGAATCGGTAATCGCCCGTGCCGACGCGTTCGACAATGATGCCGAGCGGAGCGAGAATTGTGTTAAGCGCCTCTTTTACCTCTTCGGCTTTTTCACTGCGCTTGTCGGCGAGATAGAAATCTTCGGTTTCGAGTTCGCCGAAGATGTCGCGGGGCTTGCTGCGCGTGACGGTGCGGATGATATTCTCCTTGAGTTCGGTCATGTTGGTGGCGACGTCCTGCAGAACCATGGGGGCCTTGGCGGGGTCGATGCGCCAGGACACGATGATGTCGAGGCTGATGTCGTTCCCATCCACGGTTTTGAAGAGCAGGTCGTCTTTTCCCATGCGGTCGCCCCGCTTGTCCGTGCTGCTCATTTCAAGCGTATTGAGCCGCACGTCAAACGTGTGCCAGTCATTGATAAACGGTACAAAGAAGTAGGTCGAGCCGGGCGGATAGTATTTGTCTTCAACACCTTTTTTGCCGAACAGGCTGAACTTAACCGTGCGGACGCCCACTTCCGTGGGGCCGGTGGACCGGGGCACACACCCCGGTAACAAAACCAATGTGGCCATCAGACAGCCAATGAGAATGTGTGTGTGCGTTTTCATTGTACGGCCCCTCCGTTGGTTGAAACAGACTCAGGAACAACAGGCGGAGGAGGTGGTGGTGGTGGTGGCGAGGTGGAGGCGGGGGGTGAGGAATTGCCCGCCGGATCGAGTTGCACACCGAAGAGTTGCAACATCCCATCCAAATCGAGAGGATTAACGCCTTCCTTTCCTCCAGTGGGCACCACGACACACTCGAGGCCATCCAATGCCTTGGCCATTTCCATGGCGACCTTGCGGTCATAACCGGCCACCTGCATGGCGTCATTTTTAAGTTGTGTAGCTTCGGCATCGGCGGTTTTAACAAGCAGCGTGGCCTCGGCGGCGCGTTTACGCGTATAAAGTTCCTGTTCCGCCATTTTCTCCGTTTTATAGGCCTCGCCTTCCTGCAGCGTGATCTTAACCTTCATTTCGCCTTCCTGGGCGATCTTTTTGGTCATGGCCTCTTCCGTGTTCGCCTTGGCCTCGGCCTGATTCTTGAACACAAGCTGATCCTGCAGTTTCTTGGCTTCGATGTTCTTCTGGATTTCATCGCTGTACTTGAAATAGCGGATGAGTATCTGCTCGACTTTCATGCCTTTGGGCTTCAATTCATTGTCGAGGGCAGTCCGCGCCATTTCTGCTTTTTCGGTGCGCAATGGGCTGTTGTAGAAGTCTTCCGTGTTCAATTCGCCGAGTGATTGCTTGAGAATAGGCTCGGCCTTCGGGAGAATCCCGTTGGTCAAGTACATCTGCTCGGGGCCGAGCGTGGTCATGACCTTGTACGCATCCACGATGCGGTAGAGGATGGTGACGTCCACATCGACAAAGAAACCGTCCGAGGTTTGAATTTTGACGGCGCGATCATAGGCGTGCGAGGGGCTCACAACGGCACTTTTCTCCGTGATCGTCATGTCCAGCACTTGCAGGTGCTTGGGGAAATGAAACATCTTTTCCATGCCGAACGGCTTTACAAACCAATACCCGGGCGTATAGACTTTTTCGAGCACGCCGCGTTTGACGCCGATTTTCACCTGCTTTATGCCGAATTCATACGGCTTCACGTAATCAACAATGGTGCTCATCAACACCAGGCAGACGATGCCGATGAAGAATAAGAGCGCCACGGTCAGCTTCACTCCCCGGGGCAACGCGGGAATATGCGGACGGATGACTCCCCGCCCAAATACGCCCAGAGGATCCTTGGGCAATCCAGGTCCCTCTCTGTAAATTTTGTCCGGCATGTGCAATCCTCCTTTGTTCGGGTCATGCGCCCGCTTAGATGAGTGTATCATAGTATCACCGTTTCCGCACCGGCGCTAATCCTTATTACATGCGACACCGGCAATGTATTCACTCCATTGGATTTTTCCGGGCAAACGCACTGGAGATATCATGTGTTCATGGCCGGCCATGAAACATTTTTAGCGATAAACATGTGCCTTAAGAATAGCGTCTGTGGTATACTTTGGCTCATGGTGCCGTGCGAAAACGGGTCATGCTGAAATGTTTGGGAAACAGAGCATGTGCCGGGAAATGGGAGAACCGGAGACCATGATCCAGTGAACGTCAGAGGAAACGCACAACGATGCCATGCCGCAAGACACAGGGCTGCCTTGCGCGTTGTTTTCTTGTGTTTCCTTACCCCCTTCTTGACGTTCACCGCGGAAGCAGATTCCCGCGTCAACCTCACTTCCGAAGAGCGCGCCTGGCTTGCCAACAATCCGGAAAAACTGAACCTCCTTTTCAATATTGAATTTCCGCCGATTGAATTTAGCTCGGAATCGGGAACATTTACCGGCATGGGGGCTGACATCATCACCCAAGTAGAAAAGTTGCTGAACGTGACCTTCATAAAAAAGCCGTCGGATGACTGGAATGCGCATCTGCGTGCGCTGAAAACAGGAGAATGCGCCATCGCCCCTACCATCGTGAGAACCCCCGAACGGGAAGAATATGCCATTTTCACTACCCCCTATGCCACGGTGCCCGTTGTTATTATTACCACCAATGCAACTCCGGGAAGACTCACACTGGATAATTTCTCGCGCCGCAGGCTCGGCGTTGTCTCCGGATACGCCACGGAAAAGTACCTGCGCGATCAGGCCTTGTTAAGTCATTTTGAAGTAGTGCCCGAGAAGAACGTGCTTGAAGGGCTGCAGAGCGTGTCCTTCGGACAGATCGACGCGTTTGTCGAAAATCTTGCGGTTGCCGCCTATTACATCAATAAAGAAGGCATCCCCAATCTCCGGGTAGCCGGAACCACGGATTTTTCTTTCGCCTGGAGCATCGGCGTAAGCCGGAAATACCCTCTCCTCTATAGTTCCATTCAGAAGGCACTAGATGGAATTCCTGAAAATGATCTGGAGAGCATACGCAAAAAGTGGATTTCATTGGAATCGGAATATTGGATTGATCCGGAAACGCTCCAGTGGCTGAAACTGGCTGCTTTGTTCCTAGCGTTGTTGTTGCTTGGCCTCGCTGTATCCACTTTTCTTTTAAAGCGCCGCCTGAATCAGAGAGTGGCCGAGTTGCGCAAGAGTGAAGACAAGTTCCGCAAGCTTTTTCAAAAACACGCCGCCGTCAAACTTCTTATCGATCCGGAGGACGGAGGCATTATCGATGCCAATGAAGCGGCGGAAAAGTTTTATGGATGGTCTAAAGAGCAATTAAAGAGGATGCGAATACAAGACATTAACACTCTTTCGCCCGATCAAGTTAAAGTGGAGATGGAAAAGGCCAGGAATCAACAACGGATTTACTTTGAATTCCGGCATCGTTTGGCCGATGGCTCAATTAGGGATGTGGGTGTTTTCAGCAATGCAGTCGAGGTGGACGGGAAACTTCTGCTCCATTCCATCATCCTGGATATTACCGAACGCAAACGGGCCGAGGACGCCCTGCGGGAAAGAGAACGGGTTCTCCAAAGCCTTTTCTCCGCCACGCTGACGGGCGTAGCCCTGTTGAAAGACCGGAAATTTCAAAAGGTGAATGCCGGTTTGTGCAGAATCACCGGGTATTCTGAAACGGAATTATTGGGACAGAGCACGCGCATTCTTTATCCCGATGAAGAGGAGTTTTCCCGCACAGGCCAGGAATTGTATGAACTGTTGGCACAGGAAGGTTTAGGGGTAAAAGAAACACGGCTTCAGCATAAAGACGGCACGATTATAGAAACACTGCTCTGTGTGCGCCTGTTTGATCCGGAGGATCTGGCAGCAGGCGCATGTTTGACAGTGGTTGACATTACCGAGCGCAAGCGTGTTGAGGCGGAGTTGCGGCAAAGCCGGGCAAAGTACTTGTCCCTGTTTGATCAGTCTTTCGAAGGCATTTATCTGCATGATCTTGAAGGGCGCATTCTTGATGTCAATCAGATGGCTTGTCTGCAGTCGGGATATTCCAGGAGCGAACTGCTTCAGATGACAGTGTTTAACCTTCATCCGGGTGGAATAGGCACGGACCAGATACTCCGCCAATGGAATCAGTGGCAGCCTGGGCAGAGGATCATCCTGGAGGCAAAACACCGGCGAAAAGACGGGACGGAATATCCGGTGGAAATATCAACCGGTGTCATCCTTCAAGATGACAAGCCGCTGATGCTGGCGATTGTGCGCGACATCACGCAGCGCAAACGGGAAAGTGAATCCCTTAGGCGGACACAGTTTGCGATGGACCGCGCCTCCGATAGCGTCATCTGGGTCGATGAAGAGGGGAGAATGGTCTATGTGAACGATGCCGCTTGCGCCTCAATGGGGTATAGCCGGAAAGAATTATTGTCCATGAAGGTTTTTGACATCGACCCGGATTTTTTGCCCGAACATTGGGAGCACCATAAGGCGGAGATGCGGCGCCTGGGGAAAATGTCGTTTGAGTCCCGTCATCGTGCAAAAGACGGGCACACCTTTCCCGTGGAGGTCAGAACCAACTATTTTGAGTTTGACGGCCATTTTATGGCATGCGCCTTTGATCGCGACATCACAGAGCGCAGACGCGCGGAAGAGGCTCTTGAAAAGCGTATCATGGCCTTGATCCAGCCGTTGGACGATCCAGAGGGCATTGCTATCGAAGATCTGTTCAATCTGAATGACCTCCAACGCCTCCAAGACGAATTCGCTCAGGCAACCGGTGTTGCCTCCCTCATCACGCATCCGGACGGCACGCCCATCACGCAGCCAAGCAATTTCAGCCACCTCTGCGCCGGAATCATCCGGAATACGGAGATCGGAAGGGCCAATTGCCGCCACTCTGATGCAATGGTGGGCACCTGTGCGGGCCAGGAAGGCTTTAGCATCCAGTTGTGCCTTGGCGCCGGCCTTTGGAACTCAGGCGCCAGCATTACCGTCGGCGGCCGCCACATCGCCAACTGGCTCATCGGCCAGGTGCGTGATGCAACCCAAACGGATGAGAACATGCGCGCCTATGCCCGGGAAATTGGCGCGGACGAAGAGGCGTTTATTGAGGCGTTTCGTGAAGTGCCCGTTATGACGCAAGAACAGTTTAAGAATGTAGCCCAAGTCCTTTTTACGCTTGCCAGCCAGCTTTCAGCCTCCGCCTACCAAAATGTGCAGCAGGCCCGCTTTATCACGGAACGCAAGCGGGCGGAGGAGGAGCGGGAAAAACTTCAGGTGCAATTGGCACAGGCCCAAAAAATGGAATCCGTGGGGCGTTTGGCCGGCGGGGTTGCCCATGACTTCAACAACATGCTCGGTGTAATTATCGGGCATACGGAACTGGCCCTGGAGCAGGTGGAGCAAGCCCAGCCACTTCATGTCAGCCTTGTGGAAATCCGGAAAGCCGCCCAGCGTTCCGCGGAACTCACCCGGCAACTCCTCGCGTTCGCCCGCAAACAAACAGTGACCCCGAAGGTGCTTGATCTGAATGACACCGTCGAGGGGATGCTGAAAATGATCCAGCGTCTTATTGGCGAAGATATCGAACTTGCTTGGCGTCCGGGAGGAAATCTTGGGCTGATTAAGATGGACCCCACCCAAATTGATCAGATTCTCGCAAATCTGTGTATCAATGCCCGGGACGCCATCATGAACACGGGCATGGTTGCTATCGAGACGGATTCCGCTGCCTTTGATGAGGCTTATTGCGAAGAGCATCCGGGTTTTGTTCCCGGCGAGTATGTATTACTGGCTGTCAGCGATGATGGCTGCGGCATGGACAAAGAAACCCTGGACAAGTTATTCGAACCTTTCTTCACCACCAAGGTTATCGGCAAGGGCACAGGTTTAGGCTTGGCCACGGTCTATGGCATTGTCAAACAGAATGATGGTTTCATCAATGTCTATAGCGAACCGGGCCATGGGACAACCTTCAAAATCTATCTGCCCAGATACACAGGCAAGAATCCTTCCGTGACGAAGGACGAGTCGGTGGAACCAGATGTGAGCCTGCTCGGGAAGGAAACCATCCTGTTGGTGGAAGACGAACCGGGCATCCTGAAAATGACCCTCAAAATGCTTGAACGCCACGGGTACACCGTCCTGGCGGCCCCCACCCCCGGCGAAGCCATGAGCCAAGCCGCCCAGTACAAGGGGGAAATACACTTGCTCATGACCGATGTGGTCATGCCTGAGATGAACGGACGCGACCTTGCCAAAGATCTGCTGTCCATCTTCCCCGATCTCAAACTCCTGTTCATGTCCGGGTATACGGCGGATGTCATCGCCCACCATGGCGTGCTTGAAGAAGGGGTGCATTTCATTCAGAAGCCTTTTTTCATGAAAGACCTTGCCGCCAAAGTCCGTGAAGCGCTGGACTCTGACTGAAACATCAAGAATCCCGCGCTTCCTGAATAGTGCATAAGGCAGATTCAAACATGAACAGAATACCGGCTTATGCATGGAGAACAGCATGCGCCCAAGACCAGCAGCAACAGTATCACGCCGGCATAAATCAACATGTCGCCACCCGGAGGATTGGGATAATCACGGATAGTGCATGAATAACAGCCAACGCATCCTTGATCATCATCAAGCGGCATTTCCTTGCGCAGCACAAAGAGATAATAGTCCTGTTCGATGGTGTATTGGCCGTTGATAACCGCCGCAAACCGCACCCATGCGCCCTGAGCGCCTTTTGGCACATCCCATTCGATCAAACCGGAACGCGCATCGATCTTCATGCCTGTTGGCCCGGCCAGAAGTTGGAATTGCAGGCTGTTGGCATGCTCCGTGCCCGCCACCATGGGTTGATACGTATACCGGATTCCTTCCTTGGTGTCGTGGCCGGGATGGGTCTCAAACATAAAGGGATGCGGCCGCAAACCATGCAGTTGATCCGGCGGATAGACATATACCCGGAAGGTTTGACTGGATACCGCCCCTTGGCCATCGGCAACAAGCGCCGCGGACACGGTTACCGTATTGAGCCCCACATGCGCTTCCGCCGGTGTCCATTGGATTAATCCGCTCGTGCCATCAATGTTCATGCCCGCCGGCGCTTCATCGAGCCACCAAACGCATTGCTCAGCTCCGGACCCGCTAAAAGTGACGCGGCTCATATGGAAATAAGGATAGCCGGCGGTTGCGTTTTCATCCGGCAAGGAATGAAACTGTGGCACGGGGAGGCTATTTCCCGCATGTGGCGTAACACGGAGGATCTCGCTGGGGATCGAACGGCGGTGATCGGCGCCCACGGCAACAACGCATACCAACAATGGCAGGCTGTTGGTCAGATCCTTTAATTCCGTCATGGGTTTTTTCTCCCCGGGAACCGGAACCCACTGCTGATGACCGAACACGCCAGGATCCTCGTGCTCGCCGCTCCATTGAATCAGATAGCCCTGGATTCCCTCCGTGACGCTGGGTTCCCATCTCAACGTGACACTGTGATCACCCTCCTTGAATTTTAACCCGGTTGGCGGTTCCGGGCAGCCTTTCGGTTTCGCCAAAATCATTGCATCGGAATATACTTTGAAGGGCGTGGTAATCCCATCGTCCACTTCAAGCATGATAAAATAGTGGCCGGCGGGGATCTCCAGCATGGTTGTGTCAAGTACATGACTGAACGATTGGTTTTTGACATGGGGGACATCGAATGTCTCAATAATATACCCCTGCCGTCCTTCACGATCCTCGTCGAGATGCAGCTTAATATGTTCTACACCGGCATCATCGTGTGCCGTCCACTGAATTATATACTGGCCTGGCATTCCATTCTCTGCAATTTGGGTGAATTCTCCGCCCGGCGCTTGATCCTGAACATGGGCCGTGACCGTGAATTCACCAAGGTTTTCCACATTCGCCACCGTCACCTGATAAGTTCCGGCTTCAGGCGTATTCAGCAGGATCACCTGCTCATGCGCCTCCCCATTGAACCGGCTGAATCCGGCAATTTCCGCATAGCCCTCCGGAAATGCGCCTTCATCCGAATTCAACACAAGTCCTGAAGGCGTCGTTACCGTCATGTTCACTGCGCTGACTTCCGTATTGGAGAACTCCGTCCGGAAGATAATCGATGGGCAGTCTTCCGAAACCTCAAATGAATATGCACCGTCGATTTTCCCAGGCATGCTCCGAATCGGTTTCCAGTTGGTGAAACCAAGATCCTCTTGCCCTTCCCCTTTCCATGGCGTGTGAACGGAAAATGAGAACAAACTCGTGCCGAGGTCATACACGAAATCGAACGGGACATCAAAGAAATTGGGCACCATGTCGCATACGGTGTTGCATATCGTATCAAGCGGCCATGGGAAATAGGAGCACACCTCGTTGCATACTTCTTTCACCCCATGGGCTATGGAAAGGCTCGCGCGCCCAGCCAGTTCCGAACCATCCAGCGACGCCCCCACGCTTGCAAGAGACATGCCGCCGACCACAGGTACATAGGAGGGAATTTGCATCGACCCCGAAAAGGAAGCGCCCACTCCGTCCTTGGAGGCGCGGACCTCCGCTTCCCCCCGGTAAATTTGCAGATCAAACTCGCCCGTGGTCGTGACATTAAACAAAGGGCTATAGTGATGTTTTGCTTCCATGATCTCGATGGCCCCGCCAATCTTTCCCGTGCCCGTGAAATCAAAGCTCCCGTCATGGACGCTCCAGACCCCCTTGCCGGATATCTTAAATGCAGGAACCTTATTGCCTGCAATGTTCATGGAGAGGGCGCTGATAATATCGAACTCCCCGATGAAGTTAGAGGCAAGCCAGTGCTGAGGATTACTCAGGCCGAGATCGTTTTCGATCATGCCGCCCACATAGTCCAGCAACATGCCCGAAGAGCCGATGGGGATGTTGAGATTCCCCTCGCCCGCCCCCACAAGCGTCACATCGACGATTTTCGGCTGGCTGAAATCCGTCTTCAATACCAACCAGCCGCCGAAGGTGTTTCCAAGCGTTGGCAATCCGATGAGCCCGCCGCCCCCGAACTTCCCCCCATCGGGATCGATAATTATTTTCACGCGCTGGATTTTGAATCCCCCCTTGGAAATGGTTTGCGGTATGTTAATCTCCATGCCCAGCGGAGCCAGGTACCCTGTATTGGAATAAAGAAACGTTATCTGCGTCACCCCTCCGCCAAGAAAATCCGGGATATAGAAGGTCACAATTAATCGCAGCCCCAAGTCATCCTCCTTGCCGCTCTCCACATTAAACGCATCGCCAATCAAATCGGCCAATGGTCCGCTAAACCGGATGCTCCCCCCCGCCGCGGATATAACGCGCCCGTCCTGCACTTCCGCCCCCCTCAACTCGATAGGCCCATTCGAATCGGTCACATCAGTGATATACAATGCATCATAATGTCCCGGCGCCAATGAGGCCATCTCATTCCATGGAATCGTAACCGACCCTGCCGCGGGTTCAATGGCGGGCGTCGCATCGCGATCTATCTTGAAATAGGCAAAATTAGCCGAGTCCCGCCACATATAGCCGTCCGCATTTTTTTCTAAAGAATCCACGCCTTCTTTAACGATGTAATCAAACGTTCCTTCCCCATCCTTGAGGAAAAGCCCCACCCGCGCACCTGCTCCCGAATACGAATAGTCACTGAGATAGATCCAGTCTGCATCCGCGGGCCGTTTATACCAGAATGTATAGGTATCCGTCGCGCCGGTCTCGTCCCGGCGCATCCGGAGCATCACCGTCTTGTCAGAAGGCCCCAATTGCGGCGAAAACCGGTTGAATCCCCCGCCCAGACGCTGCAGCGCCACCGTCATGTATTCCGCGCCCGGCCATGTGTCCAAACCACAGGTAAAACTGCCGTTCGCGCCATCCGGACCCTCATACACCACTATTCCCGCGAGCTGTTTATTCATCACATTGGGCAACGTCACTTGAGTTTCCGCCACATAACTTCCCGGGGGCGCGGCCAGCCACATGATCGGCGCGCCGTTGCGGGCCGCCCACATGTCCTGGCTGTCCGGGATGACATCCGCCCCCTCCACGCCAACGTCTTCCAGTCCGCAGCACAACGTCAAACGGTCCCATACAAAATAGGATTCAAACTTATCCGCACTGATGGGCACCGTATGGGTTGCGCCCGAACCGAAAAAAGGCGGCAACTGGATAATCTCACTGAACTCGACCGGACAATCCGCATGCCATGAACTGCTCAGCGTGTTTCCAGAGAAATCATCCATGAAAAATGTCCGCATTTCCCCCTCTCCCCATGAATCACCACTCATTACCGGCACCAGGGCCAATAACATCCCCAGCACTGCTTTGAAAAAACAGGTGCGCCCTGAAAATTGCCGGATGGTGTGGATGCAGTGTGATCTATTCATGTTCTTCCCTTCCCGTATGAGAGCATACGCAACGTTCTCCCTTTTCCACCCCCTGCCTTCGATGAATCCAACATCCACGCATACTTTATCTGTAAGGTCCATTAGAGAACAATCTTTTGGGAAACTCAACTTATTGGATGTGCCCGCATTATTGCCCATGCGGGATATCTGAACGAGAGACTATTGTGCGGATGGCTGATTGCTTCTGTTGCGGCGCATGACCCGCCACATACCCAACACAAGCACAAGCAGGGCCAATGGGAATAATACAAACTGGGTAATAACCGGGCCATGCCAGGGTAGGCCTGCGTGAAAAAGATATGAGAAGTACAGCAATGACCAGCCAATCAGGTAGGAGTCTGCCTTGAATGTTGTGGCACAGAGCAGAAAACCAAAGAGAATGAAAGCAACAGCGAATCCAACGGTGTGCCACGGATAGCAAAACCCGAAGAGAACGGAGATCAGCCCATAAGCAGCCCAGCGCTTGCCCCACGCCTGGATTAGCATCTTCAATCCCCATCCATAAAAAAAACGGCACACCGCCCATAATTGCACGCCTTTAATCACAACAAAGAAAAAAACTATCGTCCAAGAAAAAAAACAACAGCAATGCCATAAGCAGGATACCAGGCCGTAGCCAAACGCAGTAAGAAGCACCGGGAGGAGAAACTTCACCGCGCCGTCATGCCGGTTCGCCAATGCCGGCGTGCATCCGAACACTCGCGCCGCCGCGTGCGGAGCGAGGCCAAGCCCTAGAAGCAGTACCATAGAATGGGCGAAGTAAGGCCCCATTCCGAGGAAGGCTTCGGGATCCCACCACGCATAGCCTATATAGAAGTTCCCCGCGCCAAATAACATGGTTATTCCGAAGAACGCCAGTATTTCGTTGCGTCCAACACGTCTGGACGGGATTTCAATGTTTGGCATTGAAAGAAGAGATCCTGCGCCCAACAGCAGGATGATCATGCCAAGAGTAGCGGCAAGGCGCATGGAAAAGGAACCCCCAAGAGCCTCCACCCCCGCCATCCACGATTCGCCGTTGATAGGCGGTTCCCCGATGACGCGCAATGAAAGCGTTTCCAGGGTCCCAAGGGACGGCAGCCATATCAGAAGGAGGAACAGAACACCGGCCATGCCAAGAATAACACGCATGTGACCGGCGGTATTGCTCATCCTTATGCAGTTCCTTTCCCTTATGAGTATGCGAAACTGAAACAATTCTATCAAAGTCTTATCCGCGGAAAGTGTTGGTAGTATGCACTATACCGGAAGGGAGGCCAATGAAAAAAACCGCGTTTGTTAAAGTATGCGCAGCATTTGCCGTGGCAATTGCGCTGGGACTATTGGAAGCGTCTTGGACCACTCCAACAGCGCCGGGGGCAACCCGGCCCATGCTGGGCTCCTTCGGCATCATGGTGGTCTTGGCCGTGGTTTGCTGGCCACGCCTTTGGTGGGTCCCCGCCCTCGGCATGATCGAAGAACTGGTCCAGATTTTCGTTGGCCAGCTTCCCCCGGTGCGCCCGAGTGTATACGATGCCCTCTTCCACCACTGGTCCGCGGGATTTACCCCAATCAATCTTTATCCCTACATCTCCTTTCCCATCCTGGGGAGTATCGGTGAGATTTGGTATCGATATTTCGGACAACCCACCCCCGTCTCTGAAAATTTCACATAATCCAAATGCTTCTTTCTCTTGAAAGTCGGGGGACTTTTTGGTAAATTATAAATTAGAGATTAATGTGAAATTTGTATTTACCTCGCCCCAGAAATAGCCCAACTCCTTTAATAGAAAGTAGGGATGGGGGAAGGGTATTTCGTTATTGAGGGGAGAGGCACACTAAGGGAGGGGCCGGGATATGAACGGTCATGTATTTCAAGGCAGTATTCATAACATCGGGATTCACTATGTGAAAACCGCTTATGTGTTCACGCTGTTGATGTGTCTTTGGGCCGTATCCGCGGCAGGGGCTGAGTTCACGGTCAACTATAACTCGGATGAGCCGGATCTGAATCCGGGTGACGGGGTGGCTCATTGTGATATTTACGGTCACGTGTCGCTACGGTCGGCCATTGAGGAAGCCAATGCCCTTGGGGGTACGCACACGATTCATTTCCCCATACAGTGCGCCCTCACAAGTCCATTGCCGGCAATTACTTGCAACTTGAGTATCCTTGGCGAAGGGAGTGCCGCAGTCAGCGGGGCAGACACGTATCGTGTATTCTTCGCCGATGCCGATGAAGTCACCCTATCCGGTTTTGCCATTGTCCATGGCCTCGCGCAGGGCGGAGATGGTGGCGGTGCAGTATTCGGAGGCTGTGGGGGCGGGGCCGCAGGCATGGGGGGCGGGTTGTTTGTGAACAAGGGTGAGGTGACATTGTCCAATATGGTTTTTGCCTATTGCTCGGTACAAGGGGGCGCCGGTGGCAGCTTTGATTCGCCAACGGCGTCCGGGGGTGGCGGGGGAGGAGGGGGCATCGCCGGGAATGGAAACGATGGTAGTGGCGATGTGGGCGGTATCGGCGGTGGCGGGAGCCCGTTACCAGGAATCGGCGGTGTGGGCGGTGATGCAGGAGATTGGGGAAGTTATGGCTTCGGTGGTGAAGATGGGGGTGATGGAACACCCGGAGAGAATGGAGGCGTTGGAGGCGAGGGCGCGGGGGGCGGAGGTGGAGGCGGGGGTGGGGGGGGTGGAGATGCCGAGGCGCCTGGTTTGCCGGGCGATGGAAGTGATGGCGGCGATGGCGGGAATGGTGGATTTGGTGGCGGTGGCGGTGGTGGCGGCGAATATGGGTGGGGTGGTACTGAGCTTAAGAGCGGCGCTGACGGCGCCCCCGGC